>NZ_CAXUQW020000001.1:0-871860 GCF_964253355.1 Brevundimonas sp. LjRoot202 | reverse complement strand
GTAACCAGCCTCAAGCCGCGAGCCTCCGCGAGGCGAGCATAGGCTGAGCAAAAGACAGAACGGCCCCGGAGGAAACTCCGGGGCCGTTTTGTTTGGGCCCGTCATCCCCGGGCCTGGTCGGGAATGACGGCGGAGGGACGGCGAACGGGCGCGCAAGCGGAACATTTGCGCGCCTCGCCCGGTTTCGGCCCCCGAGGACGCTGCGACGGTCGCGGCGCGGACGGGTGGCTTCCCATGTACGACACGGGTTACGAGTTCATCGGCTGGGAACAGCTGTTCGAGGTGTGGGCGCCGAGGGTGCTGGGCGCCCTCCTGATCCTCGTCGCCGCCTGGTTCATCGGCAAGGCGGTGAAATGGGCCCTGGCCAAGGGGGTCGACCGCATCCCCGGGGCCTCGAAGGCCAATCTGAGCGAGAATCCCAAACACACCGTGGGCGCCAGCCTCGGCGACGTGGCCTTCTGGCTGATCCTGCTGTTCGGCGTGGTCGCCGCCCTCGGCGTGCTCAACCTGGGTCAGGTCGTCACCCCGCTCAACGCCCTGCTGACCCAGGTCATGTCCTTCCTGCCGAACATCATCGGCGCGGTCCTGATCTTCTTCATCGGCTTCGTGGTCGCCACCCTGGCGCGCCGGGTCACCGAGGCGGCCCTGCAGGCGGCCAACGCCGACCGCTGGCTGGACAAGGCCGGGCTGTCGAGGGCCACGGGCTCGACCGGGGTCAGCGCCGCCGTCGGCACCCTGGTGTTCGTGCTGGTGCTGATCCCGATCACCATCGCGGCGCTGGAGCAGCTCGGCATCGAGTCGCTGACCGTCCCCGCCGTGGCCGTGCTGTCGACGGTGTTCGACGCCATCCCGAGGGTGCTGGCCGCGGCCATCGTGCTGGCCATCGGCTGGTTCATCGGCCGCTGGGTGGCGCAGGTCGTCGAACGCGTCCTGCCCGCCACCGGCTTCGACCGCAGCGTCTCCAGCGTCATGAGCCTGGCCTCGAACCGGGCGCCCGTAGAGCCGCCGGCCACGACCGCGCCCTACGCCGGCGACGTCACCCCGGCCACGGCCGCGGCGCTCGGCGGCGCGCCGTCGGCCCCGGTCCCGCTGACCCCTTCGCGGGTGGTCGGCAAGCTGGTCATGGTGGCCATCGTCGCCTTCACGGCGGTCGAGGCGGCGCGGCTGCTGCAGTTCTCGACCCTGGCCATGACCGTCGAGGAAATTCTCGGCCTCGCCGGCCGGGTCATCGTCGGCGGCGTCATCATCACCGCCGGGGTGCTGATCGCCGACGTGCTGGCGCGGCTCATCAACAAGGGCACGGGCGGGGCGGACGGCTTCGCCTCGACCCTGGTGCGCTGGGCGACCATCGCCCTGGCCACGGCCATGGGCCTGCGCTTCATGGGCATCGCCGACGACATCGTGCTGCTGGCCTTCGGCCTGGTGCTCGGCGCGGCGGCGGTGGCCGCGGCGCTGGCCTTCGGCCTGGGCGGCCGCAACGCCGCCGGCCAGGTGGCGCAGAGCTGGGCCGACAAGCTCACGCGGCGGCCCGGCGGACGGCCGCCGGCCTAGTCCCGGTACGGCACAGGTTCGCCTGCGAGGGGCGGTGCGGGAGCGCCGCCCCTTCGCAATTCGCCGTCGGCGGGATCGGCCTTGCACGGGAACCCCGGTCCGGCGCCTACGTTCGGTTCACGGACGTTAGGAATTCAGTAACCATGCGACGCGCGCTTCGAACCGGCCTGTTCATCGGCACCCTGATCGGCATGTCGGCCTGCGCCGCCACCCCGGACGACGGGGCTTCGCGCGGGCCCTATGGCGGCGTCGAGATCGGCCGCACCCGCTGATCGCGAAGGAAATCGTGGCGGAGGGGGGAAAACCCCCGTATCATCCATCGCGCGGACGCCGGCTGTCGCGCCGCGCCGGTCCCGCTCCCCCTAGATGTTAGCCATCGCCATCGTCGTCGTACTGCTGCTCGTGGTGCTGAACGGCCTGTTTTCCATGACCGAACTTGCGGTCGTGTCGTCGCGCAAATCCAGACTGCAGAGCCGGGCGGAGAGGGGCGACCGGGGGGCCCGGGCGGCGCTGAAGCTGGCCGAGGAACCGACGCATTTCCTGTCGGCCGTCCAGGTCGGCATCACCCTGATCGGCATCGCCGCGGGCGCCTACGGGCAGGCCGCCATCGCCGGCGAGCTGAACCTCATCCTCGAGGCGGTCTTCCCCGGCCTCGCCGCCTATACCGAGGTGTTCTCGACCGTCCTGGTCATCGTCTTCATCACCTATGTGTCGGTGATCGTGGGGGAACTGGTCCCCAAGCGGCTGGCGCTGATCTTCCCGGAATCAATCGCCTCCAAGATGGCGGCCCCGATCTCGACCGTCGCCATCGTGCTGAAGCCGTTCGTGGTGGTGCTGACGGTTTCGACCTCGGCCATCCTCAAGATCATGGGCGTCAAGGACCGCGACGGTTCGGACGTGACCCAGGAAGAGGTCGAGACGATGATCGCCGAGGGCACCGCCTCGGGTCTGATCGAGCCCGAAGAGCAGGAGATGATCGAGGAGATCCTGCGCCTCGGGGACCGGCCCATCCGGGTGGCCATGACGCCGCGTCACGAGGTGTTCTGGATCGCCCTGGACGACAGCGAGGAACAGCTGCGTCAGGAGATCCGGACCTGCCCCTATTCGCGCATCGTGGTGGCGCGCGAAAACGACGTCGACAACCCCCTGGGCGTTGTTCACAAAAAGGATCTTCTCGACAGCTTGCTGGACAACGGCGAGTTCAACGTCGAGCGGCTGGTGCAGACGCCGGCTTTCATTCCGCAGTCGACCTCGGTCCTGAAGGCGCTCGAGATACTCAAGGCGTCCAAGGTCCACATGGCCTTCCTGGTCGACGAGTACGGCGCCTTCGAGGGCGTGGTGACGGCCACCGACCTGCTGGAGATGATCGCCGGGAACTTCGACGAGGGCCACGACGAGGAAGAGGCCTATATCCGCCAGCGCGAGGACGGCAGCTGGATCGTCGACGGCCAGGCCGACATCGAGGAACTGGCCGACGAACTCGGCGAGGACTTCGGCGAGACGGAAGGGTTCCACACCGTCGCCGGCCTGGTCCTGCACCAGCTGTCGCGGGTGCCGGACGAGGGGGAAATCCTCCAGCTGGGACGGTTCGAGGTCGAGATCATCGACATGGACGACCGCCGCATCGACAAGCTGCTGTTCCGGCAGCTGGTCAAGCCCGAGGACGAGGCCAGCGCCGTCGCGGCGCACCACGACGATTGACCCTTCCGCCCTTGAAAAGGGGCGTGGCGTCGGGCATACGCCCCGGTCTGGCGATTACATGCGTCGACGGGGTCACCCGCGGCGCGCTGTGGTTCGTCTAGGAGTTTAGCTCAGCTGGTAGAGCACCGGTCTCCAAAACCGGGGGTCGTGGGTTCGAGTCCCCCAACTCCTGCCATTTCCCCTGTCGCCGCCGGATAGGGCTTCCTATCTGGGGGCGGCAGGATCAATTCTTTGACGGAATAACGATGGCCAAGGCCAAGACCCCGGGGCGCCGCCCCCAGACCGCACAACCCGCCATAGCGGGCGCCGCTGTCGCGGCTGATGCGCCGAAGAAGCCGCGGGTCTCGATTCCGCAATTCCTGAGCCAGGTCCGGGCCGAGGGTCGCAAGATCGTGTGGCCGAGCCGCAAGGAGACCTGGATCACCTCGGTGATGGTCTTCATCATGGTCGCGCTCGCGTCCGCGTTCTTCTTCCTCGTCGACACCGGCCTGGCCTTCGCCTCGCGCATCATCCTGGCCATCGGTCAGTAAGAGAGACGCCCATGACCGACGCCGCTCCCGCCAAGCCTGCCGCCAATCCGCGGCACAAGTGGTACATCGTCCACGCCTACTCGAACTTCGAGAAGAAGGTGGCCCAGCATCTGCAGGACCAGGCGCGCCAGCAGGGGCTCGAGGACTGCTTCTCGGAAATCCTGGTGCCGACCGAGGACGTCGTCGAGATCCGCCGCGGCCGCAAGGTCAACTCGGAGCGCAAATTCTTCCCCGGCTACGTGCTGGTGAAGATGGAGATGACCGACGACGCCTATCACCTCGTCAAGAACACCCCGAAGGTGACCGGCTTCCTCGGCGCCGCCGGCGGCACCAAGCCGCTGCCGGTCTCGGAGCGTGAGGTCCAGAACATCATCGGGGCCGTGGAAGAGGGCGTCGAGCGTCCGAAGCCCACCATCCGCTTCGACATCGGCGAGACCGTCAAGGTCATCGACGGCCCGTTCGCCAGCTTCGACGGCCAGGTCGAGAGCGTCGACGAGGACAACGCCCGCCTGCGCGTGGCCGTCTCCATCTTCGGCCGCCCGACCCCGGTGGATCTGGAATACAGCCAAGTCGAGAAGAGCGCGGCGTAAGGCAGCGACTCGCCCCGATTCGAACGGGGGACCTCCGACCCGGAGGTCGGTGCTCTACTCCAGCTGAGCTACGAGCCGCCGATTTCAGCTTACCGGTGCTGGATTGCTTCGCCAGCACCCTTCTGCTACACGCGCGCCTCGCTCTGAGGGGCGGTGCGGGTTCGCCCGCATAAATCCGTGGGAGGCAGCCATGCCACGACCACGGCTCACCGGTCCCGATTGAGTTCGGGGCCACTGTAAGGAGAGACCAATGGCCAAGAAGATTCTCGGCTACATCAAGCTGCAGGTGCCCGCGGGCAACGCCACGCCGTCGCCCCCGATCGGCCCGGCCCTGGGTCAGCGCGGCGTCAACATCATGGGCTTCGTCAAGGAGTTCAACGCGCGCACCGAGAAGGAAGTGAAGGGCACGCCCCTGCCGACGGTGATCACCGTCTACCAGGACAAGAGCTTCACCTTCGTCACCAAGACCCCGCCCGCGACCCACTACATCAAGCAGGCCGCCGGCATCACCTCGGGCTCGAAGATGACGGGCCGCGAAGTGGCCGGCAAGATCACGCGCGGCCAGCTGCGCGAGATCGCCGAAAAGAAGATGAAGGATCTGAACGCCAACGACCTGGACGCGGCGACCAAGATCATCGAAGGCTCGGCTCGCGCCATGGGCCTCAACGTCGTGGAGGGCTAAGCACATGGCCAAGCAAACCAAGCGCTTCAAAGCCCGCACCGGCGACGTGACCGCCGTCCTGCCGTTCGCCGACGCCGTCAAGGCCGTCAAGGACAACGCCACGGCCAAGTTCGACGAGTCGATCGAGATCGCCGTCAACCTGGGCGTCGACCCGCGTCACGCCGACCAGCAGGTCCGCGGCGTGGTCAACCTGCCGTCGGGCACGGGCCGCGACGTCCGCGTCGCCGTCTTCGCCAAGGACGCCAAGGCGGCCGAAGCCCTCGCGGCCGGCGCCGACATCGTGGGCGCCGAGGATCTGTACGAGAAGATCAACGGCGGCTTCATGGACTTCGACCGCGTCATCGCGTCCCCGGACATGATGGCCCTGGTCGGCCGTCTGGGTAAGGTGCTGGGCCCGCGCGGCCTGATGCCGAACCCGAAGGTCGGCACCGTGACCCCGAACGTCGCGCAGGCGGTCAAGGACGCCAAGGGCGGCGCGGTCGAGTTCCGCGTCGAGAAGGCCGGCATCGCCCACGGCGGCATCGGCAAGGCCTCCTTCACCCAGGAAGCCCTCGAAGCCAACGTGAAGGCCTATGTGGACGCGCTCAGCCGCGCCCGCCCGGCCGGCGCCAAGGGCACCTATATCAAGCGCATCACCCTGTCCTCGACCATGGGCCCGGGCTTCAAGATCGATCCGGCCTCGCTGGGCGCCTGATCGACCTGACGGACTGAAGAACGCGGCGGCGGAGAGCGATCTCCGCCGCCGTTTTCGTTTGCACCCTGCCGTTGCAGGCGCGAGGGTGCGGTATCCAGAAGGGGGTCGGGTCATGCGGTTCATCGCCATCGTTTCAGCTGTCGCGCTGGCCGTCGCGGCCGGGCCGGTCCTGGCCCAGACGGCCCCGGCGCCCCTGCTGCCGGTGGCGACCGAGACGTCACCGCCGGACGCCGCGCGCGAGGGGCGCCTCGAGCTGGCCGAACGCTATCTGGTGCTGACCCAGGGCGGCGACCTGGTGAAGCAGATGCGCGGCCAGATCGAGGAGAGTTACGGCGCCTCGGGGATGCCGGCCGACCAGCGCGACTGGATGGCCGAGGGCATGGGCGACCTGCTGACGGAGGTGATGGAGCTGGCCATCGTGGAGCTACGCGACGACGTGGCCGACAGCTTCACGGTCCAGGAACTCGAAACCGCCATCGCCTTCTACGACTCGCCCGTCGGGCGATCGGTCGTCCGCAAGCAGCTGGACATGAACATGGAGTTGCAGGAGGTGATGATGCCGCTCCTGATGCCGCGGATAACGTCGCTGATGGAGAAGTTCTGCCTGCGCTTCGACTGCTCGGCGATGGGCGAAGCGGCGGCCAAGCAGTTCCGCTGACCTGCCGGCCGTCGAACCTTCCGTAGACAGACGGGTTGACGCGCCCGGGAAGACGCGGGACTGACCGCATACGGATTCCGCGGGAGATTCTTCGATGCTGGGCTGGTTCCAGGCGCTGCTGCCCAAGGAAGACAATTTCTTTCGTCTTTTCGACGCCCATGCGGCGACGCTGACCAAGGGCGCCGAGGCGCTGCGCAAGGCGCTGGACGGCGGCGACGAGACCGCCCACTGGTGCCAGCGGATTTTCGACCATGAGCACGAGGCCGACAACGTCGCCCGCGACGTGCTGTTCGCGGTGCGGCGCAGCTTCATCACGCCGTTCGACCGTTCGGACATCCGGGGACTGACCAACTCGCTCGACGACTCCATCGACCAGATGCAGAAGACCGCCAAGGTCATGACGCTGTACGAGATGCGCGACTTCGCTCCGCACATGCGCCTGCTCGGGGATATCGCGGTCGAGGCGGCGGCGCTGACAGTGGAAGCGGTGGCGCTGCTGCCGGAGATGCGAAAGCATCACGGACGGCTGAACGAGCTGACCGAGAGCATCGCCCGGCTGGAGAGCGACAGCGACACCCTCTACGACGAGGGCATGCGGGCGCTTTACCAGGCGCACCGGGGCGGCGACGCCATGGCCTTCATGATCGGCGGCGAGGTCTATGATCACCTCGAGAAGGTCGTCGACCGGTTCGAGGACGTCGCCAACCGCATCAGCGGCATCCTGGTCGAACACCTGTAGGAGCGCCCCATGGACGGCGCCCTGCTGATCCTGATCTTCCTGATCGCCGTCGCCCTGCTGTTCGACTTCCTGAACGGCCTGCACGACGCCGCCAACTCGATCGCCACCATCGTGGCGACGCGGGTGCTGCCCCCGGTCTACGCGGTCGGCTGGGCCGCCTTCTTCAACTTCATCGCCTTCCTGTTCTTCGGCCTGCACGTGGCCGACACCATCGGGCGCGGGATCATCGATCCGACCGTCATCTCGGATCAGGTGATCTTCGGGGCCCTGATGGGGGCGATCAGCTGGAACGTCATCACCTGGCTGGCCGGGATACCGTCGTCGAGCTCGCATGCCCTGATCGGCGGCCTGCTGGGGGCGGGTATAGCCAAGGCGGGCACGGGGGCGGTGGTGGTGGCCGGCGTGACCAAGACGGTGAGCGCCATCTTCCTGTCGCCGGCGGTGGGCTTTTCGCTGGCCCTGGTGCTGGTGCTGATCGTGTCCTGGGCCTTCGTGAAGGTGAACCCGTCGACCGCCGACAAGGCCTTCCGGCGCATGCAGTTCGTCTCGGCCTCGGCCTATTCCCTGGGCCACGGCGGCAACGATGCGCAGAAGACCATGGGCATCATCGCCGTGCTGCTGTTCTCGCGCGCGCCGGCCGGATCGGAATTCGTGGTGCCCTTCTGGGTCGTCATCACCTGCCAGGCGGCGATCGCCCTGGGCACGCTGTTCGGCGGCTGGCGGATCGTCCACACCATGGGCTCGCGGATCACTCGGCTGAGCCCGCAGCAGGGCTTCTGCGCCGAGACCGGCGGGGCCATCACCCTGTTCCTGGCCACCGGCATGGGCATCCCCGTCTCGACCACGCACACCATCACCGGGGCCATCGTCGGCGTCGGCGCCGCGCGGCGCGCCTCGGCGGTGCGCTGGGGCGTGGCGCGCAGCATCGTCACGGCCTGGTTCATCACCATGCCCGCCGCCGCGGCCATCGGAGCCCTGTTCTACTGGATCGGCGGAGCGTTCCTGACCTGATGGCCGAGACCCCCGCCTCCGAGGAGCGCGCCGAGCGGCTGCAGGTCGCGGCCCTGCCGTGGCGGCGCCGACCGGGCGGCGTCGAGATACTGCTCGTCACCTCGCGCGAGACGCGGCGCTGGGTCACGCCCAAGGGCGGCCGCATGACCGGCAAGACCGACGCCGAGGCCGCCGCCCAGGAGGCGCTGGAGGAGGCCGGGATCGAGGGCGTGGTCGGCGACGAGCCGCTGGGGACGTTCCGCTATCTGAAAATCCTGAAACGCCGCGCGCCCCGCTGGTGCGTGGTCGCCCTGTACGATCTCGAGGTGACCGCCGAACATGCCGAGTGGCAGGAGCAGGCGGAACGCGAGCGTGTCTGGCTGCCCCGCGACACCGCCGCGGCCTGGGTCGACGAGCCCGACCTCAAGGCGTTGATCGCCGCCTTCGAACCCTGAACCGGGCTTGTGTTCGACCGCCCCGTCGCGGACTATGCGCGAAAGGGGGACGACCATGCGCTTGATGATTGTATGTCTGGCGGGAGCCTTGGCGGGCGCCGCCCTGATCGGCTCGCCCGCGCAGGCCCGGGAAACGCCGCAGGCCGCCGCGGCGCCCACGGCCCGGCAGCTGGAACTGACACGCCGGTACATCGACCTGACGATGACGGACCAGTTCGAGAACGCCATTCGCCAGCTGATCGTCGACCAGGCGTCGCTGGACCCGGACACGCGCGACCTGCCCGCGGAGGACCGGCGATTTCTCGTCGATCTGGCGGCCGAGCTCACTACGGACATGATTCCGCAGATGATCGAGGCGATGGTTCCGGTCTACGCCAGCGCCTTCACGGAGGCCGAACTCGAGGCCCTGCTCGGCTTCTACGACACCGAGATGGGGCGGACGATCATCGAGAAGACCATGGTGGCGCTGCCCGAGGCCACCCGGGCGACCATGACGGTGATGCCGCAGCTCATGAACAAAATGGCCGCGCGCGTGTGCGAGCACTATGGTTGCGAGCCGGGCGAACTGGAGGCGTTGCAGCGCGAGATGCGCGGCCAGATCGCGGCGGCGCCGCCGCCCAAATAGCACGGGGCGTTCAGATCCTCCCGGCCGTGGCCATGAAGCAGCCGCGCCGGGCCGTGTGCAGGTGGATGCGCGACACGGCGGGGTCGGCGAACCACGTCTCCAGCCGTCCGGCCAGGTCACGGCCCTCGACCACGTCGGCGTCCGTCATCATCCAGTCGGCGTCATAGATCCGCGCCGACAGCAGGCGGCGGCCCAGCATGTCCGGGACCTCGCCGGCGGCTGGGACGGCCTGCACGACTCCCTCGCGCACGAAGATCGGGCCGTCGCCGCGATAGGGGCTGGCCGGGGCGTCGAGGTGGCGGTGGTTGATCAGCAGCAGCCGCTCCCCCGGCTCGGCGTCGGCCAGGCTGACCCGGCAGGGCGCGGCGTGCGGGGCGTCGGCGATCATGCGCCGGGCCCCGATGGCCGCCAGGGCCTCGTCGTCGAGATCGAACAGCGGCAGGAACGGCGCCGGGGAGAGGGCCTGGATGCGAAAGCTCATGTTCTGGTGTCTCCTTCACCGCCGATGTGACAGGCGCGGCGGTGGGCGTCTCGCGGCTTTCGGGCGTTGCGTCAGGCGGCCCGCGTCCCCAAAAGGAAAGCCATGAACGCCCCCTTCAAGACTCCCGCCGACCCCGCTGAAGCCCCCGTCTGGGACCTGTCCGACCTCTACGCCTCGTCCGCGGACCCGCGCATCGAGGCCGACCTCGAGCGCGCCCGGGGGCTGGTGGGCGACCTCAACGCCCTGCAGGGGCGGCTGGTGGAGGCGCGGTCGGGCGCCGCCCTGCTCGGCGAACGGCTGGACCGGGCGGTGAGCCTGTACGAACAGGCGTCGGACCTGCTGGGCGGCCTCGGGGCGTACGCCTTCCTGGCGGCCTCGACCAACCGCAACGACGCCGGCGCGCAGGGCTTCGAGGCGACCGTGCGGGAGAAGATCACCGCCATCGCCACGCCGACGGTCTGGGTCACGCTGGAGATCAACCAGCTGGAGGGGCCGGAGATCGAGGCGGCGCTGGAGGCGTGGCCGGCGGCGGCGCGCTGGCGGCCGTGGCTGCGGCGGGTGCGGGCCATGAAGCCGCACGAGCTGTCGCACGAGCTGGAGACCTTCCTCGCCGAGCGCGGCCCGATCAGCGCCCAGTGGCCCCGCCTGTTCGACGAAACCATGGCGGCGATGCGGGTGAGGGCCGGCAGGGACGAGCTGACCCTGTCCGAGGCGTTGAACCGGCTGTCGGACCCGAAGGGGGCGCGGCGCAAGGCGGCGGCCGAAGGGCTGAACGAGGCCTTGGGCGCGCGGACCCAGGCCATGGCGCTGGTGCTCAACACCGTCGCCGCCGACAAGGCGCTGGAGGACAAGTGGCGCGGCTTCATGCGGCCCGCCGACAGCCGCCACCTGGCCAATGAGGTCGATGGGGACGCGGTCGACGCCATGGCCGAGGCGGTCGCGGCGGCGTATCCGCGCCTGTCGCACCGCTATTACGCGCTCAAGGCCCGGGCCATGGGCAAGACGACCCTGGACCAATGGGACCGCAATGCGCCGATCGAGACCAGCGCGCCGCGCGGCTACGACTGGGCGCAGGGCAAGGACCTGGTGCTGGAAAGCTTCGGCGATCTGGGCGGCGAGTTCGCCGACCGGGCGCGGGGCTTCTTCGAGCGGCCGTGGATCGACGGCAGGGCGCGGCCGGGGAAGCAGTCGGGGGCCTACGCCCATCCGGTGACCTCGGACCGGCACCCCTATGTGTTCCTGAACTGGATGGGCGAGCGGCGCGACGTGCTGACCCTGGCGCACGAGCTGGGGCATGGCGTGCACCAGACGCTGGCGGCCGGGCAGGGGTCGCTGCTGGCGGATACGCCGCTGACCCTGGCCGAGACGGCGTCGATCTTCGCCGAGGGGCTGACCTTCGACCGACTGCTGAAGACCGCGCCCACGGCCGAGCAGCGCGGCCTGCTGGCCGGACGGATCGAGGACGGGCTCAACACCGTGATCCGCCAGATCGCCTTCCACCGCTTCGAGACCCGCTTCCACGACGAACGCGCGGCGGGCGAGGTGTCGGTCGAGCGGATCGGCGAACTGTGGCTGGAGGAGATGGGCGGCTCGCTGGGTCCGGCGGTGACGCTCAACCCCGGCTATGAGCACTGGTGGAGCTATGTCGGCCACTTCGTGCACTCTCCGTTCTACGTCTACGCCTATGCGTTTGGAGACCTGCTGGTGGCGGCGCTGATGGAGACGCGGGCCAAGGACCCGGCGGGCTTCACGCCGCTGTATCGCGAACTGCTCGCGGGCGGGGGCTCGCGCGGCTATGTCGAGGCGCTGGCGCCGTTCGGGCTGAACCCGCGCGACCCGGCTTTCTGGACCATCGGCACGAAACGGCTGGAGGGGCTGATCGACCGGTTCGAGGCGCTGGTCTGAGGCCAGGCGGCGCGAATTGTCGCCGCCCGCTTGAGCGCGGCGCCGGCCCCGCTATAAGAGCGCCAACCGCTTTTCAGATTCCCGGACCCGATCATGGCCGACCCGCATCACGCCGACGCTCACGACGACTACATTCGCGGCTCGCAGAAGATCGACGAGCAGGCGTCGACGTTCGCCCTGTTCGTCGGACTGGCCAAGTGGGGCTCGCTGCTGACCGCGGCCACCCTGGTGTTCCTGGTGCTGTGGTTCCAGCCCGGCGGCAGCTTCATCGGCGGCGCGATCACCGCCTTCGTGGTTCTGGTCGCGGGCTTCTTCTTCCTGAAGTCGGGCAAGAAGTCCCACTGACAATCCTGTTCGTCTCCGCAAGGAGACGGATTCTGTCTTTTGACGGCCCCCGCTGGATAAGCCTAACCTTCCCCGTCCAGTTCTGACGGAGGGATTCGCTTGGCTGTCGCCATCGCCGTGAGCCGCGAACGCCGTGATGGCGAGACGCGCTGCGCCGTCACTCCGGAAACGGTGAAGAAGCTGATCGCCCTCGGGGCGACCGTCGCCGTCGAGGCCGGGACCGGCGCGGGCTCGTCCATTCCCGATGCGGACTATGCGGCCGCCGGGGCGGCGGTGAAGCCGGACATCAAGGCGGTGCTGGCCGGGGCCGACATCCTGTTGAAGGTGCGCGGACCGACGGCGCAGGAGACCAGCGCGTTGAAGCCGGGCGCGGTGGTCGTGGCCCTGCTCGACGCCTACCGCGACAAGGAGACGGTGACGGCGCTGGCCGGCGCGAACGTCACCGCCTTCGCCATGGAGTTCGTGCCCCGCATCAGCCGGGCGCAGGTGATGGACGCCCTGTCGTCGCAGGCCAACCTGGCCGGCTATCGCGCCGTGATCGAGGCGGCCTACGCCTTCGGCAAGGGCTTTCCGATGATGATGACGGCGGCGGGCACGGTCGCCCCGGCCAAGGTCTTCGTGATGGGCGCGGGCGTGGCGGGGCTGCAGGCCGTGGCCACGGCGCGGCGGCTGGGCGCGGTGGTCACCGCCACCGACGTGCGACCGGCCTCCAAGGAACAGGTCGAGAGCCTCGGGGCCAAGTTCGTCGCGGTCGAGGACGAGGAGTTCAAGGCCGCCGAGACCGCGGCCGGCTACGCCAAGCCGATGTCGGCCGAGTATCAGGCCAAGCAGGCCGAGCTGACCGCCAGCCACATCGTCAAGCAGGACATCGTCATCACCACCGCCCTGATCCCGGGGCGGCCCGCGCCGCGGCTGGTGACGGCGGCGCATGTGGCCTCGATGAAGCCGGGCAGCGTGCTGGTCGACCTCGCCATCGACAACGGCGGCAACGTCGAAGGAGCGAAGGCGGGCGAGGTGGTGACCACGACGGGCGGCGTGCAGATCGTCGGCTGGACCAATATGGCGGGCCGGATCGCGGCGGACGCCTCGGCCCTCTACGCGCGCAATCTAAGCGCCTTTGTCGGCCTGATGGTCAAGGACGGGGCGCTGGCGGTCGATCTGGAGGACGAGATCCTCAAGGCGGCGGCGGTGACCCACCGAGGGGCCGTGGTGCATGAGGGTGTGAAGAGCTGATGGAACACGTCGACCCCACCATCTTCCGCCTGGCCATCTTCGTGCTGGCGATCTTCGTCGGCTACTATGTGGTCTGGAGCGTCACGCCCGCGCTGCACACCCCGCTGATGGCGGTGACCAACGCCATCTCGTCGGTGATCATCGTCGGCGGGCTGATCGCGGCGGCGGCGAGCGGGAACGACGGCTGGGTCGCCAAGGGCGCCGGCGTCGCGGCCGTGACCCTGGCCAGCGTCAACATCTTCGGCGGCTTCATGGTCACCCGGCGCATGCTGGCCATGTACCGCAAGAAGGAACGGCCGAAGTGAACCGGCCGCTCGACACCTATGTCATGATCGCCATCCCGCTTGCGTTGGCCATGGTGCTCGCGCTGGTCCTTTTCAGCGGCCGGATGAAGCCGGAGACCCGGACCGGCGTCGAGCGCGTGATGGCGGCGGTCTTCTATCCGGTGGCGACATTCTACTGGCTGTGGCGCGCCGCTGAATTCCTTGGCGAAGGATCACTGCTCAAGTCGGCCGAGATGGCGATTGTGGCGGCCGTCTTCATCGGGCTCGGCTTCAAGGCCATTCGCGCCGGCCGACTGGCGCCGGGCTCGAAGGCCGGCGAATGACCTTCGACATCCAGCAGTTCGCGGTCGGCGCGTCATGGGTCGCCACGGCGATCGGGGCGGCGCTGTGGCTGTGGAGCTGGCTCGGCGAGAAGAACGCCATCCGCAAGCTGCGCTTTCTCGACTGCGGCGTGGTGCTGCTGTTCTCGTCGATCCTGCTGCGCATCGTGGCGCAGGAGCGGCCGATGAGCATCTGGGACTGGGCCGTGGTTTTCGTCGGTCCGCTGTTCATCGCCGCCGCCCTGTGGCGGCTGGCGCGGACGGCCTGCCCGCCGCCGGGGCGCTGACCATGACGGCCGGGGCTCATGGGATCGATCACAGGCGGACCGGACTCCTGGCCGTGCTCGCGGCCCTCCCTGTTCTCGGCTCCGCCTCTCCGGCGGGCGCGCAGACCTGGGTCGGGGACAGTATCGAAGACGGCATGCACTGGCACGTCTCCGCCCCGGAAGGCGCGAACTGGCGTCTGGTGTGCCGGTTTCCGCCGGTCACCTACTATCGCAGCGTCTACAACCAGAAAGCCTGGATCAACAGGTTCGAGCGCAGCGGCCGCGGACCGGATTCCGGGCGTCTGCCCCTGAACGTCGGCCACTGCCACGTCTGGAAGACCGGCGGCCGCGGCGCGGTCGCCATCGCCCTGTCGCGCCCCGGCGAGACCGTTGCCGACGCCACCCGGGACCCGGCGGCCCCCGCCGCGGTCGGCTTCCTGTGAAGACGCCCCCCTTGAGAGGATCAGCATGAACGCATCGATCGCGGCCCTGGCCTATCTGGTCTCCGGCGTCCTGTTCATTCTCAGCCTGCGCGGCCTGTCGAGCCCGGAGACGAGCCGGCGCGGCAATACGCTGGGCATGGTCGGCATGGCGCTGGCCGTGGGCGTGACGCTGGCCACCCTGTGGTCGAGCGGGACGCTGGACCCGCTGACCCTCGCCCTGATCGCCGGCGGCGTGGTGGTCGGCGGCGGGGCGGGCGCGCTGATCGCGGCGCGGGTGCAGATGACCCAGATGCCCCAGCTGGTGGCGGCCTTCCACAGCCTGGTCGGCATGGCGGCCTGTCTGGTGGCGGTGGGGGCGGTCTATGCGCCCGAGAGCTTCGGCATCGCCACGGCCGCGGGCGGCATCAAGACGATCTCGATCATCGAGCTCAGCCTCGGCGTCGCCATCGGCGCGGTGACCTTCACCGGCTCGGTGATCGCCTTCGCCAAGCTGAACGGCAATATGAGCGGAGCGCCGATCCTGTTGCCGGCGCGGCACCTGATCAACATCGCCCTGGCGCTCGGGCTGGTGCTGCTGATCGGCGTCATGATCGCCTCGGGCGGTACGGCGACCTGGGCCTTCTGGGGCGTGTTCCTGATCGCCCTGATCCTCGGCGCCACCCTGATCATCCCCATCGGGGGCGCCGACATGCCGGTGGTGGTGTCGATGCTCAACTCCTACTCCGGCTGGGCCGCGGCGGCGCTGGGCTTCACCCTCGAGAACATCGCCCTGATCATCACCGGGGCGCTGGTCGGCAGTTCGGGCGCGATCCTCAGCTACATCATGTGCAAGGGCATGAACCGCAGCTTCGTCTCGGTGATCCTCGGCGGCTTCGGCGGAGGGGACGCGGCGGCCGGAGCGGGCGGGGCGGCCGAAACCCGCCCGGTCAAGCAGGGCTCGGCGGAAGACGCGGCCTTCATCATGAAGAACGCCTCGAAGGTCATTATCGTCCCCGGCTACGGCATGGCCGTGGCCCAGGCCCAGCACGCCCTGCGCGAGATGGCCGATGCGCTGAAGGAGGAGGGGGTCGAGGTCAAATACGCCATCCACCCCGTCGCCGGCCGCATGCCCGGCCACATGAACGTGCTGCTGGCCGAGGCCAATGTGCCCTATGACGAGGTGTTCGAGCTGGAGGACATCAACAGCGAGTTCAGCTCCTGCGACGTGGCCTTCGTCATCGGCGCCAACGACGTCACCAACCCCGCCGCCAAGACCGACCCGCAGAGCCCGATCTACGGCATGCCGGTGCTGGACGTGGAGAAGGCGGGAACGGTGCTGTTCATCAAGCGCGGCATGGGCAGCGGCTATGCCGGGGTGGAGAACGAGCTGTTCTTCCGCGACAACACCATGATGCTGTTCGCCGACGCCAAGAAGATGGTCGAGGGGATCGTGAAGGCGCTGTGAGGCTATGACCTCGATCCGTTGGGGACGCGGGGTCCTGTCGGTCCTCGCCGGCATCGTCGCCGTCTATGTGATCGTGCTCGGCGCGATGTTCTTCATGCAGCGCGACCTGCTCTACTATCCGGTCGCGGCGGGGGCTTCGCCGGATCCCGGCGGGCCGTCGATACAGGTCGTTCAGATCGACACAGAGGACGGCGAGCGTCTGGTGGGCTGGTGGCTGCCGCCCGAAGCCGACAATCCGACAATCCTGTTCTTCAACGGCAACGCCGCGGGCTTGGCCGTCCAGGAAGGGCGCTGGCGGCGCATTGCGGACAGGGGCGTCGGCTTCCTCGCCATCGGCTACCGCGGCTATGACGGCTCCACCGGCCGACCGACCGAGGCGGGGCTGCACAAGGACGCCGATGCCGCCTACGAGTGGTTGGCCCGGCGCGTCGAACCGTCCCGGATCGTCATTCACGGCTTCTCGCTGGGCAGCGGGGTGGCCGTCCGGCTCGCCAGCCAGAGACCGGCCCGCGCGGTCGTGCTGGAAGCGCCCTATACCTCGACGGTCGATGTCGCCGCCAAGGCCTATCCGTGGGCGCCGGTGAGCCTGCTGATGCTCGACCAATACCGTTCGCGGGACATCATCGACCGGATCGACGCGCCGGTTCTGGTGATCCATGGCGACGCGGACGAGGTGATTCCCTTCGAGCAGGGATGGGCCCTGTATCGGATGGCCCGACCGCCGAAGGCCTTCGTGCGCATGGTCGGCTCGAACCACAGCACGCTCGTGCGCGACGGCGCCTACGACCATATCTGGCGCTTCCTGGACCTGCCGCCGGGACCGCCGAGCGCCGCCGAGGGCCATCAGGCGCGCTCGGCGATAGTCGCCGACGGGTTGGAGCTCTCGCGATGACCGACCCCGCCGCCCTCGGCTTCCTGAAGCCGGAGAAATACGCCGCGGTGGAGCGGGAGCGGCGCTGGCTGTGCGCGGGCTTGCCCGGTCTGCCGGTGCTGCGGGCCGAGGCGATCCGGGACCTGTATGTCGAGGGTTCGCGCCTGCGGCTGCGCGAGGCGAGGCCGGTCGGGGGCGGTCCGACCATCTACCGGTTGTCGAAGAAGGCCGATCTGGCCCCGGAGCGCCGCCTGATCACCACCCTGTATCTGACCCAAGCCGAGTTCGCCCTGTTCGCCGGCCTGCCGGGGCGTGTGCTGGAGAAGACCCGCCACTATTACGCCGCCGACGGCGCGACCCTGTCGGTGGATCGGTTCGAGGGGGCGCTGGGCGGCCTGTTCCTGGCCGAGGCGGAGTTCGCCGACGATGACGCCATGGCCGCCTTCCCGCACCCGGATTTCGCCGTGCGTGAGGTCACCGACGATCCGCGCTATACAGGCGGGGAACTGGTCCGGGCCGGGGTTCCCTGACCGACGGGGTGATGCATGGCTGCTGAAGCCAAGACCAGGCCGACCGCCGTCTCCGTCGCCGATTTCATCGCGGCGGTGGAGGATCCGAAGCGGCGCGCGGACGCCGAGGCGGCCTGCACCCTGCTGGCCGGGGCGACCGGGGAGCCGCCAGTGATGTGGGGGCCGTCGATCGTCGGCTTCGGCGCGTACCATTACCGCTACGCCAGCGGCCACGAGGGCGATGCGCCGCTGGTCGGGTTCTCGCCGCGCAAGGCCAACCTGGTCTTCTATCTGTCCGGCTGCGACGAGGGACGGGGCGACCTGCTGGCCCGCCTGGGCAAGCACAAGGCGGGCAAGGGCTGCGTCTACGTCAACAGGCTCTCGGACGTGGACCCGGCCGTGTTGAAGGACATGGCGGTCGCCACCGCCGACCAGTTGCGCGCGAGTTATCCCGGCTAGCGGCCGTACGCGTCGAAGAACGGCTTCAGATGCGTCTCATACCGCTTCCACGCCTCCTTGGACGAGGCGTACATCGGCTTCCTGACCTGGGCGAAGCTGGCGGTGGTGACGGCGCGCTCGGTCTTGTGGAAGTCGCGGACCCCTTCTTCCCACTCCAGCCCGGCGTGCTCGATGATCCGCCGCATCCAGGTGTCCGGATCGTCGACCAGCCCCTCGTAGGGCACGGTCAGCAGGCTGTCGCCCAGCACCGCCGACCAGTGGGCGTGCAGCCGGTCCTCGCCCTTGAAATAGGCGGCGATGTCGGTCAGCGAGCGGGTCCAGTCGACCCCCTTGGCGAAACGGGTGCGGTAGCAGGACCAGGCGATCCCGGCGGGGGCGCGGCGCAGCCAGATCAGCCTGGCCTTGGGCAGCACCTGATGGATCAGGCCGAGATAGCGGGTCTGGTTCAGCGTCTTGTCGACGATCCGCCCGGTCTTGCCGAAGCGCTCGTCGACCAGATGCAGATAGGCCCGGGCGATACGGTTGGGCAGGCTCGCCGCGTCAGGCCGGTCGAACGAGGCGCGGACCTCGTCCGGCGTGTAGCCCTTGATGGCCATGGCGGCGGGCCGGAACAGATTGGCCTCGGCCCCGTCGACCACCTGGGAATGGCTGACCAGGATCTGCTCGACCAGGGTGGTGCCCGAGCGCGGCAGGCCCAGCACGAAGATCGGCCGGTCGCTGTCGATCGTGCTCTTTGGCAGGCTGTCCATGAAGGCGCGGTCGTAGCCGCCGACCACGGCGTCGACGAACGCGTCGGCCTGGGCGGCGTTGAAGACGCTGTCGACCTTCTGCAGCCGGGCCGCCTCATCGAAACAGGCGAAGGCGCGGTCCGTCTGACCGGCGTCGTCCAGCGCCTTGCCCAGCGCGTAGAGCATGACGATGCGGCTCTGGCTGTTGGCCGCCGAGGTCCCGATGCGCTCCAGCATCGTCTCCATCTGCGCGAGGTCGGGATCGTCCGGGGTGAATTTCTTGATGTCGGCGAGCACGTGCCAGGCATTCTCGGCCCCAAGGTGCACGGTCGGCAGGGCGATGATGCGGCGAAGGTTGGCGACGGCGGCGTCGTGATCGCCCAGCTGCACCTGGCAGGTGGCGAGGAAGTGCAGGGCGGCCGGGTCGTTGGGCCGCTCGCGGGCCAGGGCCGCGCCCTCGCGCAGGGCGTCCTGCGTCCGTCCGCTCTGGATCAGCAGCTGGGCATAGGCCAGTCGCGCCTCGGCGGTCGGGGTGGCGGCGACGTGTTTGCGCGCGGCGGCCAGCGCCAGGGTGATCTCGCCGATGGTGGCGGCCAGCCGCGACACCGAGGCCCAGCGCGCGCCCAGCGGCGGGTCGGCCTGCACGGCCTTGGCCAGCAGGTAGGCGGCGTCGTCGCGCTCGCGGGCCTGGAATGCGGCCAGCGCGCCGTTGACCAGCTGCGCTCCATCCACCGTCTGCGTCGCCATGCTCATTCACCGTCCTCCCGAGACAGGAGCAGGGCTAGCGGCCCACGGCGCCCGCCGCAAGCCGCACGGCGGAGATCAGGCGGCGATACGGAAGTCCTCGGCCGGGTCGAAGGCCGGACGGGCTTCGTCCCACAGGGCGTCCTCATCGGCGTAGCGGGCCGACAGGCCGGCGTCGATGACGTCGATCACCTGTTCTTCAAGTCGATCCCAGATCACGGCGAGATCGCCGTAGCCGTCGGCCTCGCAGGGCACGATCAGATAGCGGGAGGCGGCGACGGCGGCGTGGGGGGCGAAGGTGCGGGCCATGGAAGGAACTCCTGAAGCGGTGTTTCTGTCGATGGTTGGATCATGCGGCAGCGTTGCGTCAAAATCGGACGTATGCTTCAGTGACCGGCATGAGACACGACAAGGCGGCCATGGTCATCGACCTCGCCCGGCGCATGGCGGCCAGCGCCGAGGGCCTGACGCTGGAGGAGATGTCGCGCGAGCTGGACATGGGGCGGCGCACCGCCGAACGCCTGCGCGACGCGGTGATCATGCTGTTCCCCCAGACCGAGGAGGTCTCGGACCCGCCGAACAAGCGCTGGCGCATCCGCGGCGGACTGTCGGCGTTCGAACAGGCCCCGACCGCGACCGAACTGATCGAGCTGACCAAGGCGGCGCAGGCGCTCCGGGCCAGCGGGGAGCCGGGGCGGGCGGCGGCGCTGGAAGGGCTGGAGCGCAAGCTGAAGTCGGCCATGCGTTCGACCACGCTGAACCGTCTGGCTCCCGACCTGGAGGCGCTGGTGCGGGCCGAGACCATCGCCGTGCAGGCCGGACCGCGGCCCTCGGCCGACGAGGCGGTGCTGGCCGAGATCCGCCAGGCCGTGCTGGCCGGGCGGCCGCTGGGCTTCATCTACAGCCGGCCCGGCGCCGAGGCGCGCCGCCGCAGCGTGGCCCCCTGCGGGGTGATGTTCGGCCGCGCCAACTATCTGGTCGCCGCCGACCGCGAGAGCGGCCGCATCCAGACCTTCCGCCTCGACCGGATGAGCGCCGTCCATGCGGAAGAGGGGGTGGCGTCGCCGCCGCCGGACTTCGACCTGCAGGCCTTCGCCAGCCAGTCGTTCGGCATCTATCAGGACGAGATCGAGGATGTGGTGCTGAGGGTCTCGCCCGACGGCGCGGCCGAGGCCCGCGCCTGGCGCTGGCACCCGACCCAGAGCCTTGAGGACCAGCCGGACGGCGGGGTCGTCGTGCGCTTCCGCGCCTCGGGCATGCGCGAACTGGCGTGGCATCTGTTCACCTGGGGCGAGCAGGTGACGATCGTCGCGCCCGAACGGCTGAAGGCGGCGATGCGGAGCGAACTCGAGGGCTCCGCCCGCGCCCTTGATCGGACCCAAGCCTGACCAAAGCTTAAGCTGACGAACGCCGGTCGATCGGGCTATGCCGCAACCAAAGGGGGGACCTTCGGATGCTCAGGCCCGGACTGGCCGCGCTCGCGGCGTTGACGCTGCCGCTGGGCGCTTGCGCCACGGTCACGTCCGAAGAGGCGACCGCTCCGGCGAGCGCGGGCCCGGCCGTGACCGTGACCCGTGACGGCGAGTCGTGGACCGCCGACTATGTCCTCGACCGCGACGCCCCTGTGTGGGGGTTCTACCGCTCATCATTGATCGACGGATCGCGCCGGCCCTGGCGGCTCGAACAATGGCGCGTGCTGACGCCCGGCGTGGTGCTGGAGCGGATGGGCGACCGGGACGTGCTGCGGGCCGTCGACGGCGGGCCGGTGCCCCGGGCCGTCCGCATCGCCTTTACGCCCAGGGCCGAGAACCTTGAGGCGGACTATGGCGTCCTGGTCTTCTCCGACGGATCGGTGGCCCTGCCCGACGGCCAGTTCGACCTCTTCCCGCTCGCCTCCGTCGAGGCCGTGTCGGCCCTGCCCGACGATCTCAACGGACATCCGATGGACGCCGGCCCGGTCACCGTCACCTGGCGCGACCGCGGGGGGCCGATCCTGTTCCGCGGCCAGCGCGTCGCCGAGGCGACCGAAGCCGGGGCCGACACCTATGTCCTGTTCGGGCGGGCCGACCTGGTCGAGGGGCCTCGACTGACCACGGTGTCCGATCCGGAGCTGCCAGGCTGGATCGGGGGCGCTATCGAGGACTTCGCCCCGCGGGTCGCGGACTATTACGCCGGGCGGCTCGGGCCCGGACAGACGGCGCAGCCGACGATCATGGTCAGCTGGAACGGCCCGACCTCCGAGCTGATGTCGATGGGCGGCAGCGTCATGCCGGGACTGATCGTAATGGCCTTCGAGGGCGAGGGCGTGGTCGAACCGTCCGGGCAGGTGCTGGGCATGGCGCGCTGGTTCATCGGGCACGAGAGCGCGCATTTCTGGCTCGGCCAGACGGTGCGTTACGAGCGGGCGCGGGACGCGTGGATCACTGAGGGCGGGGCCGACCTGATGGCCATCCGCGCCCTGAAGGGGATCGATCCCGTGTGGGACGACCGCCGCGAACTCCAGAAGGAGGTGGATGACTGCGTCGGTCTGGCTGACCAGCCGGTCGCCGACGCCGGCGCGCGCGGTGAGCACCGCGCCTACTACGCCTGCGGCGCGGTCTTCGCCCTGGCGGCCGAGGCGGTCCAGAACCGGGCCACCGGCGGGGACTGGTTCGACTTCCTGCAGCCGTTGATTGCTGACAATCGGGAGGACGGGGTCCTCAGCCGCGACGAATGGCTATCGGCCCTGGACCGCGTCTCGAGCGACCCGGCGCTGCGCCGCGAGATCGAGACCCTGCTGGACGAGGGCTCGGCCGATCCCGCCAGCCGGATCGCCATGCTGCTCGACCGCGCGGGCGTGGCCCACAGGCGGGAAGGCCCGCGCGTCGTCCTTCTCTAGCGCGCCGATCCCGGAAATTCGGTGGCCGGCCCCGGGCGTGGAACCGCTGCGGCCAGCAGACGTTACCGCCTGTTCCGCGACACACCGCCAGCGGGGGCAAGACGTGGGTTTTGAGGAAAAGTTGGCTTCGCTTCCGCCTGTCGAGGACCGCTACCGGCTGCTGGTCGACGCCATCACCGACTATGCCATCTACATGCTGGACGGCGACGGCTTCGTCACCAGCTGGAACGCCGGGGCGCAGCGGTTCAAGGGCTATGCCCCGGCCGAGATACTCGGCGAGCATTTCTCCCGCTTCTACACCGACGAGGACCGCGCGGCGGGCACACCGGCGCGGGCGCTGCGAACCGCCGCCGAAGAGGGCCGTTTTGAACAGGAGGGGTGGAGGGTCCGCAAGGACGGCGCGCAATTCTGGGCCCATGTCGTCATCGATCCGGTGCGTTCGCCGTCCGGGGAGCTGGTGGGTTTCGCCAAGATCACCCGTGACCTGACCGAGCGGAAGAAGGCGGAGGAAACCCTGCGCCGCAGCGAGCAGCAGTTCAAACTGCTGATCCAGGGGGTGACCGACTACGCCATCTACATGCTGGATCCGACGGGCCGGGTGAACAGCTGGAACGCCGGCGCGGCGCGGATCAAGGGCTATGCGCCCGACGAGATCATCGGCGAGCATTTCTCACGGTTCTACACCGAGGAGGATCGCGAGGCCGGCGATCCGGCCAGGGCGCTGGCCACCGCAGCCGCCGAGGGTCGGTTCGAGAAGGAGGCGTGGCGGGTCCGCAAGGACGGCAGCCGCTTCTGGGCCCATGTGGTCATAGATGCGATCCGGGACGACGAGGGTGACGTCATAGCCTTCGCCAAGGTGACCCGCGACATCACGGAGCGGATGGAGAACCAGCGCGCGCTGGAGGAGGCGCGCGAGGCGCTCTTCCAGTCGCAGAAAATGGAGGCCATTGGCCAGCTCACTGGCGGTATCGCCCATGATTTCAATAACCTGTTGATGGCGGTGCTGGGCAGTCTCGAACTGGTCAAGAAGCGGACGCCCTACGATCCCCGCATCACGCCGTTGATCGACAACGCCATGCAGGGGGCCCAGCGCGGCGCCGTCCTGACCCAGCGGATGCTGGCCTTCGCCCGCAAGCAGGAGCTGAAGATGGAGGTGGTCGATGTGCCGTCGCTGGTCCGTGGCCTGATGAACTTCCTCGACCGCACCATCGGGCCGAACATCGAGGTCAACATGCGCTTTCCGGGCGACCTGCCCCGGGCGCACACCGATCCGTATCAGCTCGAGGCGGCGCTGATGAATCTGGCCGTAAACGCCCGGGACGCCATGCCGGCCGGCGGCTCCATCACCATCAGCGCCAAGGCCGAGCGGCTCGGCGACCACGCCACCCTGGCGCCCGGAGACTACGTCCGGCTCACCGTCGCCGACACGGGCAATGGCATGGACGCGGAAACGCTGGCTCGGGCCACCGAACCCTTTTTCACCACCAAGGGAGTCGGCAAGGGAACCGGGCTCGGCCTCTCCATGGTGCACGGCCTGGCCGCCCAGTCCGGCGGCTGTCTGTCGATGACCAGCCGCCCGGGGGAGGGCACGCAGGTAGAACTCTGGCTGCCGGTCGCGACCGCGGCGGGCCTGGGCGTCCCGGCCGTTGAGGCGCAGGATTCCCTGGCCGGAACCGGACGGCGGCTGCTGATCCTCGCCGTCGACGACGACAACCTGGTGCTGACCAACACCGCCGCCATGCTGGACGACCTCGGCCACGAGGTCATCGTCGCCTCGTCGGGCAGGGAAGCCCTCGAGATCCTGCGCGGCCGGCCCGATATCGACCTGATCGTCAGCGACGAAGTGATGCCCAACATGACCGGCTCCCAGTTCGCCCAGGCCGTTCGGCGCGCCCATCCTGGCCTGCCGGTCATCATCACCTCCGGCTATGCGGACCTTCCCCCCGACGCGGCGAGCGCCGGCCTGCCGCGTCTGGCCAAGCCGTTCGGCCAGACGGACCTGGCGCTTTTCGTCAACGAGATCATGGACCGTCAGGTCGCCGGGGCGGCGTAGGCGCGCGCGATTCAGTCCCTGAACTGGAGTCGCCCCGGGGGCGGGTGAAGGATGGAGTTTCCGATCGCCACACGGCGTCGAGGAGGATCCCATGAAAGCGCCCCGCACCATGATATTCGCGGCCCTCGCCCTGCTCGCGAGCGTCGCGTCCGCCGCGACTGAACGCCCGCTGGCCATAGATCCTGCCGACCCCGCTCTCGCCTGGTCCGGCTGTCCGGCGATCTTCCCCGCGGGTTGCGAACTGTCGGTGCTGCATGGCGATCCGGCCCGTCCGAACGCCGACCTGCTCCTGCGCGTTCCCGGGGGCTCCGCCCTGCCGGCGCACAGCCACACCAGCGCCGAGCGCATGATGCTGGCGGCGGGTCGCCTGAGCGTGAAATACCTCGGTGCGCCCGAGCGGACCCTGACGGGCGGAACCTACGCCTACGGTCCTGCGGGCCTGCCGCACAGCGCGACCTGCGTCAGCGAGGAGCCCTGTGTGCTGTTCATCGCCTTCGAGGGGCCGGTCGACGCGAACGCCTTCGCGGGTTCGCTGGACTAGAGGGCGTTTTCAGCCCTCGGCGAACGGCCAGGGGCTGACCGACTTGGACCAGTCGTCGACCGTCAGCGGCCGGTCGACCGGCGGCGCCGCGCGTTCGGCGCAGGGGTGGCGGTGGCACAGGCGGCAGGCGGGGCCGATGGGAGTCACCTCCGGGGCGGCGAGGTCGAGGCCGCGGGCGTAGGCCAGTCGGTGCGCGTGCTTCAGTTCGCAGCCCAGGCCGATGGCGAGGTCGTGCCCCTCGGTGAAGGCGTCGTGGCCCTGACGGTCGACGGTGCGGGCGAGGGTGAACCAGCGCTGGCCTTCCTTGCCGTCCTCGGGCGGAGTCTCGATGATCTGGGTTATGACGCGACCGGGCGTGCGGAAGGCGCTGTGCAGCCGCCAGCGCGGGCAGGCTCCGCCGAAGCGTGAGAACGGAAAGGCTCCGGAGGCGAAACGCTTGGAGATGTTTCCGGCCTGGTCGACCCGCATCAGGAAGAAGGGCACGCCCCGGGCCGTCGGTCGCGACAGGGTGGTGAGACGGTGAGCCGCCTGTTCGAACGACACGCCGAAGCGGGCCTGCAGCCGCGCCAGGTCGTTGCCGGTCTCCTCCGCCGTCTGCTGGAAGGCGGGGTAGGGCATCAGCAGGGCGGCGGCGAGGGTGTTGGTCAGGGACACCTTGAGCAGCCGGCGGGCGGGCTCGTCGGGCGGCGCCGCCGCCTCGGTCAGGGCGGTCAGCTCGGCGTCATGCTCGGACAGGGCCAGCTGGAAGGCCACGGCGAAGGCGCGGGAGGAGGGACCCAGCGTCTCGGACAGCAGCAGCCGCTTGCGGTGCGGGTCGTAGCGGCGGGTCCACTCCACCATGACCTCGGCCGGCAGGGTGCGGACCGCGAGGCCGTGGCGGGCGAGCAGGCGGGCCCTCGCCCGCATCTCGAACGACTCCCCCGGCGTCTCGGCCTCGAGGATGTCGGCCAGCGCCTCACCCAGCGCATCCAGTTCCGGGAAGTGGTTGCGACGGCCCTGGACGTATTCGCGCACCCAGTCGGCGGGGCTGTCGTCGTCGCCGCCGCCGGTGATGTCCGCCTCGGCGCGGTCGCGGGCGCGGCGGTCGGCGAAGGCGCGGTAGAGCCGCAGCAGGGCGTCGGCGGCGGCGGGCTGGTCCTCGGCCAGCTGGACGATCTCATGGCGCGGCACCGGCAGGCCCTGGAACAGGGGATCGGCGAAGGCCTCGGCCAGTTCCGACTCGGTCGCGGGACCACCGGACTGGCCGAGCGTGCGCAGATCGACGTCGTAGGTGTCGGCCAGACGCAGCAGAAGTTGCGCCGAGACCGGTCGCTGGTTGCGTTCGATGTGGTTGAGATAGCTGGGGGAAACGCCCAGGTCGGCGGCCATGGCGGTCTGGGTCAGCGCCAGGTCGCGTCGTAGCCGCTTGAGGCGGCCTCCCAGGAACAGCTTGCGGTCGGCGGTCGCTTCCATGATCGCATCATGTCATAAAATGACTTAACGGTAAGTGTCATATCATGACTCAGTGACACGAAAGGCGTCTCTCATGATGTGTCATTCGTGACTGGCGCGTGTTTCCCTCTGGATCACCCGCGGCCGATCCGCCGCGACCAGGCAGGGCCCGACCATGACCACATTCGCCGATCTCGTCCCTTCGCCCTACGGCCGCTTCGACGGCATAGAGCGGCCCTATACGCCCGAGGACGTCCAGCGCCTGCGCGGCTCGGTTCCCGTCACCCACACCCTGGCGACGCGCGGGGCCAACCGGCTATGGGAGCTGCTGCAGGACGAGCCGTTCGTGAACGCCCTGGGCGCGGTCACCGGCAACCAGGCCATGCAGATGGTCCGTGCCGGGCTGAAGGCGATCTACCTGTCGGGCTGGCAGGTCGCCGCCGACGCCAACACCGCCGGGGCCATGTACCCGGACCAGTCGCTGTATCCGGCCAACGCCGCGCCCGAGCTGTGCCGCCGGATCAACCGCACCCTGCAGCGCGCCGACCAGATCGAGCATGCGGAGGGCGGGGCGAAGCGCGACTGGTTCGCTCCCATCGTCGCCGACGCCGAGGCCGGCTTCGGCGGGCCGCTGAACAGCTTCGAGATCATGAAGGCCTTCATCGAGGCCGGGGCCGCCGGCGTCCATTTCGAGGACCAGCTGGCCAGCGAAAAGAAGTGCGGCCATCTGGGCGGCAAGGTGCTGATCCCCACGGCGGCGCACGAGCGCAACCTGATCGCGGCCCGCCTGGCCGCCGACGTCATGGGCACGCCGACCCTCACCGTGGCCCGCACCGACGCCGAGAGCGCCCAGCTGATCACCTCGGACGTCGATGAACGCGACCATCCCTTCATCGCGCGGGACCAGCGCACGCCGGAAGGCTTCTTCCGCCTGAAACCGGGAACGGGCCTCGACCACTGCATCGCCCGCGGCCTGGCCTATGCGAAATACGCCGACGTGCTGTGGTGGGAGACCTCCCACCCCGACCTCGACGACGCCCGTCGTTTCGCCGAGGCGGTCCAGCGCGAGCACCCCGGCAAGCTGATGGCCTATAACTGCTCGCCGTCCTTCAACTGGAAGGCCAAACTGGACGACGCCACCATCGCCAAATTCCAGCGCGAACTGGGGGCCATGGGCTACAAGTTCCAGTTCGTCACCCTGGCGGGCTTCCACGCCCTCAACAACTCGATGTTCGAGCTGGCCGACGGCTACCGCGACCGCGGCATGGCCGCCTATTCCGAGCTGCAGCAGCGCGAGTTCGCCAACGAGGCCGCCGGCTACACCGCCACCCGCCACCAGCGCGAGGTCGGCACCGGCTATTTCGACCAGGTCGCCACTGTCATCTCCAACGGCCGGTCCTCGACCACGGCGATGAAGGAATCCACCGAGGCCGCTCAATTCCTCGCGGCCGAATGACCAGGAGACTCCCCATGGAACCCATGTCCCGACCCCAGGCCATCATCGACTTCTGCCTCGACCCGCTGAAGCTCGACACCGGATCGGAGGCCGAACGGGAGGTCCGCCGCCGGCTCGAGCACGTCATCAAGACCTTCCAGCGCAAGCTGGCCCAGCCCGTCGCCGTCGACTTCTCGTCGATGCCCTCACAGGTCATCAACGAGACCGCTCACGGCTACGAATAGGCCGGCGCGTCCGTCAGGCCGCCATCGACTTGGCTACCGCCCGCGGCAGGGTGACCAGCAGGTTCAGCAGGTCCGCGGCGTCGAACGGCTTGGCCAGGTGCAGGTCGGCGCCGGCGGCCTCGGCGGCGGCGATATGTTCGGCCAGGGCGTTGGCGGTGAGCATGACGATCGGCGTCCGCGCCAGGCCCATGGCCGTCTCGTGCAGCCGGATTTCCCGCGTCGCAGTCAGGCCGTCCATGACGGGCATCTGCATGTCCATCAGGATCAGGTCGTAGTCGGCGTCCCGCGCCGCCTGGACGGCCTCGGCGCCATCCTCGACGGAGGTCAGGGCCACGTCGGCCTGGGCGAGGATCATTTCGACCACGCGGCGGTTCACAGGATGATCGTCGGCCAGCAGCACGTGGAGCGTGCGGCGCTCGCCCGCCTCGTCCTCGGCCAGCGCCGCGCCGGACATCGCCGGCGCCTCGGCCGCCCGGAACGGTACGGTCAGGAGGAAGGCCGAGCCGCCGCCCGGCTCGCTTTCGCAGTCGAGGTCGCCGCCCATCATTTCCGCCAGCTGACGCGAGATGGCCAGGCCGAGGCCCGAGCCGCCGAATTTCCGGGTGATCGCCCCGTCGGCCTGTTCGAAGCGGCTGAACAGCCGCTCGCGGGTCTGGCGGTCGAAGCCGATGCCGGTGTCCTCGACCGAGAAGCGCAGGGTGGGCGCGCCGTCCCGCGCCGGGCCGGCCGCGGCGGTCAGGCTGACGAGGCCCTCATCGGTGAACTTCACCGCGTTGGAGACCAGATTGGTCAGGATCTGCTTCAGCCGCACCACGTCGCCGGCGATCCAGCAATCGGCTTCGGGCGCGATCTCGACGAAGAACTGCAGGCCCTTCTCCCGGGCCGAGGCCTCATAGAGCTGGGCGGCGTCGCGCACGGCGCGGCCGAGGTCGAAGGCTTCGTCCGACAGCTCCAGACGCCCGGACTCGACCCGCGCCAGGTCGAGGATGTCGCTGAGCAGCACCTGGAGCGTCCGCCCCGATGACTGGATCAGCTCCAGCATTTCCGTCTGCTGCGCCGACAGGTCGGTGCCGGCCAGCGCCTGGGCCACCCCGATGACCCCGTTCAGCGGCGTGCGGATCTCGTGGCTCATATTGGCCAGGAACTGGCTCTTGGCGGCGTTGGCCGCCTGGGCGGCGTCGCGGGCCTCGGCCAGGGCCCTGGCGTCGTTCTTGAGGTCCGTGATGTCGGTGCAGACGGTGACGATGCCCCCGGCCGCGGTGCGCCGGTCGGCAACGCGCAGCCAGCGGTCGCCGGCGATCCGCTGTTCCATCATGGCGGAGAGGGCGCGGCGCGAGTTCATGCGCTCGACGATCCAGGCCTCCTCGCGGCCCTCGGCCTCCGCGTACAGGCCCTCGTTCAGGCCGATCTGGATGATCTCGCGAAAGGTCATGCCGGCCTGAAGATTCGACGACAGCTCCGGATTCACCTCGTCATAGCGGTTGTTCCACAGCACCAGCCGGTCCTCGGCGTCGAAGAAGGCCAGGCCGTCCGGCATGGCGTCGATGGCCTCGCGGATCTGGTTCAGGGCGCTGGCCCGCGAGAAATAGCCCATCCAGGCGACAGCGCCGGCGACGGCGACGATGCCCATGACCATGACGGTCAGCACGGCCAGCATGGCGGAGGCGGAGAAGCTCGGGCCCAGGCCCCCGGTCGCGGCGAGCGCCCCGGCCGTCGGCGTGACCGCCATGGCGCTCATGGCCGTGAAATGAAGGAAGATGATCGATGACGCCCCGGCTGCGCAGGTGGCGGCGAACCGGACGGGGCCCCGGCCGTAGACGAGCGCGCCGGTCAACAGCGCGATGGCCAGGCCGCCGACGACGGCGAGGGCCGCCAGCATGGGATCCCAGCCGATCGATCGGCTCGGCAACTCCAGCGCCGCGACGCCGACGAAATGCATGGCGGCCACGCCCGACAGGCCGACCATGCCGCCGAACCCGCGGTACAGCCGATTGGCCTTGATCATCAGAATGAGAGAGCCGAGCGCCACCCCGCCGACGCCGAGGGCCAGCGAGGCGAGCGTCAACGACAGGCCGTAGCGAACCTCGCCGCCGGCGTCATAACCCTGCATGGCCACGAAATGGGTGGAGAAGGCCGCCACGCCGCCGACGACGGCGCCGACCAGGGCGACTTCACGCCGACGGGCGCGCTGGAGGCCCTGGGCCTCGACGAGCAGACGAAAGGCGGTCCCGAGTCCGAAGATGCACAGCGCTGCGGCCGCCAGCGTCCAGCGCCAGTCGTGCTCGATCGTCAGGCAGTACAGGATCCGGTCCAAATCGATCCCCTTCGGCCGGAGAGCATCCGGCAAAGGGGTGAAGAAACCGTGGCCGTGGCGGCGCGCGGCGGGAGCGAACCCGGTCCTTGCCGGACGCCGTCCGGCAAGGCCTTTTTCGCCTTAGACGGCGGCGGGATCGACCTTGATCTCGAAGGCCTGGCCCAGCACCGTGGTCGGATTGACCTGGGCGCTGTTGCGACGGACTTCGAAATGCAGGTGCGGGCCGGTCGAACGGCCGGTCGAACCGACCAGACCGATACGCTCGTCGGCGCTCACGCGATCACCGGTGGCGACGTCGATGCGGCTGAGGTGAGCGTACAGCGTGCTCATGCCGTTCGGGTGGGCCACCTCGATGAAGCGGCCGTAGCCGCCGGCGTCATAGCCGGTGCGCAGGACCTCGCCCTCGCAGGCGACGAAGACGCTGGTGCCGGCCGGGGCGGCCATGTCGACGCCCTTGTGATGGCGCGCCCGGGCCTCGCCGGCGAGGCGACGCAGGCCGAAGGCGGAATTGATGGCGTAGCCCTTCAGCGGAGCGACGAAGGCGATCAGTCGGGTGATCGGGCCGGCCGGCTGGGCCACGGCGGTCACCGGCGGCGCCTCCGGCACGGCCAGCACGGCGTCGGACGGCGCGTAATAGGGCTCCGGCGCCGGAGCGGCGGCCATGGCCAGCACGGCGACCGCGCTCAGGGCGGCGGCTTGGCCAGAGTGAAACAGGAACGACCGGGCGGTCGGCAACAGGCGTCGCATGGCGGCGTCAGCTCCGTCTTTTCGGCTCAAATTGAGCGGTGAAGGCGCCGGCGGGCCGCGAAACACGCGACGCTCGCGGCCGACGACCGGGAGGACGGTCTTTCTACGGGCCGGGCTGGGCGACTTTGGGGCCGAAAAGGTTCCCCCGGGGTGACAGGAGGTCGCAGCTGTGCCGCAAAAAGTCGCATGAATTCAACGAAATCGCGCACACGAAAAAGGCGCGCCGCTCAGGAGCGACGCGCCTGATCCGCAATTCCGCGCTCGATTACTGGAGCGGCAGGCGGAAGGTTATGGCGCCGACGTGACTGTCGGCGGCGTCGCCGAAACGACCCCGATAGCCGATTGACACCGTGCCCGGACCGACGTCGGCCTCAAGCCCGGCCGAGGCGATCATCGACCCGCCGAACGGATCGTCGATGTCGCGCTCGAGCACATGGGCCGGGTTGCCGGCGATGCCGACCCGGACCGCGTCGCTGCTGTCGCCGAAGGTGTCGCGGTAGCCGCCCTCGATCCAGAAGCCGAGGCCTTCGCCGCCGCCCTCGGCGCGCAGCGAGACTTCGCCGCTCGCCGCTTGCACGGTGCGGTCCTCATACTGGTACTGGGCCGCGACGCCCTGTTCGACGTAGCCGTTGACGTCCGTGGACACGAAGCTGACCGCTGCGCGCGGCGACAGGGCGATGCCGCCCATCTCGAACCACGTCCCGGCCTGCAGGCGGGCGCCGAGGCTGCCGCCGTCCGTTTCGCCCGTGTGGACGATCGGCGCCAGCGCCGTGACACGGGTGATTTCGTCATACTGGTCGATCGAGCCGCCGGCTGTGGCGTTGACGAACACGCCGCCCGAGCGCCAGCCCGCGTAGATGTCGAAGGCGTAGGTCTCGACGTCGAACGCCGTCGGCCCGGCCTCGACGTCGGCGGTGCGGAAGGTGCCGGCCATGCCGAAGCGCAGGCTGTCCGACATGACGTGGTCCAGGCCGACCCGGCCGCCCCAGCCGGTGGCTTCGGTCTCGGCCACGACGCCGCGGGCGTCGGTCTCGACGCTGTCGGCGATGGCGCCGAAGGTCATCTGGGTGCCGGCCTGCCAGGATCCCCGCGCCGACAGACCCTCGCTGGCGAGGTCCAGCAGGTCCTCGCGCTGGCGGAAGCCGGTCTCGGCCTGGACCGTCGATTGGGCCCCGAGGTCGCCGTAGTAGAGGTAGTCGTTGGCCAGGGCGGCGATCAGCCGGTGCCCCGCGGCGGTGGGATGCACGCCGTCCCAGTACAGGTAGCTGTCCGGGTTGGCGCAGACCGTCACGCCGTTGAAGCAGGAGTCGTGGGCGTTGGTCAGGCCGAACGCGCCCGGGTTGCCCGCCAGCGGGTCGCTGATCTTGTAGAGGTCCATCAGGATGATGTTGGAGCCGGGGTTCGCCGCCGCGACGCCGAACAGGCCCGCCGACAGCGCCGAGTTAAAGCTCGTTCCGGCGAAGTCCGCCAGCGGCCCCAGCGGCGCGGCCGGCCCCTGGTTGAACTGCGGCGTGATGCCGAGCCGCGGCAGGTTCGACACCAGGATGGTGCCCGCGCCTGCGCCGGCCACCGAGTTGACGATGAAGTTGATGTCCGCAGCCGCCGCGATCGCCGTCGGCTGCATGAAGGCCTGCGGGTTGGTCACGGCCTGTTGCGCGGGCGGCAGGATCGCGAAGGCGTTGAGCCGCTGGAAGATATTGTTGGCGCCGCCGAGGATGCTGACCAGGTCGTTGGAGCCGAACGTGCCGCCGGCGCCGGTGTAGGCCAGAAGCTGGTTGCGCATGCCGGGCGGCATGGCCGACATGTCCGTCCGGGCGCCGCCGAAGGCGTAGTTGACGCTGCCGGTCACCGGCGCCCCGGCGGTATAGCGGCCGGCGTCGAAGCCCAGCAGTTCCGTGAACACCGGGCCGTTCGAGAACCGGCCCTGATAGTAGGGCGGGGACGTGGGCTGGCCCGCTATGGCGTACAGGTTGCCGTTGTCGCTCAGGCTGTCTCCGAACACGACCAGGCGGTCGTAGCTCTGGGCGCTGGCGGTCGAAGCGACCGCACCGACGGCGGCGACGGCCAGCGCGGCGGCGGCCGCGTTGCGCAGGAAACGAGACATCGATGATCCTCCCTCGGCCGTCATCATGCGACCGTTGCGGGTACTCTGCGCCCGTTTTCGACGTGCGCAAGATGCCGCCGGGGAAGCTTTCAGTGCAGCATCCGGAAGCGCAGCGTTCCGGCCACACTCCTCAGCGCCCGCAGCGCGGCCGGGTCGTAGTCGCGATCGACGTCGGTGATGACGTAGCCGGTGCGCTCGTCGGTCTTCAGATGCTGGCCGAGGATGTTCAGTCCCGCCGCCGCCAGCGCCCGGTTCAGCTCGGCCAGCACGCCCGGCTGGTTGCGGTGGATGTGCAGGATCCGGTGCGCGCCGGAAACCTCGGCCAGCTGCACGTTCGGCAGGTTGACGCAGAAGGTGGTGTCGCCGCGGTTCAGATAGCCCAGCAGCCGTTCGGCCGCGAACTCGGCGATCGCCTCCTGCGCCTCTTCGGTCGAGCCGCCGATATGCGGCGTCAGGATGACGTTCTTCAGGCCGCGCAGCGGACTGTCGAACGGATCGGCGTTGGTCGCCGGCTCGTCCGGGAAGACGTCCAGCGCCGCCCCGCCGATCCGGCCGGCGCCCAGCGCCTGGGCCAGGGCGCCGATGTCCACGACGTGACCCCGCGACAGGTTCAGCAGCAAGGCTCCCGGCTTCATTCGAGACAGCTGCGCGGCGCCGATCAGGGCCGTATTCTCGGTGCGGCCGTCGACATGCAGGCTGACCACGTCGCTCTCGGCCAGCAGGGCCTCCAGCGACGGCGTCCGCCGCGCGTTGCCCAGCGCCAACCGCTCGGTCAGGTCGTGGAAGATCACCCGCATGCCCAGCGCCTCGGCCAGCACTGACAACTGCGAGCCGATGGCCCCGTAGCCGATGATGCCCAGGGTCTTGCCGCGCAGCTCGCGCGAGCCGGTGGCCGACTTGTTCCATTCGCCCCGGTGCATGGCCGCCGACTTGTCGGTCACGTCGCGCAGCAGGGCAATGGTCAGGCCCACCGCCAACTCGACCACCGAGCGGGTGTTGGAGTAGGGCGCGTTGAACACCGCCACACCGCGTTCGGCGGCGGCGTCGAGGTCGATCTGGTTGGTCCCGATGCAGAAGGCGGCCACCGCCATCAACCTGTCGGCAGCGTCCAGCACCCGGGCGCTGACCTGCGTCTTGGAGCGGACGCCCAGCACGTGCACGCCCTTGATGCGTTCGATCAGCGCGCTCTCGCCGAGCGCGCCCTTGACCGTCTCGACCTGGTAGCCGGCGTCCCCCAGGCGCTCGACCGCGGCCGGATGGATGTTCTCGAGCAGCAGCATCCGCATGCGGCTGCGCGGGTACGACCAGCGACCGGTCAGGCCCTCGATGTGCAGCAGTTCGTCCAGCGAGCGGACCTCGGCGTCGGCGGCGGCCACGACCGGCGGGCGGCGGACGATCTCGGTGAAGGCGTAGAAGCGGTCGGCGGCCCCAGCCTGCCTGACCTCGGCGTCGGTCCAGCCGTCGCCGACCATGACCACCGGGGCGGCGAGGTCGAGCGCCTTCAGCGCCTCGGCCTTGCCGCCGGCGCGCGACAGGGGGTTGGCCTCGTCGACGCCCGTGACGCGATCCTCGGCGTCATAGACAAGGTCGTTGCACAGCACGCGTTCCGGCCCGACGCCGAGCCGTTCGGCGACAGGGGCGATGATCTCGCGGAAGCCGCCCGAGACGATGACGATCCGCCCGGGGTTGTCGCGGAAGAAGGCGAGGTTCTTGCGCACCGACGGCGTGCCCTCGTCGAGTATCCGCCCGGCCAGGGTCCGGACGTGGTCCCGCGTCAGCGGCAGCAGGGCGAGACGGCGGCGCAGCGCCTCGCCGAACTCGATCTCGCCGGCCATGGCCTGGTCGGTCAGCCGTCCGATCTCGGCCCGGACCGCTTCCGCGTCCGGCGACCCGGCCAGGGCGAGATCAGCCAGGGCCTCGAGCGTCTCGATCCGCACGAGCGTGGAGTCAAAGTCGAAAACATAGGTCGCGTCGGCCATGGCGGGACCTTGGCCGACGTTCGCAGTTGCAGCAATGCCCGAACGTAGGGCGCGGTCAGAACCGGCCTAGGCTGCGCAGCCTGCTGTCCGGCCGCCGGGCGTCGAGCGCCGCCGCGCCGACCGCCGCCGCGATGGTGGCCAGCGCCAGGATCGCGCCGCCTTCCTTCGCATGATCCCGCGCATAGACGCCGGCCTCGCCAGCGTAGTGGCGGGCGCGCTTGCCGTGCTTCTTCAGGGCCTTGCGCGAGGCATGGCGGGTGTCGTGCAGGAAGCGCCGCGAGCGGTGGCTGGCCTCGTCGCCCAACTCCGCGGCGCGTTCGCCGGCCCCGGTCAGGCCGTGGCGCATCGTTTCGGTCAGATCCTCGAAGCGGGTGCGCAGGCCGCTGGCGTCGACCCACCGGCCCGGGCTCACCCGGCCGCGCAGGGCCTGCAGCCGGGTCGGCCCGGTACGCTGATTGAGCAACAGGGTGGCCAAGCCGACGCCGGCCAGGATGGCGACCACGCCGGCGGTGACGCCCGGATGCTTGCGGACTTCGGCGAGGGCGGAAAACTGTCGGACCATCGGATAATAGACCTCTTCATCGAGACCGTCCTCGGTCGGGTCGTAGAGCCCGTCCTCGTCCGGCTGCCACGCGGAACGCCTGTCCCGCATAAGGCTAGGAGCGAACCGGGCCATAAGAGGTTCCGCCACGCCCGGCAGCACCGAATAGAAACTGGCGATCAGCCGGCTGCCGCCGCCGACGGTGATCTCGCGGATCGGATGCTCGGCGCAGTACAGGATGGTGTCGGCCACCACATGGGTCGCATAGACGGGCTGCGGGTTGTGCATCGCGTAGCCGGTCAGGTTGCGGGCGTGCTTGTTGTAGGGCGTGTCGATCGCCCCCGGCTTGACCAGGCTGACGGTGATCGGGGCTTCCTCGCGCATCAGCTCCATGCGCAGGGCGTTGGTGAAACCCTTCACCGCGTGCTTGGAGGCGGAGTAGGCGCCCTGGATCGGGATCGGCGCGTCCGACAGGATCGAGCCGACGTTGACGATGGCCCCGCCGCCCGGCCGTTCGCGCAGATGCTCGGCCGCGACCAGCGACCCGTTGACCACGCCCCAGTAGTTGGTCTCGAACAGTCGCCGCTGGTCCTCCAGCGTGGTCTCGCGCAGGGCCCCGAAGATCGAGATGCCGGCGTTGTTGACCCAGGTGTCGAAACCGCCGAACAGCCGCCGGCACTTGTCCGCCGCCTCGGCCAGGGCGTCGTAGTCGGCGACGTCGGCGACCGCCCAGGCCGCTCGCGCCCCACTGGCCTGCAGCTCCTCGGTCAGCGCCTTCAGATCGCTCTCGCCGCGCGCGATCAGGAAGACGCAGGCTCCCGCCCGCGCCGCCCGCCGGGCCACCGCCAGTCCGATGCCCGAGGTGGCGCCGGTGACCACGATGGCCTGCTGTTTCAAGGGCTTGAGCGTCGCTTTGGTCATGAAACCGCCGGCTGGATAGGGTCTGTGAGAGGCCTTCAGGAACGGGGCCGCGACCCCGCCGGTTCCTGCTCTAGCATGCCGCCCTTACCAATCGCGATACGGGCGCCTATCTTGCGGCGCTTCCGCACAACCCCCTTTCGAGGACCGCCGTGACCGATCACGCGCCCGCCGCCGCGCCGTCTGACAATCTCGCCGCCGCCTTCCAGATCGAGGGCTGGCCGGTGCGCGGCCGCCTGGTCCGTCTCGGCTCGACCATTGACGCCATCCTGTCGGCCCACGCCTATCCCGAGCCGGTCGCCGCCCTGCTGGGCGAGGCCTGCGCCCTGGCCGCCCTGATCGGCTCGGCCCTGAAGTTCGAGGGCCGGCTGATCGTCCAGGCCCAGGGCGATGGCCCGGTCCGCTATGTCGTCGCCGACTACGACACCCAGGGCCACCTGCGCGGCTACTGCCGTTTCGACGAGGCCGAGGTCGCCGCCGCCTCGCAGGGCTTTTCCCGCCCGGGCGCGAAGACGCTGCTGGGCGAGGGCGTGTTCGTCATGACGCTGGACCGCGGCCCCGACTTCGAACGCACCCAGGGCATCACCCCGATCGAGGGCGAGAGCCTGTCGCTGGCCGCCGAACACTATTTCCAGCAGTCGGAGCAGATCCCGACCAGGGTCCGGCTGGCGGTCGGCTCGGTCACATCGGATGCGGGCACGGCCTGGCGGGCCGGCGGGGCGCTGATCCAGCTGATCGCCGGCGACGACGCCCGGGGGTCGACCGAGGAGGCGTGGGACCGGTCGCGCGCCCTGTTCCAGACGCTGGCCGACGACGAGCTGATCGACCCGACCGTGTCGCCCGAGACCCTGCTGTTCCGCCTGTTCCACGAGGACGGCGTCCGCCTCGAGGACGCCCGTGCCCTGGAGGCCGTCTGCCGCTGCTCGAAGGACCGCATCGGGGCTGTGCTGGCCTCGTTCGGACCGGAGGAGCGCGCCGACATGGTCGAGCCCGATGGCAAGATCCGCGTCACCTGCGAATACTGCGCGACGGTGTATGAGCTCGAGCCGGAGGAGATCGTGGCGGGGTGACCCACTGCGGGAGGCGGACGAGCTCAATGTCCGCAATGGGTGGAAAGCGGACATTGACGCCGTCGTCGCTCCCGGACTCCGGACCATGACCGGGCCGCCGTGACTCTCATGGACGGGGGCCGGGCGGCACCAGCGGGCGGCAGACCCGTTACGGCTCCTTCCTGAACAGGTCCTGGAAGATCAGCGGGCCCCAGGTGCGGTCGCGTGCGTGAACCAGCGCGCCACCCTCGTTGAGCTTTCCCAGTTCGACAGGTGCGAACCCGAGTTCTCTGGCCAGGGCCGCCACGGGAACGGTGGCGCCGTCGTCGTCGCTGGACAGGAAGACGACCCGATGGCCGCCCTCGACGACCGGATCGGCCGCCAGGGTGGCGGCGAGCAGGTGGTTGAAGCCCTTGACGAGTTTGGCGCCGGTGAAGGCCTTCGCAACAACGGCGGAGGACGGGAGACCGTTCAGCTCGTCAGGGACCGGAAACAGGTTCATCGCGTCGACGATGGTCTTGCCGGCCCAGCTGGGCAGGGCCCTGGCGACATCCGGGTGGGCCTCGAAACGGACCGCCAGGAAGATGGTGTCGGCCTTGACCGCTTCCGCCAGTGTTTTGGGGATGATGGTGGGGCCGATGGCGGCCGCTTGGGCTGCGAAGCTTTCCGGGTCGCGCGTGGCGGCGACGGACACTTCGATGCCCTTGCGGGCGAAGGCGTGGGCGAGGGCCTGGCCGATCTTGCCGAAGCCGATGATGGCGTAGGTCATGGGAGATCTCCTTGGTTTGGGGGGTGGGGTTTGGGGGTTGGGGTCAGATTTGCGCCAGGCCGCCATCGACGGCGACCTCGCTGCCAGTCATGAAGCTGCTGTCCGATGATGCGAGGAAGGCCGCCGCCGCCGCGACTTCCGACGGGTCGCCCATGCGCTGGAACGCCGTCATCGAGCCGTAGACCTGCAGGCCCTCAGCGCCGAGCGCTTCCCTCACGAGTTCCGTCGCCGTCGCTCCGGGCGACAGAACGTTGACGCGGATGCCCGTGCCCTTCAGGTCCTCCGTCCAGGTTCGCGCGAGGTTGCGCACCGCCGCCTTGCTGGCGCTGTAGGCGGTGAAGGCCGGGGCGCCCGTCGTGCCGGCGCTGGATCCGGTCAGGATGATCGAACCGCCCTGGCCCATCAGCGGCAGCGCCTTCTGGACCGTGAAGATCGTACCCTTCACATTGACGTCGAAAGTTTCGTCAATGTGCTCGGCGGTGATCTTGCCGAGCGCAAGCTGGCTTCCTACCCCGGCATTGGCGAAGACAATGTCGAGGGTTCCACGCTCGGCCTTCACCGCCGCGTACAGCCGATCCAGGTCGGCCTCATCGGAGACCGAGCCCCTCACCGCGCGGGCATTGGGCCCGAGGTCAGCCACAGCGGCGTCGAGCGCGTCCTGCCGACGACCGAAGATGAAGACGACGGCGCCCTCCTCGATGAAGCGCTTTGCGGCGGCGCGGCCGATGCCCGTAGCGCCGCCGGTGATCACCGCGGTCTTTCCATTCAGTCTGGTCATGACTGCATCCTTCCTTGTCCGGGGTCGTCCCGAGGCGATGGAAGTGGGTCTGCCGGTGTCAGGCGTGGAGTGCGGAAGCGCGCACATCTGTGGTGCAAAAACGATCCGACCAAGGCATGAAGTCCGCCCGTGCGGAGGTTGGATGTGCTAGCAACATGCGTTGGAAGGGGCGCCATGCGGTGCCGAATTGCACCATGATCGACTGGGATGACGTCCGCTACTTTCTCGCCGTCGCGCGCGGCGGCTCGGTGCGGGCCGCCGCCCAGCGCCTCGGGGTGAACCACTCGACCGTGCTGCGGCGCATCGCCCAGCTGGAGAAACGTCTCGGGGCGCGGATGTTCGAAAAGCGGCCTTCGGGCTATCGCCTGACGGATGCGGGCGAGGAGGTCCTCGAGCTCGCCAACCAGATGGAAGCGTCGTCGCACCAGCTGGAGACCCGTGTCTTCGGTCGCGACCAGAGTGTGCGCGGGCTTTTGCGGGTGACCTTGGCGCCGACCCTCGCGACCCACCTGCTCATGCCGGACCTCGCCGATTTCGCGCGTCTGCATCCGGACATCGAACTGGACATCCTGTCGTACGGCGAACTGGCGAACCTGACCAACCGGGAGGCCGATGTCGCGCTCCGCGTCGTCTACGACCGCAAGACCCTCCCGCTCAATCTTCACGGCCTGAAGGGGCCGGAGCTATTCGGAAGCGTCTACATGTCTCGTGATCGACTGGCCGCGTGGCGTGCAGGGGTTCTCGACGCCATCCGATGGATCGTCATTAGCTCTGACGGAATCCAGGACTGGGCCCGTGGGGGTGAGGTTGGCGCGACGGGGGCTCCGTTCAGGGTCACCGACGGCGAGGCGCAGATCGTCGCGGTCCGGCAAGGGCTCGGGATCACGACCCTTCCGTGCTTCGTTGGAGACGCCGACCCCCAGTTGGTGAGGGTTCCGGGCGCTGGCCTGCACCTGTACGGAACGCTCTGGCTTCTCACACAGGGGGAGACTCGCAAGACGAAGCGCGTCCAGCTCTTTACCGAGTTCGTATCCCGCAGGTTGGCTGTCTACGCCCCGCTTCTCGCCGGGCTGCGCTGAGAAGAACGAAGGCATGGCGGTAGACGGTGCTTCGGCAGCTGTGGGTCTGCGGTTACGATGAACCCCTCGGGCGATGGGCAACGGCCCGTCCGGTCGGTCCGCTTTCTCAACCCCCAAGGTCCAGGGAATAGCCCGCCGAGCGCACCGTCCGGATCGGGTTGACGGTGCCCTCGATGTTCAGCGCCTTGCGCAGGCGGCCGACATGCACGTCGACGGTGCGCGCCTCGACATAGACGTCCGAGCCCCACACCGCGTCGAGCAGCTGTTCGCGGCTGAACACCCGGCCGGGGTGCTGCATCAGGTGGTCGAGCAGGCGGAACTCGGTGGGCCCCAGGTGGATCTCGGTCCCGGCCCGGCGGACCCGGTGGGCGACGCGGTCGATGACGATGTCGCCGTGGTTCAGGCGGTCGTCGGCCAGACCGGGGCGGATGCGGCGCAGCACCGCCCGGATGCGGGCGTTGAGCTCGACCATCGAGAACGGCTTGGTCATGTAGTCGTCGGCGCCGGTGTCCAGCCCGCGCACCCGGTCGGTCTCCTCGCCGCGCGCGGTCAGCATGATGATCGGCAGATTACGGGTCTCGGCCTTGCCGCGGATGCGGCGGCACACCTCGATGCCCGACAGCTTGGGCAGCATCCAGTCCAGCAGCACGAGGTCGGGTAGCCGCTCCTCGATCTGCAGCATGCCCTCCTCGCCGTCGGCGGCGACGACGACCCGGTAGCCTTCCTTTTCAAGGTTGTACTGGACGAGGGTCGCCAGGGCGTCCTCGTCTTCCATCACCAGAACATAGGGCTGCACGGCGGTTCTCCGGAATTCAGGCGGGCGTCGGCGGTTCGGGGGACTCTTCGGCGGCGTCGGGATTCCAGCGTGGGCGTTCGCCGGTGAACTCCTGGCCGGTGACTTCGTAGTAGATGGTCTCGGCGATGTTGGTGGCGTGGTCGCCGATCCGCTCGAGGTTCTTGGCCATGAACAGCAGGTGGGTGCAGGCGCTGATCGTGCGCGGATCGCCCATCATGTAGGTCAGCAGCTCGCGGAACAGGCTGTTGTAGTGTTCGTCGACCTCGTCGTCGGTGTTCCAGACCGCGACGGCCCGGTCGATCTCGCTGGCGGCGTAGGCGTCCAGCACGTCGCGCAGCCGCATCGAGACCAGCTTGCCCATCCGCTCGATCGAGCGGGTCAGCGGCTGCATCGGCTGGCCTTCGGCCAGGACCAGGCCGCGCTTGGCGATGTTCTTGCCCAGGTCGCCGGTGCGTTCGAGGTCCGTGGCCAGCTTCATGGCCGACAGGGTGCGGCGCAGGTCCGAGGCGACCGGCTGGCGCAGGGCGATCAGGCGGATGGCCTTCTTCTCGATCTCGCGGTGCAAGGCGTCGAGCTTGTGGTCGCGCTCGATCACGGCGCGGCCGAGGGCGACGTCGCGGCGGGCGACGGACTCGATGGCGTCGGCGACCTGGGCCTCGGCCAGGCCGCCCATGCGGGCGACCTCGGCGGTCAGCTGGTCCAGTTCGTCTCCATAGGCCTTGACGGTGTGCTGGGTCATGGGCGGGCTCCTAGCCGAAGCGGCCGGTGATGTAGTCGAGCGTGCGCCGTTCGCGCGGGTTGGTGAAGATGTCCTCGGTGTCGCCCATCTCGATCAGCCGGCCAAGGTGGAAGAAGGCGGTGCGCTGGCTGACCCGCGCCGCCTGGGCCATGGAGTGGGTGACGATGACGATGCAGTAGCGCTCGCGCAGCTCGTCGATCAGCTCCTCGATCCTGGCCGTGGCGATGGGATCCAGGGCCGAGCACGGCTCGTCCATCAGGATGACCTCCGGCTCGACGGCGATGGCGCGGGCGATGACCAGCCGCTGCTGCTGGCCGCCGGACAGGCCGGTGCCGGGCGAGTGCAGGCGGTCGGCGACCTCGTCCCACAGGCCGGCGCGCTTCAGCGAGGCCTCGACGATGCCGTCCAGCTCGGCCTTGCCGTCGGCCAGGCCGTGGATGCGCGGGCCGTAGGCGACGTTCTCGTAGATGGTCTTGGGGAAGGGGTTCGGCTTCTGGAACACCATGCCGACCCGGGCGCGCAGCAGGACGGGGTCGACCGACTTCGCATTGACGTCCTCGCCGTCGATCTCGATCCGTCCGGACACCCGGGCGCCGGAGATGGTGTCGTTCATGCGGTTCATGGTCCGCAGAAAGGTCGACTTGCCGCAGCCGGACGGGCCGATCAGGGCGGTGACGGTCTTGTCGGCGATGTCGATCGAGACGTCGAACAGGGCCTGCTTGTCGCCGTAGAAGACCGACACGTCGCGCGCGGCGATCTTGACCGGCGCGTCCGGGTCGGCGCTGTGCAGGACGGGCGGCGGGGCGATCACCGCCTCGTCGGCGGGGGAACCGCCCGAGGCGCCGTCGGGGGCACGAAAGAGCTTGAACTTCATAGGACTACCACCGGCGTTCGAAGCGGCGCCGCAGGAGCACGGCGGCGGCGTTCATGACGACCATAAAGGCGAGGAGGACGAGGATGGCGGCGGCGGTGCGCTCGTGGAAGGCGCGCTCCGAGGCGTTCTCCCAGATATAGACCAGCGAGGGCAGAGCGCCGGTGGGCTCGGTCAGGGCGTGGGGGATGCCCGGCACGAAGCTGACCATGCCGATCAGCAGCAGCGGGGCCGTCTCGCCCAGGGCGTGGGCCATGGAGATGATGGCGCCGGTCATCACGCCGGGCATGGCCAGCGGCAGGGTGTGCTGGAACACGGTCTGGGTCTTCGACGCGCCCATGGCCAGCGCCGCCTCGCGGATCGACGGCGGCACCGCCTTCAGCGACGAGCGGGTGGCGATGATGATGGTCGGCAGGGCCATCAGGGCCAGCACCAGCCCCCCGACCAGCGGGCTGGCCCGCGGCAGGTGCATCCAGTTGATGAACAGGGCCAGGCCGAGCAGGCCGTAGATGATCGACGGCACGGCGGCCAGGTTATTGATGTTGACCTCGATCAGGTCGGTCAGCCGGCCCTTGGGCGCGAACTCCTCCAGATACAGGGCCGCGCCGACGCCGAGCGGAATGGCGATGACGGCGGTGACCAGCAGCATCAGGGCCGAGCCGATCACGGCGCCCAGCACCCCCGCCAGTTCCGGCTCGGTGGAATCGCCCTTGGTGAACAGGGCGGTGTTGAAGTGGCTCTCGACCCGGCCGTCGGCCTGCATCTGGTCCAGCCAGGCGATCTGCTGGTCGGACAGGCGACGCTGGGCGGCGGGTGTGTCGAGCGAGATCTCGCCCTTCAAATACAGGTCCGCGTCGTCCGACAGCGGCGCGGTGATCGATACGGTCTGGCCGACCAGATCCGGGTTCTGCTCGATCCGCCCGGCGGCGATGAATTTGAGCTCGGACGAGAACAGGCCGCGCATGGCCGTCGCCTTGGCGCCCTCGGCGTCGTCGGGGATCCCCAGCCGCGCCAGCGCCTGCTCGGCGGCCAGCAGCTCGAAATTGGTCCCCTGCGGGTAGGACCGGTCGATGCGGGCGGGGTCCATGTAGACCGGCACGGTCATGGAGTGGGCGTAGAAGGCCGTGTGGCCCTGTTCGATGATCCGGCCGAGCAGCAGCAGCAGGAAGGCCACCGCCACGCCGATGGCCAGCAGGCCGTACAGCTTGAACCGGCCCTCACGGGCGTAGCGCCGCTTCAGGCCGGCGCGCAGCCGGTCTGTGCGGACGGAGCCGTTCGCGCGGGCCGTCTCCGGCGGGGTCAGGGTCGCCTCAGTCATACTGCTGCCGATAGGTCTGGACGATGCGCTGGGCGACGATGTTCAGCGCCAGCGTCACCAGGAACAGGGTCAGGCCGAGGCCGAAGGCGGCGAGCGTCTTGGGGCTGTCGAACTCCTGGTCGCCGGTCAGCAGGGTGACGATCTGCACCGTCACCGTGGTCACGGTGTCGAGCGGATTGAGCGTCAGCCGCGCCGCCAGGCCCGCGGCCATGGTCACGATCATGGTCTCGCCGATGGCCCGCGACATGGCCAGCAGCATGGCGCCTGCCACGCCGGGCAGGGCGGCGGGCAGCAGCACCCGCTTGACCGTCTCGGACTTGGTCGCCCCCATGGCGTAGGAGCCGTCGCGCAGGGATTGCGGCACCGCGTTGATGATGTCGTCCGACAGCGAGCTGACGAACGGGATCAGCATGATCCCCATGACGCCCCCGGCCACCAGGGCCATCTGGTTCTGGACCAGCATCAGGTACTGGCCGAGTCCGTCCAGCGGTCCGCCGACCAGCTGGCTCCCGATGCCGTTGAAGAACTCCCGGAACGCCGGTCCCACGGTCAGGGCGGCGAAGAAGCCGTAGACCACGGTCGGCACCCCCGCGAGCACCTCCAGCACTGGCTTGACCGTCGCGCGGAACACCGGACCGGCGTACTCCGACAGGTAGATGGCCGCGAACAGGCCCACCGGGGCGGCCACGGTCATGGCGATGAGCATGATCAGGAAGGTGCCGGCGAACAGCGGCAGGGCTCCGAACGCCCCGCTCGAGCCGACCTGATCGGCCCGGATCGCCGTCTGCGGGCTCCACTGGGTCCCGAACAGGAATTCGCCGATCGGCACCGAGGCGAAGAAGCGCAGCGAATCGAACACCAGGGCGGCGATGATGCCGACGGTGATCAGCACGGCGATGGCCGAGCTGGCGAACAGCAGGCCGACGATCCACGCCTCGACCCGGTTACGGGCGCGCAGTTCGGGCCGGATGCGGCTGAAGGCGAACAGGGCGCCCAGCAGCGCTGCCAGCGCCGCGCCGGCCGCCGTCGCCGCGGCGCCGACGGAGGGGGTGAGGATGGCCGCGCCGACCAGCACCGCCAGCGCCGGAACCACGGCCCAGATCAGCGCATAGGCGCCGTGCTGGCCGGGGCGCGAATGGGCCCGCTCCCCCTGTTGTCGCCGACGCGCAAGCGCGCGTCCGCCCACATAGGCGGCGACGGCGGCGGCGATCAGCAGCGGCGGGAAAAGCCAGGTCATGTGGATCCGGAACCGGGAATCGGAACGCGCCGGTCGCCCGGTTCGTACCGGGCGGAAACTGCCTGCGAATGGTCAGCGGATTACGACGACGCCATGACAGTTCTGTTACGGTGTGCGGCCGCCCGTTTCGGCCTCTCCGGCCATGGCCTTGCGCGTCGCCACCGGGAAGTAGGCGGTGAAGGCCGCGCCCTCGCCGGGGGCGCTCTCCACCGTCAGCCCGCCGCGGTGGCGGTTGACGATATGCTTGACGATGGCCAGCCCCAGCCCCGTGCCCGCCCGTTCGCCGCTCTTCTGGCCCTCGACCCGGTAGAACCGCTCGGTCAAGCGCGGCAGGTGCTCGCGATCCATGCCCGGCCCGTGGTCGCGCACGGTGACGGCGGCGTAGCGGATCCCCGGCTCGCGATCCGGCGTCACCAGCGGCAGCCGCGTCGCCCCTTCGCCCCGGCTGCCCCCGGACCACGGGGCCGAGACCTGGTCCAGCGTCACCGTCGGCTGGATGACGATCTCGACCGTGTCGCCCCCGGCCGAGTATTTGATGGCGTTGTCGACCAGGTTCTGGACCACCTGCACGATTTCATCGCGGTCGCCGTGCACCGGCGCGCTGGTCGCCCGGTCCTGCAACACGACCCGCACCTGGCGCTCCGCCGAGAGCACGCTGACCGCATCGACCACGTCCGAGGCGGCCAGGGCCAGATCGACCCGGCCGGCGGGCGGGATGTGCTCGTTCAGCTCGATCCGGCTCAGCGACAGCAGGTCGGCGACCAGCCGCCCCATCCGCTCCGCCTGCGTCGCCATGATGTCGAGGAATTTGTCGCGCGCCTTCGGATCGTCCCGGGCATGGCCCTTCAGCGTCTCGATGAAGCCGGCCAGCGAGGCCAGCGGCGTGCGCAGCTCGTGGCTGGCGTTGGCGAGGAAGTCGACCCGCATCAGCTCGATGCGCCGCACCTCGGTCTCGTCGCGCAGCACCATCAGGGCCAGCGCCCGCCCGTCGGTCGAGGGAAGGGAGCGGGTCAGGGCCCGCCAGTGGCGGGCCTGCGCCCCGACGCCGCCGTAGTCGGTGCTCCGCGCCACGCCGCCGAACAGGGCCTCGTCGACCGCCTCCAGCACCGCCGGGTCGCGCAGGGCCGAGACCAGCAGCGCCCCCTCGCGTGGAATCCGCAGCAGCTCCCGCGCGGCGGCGTTGGCCAGCACGACCCGGCGATCTCCGATGTCGTCCGCCTCGCCCCCCGACACCACCAGCACCGGGTCCGCCAGCGCCTCGAACAGGCTGTCGAGCAGGGCCCGGTCCGCGGCCGATTCGGTCCGCGTCGCTTCCGACGCCGCCCCCGCCGGCCGGGCGGGCCGATCGGCCATCCGCCGCGCCACCGCCCAGGTCGTCAGCCCCACCAGCGCCGCTCCGGCCAGCAGATAGCCGGCGCTGTCCGGTTGCAGCACCGCCACCCCCAGCAGCACGGCGATCGACACGCCCGCGCTGGCCCCCGTCGTCCACAGGCGGGATCCGGAGGGCGGCGCGACAGGCGAGGGCGGGGATTCGTAGGGCATTCAGGATTCCGGTCGGCTCGCCGCCTCTATCGCCCGAACATGACACGGATTTCATGACAAAGGCACAGCCGGCGGGGGTCGGGGCGGTTGTCAAACGTCCTTTACAACCCTACCACTGTCCGCACGGATCGACATGGGGCGGGACACATATGGCGGCGGCATTGACGCTCGACGGGGTCAGCAAGCGCTACGGCGACTTCCAGGCCGTGCGCGACCTCAGCTTCCAGGTCGAGAAGGGCACGATCTGCGGCTTCCTGGGTCCCAACGGCGCGGGCAAGACCTCGACCATCCGCATGATCCTCGGCCTGCAGGCCGTCACCTCGGGCCGCATCACCATCCTCGGCGCCGACGATGGCCGCAAGGTCCGCGACCGGCTGGGCTTCCTCCCGGAGGAGCGCGGGCTCTACAAGAAGATGACGCCGGTCGACGCCATCGCCTTCTTCGGCGCGCTGAAGGGCCTGCCGACCGGCGAGGGCCGCCGCCGCGCCCGCGAGATGCTCGATGCCCAGGGCCTCGGCGACGCCAAACGCAAGAAGATGAAGGAACTGTCCAAGGGCATGTCGCAGAAGGTGCAGCTGATCGCCTCGGTGGTGCACCGGCCCGAGTTCGTCATCCTCGACGAGCCCTTTTCCGGCCTCGACCCGGTCAACCAGCAGGGGCTGGAAGAAGTGATCCGCCAGTTGGCTGCCGACGGGGCCACCGTGCTGTTCTCGACCCATGTGATGCAGCACGCCGAGCGGCTGTGCGACAAGGTCGTTCTGCTGGCCCGGGGCAAGAAGGCGTTCGAGGGCACGGTGGCCGAAGCCCGCGCCACGGCGCCGCGTTTCCTCGAACTGGAGGGCGCCATCGCCCCGGAGCAGGCGTCCGGCCTGCCGGGCGTCAGCGGCGTGCAGGTGATTTCCGACGTCGATGGCGTCCGGGTGCTCAAGGCCGCCCTTTCTCCCGGCGGCCGGGGCCAGGACGCCCTCAAGGCCGCCTTCCTCGGGGGTCTGGACGTGCGCCGCTTCGAACTGCGCGAGCCCGGCCTGCACGACGCCTTTATCGGCCTGACCGGCGACAACCCCGATCAGGACCAGTCCGTCAAAGCCGCGGAGGCCGCCCGATGAAACGCACCCTGCTGATCGCCCGCCGCGAGTTCGCCGCCTATGCCAAGACGGTGGGCTTCTGGCTGTCGCTGCTGGCCTTTCCGGTCTTCGGCGTCCTCGGCGGCGCCGTTCCGATCCTGATGAAGACCAGCGAGCCGATGCGCGAGGTGGTGGTGATCGAGGAGGGGCCGCAGGCCGCCGGCCTCGCCGCCGCCGTCCAGACCGCCCTGCGCGAGGACAGCGAACGCCGTCAGCGACGCAGCCGGGAGGCCGCCGCTGAGGCGCAGAAGACCGGTGGCCAGTCGGGAGCCGCCGCCGCGGGCGGCGCCCTCGATCAACTGGGGGCGCTGAAGATGCGCATCGTCGCCCCGCCGGCTGATCTGGCGGCCGCCGCGCCCGGACAGGCCCGCGAGGACCTCGCCCGCCACTATCTCGGCGATGAGGTTCCGGAAGAGGCGCGGCTCGACTCCGTGGTGCTGCTCGACCGGACCGACGGCAAGCCGACCGCCCGGGTGTGGACGCGCCGCGCCACCGACGACACGGTCGAGGATTTCGTGCGGGAGGCCCTCAAACAGGCCAACCGGCGCGAGGTTTTCGCGGCCGTGGGCATCGATCCGAGCGTGGTCGAGGCGGCCAACCGCTTCGAGCCCGAGGTCACCGCCCTGTCGCCGAGATCCTCCAGCGGCGGGGAGGTCTCCTTCCGCGACCAACTGCCCGGCATCATCGGCCTGGCCTCCGGCTTCATCCTGTGGTCGCTGATCATCACCGGGGCCTCGATCCTGCTGAACAGCGTGATGGAGGAGAAGTCGAACAAGATCCTCGAGGTGCTGTTGTCCTCGGCGTCTGCGACGGAAATCCTCACCGGCAAGGTGCTGGGCGTGGCCCTGCTGACGATCACCGTGCTGCTGGTCTGGGGCGGCATCGCCGCGGCGGGTCTGATCGGGGGCCTGCCGCAGTACGCCGGCATGGTCGGGGAGGTGCTGCTCGAGGGCGGGCTGATCGGCTATTTCCTGGCCTACGCCGTGGGCGGCTATCTGATGTACGCGGTGCTGTTCGCCGCCATCGGGGCCTTCTGCGAGACGCCGCGCGACGCCCAGACCCTGATGGGGCCGATCATGATGATCCTCATCGTGCCGCTGCTGGTCATGCAGCTGGCCATCCGCACGCCGGACGCGCCGGTGGTGCAGATCATGTCGTGGGTGCCGTTCTTCACGCCGTTCCTGATGAGCGCCCGGGCCCCGTCCGAGCCGCCGATGATCGAGATCGTCGGCACCATGGCCGGCATGTTCGCCTTCGCCCTGCTGATGGTCTGGATCGCCGGCCGGGCCTTCCGGGCGGGCGCGCTGTCGGACGTGAAGCTCAGCTGGAAGGCGTTCGCGGGCGCGATCGGCCGGGGGCGGTAGGGGTTACGATGGTGCGCTTCTCTGCGACTATTGCGGCATGCTTGGCGGCCATGTTGCTGGCTCCCGGAACGTCTCACGCCGAGGATCAGTGCAGACTCCTGTCTCGCTATGATCCGGCAAACCCGCCTCCGCCGACGCATCTTGTTTCTTTCATCTTCACCGGGGTGGAAGACGAACTGGTCGTGCTGAATGTTGATGAGGCGCCCCTATTCGAGGCCCAGCTTACGACTAAGGACTGGTCGACGGAATTCTCGGGCGCGACCCAATGCCTGATGGCGGGGCGATATTGGGTTAATCTGAAGATCGGAGGGGCGGAGGGAAATCTCCACTTCGAGGTCTTCGAGAACACGACCCTCTATCTCTCGGCGCGTGATGGCGTCCTGACCTTCAATATCTGGGGGCCGGACGCACCCGGACTCGACTGAGATTCCGCATGGAAAAGGCCGCCCCGGGTTCCCGGGGCGGCCTTTTGATCTTCAGTTCGTAACGTCGGCTTAGCCGCGGGCCGGACCGGCGCCCGGGACGCGGGGCTTCGGCGGCGGCAGCAGGCCTTCGCGCTGGGCGCGCTTGCGGGCCAGCTTGCGGGCGCGGCGCACGGCCTCGGCCTTCTGGCGGGCGCGCTTCTCCGAGGGCTTCTCGTAGTGCACGTGGCGCTTCATCTCGCGGAAGCTGCCTTCGCGCTGCATCTTCTTCTTGAGGGCCTTCAGTGCTTGATCGACGTTATTATCGCGAACGAAAATCTGTACCAGGTTGAACTCTCCTTTGGCCGCCCGCCGCGTCCTGTGAGGGAGACGGGCAGACAAATAAATCTCATCCTCGTCAGACGGGGGTCCGCGAGTGAAGGCGGGCTGATACACGAGCGGCCCCGCCCTGTCCAGATCGTCGCGGCAAGATGTGAAGGGTCGAAACGCCCGCCGGACGGGCATATGCTGGCGCCATGACCGACGCGCCACACCTGTCGAACGACCGGCCGGAAGGGGAGGCTCCCAAAGCCGACTGGGCCGACCGCATGGAGCAGGCGGTGCTGGACGCCGCCGTCGAGCGCGCGCCGGGGCTGGGCTGGAACGGCCGCATGGTCCGCGCCGCCTGCGACGCGAACGGCTTGTCGCTGGGGGACGAGGAGTTGCTGTTTCCCAACGGGGCGCGGGATCTGGCCGCCCTGCTGTCGCGGCGACATGACGACCGGGCGCTGGCGTCGCTGGCGGAGATCGATCCCAAATTCCTGAAGATCCGCGAGCGAATCGCCCGCGCCGTCTCGGCCCGCATGGAGGCCGGCGCCGCCGATCTCGAGGCCACCCGCCGCTGCGCCGTCTTCCTGGCCCTGCCGGTCAACGCCGATCTGGGGCTGAAGCTGGCGTGGGAAACGGCGGACGACCTGTGGAACTGGGCGGGCGACACGGCCACCGACTGGAACCACTACTCCAAGCGGGCGATCCTGTCGGGCATCCTGATCCCGGCCCTGACGATGCGCTGGTTCGACGGCAGGGACGCCGCCGAGGTCTTCGTCGCCCGCCGCATCGAAAACGTCATGGCCTTCGAGAAATGGAAGGCCGGCAAGGACTTCGACGCCCCGCTCCGGAAGGTTGCGGATGCGCTCAGCCGGATGCGCTACGGCGCGAAGGTCGAGTAACCCTCTCCCAACGGGAGAGGCTCTGAAGCAGGGTCAGACCAGCGGCTTCACCCGATTCACATGCCCCATCTTGCGGCCCGGCCGGGCCTCGGCCTTGCCGTAGAGGTGCAGGCGGGCGTCGGGCTCGGCGGAGAGCGCCGTCCACTGTTCGACCTCGTCGCCCAGCAGGTTGGTCATCTCGACCCGGGCGTGCGCCGCGGTCGGCCCCAGCGGCCAGCCTGCGATGGCTCGGACGTGCTGCTCGAACTGGTCGCAGGCGCAGCCGTCCTGGGTCCAGTGGCCGGTGTTGTGGACGCGCGGCGCGATCTCGTTGACCAGCAGCGCGCCGTTTCCGAGGTCGAACAGCTCGACGCCCAGAACGCCGACGTACTCGAGGCCCTCGAGAACGGCGGTGGCGATGGCGCTTGCCCGCGCTTCCGTCGTCGCATCGACCCCGGCCGGCGCGATCGTGGTCTTCAGCACGCCGCCCGCGTGGACGTTCTCGCCCAGCGGATAGACGGCGATGGCGCCGTCCCGGCCTCGCGCCGCGATCACCGACAGCTCGCGCGTGAAATCGGCCTTCGCCTCCAGGATCGCCGGGCGCTCGCCGATGGCTTGCCAGGCGTCGGCGGCCATCTCCGCCGAGCGCACCCAGACCTGGCCCTTGCCGTCATAGCCCTCGCGGCGGGTCTTCAGCAGGGCCGGCGTCCCCAGCCGCTCCAGACCGGCCAGCAGGTTGTCGAGGTTGTCGACGGCGACGAAATCGACGGTGGTGGCCCCGACGCCGTTCAGGAAGGTCTTCTCGTCGACGCGGTCCTGCGCCACGGCCAGGGCCTTGGGGCCGGGCGCGACGAGGGCGCCGCCCTCGGCCAGCGTCGCCACCGAGGCCGCGGGCACGTTCTCGAACTCGAAGGTCACCGCCTGCGCCACCCGGCCCAGCACGGTCAGGGCGGTGGGATCGTCATAGGCGGCGACGATCTGGCCCTGCGACACCCGGGCCGCCGGGCAGTTCTCCTCCGGATCGAGGATGACCACGTTGAAGCCCAGCCGGGACGCCGCCTGGCTGAGCATCCGCCCCAGCTGGCCGCCGCCGAGAATGCCGAGGGTCGATCCGGGGGGGAGAACCGCCACTCAGTCCTCGACCGTCTCGTGAACCGCCTCGGTCTGGGCCTCGCGGAAGGCCGTCAGCCGGCCGGCCAGCACCGCGTCCGAGAGGGCGAGGATCTGGGCCGCCAGTATGCCGGCGTTCTTCGCGCCGGGCTCGCCGATGGCCAGCGTCGCCACCGGCACGCCGCCGGGCATCTGGGCGATCGACAGCAGGCTGTCCATGCCCTTCAGGGCCTTGGATTCGACCGGCACGCCCAACACGGGCAGTTCGGTCATAGAGGCCGCCATGCCGGGCAGGTGGGCGGCGCCGCCGGCCCCGGCGATGATCACCTTGTAGCCTGCGGCCCGGGCTCCGGTGGCGAAGTCGAACAGGCGCTGCGGGGTGCGGTGGGCGCTGACCACCCTGGCCTCCCAGGCCACGCCCAGCCGGTCCAGCGCGTCGGCGGCGTGCTTCATCGTCGGCCAGTCCGAGCGGCTGCCCATGATGATCGCCACTTGAGGCGTCGCAGTCGTCATGAGTCGTAGCCCTTTCCGACGAAAGCGGCGCGATACAGGACTCGCGTTGCGCCCGCAACCGACGGCGTTAGGCTGAACGCAGGTCGGCGCCCGGTGAGTCGCCGGCCGGGGGAGCCTATTCGACCGTGACCGACGTCATCGATCCCATCGCCGAGATCGAGCGCCTGCGCGCCGAGGTCGAGGCCCTGCGCCGCCGCGCCGAGGCGGCGGAGGCGGCGGCCGACCACGACGTCCTCACTCCCGCCCTGAACCGCCGCGGCTTCGTCGCCGCCATGAAGAGCGCCATGGCCTTCTGCCAGCGCCACGACGTGCCCGCGGTGCTGCTCTATCTCGACCTCGACGGCTTCAAGGGCGTCAACGACAGCCTCGGCCACGCCGCCGGCGACGCGGCCCTGATCCACGTGGCCGAGATGATGCGGTCCAACCTGCGCGAGTCCGACGCCGTCGGGCGGCTCGGCGGCGACGAGTTCGGCCTGCTGATGCTCAGCGCCGGCCTTGAGGAGGGCCGCGAAAAGGCTCGCCGGCTGGCCGAGACGCTGGAGAAGGTCCCGTTCGAATGGGAGGGCCGGTCGGCGGGGCTGGGCGGTTCGTTCGGCGTCCGCGCCCTCGCCGGTCACACCGATCCCGAGGTCTGGCTGGCCGAGGCCGACGCCGCCATGTGGGTACGCAAGAAGGGCCGCTGATCTCAGGCGATGATGTCGGGCAGGACGATGGCCTCGATCTTCACGATCTCGTCGCGCAGGGTGAGCTTCTTCCGCTTCAGCCGCGCGACCATCAGCTGGTCCGGTTGCGGCAACCGCAGCAGCGCCTCGATCGAGGCGTCGAGGTCGGAGTGTTCGAGGCGCAGCTCCTTGAGCCGGGCGTGAAGCGCCTTTTCTTCCTCGCTTAGAAACGGATCGTCGTCATTCATCATCGGGCCCCGAACGCGGGCTTATAGCGCGCGCCGGCTCACGCCGGAAGCCGTTCGGCCAGCTCGACCAGGCCCGCCCGCGGCGTCATCGGCGACCAGCGCCGCGCGACCGCGACCAGCGCCTCCAGCACCGGGGCCGGCGCGGCTCCGGGCGGCGGCGAAAGCGCCTCGAGCGCGGCCAGCAGACGACGCTCCGCCTCCAGTTCGACGGCCTTGACCTGGGTCCGCACCGCTTCCCGGTCGGCGTTCTCCAGATCCGGATTGGGGCCCTTCAGCGTGCGGCGCACGGCGCGCAGCGGCGCGATGGCCGCGTCCTGCCAGGCCCGGGCGATGTCGCAGCCGGCTTCCAGCGTGTCGGCGTCCGGGGTCCGCCCGGTGCGCGCGGCCCACGCCGCCCACAGCAGCAGCGGCGCGTTCTGTCCGGCCGCGTCCTGCAGATGCAGGCAGGCGTCGCTGACGCCTTCGGCCGCGTAGGCCCGCACGGCCCAGTCCCACAGGTCGCTCATTCGGTCGTCACGCCTTTCAGCCCCGCCCAGCGGCGCACGCCCGACCATTCGAGCCCGAACAGGTCCAGCGCCCGCCCGACCGACTGGTCGACCATCTCCTCGATCGACGCCGGTTTCGCGTAGAGGGCGGGCAGGGGCGGGGCGATGATCGCGCCCATCTCCGTCAGCGCGGTCATGGTGCGCAGATGGCCCAGGTGCAGCGGCGTCTCGCGCACCATCAGCACCAGCGGCCGCCGCTCCTTCAGGACGACGTCGGCGGCGCGGGTCAGCAGGGTCGAGGTCACGCCGGTGGCGATCTCGCTCATGGTCCGCACCGAGCAGGGCGCGACGATCATGCCCATGGTCCGGAACGAACCCGAGGCGATCGAGGCGCCGACGTCGTTCAGCCGGTGCGTCACGTCGGCGCGGCCTGTCAGGTCGTCGGCGGACAGATCGGTCTCCTGCGACAGGGTCAGCAGGGCGGCGCGGGTGACGACGAGGTGGCTCTCGACCCCCAGTTCGCGTAGCGCGTCCAGCGTCCGGACGCCGTAAGCCACGCCGGACGCACCGGAAATTCCGACGACGAGGCGTTGGGGGTTCGAGGGGGGCGGGGTCCGCGCCGCTCCGTGCACATCTTCGGCCAATTGGGGCTCCAGGGTGGTCCGTGTCCGGACGCCGGCGGGTCACCGGAATGTGATTCTACAGCCGGTTCAGCCGGGCGCTCAATCTAGTGGTCCCTTAGACATGGAGGCGCAAGCCATGACCATCGAAGCTCGTATCCGCGAACTGGGAAACCGTCACCGCAACCTGGATGAAACCATCCAGCGCGAAATGACCCACCCGGCGGCGGACTCGCTTCGCGTCAGGGAGCTCAAGCAACAGAAGCTCCGGCTCAAGGAACAGATCACCAGCCTGGAGGCCCGAGCGCACTAGCGAAGGCCTCCCGCACAAGGAAAGACGGCCCCGGAGCGATCCGGGGCCGTTTTCATTTTCAGTCCTTCTTGCCGAAGACCGACTCGGCGGTCGGCTCGGCGCCGCGGCGCTCGCGGGCTTCCGGCACGAATTCCGGCTCGGCGGGCTCGGCGGCGTCGGCGGGCTGCAGGGTGGCGCCGCCCTTCTTGGCGTCGTCCTTCGCCTTCTTGTCGGCGGCCTTCTTGACCAGTTCGTCCAGCGCCAGCTGCCCGACCAGGCCCAGCGTCACCGGATCGACCGGCTTGATGTTGGCGCTGTTCCAGTGGGTGCGGTTGCGCACGCTCTCGATGGTGGACTTGGTGGTGCCCAGCAGCTTGGCGATCTGGGCGTCGGTCACCTCGGGGTGGTTGCGCACGAACCAGGCGATGGCGTCTGGGCGGTCCTGACGGCGCGACACCGGCGTGTATTTCGGGGCCGGCTTGTGGCTCTTCAGCAGTTCGGCGTGGCGGCTGACCACGGCCTGCATGCGGTAGCTGGAATCGTTCTGGGCCTTGTCCAGCTCCTCGCGGGTCAGCTGGCCGTTGACCAGCGGATCGGCGCCGCGGATGTCGCGGGCCACGTCGCCGTCGGCGATGCCGCGCACTTCCAGCGGGTGCAGGCCGCAGAAATCGGCGATCTGCTCGAAGGTCAGGGAGGTGTTGTCGACCAGCCAGACCGCGGTGGCCTTGGGCATCAGAATGTCGGTCATGGGCGTCTTCTGCTTCTTGGTTGGACCCGCCGCGGCAGGTTCCGGATACGACGGCGCCCGACCTTTCGGCCGGGCGCGGAAGTCACCGATATAGGCTTATTCGCGACAAAAGAAAACGAAAGCCGACATCATCATACAGCCAAGGTTCATCCGGGCTGCTGAACAGTGGCCCCGCAGACGCGTTGTGCGTCCATGAAACCCCATGGGAGGGACCCATGCTGATCGAAACACTCGCCGCCATGGCCATGATGTCCGGCGCCACCACCCAGGAACTCGGGGTGCGTGTGGCGCCACGAGGCGACTATCGCGACAGCTGCAGCGGCGAATACGTCAACCGCGGCCGGCTGTACGCCGACTGCCGCGACGACCGGAACCGGATTCGCGGCACCTCGATCGAACTGAACCGCTGCTCGGACTACGAGATCCGCAACCGCGACGGCTTGCTGGTCTGCGGTCCCCATCGCGGTCAGTACGAGGATGGGTCCGGCGGCGACGACTGGAACCCGGGCGGTCCTGGGCCGGGACGCGGCGAGATCGTGGTCTATCGGGACGACGGTTTCCGCGGGCGGTCCGAGTCGTTCCGGGGCGCCATGCCCGACCTTCGTCGCTCGGGCATGGAAAACGCCATCAGCTCCATGCGGATGCGGGGAGACTGGATCGCGTGCACCGACGCCAACTTCCGCGGTGAGTGCCAGACCTTCTCCGGCGACGTCAGCAGCCTGCGGGCGGCGGGCATGAACGACCGGATATTGTCCCTGCGTCCGGGTCGCTACGGCGGTGGCGGCGGCGGCGGCTGGGGGAACATGTCGATCACCGTCTACGCCGACGCCATGTATCGCGGCGAATCCGAGAGCTTCAGCCACGAAATCCCCAACATGCGCAACAGCGGCCTGAACGACCGCATCAGCTCGATCCAGGTCCGCGGTCCGTGGCAGGTCTGCACGGACGCCTACTTCCGCGGCCAGTGCCAGACCATCAACGAGGACGTCTGGAACCTGGAGCAGTGGCGGATGAACGACCGCATCTCGTCGATGCGCCCGCTCGCCCGCTAGGTCGTCAGCACGATCTTGCCGACGTGGTCGCCCGCCTCGAGCCTGAGGTGGGCGGCCGACGCCTGCTCCAGCGGGAAGGTCGCCTCGACCGGCGGCCGGACCAGCCCCGCGGCCACCCACGGCCAGGCGGTCGCCTCGACGGCTGCGATCAGCCGCGCCTTCTCGTCGGCGGGGCGACTCCGCAGGGTCGAGCCGGTCAGGACGATCCGCTTCATCATCAGCCGGGCCAGATCGACCTCGGCCAGTGAACCGGACAGGGTGGCGATGACCACCCAGCGGCCGAAGGGCTTCAGCACAGCCTGATGCAGGGCGGCGTAGTCGGCGCCGACCATGTCCAGCACCACGTCGACGCCGCCGAACGCCTTGATCGCGCCCTCCAGATCGTCGGAGCGGGCGTCGAGGCTGAGGTCGGCGCCGAGCGCGCGCGCCGCCTCGGCCTTGTCGGCGCCGCGCGAGGTGGCGACGACCCGGGCGCCGGCCGCCCGGGCCATCTGGATGGCGGTGAAGCCGATGCCGCTGGTCGCGCCGTGGATCAGCAGCGTTTCGCCGGTCTTCAGCGCGCCGGACTCGAATACATTGGCGAAAACGGTGCAGACCGTCTCGGGCAGGGCGCCGGCCTGGATCAGGTCGAGGCCGGCCGGGACGGGCAGGGCGTGGCGGGCGTCGACCACGGCGTACTCCGCATAACCACCGCCGCCCAGCAGGGCGCAGACCTGGTCGCCCGGACCCCAGCGGCCGACGCCGTCGCCGATCTGGTCCACCTCGCCGGCGACTTCCAGGCCCAGGATGTCGGAGGCTCCGGGCGGAGCCGGGTATCGACCCTGGCGCTGCGCGATGTCCGGCCGATTCACGCCGGCGGCGCGAACGCGGATGCGAATCTGGCCGGGACCGGCGACCGGGTCGGGACGTTCCGCCGGCGTCAGGGCCTCGGCGGAACCCGTTCCGCCGGAGATTTCAACAACCCGCATCCGCTTCCCGTTCTTGCAATCGTCCGTATCCGGGCGTTCAGATAGGCGCTTGCCTGTCGCTTGGCCAAGAAGGAGGCGGTGATGTTCGAGGATCTGGAGCCCCGTCCGGCGCGGGGAGCGCCCCTGATCGCCCTCACGCGCGAGGACCTGGACGGCTATTCGGTCGAGGACCTCAAGCAGCGCATCGCTGGTCTGGAGGCGGAGATCGCCCGTTCCAAGGCCGCTATCGAAGGCAAGTCGTCCCAGCGTAACGCCGCCGACGCCATGTTCAACTTCCGCTCCTGAATCAGTCTGTTGGCATGGCCGTTGCAGACGCCCTGAACACCGCGCGAAACCGTGCCGGCCGTGATACGGATGCGCCTGCCACATGAGTCTGACCGAGTTGATGCCCAGCGACGAACCCATCCCCTCGCCCGCCGGACGCAGCCGCGCGGCCGTGGTCGACGATTTCGCCCGGTCGGAGCTGTTCGACCGGACCTTCCGCGAAGGCATGGAGCTGGTCGAGGAGACCGCCGCCTATCTCGACGGGGACGGCCGGCGGGAATCCAAGCTGCTGTCCCGGGCCACGGCCCTGGCCTACGCCGGCGAAAGCATGAAGCTGACCACCCGGCTGATGCAGATCGCCTCCTGGCTGCTGGTCCAGCGCGCGGTGCGCGAGGGCGACATGACCGCGACCACGGCGTGCGAGCCCCGTTATCGCCTCGCCGACCGGAGGGTCGAGACCGAACCGACCCATCCCGAACTGCCCATCGCGCTGATCGAGTATGTGGTGCGGGCCGAGAAGCTCTATGATCGCGTGCTGCACCTCGACCGGCGCATGTACCAGGACGCGCCCGAGGAAGAGGCGGTCAATCCGGTGCAGAGCCAGCTGGACCGGCTGGCGGCCGCGTTCAGGCAGTGAGGAAGCTGCGCTGGCTGCTGGTCGCAGTCGCCGTAGCGGTGACGGGCGTGGTCGTTGCGGCGGGCTCTCTGGTGGTCAGCGAACGGTCGCTGATTATCATTGAGAACCGGAGCAACTCAGCCGTTGAGCTGTCTATCGGGATGGCCAATCCGGGCCAATTTTCCTGGGCGGGCAGGCTGCGACCGGGCGAGCGCGTCATCCGGACCAGCCGGTTCTCCGACAACAGCTTCGTGACGGCCTGCCGGGATGAAACCGGCGTCCACCAATCGGAGGGCGGCTACGTCACGAACGGCTGGCCCCAGCGGATAGATATCGTGGTGGACGGCTGCCCAGCGGTGTCCGTCGACGTCGAAACCCTGCCCTAGGCTTTACGGCCCGACGTCGTTGGCCACGTTGCGGCCGTCGTCGACCGGCTTGGGCAGGCTGACGGCGATGCCGAGCGCCTCGGCCAGCTTGTCGTCGCGGCCGTAGACGTCCTCGCGGAAGGCGACGCGGCCCTGACCGTCGACGAAGGCGGTCCAGTACAGCAGGCGGACGGTGATCTCGCGGCCGGTCTGGATGCGCTTGGTCTCGCGCGTGTCCTGGGCCTCGTCGAAATCGGCCAGCAGGGCGGGATCGGGCGACAGCAGCAGGCGGGCGAAGTCGACGGCGTTCTCGACCCGCACGCAGCCGTGGCTGCGCTGGCGCATGGCCAGGTTGAAGGCGGCCTTGGTCGGCGTGTCGTGCAGGAAGATGGCGTAGCTGTCGCGCAGCTCGAATTTCACATAGCCCAGCGCCGCCGTCGGTCCGGCGCGCTGCACCACGGTGCCCGAGTCCGTGATGAACATGTTGTTGGCGCGAAGGTAGCCGGGCCCCTTGGGCAGGATCTCGGCACGGGCGATCGAGGCGGGCACGTACCAGGGCGGATTGGCCACGACCGAGGCGAACTGCTTCTCGAGGCTGGGCGTCTGGTTCGAGGGCGAGCCGCAGACGACGCGGTTCGAGTGAACCGGCTTGCCGTCCTTCCAGTAGACCATGATGGCGGCGGCGGTATTGACCTCGATCCGCTCGGGCGCGAGGTCGCGCTTCAGCCAGCGGCGGCGCTCGAGGTTCAGGGCGATCTGCCGGGCGCGGTCCTCGGACGAGGCGGACAGGGAGCGCTGGGTGCCCGTGCCGATGCGGCCGTCGGCGCCCAGGCCATGCCGGACCTGGAAGCCCTTCACGGCCTGCTCGAGCTCGGGTCCGTAGACATTGCCCATTCCGGCGAGGCGGGCCCCGTCGGCGGCGGCGAGGTCTCCCTCGGCGACCAACCGTTCGATAAGAACGGGAATGCGCGGATCGCTCGCGCCCGGCTCGATCGTCGGACCGGCCTGGAACACCGGCCAGCTGCGGCCGTCGCGGATCATGCGGCGATAGCGCACATAGCCCGCCGAAAGGTTGGAATAGCCGATGTCGGTCGGGGCCAGCCCCTCGAACCAGTCCACCAGCCGGTTCTGGGCCAGGGCGTCGTTCAGCCCGACGGGCAGGTCGACGCGGTTCTTCTGCATCTCCCACAGGTCTTCGACTGTCTCGGGCCGCACCCGGCCTTCGGCCAGCACCCGGCCATAGCCCAGGGCCGCAGCCGTGGTCCGCATCTCGGCCGCGGCGCGGTCGGCGGCCAGCGCCTCGAAATTGAAGAAGTCGCCCTGCGACAGACCATGACGCTCGGCGCGTCCGGCCGCGCTCCGGAGGCCTTGCAGGCGTTCCGGCGTCCACACCGGCCGCCAGCCGTTCAGCTCATAGAAGGCGCGGACGTCGGGCTGGATCGTCGCCGGCAACCGGGCCAACTGGTCGTTGAAGCTGTCGTAGAAGGCGACCGACGACGGATCGCGGGTCTGCGCCCTGGCCGCGAAGCCGCTCGCCGACGCGATAGCCGCGGCGGCCGCGCCCAGACCCAGTTGTCGTCGATTCATCACTGTTGCTCTTCGCCCGATTCCACGCAGGATCTGCGTTCACGCCCAAGTGGCCCAACGCGGGGATGTTATCGGCGTTCCGGACAAACAGAAAGGCGCCGGTCCGGGGACCGACGCCTTCGTGATCGTCCTGGCCGTTACTGTGGCCCAAAAGCCAAAGCTACTTCTTGATGAAGCCGCCGAACTTGTTGTTGAAGCGCGAGACGCGGCCGCCGCGGTCCATCAGCTGCTGGTTGCCGCCGGTCCAGGCCGGGTGCGTCAGCGGGTCGATGTCGAGGTTCAGGACGGCGCCTTCCTTCTGGTAGGTGGAGCGCGTCTTGTAGGTCGTACCATCCGTCATCGTCACGGTGATGAAGTGGTAGTCGGGGTGCGTATCGGCCTTCATGGTCGTTATCCGGTCTCTGCGCGATGACGATGCCGACCGTCGGTGCGCGAAAATGAGAAATCCCGCCAAGGGGGCGGGAATGAGCGGCGGCGTTTACACCGGGGGCCGTTCCGGGGCAAGAGGCGCGCGCCATGACAGACACGACCGCCCCCGCTCCCGACGTCGCCGACCTTCACGGCCGGCCCGGCGCGGGCGCCCTCCTGATGGAGCAGATGAGCGACGCGGGCCAGCGGCGGGCCAGGCGGCGCGACATCCGCCCGCTGGCTCGGCTGCTGCCCTACGCCCTGCGCCACAAGGGCCATATGGCCATGGCGGTCGTCTGGCTGATGTTGTCCACCGCCGCCTCGCTTGCCCTGACGGTTTCGGCCCGCGGGGCCATCGACAACGGCTTCGAGAACGGCGGCGAGCGGCTGAACCTGTGGTTCATGGTGCTGGCGGCCAACGCCCTGTTTCTCGGCCTCGCCACCGCGGTCCGCTACTTCTACGTCACCAAGACGGGCGAGCGCGTCATCGCCGACGTCCGCAAGGGCCTGTTCGGGCGCATCCTGACGCTGGATCCGTCCTTCTACGCCACCATGCGCACCGGCGAGGTGCTGTCGCGCCTGACCACCGACATCGCCCTGGTCGAGACGCTGCTGACCACCTCGGTGTCCTACGCCCTTCGCAACTTCCTGACCCTGATCGGCGGCGCCGTGCTGCTGTTCGTGGTCAGCCCCAAGCTGACCGGGCTGGTCCTGCTGGTCGTGCCGCTGCTGCTCGGGCCGCTGTTCCTGTTCGGGCGCAAGGTCCGGCGGCTCACCGTCGCCTCTCAGGACCGGTTCGCCAACGCCGTCGGCTTCGCCGGCGAGAGCGTCGACGCTATCGAGACGGTGCAGGCCTTCGGGCGCGAGAAGAGCGCCATCGCCCGCTTCGGCGACGCCGTCGAGGCGGCGTTCGGCGTGTCGCTGGTCCGGATCAAGGCCCGCGCCGCCATGACCGCCATGGTCATCGTGGTGATGTTCGGCGGCGTCACCCTGGTGCTGTGGCTGGGCGCGCAGGACGTGATCGCCGGCCGGATGACCCCGGGGGCCCTGCTGCAGTTTGTTCTGCTGTCGGTGTTCGCCGCCGGCGCGGTCGGCGCGCTGGGCGAGAGCTGGGGCGACGTCCAGAAGGCCGCCGGCGCGATGGAGCGGATCGACGAGCTGATGCGGGCCACCCCCTCGATCGCTCCGCCCGCAACGACGCACGCCCTGCCGTCGCCGCCCGTCGGCGAAGTGTCGATGTCGGCGGTGCGGTTCAGCTATCCGGGACGGCCCGACCTGCCCGCGCTGAAGGGCTTCTCCCTGACCGTGCGGCCGGGCGAGACGGTGGCGCTGGTCGGTCCATCCGGGGCCGGGAAGAGCACCGTCTTCCGCCTGCTTCTGCGCTTCTACGATCCGCAGTCCGGCGTCGTGTCGGTGGACGGGGTGGACGTGCGCGAGGCCGATCCGGTGGCGGTCAGGGACCGCTTCGCCTGGGTGTCCCAGGAAGCGCCACTGTTCTCAGTATCAGCCAGCGAAAACATTCGCTTCGGACGTGAAGCGGCGACACTAGATGAGGTCCGCACCGCCGCCGAGGAAGCCCAGGCCCTGAGCTTCATCGACGCCCTCCCGGAGGGATTCGAAACCCCCCTCGGCGAACGCGGCAAGAGCCTGTCGGGCGGCCAGCGCCAGCGGCTCGCCATCGCCCGGGCGCTGGTCCGCGACGCGCCGATCCTGCTGCTCGACGAGGCCACCTCGGCGCTCGACGCGGAGAATGAGCGTCTGGTCCAGGCGGCGCTCGACCGGGCCATGTCGGCGCGCACCACCCTCGTCATCGCCCACCGCCTCGCCACCGTCCTGAGGGCCGACCGCATCGTGGTGATGGAGGATGGCCGGGTGGTGGAGGAGGGGACCCACAACGCCCTGATGGCCCAAGGCGGCCTCTACGCCCGTCTCGCCGAGTTGCAGTTCCGCGCCGACTGAACCGGCCGGCGCTATCCGGCGGCCATGACGCCGCAGGCCACGCGGGCGCCGGCGCCGCCGATCGGCTGGCTGGTGTGGTCGTCCATGGCGGCGTGAATCACCAGCGCCGAGCCGTCGGCGTCCCACAGCCACTGGCCGGGGCCCTCGCGGGCGATTCGGGCCTCGGTGGTGAAGACCTCGGCGCGGACCCGCCCCTGGGCGTCGGCGAAGACGTTGGGCAGGTCGCCGTCGTCGGGCCCCCCGGCGTTCAGCAGGCCGTGCGGCGCCTTAGGGTCGCCGTGGTTGATATGGCCGCCCGCCGAGGTGAACGGCGCGGCGCACTCGCCGGTGGCGTGGATATGGGCGCCGTGCCAGCCGGGGGTCAGGCCATCCGCCTCGATGCGGATCAGCAGGCCGGTCGGACCCTGAGTCAGTATGGCCCGGCCGACATTCGCCCCGGCGGCGTTCACCAGCGTGGCCTCGCCGAAATCGCCGACGGCCGCCCGCTCCGGCGTGTCGGAATAGTCGTTGGCGGTGACGCTGACGCAGGCGCCGAGGGCGGCTGCGAGGGGCAGGGCGGCGAGGGCGGCGAGACGGGGAGCGCGCATGGTTCAAAATCCCTGTGTAGAGGGGACGTCGATCGGCGGCTTCGCTTTGCCACCCCAGCCCCCGGATGCTAGAAAACTCGTTAGCGGATCACGTTCCGATTCCGGCCATTTAAAGCCCGATTTCCTTGACCGACGACAGCTACAACAACGCCCTGCCCCCTTCGTCGGGCGCAGGCGGCGACATCTCCACCATAACCATCGAAGACGAGCTGCGTCGTTCGTATCTCGATTACGCCATGAGCGTCATCGTGTCGCGCGCCCTGCCCGACGCGCGCGACGGTCTGAAGCCGGTTCACCGTCGCATCCTGTACTCGATGCACGATCTGAAGATGACGCCGGACCGCGCCTATTCGAAATGCGCGCGCGTCGTCGGCGACGTGCTGGGCCGCTTCCACCCGCACGGCGACGCCTCGGTCTACATGGCCCTCGTGCGCATGGCCCAGCCCTTCTCGATGGGGCTGATGCTGGTCGACGGCCAGGGCAATTTCGGCTCGGTCGACGGCGATATGCCGGCCTCGATGCGATACACCGAGGCCAGGATGGCTCCGGCGGCCTCGGCCCTGCTGACCGACATCGACAAGGACACCGTCGATTTCCAGCCGAACTACGACGAGAAGGAGCTGGAGCCCGTCGTCCTGCCGGCGCGGATCCCGAACCTGCTGGTCAACGGCGCGGGGGGCATCGCCGTCGGCATGGCCACCAACATCCCGCCGCATAATCTCGGCGAGATCATCGACGCCTGCGTGGCCCTGCTGGACGATCCGAACATCGGCGACGATTCGCTGCTGGACATCGTTCCGGGCCCGGACTTCCCGACCGGCGGCGAGATCATGGGCCGCAGCGCGCCGCGCAACGCCCTGCGCGACGGCCGCGGCTCGGTCATTGTGCGCGGCAAGGCCACGATCGAGACGATCCGCAAGGACCGCGAAGCCATCGTGGTCACCGAACTGCCGTTCCAGATCAACAAGCAGACGCTGATCGAGCGGATCGTCGAAATGGTCCGCGAGAAGCGGATCGAGGGCATCTCCGACGTCCGCGACGAGTCCGACCGCGACGGCATGCGGATGGTCATCGAGCTGAAGCGCGACGCCTCGGGCGACGTGGTGCTGAACCAGCTGTGGCGCTTCACCTCCATGCAGTCGTCTTTCGGCGTCAACATGCTGGCCCTGAACCACGGCCGCCCCGAGCAGATGGGTCTGCGCGATCTGTTGCAGATCTTCCTCGACTTCCGCGAGGAAGTCGTCGTCCGGCGCATCAAGTTCGAACTGGCCAAGGCCCGCGACCGCGGCCACGTGCTGGTCGGTCTGGCCGTGGCCGTGGCCAATATCGATGAGGTGATCCACATCATCCGCTCGTCGGCCGACCCGGCCGAGGCGCGCGAACGGCTGCAGGCCAAGGCCTGGCCGGTCGGCGACATGATGGCCCTGATCGAGCTGATCGCCGACCCGCGCTCGATGCTGGTCGACGGCGACAAGCTGAACCTGACCGACGAACAGGCCCGCGCCATCCTGGCGCTGACCCTGAGCCGCCTGACCGGCCTCGGCCGCGACGACATCTTCGGCGAGGCGCGCGAGCTGGCCGACACCATCCAGGGGCACCTGACCCTGCTCAGCGACCGCGCCAACATCCTGGCGGTGATCCGCGAGGACCTGCTGAAGGTGAAGGAGGAGTTCGCCGTGCCGCGGCGGACCCAGATCGGCGACGGCGACTTCGAGCTGGAGGACGAGGACCTGATCCCGCGCGAGGACATGGTCGTCACCGTCACCGTCGGCGGCTACGTCAAGCGCGTGGCGCTGAACGCCTACCGGACCCAGCATCGCGGCGGCAAGGGCCGCTCGGGCGTGGCGATGAAGGAGGACGACGCCGTCGTCGGCGTGTTCTCGGCCTCGACCCACACGCCGGTGCTGTTCTTCGCCACCAACGGCAAGGCCTACAAGCTGAAGACGTGGCGCCTGCCGCTGGGCGGGCCGACCTCGCGCGGCAAAGCCTTCGTCAACCTGCTGCCGATCGAGCCGGGCGACACGATCATGAACGTGCTGCCGCTGCCGGAAAACGAGGCGGACTGGGCTGAGTACGACATCATGTTCGCCACCAGTTCCGGCGACGTGCGGCGCAACAAGCTGAGCGACTTCGCCACCGTCAACCGGGCCGGCAAGATCGCCATGAAGCTGGAAGACGGCGACCGCATGGTCGGCGTGGCCCTGTGCACCGCCGAGGACGACGTCATGCTGACGACCGCCCTGGGCCGCGCCATCCGCTTCAAGGCCGACGACGTGCGGGTGTTCAAGGGCCGGGATTCGACCGGCGTGCGCGGGGTGCGCCTGCAGAAGGACGACGAGGTCATCTCCATGGCCGTGCTGGGCCGGTTCGACGCCGCGCCGGAAGAGCGGGCCGCCTATGTCAAACACGCCAACGCCATGCGGCGCGCCGCCGGCGACGAGGACGACACGCCGGCCGAGGCGGACGACGAGGCCGTGGGCGAAGCCGCCCTGTCGGTCGAGCGGATCGCCGAGATGGGGGCCGCCGAACAGTTCATCCTGACCATCACCGAGACCGGCTTCGGCAAGCGCTCGTCGGCCTACGAGTACCGGCGCACCGGCCGGGGCGGGCAGGGGCTGACGGCCCATGGCCTGGGCGGCCGCGCGGGCACGCGCCTGGCGGCGTCCTTCCCGGTCGAGGAAGACGACGACCTGCTGCTGGTCACCTCGGGCGGGCAGATGATCCGCACCCCGGTCAGCCAGGTCCGCATCGTCGGCCGCGCCAGCCAGGGCGTGACCATCTTCCGCACCGCGGAGGGCGAGAAGGTCGTCTCGGTCGAGCGGCTGCCGGATAGCGGCGGGCCTGACGGCGAGGATGCAGGCGTCGACGGCGAGCCCGAGGGCGACGGGGGCGAGGGCTGAGTCTGACGATCCAGATCGACGGCTCGCCGGCCAGTGTCGAAACGCTGGCCCCGGCGCTGCTGTCGAACTACGGCGCCTTCACATCGATGCAGGTCGAGGACGGCGCCGTTCGCGGGCTCGATCTCCATCTGGAGCGGCTGAAGCATGAGGCGCTGGATCTTTTCGGCGTCGCGGTTCCGGAGTTGCGGCTGCGCCAGCGCATGAGATCGGCGCTCGGGGGCCGGACGGGGCGCTTCAGCCTTCGGGTGCAACTGTTCCTCGAAGCCGTGACCCTGCGCACGCCCGGCGCCCAGGGCGAGCCGAGCGTCCTCGTCGTGGCCTCGAATCCGGCGGCGCCGCTGCGCGATCCGTTGCGGCTGCACACCATGACCTACGCCCGCGAGGCGCCGCACCTGAAGCACGTCGGGACCTTCGGCCTGATGCGGGCGCGGCGGGCCGCGGCCGAGGCCGGGGCCGACGACGCCCTGTTCGTCGGGCCCGACGGCGTGATCTCGGAGGGCAGCATCTGGAACATCGGCTTCGTCGAGGACGGCCGGGTCATCTGGCCCTTGGCGCCGATGCTGGCCGGAACCGGACAGGCCCTGATCCGGCGAGGGCTCGATGGCGTCGGCCTGGCGGATGAGACCCGCGCCGTAGACAGAAACGCGCTCGCCGGCTTCCGGCAGGCCTTCATCTGCAACAGCGCGACGCCGGCCTGTCCCGTCGGGAATATCGACGGACGGTCGCTGGACATCGATCCCGTGCTCATGGACCGGCTGGAGGCGGCCTGGGCGACGAACGCGCCGCAGCCGATCTAGGCCGCCCGTTTCGCACCTGCTAAACGGGACAAAAGGCGGGGAGGAACGCATGCGCATCGGCCTGTACCCAGGCACATTCGATCCCGTCACCAACGGGCATATGGACATCATCGGCCGCGCCGTGAAGCTGGTCGACCGGCTGGTCATCGGCGTGGCGCGCAACGACGACAAGGGCCCGTTGTTCACGACCGACGAGCGGGTGATCATGCTTCGCGCCGAGGTCGCCCATCTCGGCGACAAGGTCGAGGTCCGGGCGTTCGACAGCCTGCTGATGCATTTCGCGGAGTCGCTCGAGGCGAACATCATCGTGCGCGGCCTGCGCGCCGTCGCGGACTTCGAGTACGAGTTCCAGATGACGGCGATGAACCAGCGCCTCAATGCCGACATCGAGACGGTCTTCCTGATGGCCGACCCGCGCCACCAGGCCATCGCCTCGCGGCTGGTCAAGGAGATCGCCCGGCTGGACGGCGCGATCGACAGTTTTGTCAGCCCCGCCGTCGCTGCCGCGGTGCGGGCCAAGGTCAAGGGATAGTCACGGTTTGAAGATCGTCACCGCCGCCGCGCTTTCGCTTTCGCTGCTCGCCGCCGCTCCGGCCATCGCCCAGACGGCCGCCTCTCCGCACTGGCGCACCGTCGCGCCGGAGAACCTGCTGGTCATCGACACCGCCAAAGGGCGCATCCTGGTCGAGTTGGAACCGCGCATGGCCCCACAGGCGGTGGCGCGCATCCGCGGCCTGGCCGATCAGGGTTTCTACGACGGGCTGAAGTTCCACCGGGTCATTACGGATTTCATGGCCCAGACCGGTGATCCGCTGGGCACGGGGCAGGGCGGCAGCGAACTGCCCGACCTGCCCGGCGAGTTCCAGTTCCGGCGGGGCCGCGACGCCGGCTTCGCCGCGGTGGCGACGACGCCGCAGGGCCAGACGGGCCTGGTCGGCTCCATGCCGGTCATCACCCAGCCCGACGCCCAGATGATGGTCACGGCCGACTTCAAGGCCGGCGCCCAGGGCCTGTTCTGCCCCGGCGTCGCCGGCATGGCCCGGGCCAGCTCGCCGGATAGCGCCAACAGCCAATTCTTCCTGATGACCGGGCCCAAGGACAGTCTGAACGGAAACTACACGCCCTTCGGTCGGGTCGTGGCCGGCATGGACGTGGTCCGCGCGCTCAAGCCCGGCTCGAGCGCCGAGAACGGGGCGGTGATCGATCCCGACGTGATGACCCGGACCCGGACCGCGGCGGCCCTGCCGGAAGGCGAGCGGCCAACGGTGCGGGTGATGACCGGCGCCGGCGTTCAGGCCGAGGTGGCGCGGGTCCGGACCGAGCAGGGCGCGGCCTTTGATATTTGCGACGTCCAGCCGCCGGCCGAGGTCGTCGGCGGCTGATCTACACTGTCATCTGTTCTGGGGAGGACACCATGAAGTCGATATCCGCCGCCGCCGCGCTGGCCGCCGCCTTCTTCGCCATGCCCGCCGCGGCCCAAGACGCCGGCGGTCCGCCGCCGCCGCCGCCCGCGCCGACGCCGGAGACCACCATCGCCGCCACGGAATGGCGCGCCGTTCCGGCCGAGAACCTGCTGGTGATCGACACCACAAAGGGCCGCGTCCTTGTGGAACTGACCCCCGAGGTGGCGCCGCTCCATGTCGAGCGGATCAAGCTGCTGGCCCGGCGCGGCTTCTACGACAACGTGCCTTGGCACCGGGTGATCGACTGGTTCATGGCCCAGACCGGCGATCCGCTAGGCAACGGCGAGGGCCAGAGCCCGTATCCCGACCTCACCGCGGAGTTCACCTTCCGCCGCGACGCGACCATGCCGTTCGCGGCGGCGGCCGAACCCATGGGGGCGCGGGTCGGTTTCTTCCGCTCCCTGCCGGTGCAGACCCAGCCCGACGCCGCCTTCGCCCAGACCGGCGACGGGAAGGTGCACGGCTGGGGCCTCTACTGCCCGGGCGTCGCCGGCATGGCCCGGGACGAGGGCAACGACACAGCCAACAGCCAGTTCTTCATCATGCGCCAGGCCTATCCGGCGCTGGACAAGCGCTACACCATCTGGGGCATGACCGTGTCGGGCCTGGACGTGGTGCGGTCGCTCCAGGTCGGCGATGGCGACAACGGCATGATGAGCCAGACCCAGCCTGACCGCATGACCCGGGTGCGCGTCGCGGCCGACATACCCGAGGCGGAACGGCCCATCGCGCAGGTGCTGGCGACCGACTCGCCGCGTTACCGGGCGCTTGTCGAAGAGGCGCGGGCCGCCCGCGGCGCGGATTTCTCGGTGTGTGACGTGACCCTGCCCGTGCAGGTCACCGGCGGAAGCTGATCAGCGCCGCCGGCGGCGGCGTCTGGGGCGGCGGTCCTCGCGCATCCTCTGCAGCAACAGGCCCTCGCGCAGGCCGCGATCGGCGACCCTGACCCGCTCGGACGGCCAGGCGCGCTGCACCGCCTCCATGATCGCCGCCCCGGCCAGCACCAGGTCGGCGCGGTCGGGGCCGATGCAGGACTCCGCCGCGCGCCCGTCCGGGCCCAGGGCCATCAGGCGTTCGGCGGCGCGCTCGCAGTCGCCCCGGGTCATCCACAGGCCGTCGACCAGGTTGCGCTGGTAGCGCCGCAGCCGGAGGTGGATGCCGGCAAGGCTGGTGATGGCCCCTGACGTGCCGACCAGATGCGCCCGGCCGCCGGTGAACAGCTCGCGCAGGGCGGGATCGACGGGCGCCGACGCCAGGGCCTGGCCCATGTCCGCGACCATGGCTTCGTACCATCCGGCGAGCGCGCCGTTCGCTTCGCCGGCGGGTTCGGGGTGGCGCTCGGCCAGGGTGACCACGCCGATCGGAGCCGACATCCAGCCCTCGAGCACGAAACCGCCGCCGGATCGCTTCAGCCAGCTGAGCTCGGTCGATCCGCCGCCCACATCGACGACCAGCACGGCCTCGGACCGGTCGTCGAACAGGTTCAGGCAGCCCTCGACGGACAACCGCGCCTCCTCGATCGGGTCGATGATGCGCAGTCGCAGCCCGGTGCCTTCGCGGACCCGTTCGATGAAGGCGGCGCCGTTGTCGGCCTGGCGGCAGGCCTGGGTGGCCACGGCCATCAGCCGCGTCGACTCCACGCCCTTCTTGACGACCCGTTCGCCGCACAGGACCAGCGCCTCGTAGGCCCGCTCCATGGCCGCGTCGTCGAGCCGGCCGGTGCGCGACAGGCCTTCGCCGAGACGGACGATGCGGCTGAAGGAATCGACGACGCGAAAGCCGTCCCGCGCCGGTCGGGCGATCAGCAGGCGGCAGTTGTTGGTCCCCAGATCGAGCGCCCCATAGAGGGGCGTTTCCCGACCTGATGCGCCGGATCCGTCAGAGGCGCCGCCGCGGGCGCGCTGTCCGCCGGACCTGGAACGCTGGGACCGCTGGACGCCCGCGGGGGCGTCGTCGGTCTCCGGCATGGCCGAACTTTCACGGTGGGCGGTCCAAAGCGGCGCCCGTCCCGCCCAACCTAAACCGGCTCGATCACCCACGCCAAGCACAGCTGACGCGAAAATGAACGGGGCGGCGGCCCTGCCGCTCAGGTTGGATGGCGCAGTCTGCGGCCATGACCGATAGAACCGTCGCCAAATTCGGGCTGGGCCAGATCGTCCGCCACCGCGAAGCCGCCTTCCGCGGCGTGGTGATCGACGTCGACCCGGTGTTCGCCGGCAAGCCCGGCGACACGGGCGCGATCTCGCCCGACCAGCCCTTCTACCAGGTGCTGGCGCTGGGCGCGGAAGGCGGTTTCATCGCCTATGCGCCCGAGGACGCGCTCGAGCACGATCCGGAGCTGACCGCCGTGACCCGCGAAGCCGAGGCGCGCTGGTTCACCGTCGACGCCAACGGTCGGCACGCCCCCAAGGCCCACGCCATCCACTGACGCTGGCGCGTCCGTCGCCCCGCGCCTAGATTGGCCGCAGGGACCGTCAGAGTCCGCAGCAGGAGCGCGTCCATGTCCGATTTCGAACACGTCTTCGAAGCCCCGCCCGAGGGCGCGGCGGCGGACTGGACGATCCCGCAGGACTGGGCCGCCTACACCGACGTCGAGCACCGCACCTGGGACACCCTCTACGCCCGCCAGATGAAGATCCTGCCGGGCCGGGCCGCCGATGTCTTCCTCAAGGGCCTGACGGCGCTGGACCTGAGCAGCGGCGGCATTCCCGATTTCGAGATCATGAACCCCAAGCTTCAGGCCCTGACCGGCTGGACGGTGGTCTGCGTGCCCGGGCTGGTGCCGGACGAGGTGTTCTTCGACCACCTGGCCAACCGGCGCTTTCCGTCGGGCCAGTTCATCCGCAAGCCGGACCAGCTCGACTATCTGCAGGAACCCGACATCTTCCACGATGTGTTCGGCCATGTGCCGATGCTGACCGACCCCGACTTCGCCGCCTATATGGAGGCCTACGGCAAGGGCGGGCAGCGCGCGGCCTCGCTGGGCATGCTGCAGAACCTGGCCCGGCTGTACTGGTACACCGTCGAGTTCGGCCTGATGCAGGACGCGGAGGGCCTGCGCATCTACGGGGCCGGCATCGTCTCGTCAGCGACCGAAAGCGTATTCGCGCTGGAGGATCCGTCGCCGAACCGGCTCGGCTTCGACCTCGAACGCGTGATGCGGACGCTGTACCGGATCGACGACTTCCAGCAGGTCTATTTCGTCATCGACAGCATCGACCAGCTCAAGCGCGAGACGCTGCAGGATTTCGGCCCGATCTACGACCGGCTGAAGGGCGCCGACGACATCGCCATCGACGCCATCCTGCCGACCGACCGGGTCTTCACCCGCGGCACCCAGGCCTATGCGGCGAGGGGCGGCCGGTTCGCGGCCTGAACGCCGGCGGCCGCCGATCGCGTCTCCGGCTTCACGCCCAGCAACAGGCCCAGCCAGCCGATGCGGCGCGCCACTTCATAGGTGACGAGGCAGCCGAGGGCGGTGGCGGCGATCAACACGCCGGCCTCGACCGCGACCGGCAGGCCCAGCTTCGCCAGATGGTGGCCGACCACCACGGTCACGGTCTGGTGGGCGATGTAGAACGGGAAAACGCCGACCGACAGATACCGCAGCACCGGTCCGCCGTGGTTCAGCCAGCGAGCGCCGAAGCCGAGGATGGCGACGATGAAGGCCCACTGATCCAGCGCATAGACGGCCCGCATGGCCATCCTCAGGGCTTCGGCGGGCAGGGCGTCTTCCGCGCGATAGATCCAAGCGTAGGTCGCCCAGCCCGCCCACGCCAGCATCGCCGCCGTCAGCGCCGGCCAGCGCAGCCGGATGAGCCCTTGCCGCACCGTCTCCGACCGCGCGGTCAGGAAGCCGAACAGGAAGGCCGAGAAGCTGAGGGCGTGATTGTACCAGTCGGCGATCAGGGCGTGGTTGATTTCGAAGATCGGGGCCAGCGTCCAGCGGATGAGCAGCAGCCACGCCAGCGGCCAGACCACCAGGCCCCAGCCGCGGAAGGCGCGGTCAGCGACGGCCTGCAGGCCGCGGCGGACACCGGGAACGGCCAGAAGCGCGGTCAGCACGAGGCTGTAGATCAGCAGATAGACCACGAACCACAGGTGGTTGTAGGTCGGGGTGATCAGGCAGCCCGTGTCGCCGCACCAGTCGCCGGACGCCGTGGCGTAGCGCACCCAGAAGTCGCCCAACACGGGGCTGTGCGCCGGATCGGCGACGCCGAGGCCGCGCAGGGCTTCATAGATTTCGTAGTAGCTCTGCGGCGGGACCAACACGAACATGGCGAACAGGATGGGCGGCAGCAGGCGCAGGGTGCGCGAGCCCGCCAGCGCCCAGCCGCCCCGGCCCCGCGCCGAGAGACTGTCCGCCAGAAAGCGGGTGGCGCAGCCGGAGACGAGGAACAGCAGGGTCAGCCGCCAGGGATTGGTCAGCATCATCACCGGCTCCAGCGCGGCGATCTCGTGCGTGCTCTTCACGTGCCAGTCCCACGGCACGTAGAACATGCCGACGTGATACAGAATCAGCAGCATGAAGGCGCCGACGCGGATCCAGTCGAGATCGTGGCGGCGGCCGGGCAGGGCGGGCGAGGCGATGGCGGACACGTGGGGGCTCCATGACGGATGAGGACGGCTCCACGCTGCCGGCGCGGCCGGCCCGACCGCAATCGGCGGGGGCTCGGCGGGACGCTGGCGGGGACGACCGCGCCACGATCGTGACGAGCGGCGCGGATCGGGGGGCGAGCGGCGGTCCCGGCGTGTGGCGGGCGTTCCGCCTGCGGGCGAACCTGCGCGACCTGAGGACGGCCTGGCTGGTCATCGTGCCCATCACAGCGGTCGTGCTGGTGGTCAATTCCCTGACCAACCTGAGCGACCTGCCGCAGGTGGATCGCTGGGAGCCCTGGACCTGGGAAGCCACCAGCGCGATCTCGATCCTGCTGTCGCTGTGGATTCCGTGGCTGGCGACAGGGGCGGCGCCGCCGGACGAAGCCGTCGGAGAGGGATGGCGGCCCAAGCTCCGGTTCGCGGCCGTCCATCTGGCGGCGCTGGTGGCCTTTTCGGCGCTCCACGTGGCGGGCTTCGTGCTGCTCAGAAGCCTCGTCTACGCGGCGATGGACGCGGGCCCTTACGAGTTCGGCGACCGCTTCATCTATGAACTGCGCAAGGATTTCATCAGCTACGGCGCCTTCGTCGCCACCTTCTGGCTGATCGGCTATCTGCGTCGCCGCCGGGACGAGCCGGTGCGTCCGGTCAGCTTCGACATCCGGGACGGGGCCCGGATCATCCGGACGCCGCTGGCCGAGATCGTGGCGGTGTCCTCGGCGGGCAACTACGTGGAGTTCTGGCTCGCCGACGGCCGCCGACCCCTGATGCGGGCGACGCTGGCCGCCGTCGAGGTGGAACTGGAGCGCTTCGGCTTCGTGCGCGCGCATCGGTCGTGGCTGGTCAACGCCGGGGCGGTCACCGGCCTGCGACCCGACGGCTCCGGCGACTGGACGGTCGAGCTGGGTTCGATCGAGGCCCCCGTATCGCGCCGCTATCCGCGGGCCCTGGACCGGCTGAAGGGCTGATCGCTCAGGCGGCGATCAGCCGCTTGCCCATCCGGACCAGCGGCACCGGCGCGCCGCCGCGATCATCCTCGAACCGCTCGATCTCCCGATAGCCGGCGGCGCGGTACAGGGGCTCGCCGCCGAGGGTGGCGACCAGCTCGGCGCGGTCGTAGCCGGCGGCGCGGGCGGCGTCCTCGCACAGGCCGAGGATCAGCCGGCCGACGCCCTGCCGCAGGAACTCGGGGGCGGTGTACATGGCGCGGATGCGGGCCGCGTCGACGCCGGGCGTCAGCGGCGCGGGGACGCGACCGGGCGTGTGGTCGCCGCCGTAGGTGGTGATGCGCCGGCTCCAGCCGCCGCAGCCGGCGAGGACGCCGTCGCTTTCGACGATGAAATAGGTCCGGTCGGCGATGATCTGGCTGTCGAGACCCATCAGCTTGCGGCTGGCGGCGATCTGGTCCGGGGTCAGGAAGTCGGCCAACGGGCCGCTGATGGCGCGGTCCATCAGGGCGACCAGGGCCGGAATGTCGGCCTCGGTGGCGATGTGGTGGGTCAGCTGCGCCATAGCTGGAGCGTACCGATGACGTGCACGACGGCATAGAGCAGGACGATGGCCGAACTGACCCATGCGAAGGTCCCGACCGGCGCACCGGCGACGAACAGCGCCGGAATGTAACCGACAGCCCGCAACAGATAGATGGCGCTGATCGCGGCGAGACCGAGCTTCAGCAACGGCAGGCGCGGGAACAGCCCCGCTCCGGAAAAGGCGTATGCCGCCCAGGTCGCCAGCACGGCGGCGATGCCGACGGTGATCAGGGCAGCCGTCGGCGAGCCCTGCTCCGCCAGCCGCACCATCCGCGGCCCGGCGCCGAAGACGTCGTACCAGCGCGGACCTCCTACGATGACGGCCAGATGCGCGATCGCCGCCGCGGCGCTGAGCGCGCCGCCCGCGGCGAGCCAGCCGTTGGTCACGCCGGCTCCCGTTGGAACGGGTAGAAGCCGCCGCCGAGTTCGAGGATGTCGGTCAGTTCGTCCAGCGCACCCCGGCTCTCATCCAGCAGGGCGGGATCGGCCAGATCGGCGGGGCTGAGTGTGTCCCGGTACCAGTTGGCGGCCCAGATCGACAGGCGGGCGTGGAGCTCATCGGTCATCCGCATGGCCGGGTTGGTCGCGGCCAGTTCCGCCTCGGTCAGCGCCACGCGCAGGCGCAGGCAGGCCGGGCCGCCGCCGTTGCGCATCGACTGGCGCACGTCGACGTATTCGACCCGCCCGATCGGGCCGTTCGAGGCGGCGAGCCCTTCGGCGACGGCGTGGCTGCGGCGGTTGTCGCGGGTCTCGGTCGGGCAGATCAGGGTCAGGCGGTCCTCGCCCGGAATCCGCACCAGCATCGAGTTGAACAGATAGCTGGAGATGGCGTCGGCGAGGGGGAGGTCGGCGGAGGAGACCTCGATGAAGATCGGCTCGAAGCGGCCGTTGGCGGCGCGGCGGATCGCCTCGAGGGTCCGGGCCGTGTGTTCGAAGGCCAGCTCGTGGAAGAACAGGGTCTCCAGCGCCCCGACGCAGACCACGTCGTTGTGGAAGGTCCCGCCGGCGATGGCGGCGGCGGACTGGCGGGCCAGCACCACGCCCGAGGCGCCGTGACGGCGGGCGAGAGCTTCGGAAGCCTCGCGGGTCTGGCGGGCGGGGTACTGGCCTTGCCAGTGCTCCCAGGCCTCGCGGCCCCAGACCAGCAGGTTGACGCCCGGCTCGCCGTGGTCGGCGCACAGGCGGACGTGGTTGGCGGCGCCCTCGTCGGCGAGATGGGCGACCGACGGCAGGGCGTCATGGACAGCGAACCGGGCCGGGTCGGGGAACAGGGCGTCGAGCGCCCGTTTCGTCTGGGCGTGCTCCAGCGAGCGGTGCAGGTTGGTGACCAGGTTGGCGGGGGTGAAATGCACCCGGCCGTCGGCGGCGTCGGCGCTCGGCGTCACCGTCGCGGCGTTGGCGGCCCACATCGGCGAGGCCGAGCAGGCGGCGGCGGCGAAGGAGGGGGCGTCCTTCCACGCCTGCTCCAGCACGGCGGCGTCGGAGCCGGTGAACCCCAGCGAGCGCAGGAAGGGGATGTTCGGTCGCTCGTGCGGCGGCAGCACGAACTGGGGCAGGCCGAGGTCGGCCAGCCGTTTCATCTTGTCGAGCCCTTGCAGCACCGCCGCGCGCGGGTTCGACGCCTCGCCGGCGTTGAGGCTGGACGCCAGATTGCCCGGCGACAGGCCCGCATAGGAGTGGGTGGGGCCGATCAGGCCGTCGGCGTTGGCTTCGACGGCAGGCGAATTCATGCCCGCAAGCCTTTGATCTCGCTTTCGATGTTCTTCACCGCCTCCGCCTCGAAACTCGCCACCGGATAGGCGCAGTAGTCGGCGGCGTAGTAGGCGCTGGGCCGGTGGTTGCCGGACGCGCCGAGGCCGCCGAAGGGCATGTCGCCGGCGGCGCCGGTGGTGGGGCGGTTGAAGTTCACGACCCCGGCGCGGATGCGGCGGATGAAGCGCTGCCAGTTGGCCGGATCGTCGCTGACCAGACCGGCGGACAGCCCGTAGCGGGTGGCGTTGGCCTCGGCGATGGCGGCGTCGAAGGACGCGACCCGGGTCACCGACAGGAAGGGAGCGAACATCTCCTCGTCGGGCACGGCCACGCCGGTGACGTCGATGATCGCCGGCTTGGCGAAAGCGCCGGGCAGGTTGCCGACCGGTCCCGAGGCGCGGACCACCCGGGCGCCGGCGTCGATCCGCTCCTGCAGCGCCTTCAGCGCGGCCTCGGCCGCCTTCTGCGAGATCAGCGGTCCGGCGTAGGGTTCGGGCGTGCTGTTCCAGGGTGCGAAGATCAGGCGGTCGCTGAGGGCGGCGACAGCTTCGATGATGGCGTCGCCCTGCGGCCCTTCGGGCACGATCAGGCGGCGGGCGCACGAGCAGCGCTGTCCCGTGGTGATGAAGGCGGACTGGACCGCGATCCCCGCCACGGCCTCGGCGTCGGCGGCGTCCCAGACAACCAGCGGATTGTTGCCGCCCAACTCGAGCGCCAGGATGACATGCGGATCGTCGGCGAACTTGCGCCGGAAATGCGCCCCGGCCGCGCCGGAGCCGGTGAACATCAGGGCGTCGATGCCGCTGTCCAGCAGGGCCGCGCCCGTGTCGCGCCCGCCCTGCACCACACTGACCACGCCCGACGGCAGGTCGGCGGCCGCGAAGGCCTCGGCCATGAGCTGGCCGGTCAGGGGCGTCTCTTCCGACGGCTTGAACACGACGGTGTCCCCCGCCAGCAGGGCCGGAACAATGTGGCCGTTGGGCAGGTGGCCCGGGAAGTTGAACGGGCCCAGCACCGCCGCGACGCCATGCGGGCGATGGCGCAGGGTGGCGTGGCCGAAGGCGGTGTCGGCGGTGCGCTCGCCCGTGCGCTCGTCATAGGCGCGGATCGAGATGTCGACCTTGCCCTGCATGGCGGCCACCTCGGTCGAGGTCTCCCACAGCGCCTTGCCGGTCTCGCGGCTGATGGCCTCGGCGATCTGGGGCGCGCGGTCCTTCAGCACGGCCTGGTAGCGCTTCACCGCGTCGATACGGTCCTGACGCGGACGGTCGGCCCAGTCGGGGAAGGCGGCGCGGGCGCGGTCGACGGCGGCCTGGACCTCGGCGGGCGTGGCGACGGCGCCTTGCCAGACGGTTTCGCCGGTGGCGGGATCGATGGATTGGAGGGTGCTCATGGGGTCCAGATAGGCCTTCAAGTCTTTACCCGCACGGTGTCACCTGAGCGCACCTTGAGCGCATCGGCGGTCTCGCGGTTGAGGGTGACCGTCTCGCCTTCGACGACGGCCTTCTGACGGACAGCGCGAAAGGCGGCCACGCTGTCGGTGGAGATCAGCGCCGGCAGCTCGGCCTCCGCCTCTTCGGCGATCCGCGCGCTCAGGCGGCGCGCGTCGCGGACCGTGCGGATGTTGTCGCGGCCGCAGGAGACGGTCGGCCCGGCGTCGAAGATGTCGACCAGGCCGTTGGCCCGGAAGCCCTCGCTCTCCAGCAGGGCCATGGCGGGCACGCCCTGCGGGTGGACCTTGCCGATCACCGCCCGGGCGGCTTCGGGCAGCAGTTCGACATAGATCGGATGGCGCGGCGACAGGTCGAGGATGAACTGCTTGTCGGTCGAGCCGGTCATCCGGTCGGCGTCGTCGAACTCCATCGGGAAGAATTTATGCGCCACGTGATCCCAGAACGGGCAGGCGCCGTCCGGCGTGAACACCCCGCGCAGTTCCGCCAGCACGTTGTCGGCGAACAGGTCGGGCTGGGCCCCGATCAGCATGTAACGCGACTGGCTGAGCAAACGGCCGGCGCCGCCCTTGCGCCGGTCGGCCTTGAGGAACAGCGACCCGACCTCGGTCCAGCCGGTGCACTCGTTGACCAGCACCAGGGTCTGGTGATCCAGCTTGACGCCCAGGAACGGCGACGACTGGGTGTTGTTGACCAGCCGGAATGAGAAGAACGGCCGCTTCAACCCCACCGCGGCCTTGACCGAACCGACGCCGTCGACGTCGCCGGTGTCGGATTCCTCGAGCATCAGCGTGTACCAGCACTCCTCCGGCGCCAGCTTGCCGGAGAAGCTGTCGCGGCCGAGCTCAAGCCGCTCGGCCAACTGGTCGGCGTCCTCGGGCAGGCTGGTGAAGCCAGGGCCGCTGAGGATGGCCAGTTCCAGCAGATGATCGAGGTCGGCGGGGCCGGCGGGTCGGACGACGAGCATGGGGTTACATCGTCTCCAGACGCAGGGACTTCAGTTTCAGGGCGTCGATCTCGCCCGACGCGATCTTGCACAGGATCAGGGCGCTGAGCTGGGCCCGCTCGACGAAGCTCGCGGGCCAGGCGAACTCCTGATCCGAATGGATGTCGCCGCCGAGGACGCCGAGGGTGTCGATGTTGGGCAGGCCGGCGGCGTGCAGGTTGTTGCCCTCGCACACCCCGCCGGAAGGCTTCCAGGCCAGCGTCTGGCCCAGCAGGGCGCCGGCGTCCCGCACCGCCTCGAACAGGGCCGTCTGGCTGGCGTCCATCGGCTTGGGCGCGCGGGTCATGCCGCCATGGAGGTCCAGGGTCAGGCCGGGGAAGGGGATGTCGGCGGCGATCTCGCGCACCGCCGCCTCGATCCAGTCGGACGCGGCCCTGTCGGGGACCCGGACGTTGAAGCGGACCACGGCGTTGTCGGCGACCACGTTCAGCGGACCGCCGCCGGCGATCTTCGCCACATTGACCGTGACGCCCTCGCGCCGGCCATTGAGGGCATGGAGGCGGGCGGCGAGGATGGCGGCCCCCGCCACGGCGTTGGCGCCTTCGTCGAAGGCGCGGCCGGCGTGAGCCGCCTTGCCGGTGACGATCAGGTGGTAGTTGCCGCTGCCCTTTCGCGCCCCGGCCAGCGAGCCGTCGGGCATGGCCGGTTCATAGGTCATGCCGACATGGCCCCGCGCGCCCAGCTCCGCCAGCAACGGAGCCGAGGCGGGCGAGCCGATCTCTTCGTCCGGGGACAGCAGCACGGTCCAGCCGACGCGTGCCTTGTCCGGATGAGTCTCGAACGCTTCGAGGGCGGCCAGCATGACGCTGACGCCGCCCTTCATGTCGGCGATGCCGGGGCCGTTCAGGGCGCCGTCGGCGCGCGTGACGACCGTCTGAAAGGCGCTGCCGGCGGGGAAGACGGTGTCGTAGTGGCCGGTCAGGATCACCTGCACCGGCGCGTCCGGCCGCATGCTGATCCTCAGGGCGTCGGCGTGGGCCTCGCTTCGCACCGCGCCGTCGTCGTCGACGCTGGACGAGGCGCGCGTGGGCAGGCGGGCGATCTCGCCGCCGAAGCGCCGGGCCTCGGCCTCCAGCAGGTCGAGCATGCGCGCCAGCCCGGCGGCGTTGCGACTGCCGGAGTTGACATTGGACCAGCCGATCGCCCGCTCGACGATCGCTGGCTCACGCGCCGCGACGTGGTCGAGCACGGTCTGATCGTGGGGAAGAATCCGCATGCGGCCGGACCCTAGCGGCCTCGACTGCAAAGGTGAAGGCGGCGGCGGAATGTGCGTTGCACCGCCGCTCGCGCCTTATAGGGTGGCCCGGCCAAACAGGGAGGAACCGGCATGACCGACATTATGGGGGCGATGAACCCAACCGCACCGCTGACGACAGAGGACGCCGCCTTGGCCGCCGCCAAGGTCAGCGCCATCGGCATGGTCATCGGCGCGATCAACCAGGCGGTGGGGGGGTGGTATGCCTCGACGCCGGCGGCAAGCGAAGCCGCGGCGCGAGTCATTGGGGACCTGACCGGTCAGACCCCGGATCCCGCCCAACTCGCGCAGCAGGCCCAGATGGGGCTCTATCTCACCGGCGCGTTCGTGGTGCTCCAGCTCATCCTGGCGGCGGTCCAGTGGCGCAAGCCGAACGGCGTGCTTCCGGTCCTGTTCCTGGTGCTGGTCGTCTGGGCGCTCGGCGGGGCTATCCTCGCCCTGGTGGCGCCGGCGTTCGGCGGAGGGCAGCCGATGTGGCTGACAGTCTTCACCCTCGTGACGATGCTTGTCGCCGCGATCCTTCATGTCGCGGGCATCCGCGGCGCCAACGCACTGAAGAAGTTCCGCGAAGCCGAGGCCTACTGAGCCCTGCGGTTCGGGCGCCGGTCCTCGCGACCGGTGCCCGGCTGGCGGGACTGGCGGCGCCAGCGGATCGACAGGCTGGCGTCGCCCTGTCCGCCGAATTTCGAACTGACGGTCAGGTTGCGGCGCACCTGCCATTCGACATTGACCGCGGCGCCGTTCTCGCCGCCGCCGATAATCTCCAGATAGATGTCGTCGGTCAGATAGCGACCGCCGGCCACGGTCAGGCTGGAGGCCTCGCCCCCGAACGAGAGACGGTCCAGCCCGGCCAGTTCGCGCAGATTGCCGATCACGTCGAAGCCGCCGCCTCCGGCCAGGGCGCCGACGCTGGCGGCCAGCTGCGCCGCCTCGAAGGCCGACAGCTGGGACGCCGAGCGCCCGAACAGCACCTGTGACAGGATTTCGTCCTGGGGCAGGGCGGGGGACGAGGTCAGGGTGATCTCGGGCCGCGCCGCCGTTCCGGTGGCCCGGATGGTGGCGGTCAGGGCCGGGTCCTCCCGCGTGGCTGTCAGGTTCAACCGGATCTGGTCCGGCCGGGTCGACAGGGTGACGGTGCCCCGCTCGTCGAACACGAACCGCTTGCCGGCGAACTCGTAATCGCCGCGCACCACGCGGGCAGTGCCGCTCAGGATCGGCTGGTTGATCGTGCCGGTCACGCGGGCGTTGACGCTCATCTCCACGTTCAGGCCGCGCCCGACCACCCGCACGTCGCCGCCGGGTGAGCGGATGGCGATGTCGACGCCGATCTGCAGGCCACGCGGGCGGTTCTGCTCCTCCTCGGGGATGTCGCCGCCGGGTTTGTTGATCTCGACCACGTCCATGTGGACGATGCCGGTCGAGCCGGGCGGATTGGCCTGGATGCGGGCGTCGTCGATGTCGATCCGGCCGGTCAGCTGAATCTTGCCGTCTTCGGCCCGGACGACGCTGAGCGGTCCGGAGGCGCGCGCCTCGGCGATGTCATTGTCGATGATACGGAACCGGGTCAGCGCCAGTTCGACGGTGGATCCCGACCCTTGGCGCAGGCCTATGCGACCGTCGCCGGTCACCGTTCCGCCGGACCCATCCGTGGCCGAGAAGGTCTCGATCAGGGCCGTTGTGTCGTCGAATCGGCTGGCCAGCGTCACGTCGCGCAACTGCAGGCCGGTGGCGTTGTCGCGGAAGCCGCCCTCGCGCAGGTCCATCCGACCGTTGACGCGCGGCGCGGCGATCGAGCCGGCCAGGGTGGCGTGGGCGTTGATCTGGCCCGACAGCGAACGGTCGCCGCCCAGGAACAGGTCCCAGACCGGCTGCACCTGGCCCTGGATGTCGATCTCGCCGGACATCGGCCGGGTGCGGACCACGGCCAGCCGCAGCGGCGCGGCCGAAGCCTCGACCGGCAGGGTGATGTCGGCGTTGGCGCGCACGGCGCCCTCGTCGGCGACCTGGGCCTGGACCCGCAGGGTGTTGTCGAGCAGGACGGCGTTCAGTGTGCCGTCGATGGCCAGGTCGGTCGGCGCGTCGATGCTGCGGACATCCTCGAGCGTCACATTGGCCGAGCCCGAGAGGTCGGCGCCCGAGCCCCGCAGCGACAGCCGGCCCGTCGCCCGTCCGCGCAGGTCCGGTGCGAGCGAGCCCAGCTGCACGCTGGTCAGGTTGGCCTCGATGATGGCGGCGCGGGAATCCTGGCGCAGCTCGCCGGTCAGCACGCCGCCGCCGACGCCGAGGTCGACGCGGACGACGCGGCCGTCGCCGGACAGGGCCACCACGGCCGGATTGCGCGTGGCGAAGGCGATCTCGCGCACCCTGCCGGAGCCTTCCAGGACGATGGTCTGGGCGGTCGGCTGGCGTGAATAGACACCGGTCCCGTAGAAGCTGACCGGGGTCCGGCCGCCGATATCGGTCTTCAGGGTGAAGGGCAGCCGGTCGAGGGTGCCCCGCCCGTTCAGATCGAGCGTCCGGATGATCCAGCTCGAACCGGTCAGGCGGACGTTGCGGCCCGTGACGTCGAGTATGGCCGTCTCCTCGCCGGCTCCTTCGGTCAGCCGGATACGGCCGTCGGCCGTGCCCGAGGCGAGGAAGGCTCCGGGACGCGCAGTAAACGTCAGGTCGGCGCTCGACGGGAAGCGGTTGGACAGGGCGATCGCACCGCGCGCCGTCACCCCGCCGGCGTCGAGGTCGACATCCGTCAGGCGAATGCGCTCGCCGCCGAGATAGAAATTCCCGCTGCCCCGGGCCGGGCCGTAGTTGGAGCCGGCGACGACAGAGATCCGCCCGTCCGAGGCGTCCGCGCCGCGCCGGAAGCTGAGGTCCATGGTCGCGTCGGTGAGGATCAGCGCGCCGGCGCTGACGCGGTCAAAGGCGGCCTTCAGGTCGGCGGTCGGCCGCGCCAGGGTGCCGCCGACGGTTCCGCTTCCGGTCATGGCCCCGTCGATCTCGACCGGGCCCACGCCAAAGGGGCCGCGGGCGTTCCAGTTCATCGCCAGCCGCATACGGCCATCGCCCTCGACGAATCCGCGTGCGGCCGCGTTGCCATGGGCGCCGCTCAGCCGGGCCGATTCGATCTGCACCCGTCCGTCGTTCAGCCCCCCGACCAGCTGCAGGCGCGGCGTGGGGCCCAGCAACCGGTCCAGTTCGCCCACGCCCAAGGCGAAACCGCGCCCGCGTCCGTCGAAGGTGACCCGCCACGGCGCGCCCGCCCGCGCCATCGAGGCGGCGATCGTCCCGCCGAAGGCGCCGTCGGCCCCGCTGCGCAGGCGGGACGCGTCAGTGACCTCGGCCCGGCCCCGGAAGCCGAGGCCGCCCAACAGGTTGCGCCCGCCGGTTCCCGAGACCTTCAGGGCCTGACCGGTGGCTTCCAGCCTTTCCAGCAGGAAGGAGCCGTCGGCGAGCCGCGCCGCCTCAAACTGTACGCGCGGGCCGGGGCCGAGCAGGCCGCCGACGATGCCGGCGGTCGATCCGCCCGTTGCGCGCAGATCCCCCTCGACGTCGTAGCGCCCGGCGCGGGCCCGGATGTTGACCGGACCGCGGATCCGCTGCGCCCGATAGCTGGACAGGTCAGGGCTGAGCACGTCGATCGAGCCGTCCAGGCTCCAGTCGGCGGCGCCGCCGCGAAACATCGCCGACCACGCCGCGGCGTTTCCCAGCGGCCGCCCCACCAGCCGGGTCAGCGAGGGCGTCGAGACATTGATGCGCACGCCCCGGGGGACGCTGCGGTCGCCGACCCGGACCAGACCGCTGGCGCTGGAGTTCAGATTGTCCGAGATCAGTCGCCAGCCGACGCCCTGCAGGCCGTCGTCGTCGCGGTCGGGGACCATGGCGAGGGCGAACCGCGCCGTGCGGCCGACGCGGCGGACGAACGGATCGAGCAGGTCCGACCCCGAGAAATCGACATAGCCGGATATCCGGGCCTGGTCGGGTCCATACCGGCCCTTGACGATCAGGGGCGTGAAGTCGCCGGTCCGCACGACAGCGTCGACCACCTCGCCGTTGACCACCGCCGTGGCCAGGAACGGTTCATCCGGGGAATAGCCGAGCGCTCCGGCGATCGGACCGCCGCGCGCCTCCTGGGCCCGCAGGTTCAGGCGGACGTCGGCGATGTCGTCGCTTATGCCCGCGGTCAGGCGCAGGAAGTCGCCGGGCCGGCTGTTGCTGTCGGCGTTGACCGTCACCTGCTTCAGGCCCTGGCGCGGAACCAGGGCTTCGCCGGCCAGCTTCCAGCGGCCGTATTCCTTGCTGAAGCCCTCCAGCAGTTCGACGTCGGCGGCGAACCGGTCAATATCGATCGACAGCGGCTGCGGTCCGGGCGGTTCGGTCGATGGCTCCACCAGCGGCCGCCGGATCAGGCGGACGATCTCAGCCTCGACGTCGGTGGCGTGGAACCGGCGGGTGATCAGCGGCCACCAGTTCCAGTCGACCCGCACCTTGCGGGCCTCCAGCCAGACTCCGTCGGCGTCGGTCACCGTCACCCGGTCGATGGTGAAGTCGTCGAACAGATCGCCCCGCACGCCCTCGACATTGATGCGGCCGTAGCGCCCCAGCTTCTTGCCGGCCACGAAGCTGGTCACCAGCGCGCGCCCGGAATCGGACAGCAGGTACATCCGCCCGCCGACGGCGGTCACCAGCAGCAGGACCGCCAGAATCCCCACGCCCATGCCGCCGAAGAAGGCGAGGGCCTGCAGCCGCGTGCGCTTCTTCCGCGCCTTCACCGCAGGCGTTTCAGGCTCTTCCGAAGGGGGCGGGGCGTCGGTCAAAACGCCTGTCCGATGCTGACATAGATCTGGAAGTCGGCGTCGCCCTCGCGCTTGTCGAGCGGGAAGGCGATGTCGGCCCGGATCGGCCCGAACGGCAGCTTGTAGCGCACGCCCACCCCCGCCGCGTAGCGCAGGTTGTCGAAGTCCGGCGTCTCCTGGAAGCCGACGGCGCCGGCGTCGATGAAGGCGACCGCGCCGAAGCTCCGCCCGATGTCGCGGCGCAGTTCGATAGAGGTCTCGAACAGCGAGAGCCCGCCGCGCGGCGTACCGTCGGGCAGGCGGGGGCCCACACCCTGATACTCGAACCCGCGCACCGAGCCGCCGCCGCCCGAGTAGAACAGCCGGTCCGATGGGATGGTCAGTTCCTCGCCGCCCACGATGGAGCCCAGCCGAACCCGTCCGGCCAGCACCGTCTTGCCGCCGTCCTGCAGGGGCAGATAGGCGGTCGCCTGGGCGTCGGCCCGCAGGAAGAACAGGGAATCGTCGCCGGTCACGGCGGTCGGCTGGACGTTGGCGAGCAGCCGGTAGCCGCTCCGGGGATCGAGCGGATCGTCCGAGCGATCCATGTACGCCCCGCCCCTCAGCGTCAGCAGGGCCAGGTTGCGAGTGATGTCGAGCGGCAGCTGGGTGACCGGATCGAAGCGGCTCTCGTCATACTGGCCCACGTCGAGGCCGAGGCCGTAGCTGTACCACGACGACTTGCCCAGCCGCTGGCGCGCATCGGCGTACAGGACCGCGGCGAGACGGCGATAGGCGTCGGTGTCCTCGTTGACGAGGGCCGCGCCCATGGTCAGCGTCTGGCCGGGCCGCCGCCAGTGTGGCAGTTTCAGGTCCACGCCCAGGCGGCTGTCCACGTCGGCCAGCCGGGCCTGGAACTCGAGGGTGTCGGCGCGCCCGAAGCGGTTGTGGTAGGTCCACAAGCCCTCGATGGCCGATCCCCCCGTCGCCGATGTCGCCCGCCCGGCGGTCACCGTCGCCCGGGAGGTCGAGACGGTAATGCCCGCTTCCTGAATCCACCGCGGCCGGTCGGTCAGGGTCACGACGACCGGGCGGTTGCCGTCGGCGTTGTTCTGATCCGGCGGCGCCAGGGCCACGCCGACGCCGTCGTAGACCCCGGTCTCCAGCAGCCGGCGCTCCAGTTCGGCGACATCGTCGGGGTCGTAGATCTCGCCCTCCGACCATGGCGCAAGACCCGCGACCCAGCCGGGCCTGGTCGGCCCGCGCGTTTCCAGCCGCACGCCGTCTAGACGCACCAGCGGACCGGCGACGATATTGTAGGTCGGATGGACCGTCAGGGTGGCGTGGTCGACCACGACCCGGCGGGGATCGGCCCGGGCGTCGGCGTGCCCGCGCCGCGCCAGTCCGGAGACCAGCCGCCCTTCTCCGGAGATGACGTCGACAGCGCGGCCCGGATCGCCGGCCTTGAGGCCGATGTCGCTGCGAACCTCGTCCTGCAGGGCCGGGGCGGGGGGCGGCTCGACCCAGTTGACGATCGGCTCGGTCAGGGCGAAGCGCGGCCCCGGCGTCACCTCGATGATGGCGACGGGCGTCTGCTCGCCCTCGACCACGTCCTCCAGCACCGGCTGGTAGTAGCCCTCGGATCTCAACAGGGCCTCGGCCGCCTCGAGCGCGCCGCGCGCCCGTCGCCGGGCCTCAAACCGGTTCGAGGGCGGGCCGTCGACCTCGCCGATGGCCCGCTCCAGTTGGGCCCTCAGGCCGGCATCCATCTCCCCGCGCACCACGGCGCGCGGGTCGGCGACGGCCGTGGAAGCCAGAAGCGCGAACCCCGCCACGCTGGTAAGAAACAGGGCGGGCCTCGGCGTCAAACTCGAACCTTCGTCGGCGGGCGTGCGCCCTACGGTTGGCGGGCGGAGGGCGGGGTCGCATCCGCCGGCGGCGCAAATGGGGCGCCGCCCTGCTGGTCACGTCAGTAGAAAAGGGTCTCGCTGTCCGGCCGGACCGATTCTTCGGAGGTGCGCTTTTCGCTCGGGGCGGCGCTGTTGTCCGGCGGCGTGTCGGTGGCGCTCGGCGCCGCCACGGGAGCCTGGACCTCCTCGACGGCGGGGGCGACGGGTTCCTCCATCGGCATGTCCAGCACCTCGGGCTCGGCCGGACGTGGGTCGTCGCAGGCGGTCAGCGCGACCGCGCTGGCGATGGCGGCAAGGGCGAAAAGGCGTTTCATCTGGCAGCTCCCCGGATCGGCGTTTTCAACGCGCGGCGATATCGACCGTTCCATAGCCAAGATCGTGCGTCCGGTCATCACGCACGGCAACCAATCCTTTTCCAATTCGCGCGAAGGTGGCGAACTGGAGGACCTTCAATGACGGCGACGCCCTACGCCATGGTTTCGCAGGTGCGAAACCGAGAACTGAAGACACGCCTGGCGCTCGCGGCCTTCATCGGAGCTACGGCCTGGGTGGTCACGCCGACGATCTGGCCCCTGGTCTGGTTCGCCGCCGTTCTGGGGACGCAGGCGCTGGACTGGCTGGTCTTCCGTCGCTTCCGCCGCCATCCCGACTGGAGCCCTGACCGCGCCTATATGGCCCTGTCTTGTGCGACCACCATACTCAGCGTCGCCGTCTACGCCGGGATCACCGCCTACCTCTGGTTCCAGGGCGGAGAGGTCGGGCGAATCTTCGCCATGGTCCAGTGCGCCGGCGGCCTCCTGCACGTCAGCCTTCATATGCATCACGCCCGGCCGATCCTGATCTCGGCTGTCGCCTCCCACGCCACCTATTTCCTGGGCCTGCCCATCTTCGGCGCAGTCGCCACCGGCAGCTGGCACGAACTGCTGATCGCCATCGGCTGCGTGCTCTACATGAGCCACCTCGTCGTCGCCGTGCGCCAGAGCTCGATGACGACGACCGCCCTGCAGTCGGCCCGGGACGCCGAACAGCGCGCCCGCCACAAGGCCGAGATCGCCAGCGCCGCCAAGTCCGACTTCCTGGCGGTGGTCAGCCACGAGATTCGCACGCCGATGAACGCGGTCATCTCGGCCGCCAACCTGCTGCGGCGGACCCGTCTCGACCCTCGCCAGCGCGAGCATGTGTCGATGTTGATCGACGCAGGCGACGTGCTGATGGGCTTGCTCAACGACGTGCTGGACTTCTCCAAGATCGAGGCCGGCAAGATGGAGCTGGAAAGCGCCGAGATGATCGTGCGCGAGCGGCTGGCGACGCTGAACCGGCTGTGGGAGCCCCGCGCCCTGGCCGGCGGAGTCCGGCTGACGCTGCGGATCGGTCCGGATGTCCCGGAGGCCGTCCGGACCGATCCCCTGCGTTTCCAGCAGATCCTGTTCAACCTGCTGTCCAACGCCGTGAAATTCACCCGCGACGGCCAGATCGTCGTCGCCGTGGACTGGGACGGCGCGCGACTGGCGGTCGCCGTGTCCGACACCGGCTGCGGCATCCCGGCCAACCGGCTGGCGCAGGTGTTCAACAGCTTCGAACAGGCCGACGTCGGCACCACCCGCCGCCACGGCGGCACCGGCCTGGGCCTGTCGATCAGCCGCAAGCTGGCCGAGATCATGGGCGGGACACTGACCGTCGCCAGCGTCGAGGGCGAGGGCTCGACCTTCACCCTGTCGCTGCCGATGCAAGCGGTCGAGGGCCCGGCCGCGCGACCCGAGCGGCAGGTGGAGATCGCCGGCTCGCTTCAGGGCCGCTCGATCCTCGCCGCCGACGATCACGAGGTGAACCGGCGTATCCTGACGCTGCTGCTCGAACCGCACGGCTGCCGCCTGACCCTGGTCGAGAACGGCGCCGAGGCGCTGGAGGCGGCGTCCAGCCAGCCGTTCGACGCGATCCTGATGGACATGCAGATGCCGGTCATGGACGGGCTGGAGGCGACGCGCCGCATCCGTCAGGGCGCCGTCAACGGCGGCACGCCGGTGATCGCCCTCACCGCCAACGCACTCGATGTCCATCGCGCCGCCTGGGACGCGGCGGGCGTTCACGCCTTCCTGACCAAGCCGATCGATCCGGTGATGCTGGCCCGCACCCTGGCCGAGGCCTGCGCCGCCGAGCGGCGAGCCTCTCCCGACAGCGCGGTCGCCTGAGGCCTCACCGCCAGCGCCCGAGCGCCTCGTCGAGCGAAATCGGCGCGGACTGCGGCGAGGAAGCCGGAGCCTCTCCGTCGAAGCGCGGCGCCGGAGCCGGCTGGACCACGTCCCGGTCGATGAAGGTCCCGCGCGCCGCGTTGTGCGGATGGCGCGGCGCCTCGACCAGGGTCAGCACCGGCGTGACGCAGGCGTCCGAGCCTTCGAAATGCGCCGCCCAGTCGTCGCGGTCCCGCGTGGCGAAGACGGTGGCGAGACGGGCATGCAGGGCCGGCCACGCGCCCACGTCGAACTGCGGCGCCTCGGCCGCCGGAATGTCCAGCCCAACCAGCAGGGCGGCGTAGAACTGCGGCTCCAGCGCCCCGACCGCCACGAACCGGCCGTCGCGGCAGGCGTAGCAGCGGTAGAAGGGCGCGCCGCCGTCCAGCAGGTTGGTCCCCCGCGCCTCATTCCACAGCCCCCGCGCGCCCAGCGCGTGGAACAGGCTGGTCAGCAGGGCGGAGCCGTCGGTCATGGCCGCGTCGACGGTTCGCCCCCGGCCGGTCGTCTTCGCCTCCAGCAGGGCCGCCAGCACGCCGGTCACCAGCAGCATGGCCCCGCCGCCGTAATCGCCGACCACGTTCAGCGGCGGGCGCGGCGGGCGGTCCGGCTCGCCCATCATCGACAGGGCGCCGGACAGGGCGATGTAGTTCAGGTCATGGCCGACCTGCCGCGCCATCGGCCCGGTCTGGCCCCAGCCGGTGATGCGGCCAAACACCAGCCGCGGGTTGCGCGCGGCGCAGGCGTCCGGCCCCAGGCCGAGCCGTTCCATGACCCCGGGTCGGAACCCCTCGATCAGGGCGTCGGCCGTGGCGATCAGGTCGCCCACCCGTGCCAGATCGACGGGATCCTTCAGATCGACTCCCACCGCCGGCCGGCCCCGGTGCAGCACCTCGCCGCCGACGTCGGTGAACACCGGCGCGCCGGCCGCGGCGCTGCGCGTCAGCCTGAGCACGTCCGCCCCCAGGTCGGCCAGCACCATGCCCGCGAAGGTCACCGGCCCCAGGCCGTCGAACTCGATGATGCGCAGCCCGGTCAGCGGTTTCATGCCTTTTCCCTAGCGGCGACCGCCTCGATCGTCGAGGCGACGCTTGACCCCGGCCCCGCTTTGCAACAGAAGGCGCGTCGCGGTCCGCAAGCGCGGGCCCTTTCGGTGTGCGTCCTTAGCTCAGTTGGTTAGAGCATCTGACTTTTAATCAGAGGGTCCTCGGTTCGAGCCCGAGAGGACGTACCACCTCCCTTTCCGGAACAAGCCCGCAAGCGGTCCAGTTGTCATGAGACAGCCAGGGAGACCGCCATGCCGCACCAGAACGTCCATTCTTCGAAAGCCACGGCCCAGAACGCCGTGACCGATCCGGTCGGCCCCGGCGACCAGACCCGGGCGGGGGGCGAGGCCCTGCGTCCGGAGCCCCGCAGCTATGCGGCCCCCGAGGTGAGCGATTCGTCGCTGGCGCCGCCCGCCGCCGGCGAGGTCGCCGACTTCATGGACGAGGGCGACCCGATCGGGGCCGATGACGTGCAGCAGGGCGCCACCAACGCCAACCGGCCGGAGCGCACCGAGAAGCTGCGGGGGCAGGGACCGAAAACCCGCGCGGGCAACCGCAACCGGGTCAAGACGGGGTCCGCGGAACGCCGCTGAGGCTCAGGCCGCCCTTCCAGTCCGGCGCCCGCCATGGTTCAAGGCGTCATGCGTCCGCTTGTCCCGCTTATCGCCGCCTCCGTCCTGCTCTCCGGCTGCGGCGGCGCCGTGGGCGATTTCGGCGCGGGCGTCGGTGCGGCGGCCACCGCGCCGCTTGATGACCTGAACCTGCGCCGGCAGTTCATCCCGACGGTCCTGCTGCAGGCCGAGGCCAATCCCTACGATCTGCGTAACCTCAACCAGTGCTCGACCATCGGGGCCGAAATCGCCCGTCTCAATGAGGCGCTGGGTCCCGACATGGACGAGCCGCCGGCGCCGGACGGCTCGACCCTGGGCGAGCGCGCCGGCGACGCGGCGTCGAAGGCGGCGCTGGACGCCATCCGCGACGCCAGCACCGACTTCATTCCCGGACGCGGCTGGATCCGCCGCCTGTCCGGCGCCGAGCAGCACAGTCGCCATGTGCAGGCGGCGATTCAGGCCGGGCGGATGCGTCGGGCCTTCCTGAAGGGGATCGGCATGAACCGCAACTGCGCCCCGCCCGCCGCGCCGGCGTGGTTCCGGCCGCGCGGCGCTAGCCGCCGTTAGGGACCTGCCGGGCATGAAAGTCGCGCCGGAACTCATCGAACCGGCCTTGGGCGATCGCCGCGCGCATCGCCGCCGTCAGGGCCTGGAAGAAGGCGATGTTGTGCCAGCTGAGCAGCACCTTGCCGAGAATCTCGTCGGCCCTTATCAGGTGGTGCAGATAGGCCTTTGAGTACTCGTTCGAGGCCGGGCAGGGGACGTCGAGGTCCAGCGGATCCTGATCCTCGGCGAAGCGGGCGTTCCTCAGGTTGATCGGCCCGGTCCACGTCCACGCCTGACCGTGCCGCCCGGCCCGGGTGGGCAGGACGCAGTCGAACATGTCGACCCCGCGCCACACCGCCTCCACCAGGTCGACCGGCTTGCCGACCCCCATCAGATAGCGCGGCCGGTCGGCGGGCAGCATCTCGGGCGCATAGTCGAGCACCTCGCACATGGCCTCGTGGCCCTCGCCGACCGCCAGCCCGCCGATGGCGTAGCCGTCGAAGCCGATCTCGCGCAGCCGGTCCGAGGACTCGCGGCGCAGGTTTTCGAAGGTCGAGCCCTGCTGGATGCCGAACAGGGCCTGGGTCTCGCGTGTGCCGAAGGCGTCCTTCGATCGCCGCGCCCAGCGCGCCGACAGCTCCATGCCGGAGCGGGCGCGGGACTCCTCGGCCGGCCAGGCGACGCATTCGTCCAGCTGCATGACGATGTCCGAGCCCAACCGGTCGGCCTGGATCTCGATCGACCGTTCCGGCGTCAGCACGTGCTTGGAGCCGTCGATATGGCTGGAGAAGGTCACCGCCTCCTCGGTCAGCTTGGAGATGCCGGACAGCGACATGACCTGGAAGCCGCCCGAGTCGGTCAGGATCGGCTTCTCCCAGCGCATGAACCGGTGAAGCCCGCCCAGCCGCTCCATCCGCTCCGGCCCGGGCCGCAGCATCAGGTGATAGGTGTTGCCCAACAGGATATCGGCCCCGGTCTGCGCCACCTGGTCCACCGTCAGGGCCTTGACCGTCGCGGCGGTGCCGACCGGCATGAAGGCCGGTGTGCGGATGTCGCCGCGCGGCGTCTTCAGCACACCGGTGCGGGCGCGGCCGTCGGTGGCGGAGATGTCGAAGGGAAAAGTCATGGGGCCGCGCGGAATAGCAGCGACCCGTCCCCGTAGGAATAGAACCGGTATCCGTCCGCCACCGCGTGGGCGTAGGCCGCCTTCATCGTCTCCAGCCCGGCGAAGGCCGAGACCAGCATGAACAGGGTCGACTTCGGCAGGTGGAAATTGGTCATCAGCAGGTCGGCAGCGCGGAAACGGTAGCCGGGGGTGATGAAGATAGCCGTGTCGCCGTGGAACGGCCGCACCACGCCGTCTTCACCCGTGGCGCTCTCGAGCAGGCGCAGGGAGGTGGTGCCGACGCAGACGATGCGGCCGCCGGCGGCGCGGACGGCGTTCAGGGCGGCGGCGGTCTCGGCGGACACCTCGCCCCATTCGGAATGCATCCTGTGGTCGGCGGTGTCGTCCGCCTTGACCGGCAGGAAGGTGCCGGCCCCCACGTGCAGGGTCACTGCGTGGGTCGAGACGCCCTTCGCCTGGATCGCTTCGAACAGGGCAGGGGTGAAATGAAGCCCCGCCGTCGGCGCGGCGACCGAACCGTCCCAGTGGGCGAACATGGTCTGGTAGTCCGACCGGTCGCGGTCGTCCTCGGCCCGCTTGGCCGCGATATAGGGCGGCAGGGGCATGACGCCGACGTCGCGGATCGCCTCGTCCAGGAACGGCCCCGTCACGTCGAACCGCAGCGTCACCAGTCCGTCCTCGCCCTTGTCCACCACGGTGGCGTCCAGCCGGCCCAGCAGGCAGGCCCCGTCGCGCTCGGCCCCGAACCGGATGCGGTCCCCGGCCTTGATCCGCTTGCCCGGCTTCATGAAGGCGGACCAGACGTCGGGCGCGTCGCGGTGGTGCAGGGTGGCCTCGACCTCGACGGTCAGGGTCTCGCCCTCGGGACCGGTCCGCTCACGCACGCCCGAGAGCCGTGCCGGGATCACCCGCGTGTCGTTGAACACCAGGGCGTCGCCCGGCTGCAGGAAGTCGGGCAGGTCGCGCACGACCCGATCCTCCAGCCCGCCGTCCTTCACCACCAGCAGGCGTGCGGAATCCCTCGGCTCGGCGGGGCGCAGCGCGATGTGGTCGTCGGGCAGGTTGAAGTCGAAATCGGCGGTCTTCATGGGCCGGGGCAAAGGCCATGGCCCCGGCGCGGCGTCAAGGGAGGCGCGCCGGGGCCGGCGGATCAGCCCCGGGCGGCCCGGGCGATGACGGAGTCCGGATCGACCCCGCCGTCCGGCCAGTCCGCGGGCAGCAGCGGCGGTTGGGCCATGAAGCGCGGCCTCGTCCCCCGGTGCGGCTGGGCTGTGTGGACCAGGAAGGGATGGCACAGATACACCGTCCCCGCCGGGCCGGTCGCCAACGCCTGCTCGCACCCGCCCGAGCCGCCGAAGTCGTCCGCGACCAGCTCGCCCAGGGTGACGCCATCCTCGCCAGCGGGCGCGAGGCGGCGCGCGACCGCCCTGTGCGAGCCGACGCGGATCCGGGTCGGGGCGTCGTCCTCGCCCACGTCCGAGAACAGGAACAGCATCAGCAGACAGCGCCCCTTCGACCGGACGTTGGCCCGCCAGTTCATGTAGTCCGGATCGTCGCCGAAGCTGACATCGATGTGCCAGCCCCCGTCCCCGGGGTCGTCGGGCGCGGGGAAGCGGACGGGAAACGTCCCCATGGCCTTGCAGGGCCGCCACTGGCCCACGCCGGCCAGCTGGTCGAAGGCCGCATGCAGCACGGGCGTATTGGCCGCCGCGGCGAAGGGCGGTTCGGCGTACATCCCCAGCCGCACGACGGGCTGGCTCCAGGTGTCGGGATCGACCGGGTCGGCCGGGATGTCGCGCCACAGGCGCTCGCGGACCTGATCGGCGAGGGCGGCGGGGAAGGCGTCGTCGATCCGGACGAAGCCGTCTTCGATGAACCGGTCGATCTGGACGCGCGTCAGGGCGCGCGGGGAAGCGTTGGAAGTCATGTTTGTCTTTCGCAGGAAGGATCGCCCCGGCGTCGCGGGGCGGAAACAGGGTTCGGCGGCGGGCCTCAGGCCAGCGGGAAGCCGAACGCGGTCGTGCGAATGAACATCGTCATGGCTGGAAACTGGGGCGCCGGGCGGGCTGACGCAAGCATGCCTCCGCGTTGACCGGGCGGCCGGGACGCGGCAAAGCCCCTCGCATGCTCCACAACCTCGAAACCCTCGCGCGCGACGCCAGATCCTGGCCGTTCGAACAGGCCCGCAACCTTCTCGCCCATGTGCTGAAGAAGCGGCTGTCGGACGCCGATCGGAACGCCGCCAAATTGCTCATCGACGCGGGCAAGGCGGACGAGGCGCTGGCGACGTTCGAGGCCCTGCAACGCCCCGTCGTTTTCGAGACCGGTTACGGCCCGTCCGGCCTGCCGCACATGGGCACCTTCGGCGAGGTGGCGCGCACGACGATGGTGCGCAACGCCTTCCGCGCCCTGACCGGCGACCACTGGCCGACGCGGCTGATCGCCTTCAGCGACGACATGGACGGCCTGCGCAAGGTGCCGGAGGGCATCCCCAACCCCGGGATGCTTGCCGAGGACCTGCACAAGCCGCTGACGGTGGTGCGCGACCCGTTCGGGACGCACGGCAGCTTCGGCGCCCACAACAACGCCCGCCTGCGCGCCTTCCTCGACGGCTTCGGCTTCGACTACGAATTCCTGTCCTCGACCGAGCAGTACAAGTCCGGCCGGTTCGACGCGACCCTGCTGACCCTGCTGGAGCGGTTCGACGCGGTGCAGGCGATCATGCTGCCGACGCTGGGCGAGGAGCGGCGCGCCACCTATTCGCCCTTCCTGCCGGTCAGCCCGGTCACCGGACACGTGCTCCAGGTCCCGACGCTGGAGCGGAACGTCGCCAAGGGCACGATCACCTTCGACGACCCCGCGGGCGGCCGCACCGAGGTTCCGGTCACCGGCGGCCATGTGAAGCTGCAGTGGAAGCCCGACTGGGCGATGCGCTGGACCGCGCTGGACGTCGACTACGAGATGTCAGGCAAGGACCTGATCGAGAGCGTGCGCGAGAGCTCCAAGGTCTGCCGCGCCCTGGGCGGCGTCCCGCCCGAGGGTTTCAACTACGAGCTCTTCCTCGACGTCGAAGGGAAGAAGATCTCCAAGTCCAAGGGCAACGGCCTGACCATGGACGAATGGCTGCGCTACGGCACGCCCGAGAGCCTGAGCTGGTACATGTTCCAGTCGCCGAAGTCGGCCAAGTCGCTGCACTTCAACGTCATTCCACGCGCGATCGACGACTATCTGGCCTTCATCGAGGCCTACAAGACGCAGGAACCGGCCAAGCGGATCGACAACGCCGTCTGGTCGATCCACGCCGGCTCGCCGCCCGATCACACCTCGCCGGTGTCGTTCGCCCTGCTGCTCAATCTCGTCGGCGTGGCCAACGCCTCGTCGAAGTCGCAGCTGTGGGCCTATTTCGCCCGCTACCTCCCGGATGCGACACCGGAAAACGAGCCGCTGCTGGACCGGCTGATGGACCGGGCGCTGAACTACTACGAGGACTTCGTGAAGCCGACGAAGGCCTACCGCCTGCCGGACGACAAGGAGAAGGCGGCGCTGCTCGACCTGGCCGCCCGGCTGAAGGCCCTGCCGGCCGACACGACCGACGGCGAGTTGATCCAGGCCGAGGTCTACGCCGTCGGCAAGGACCACGCCTTCGAGCCGCTGCGGGCCTGGTTCGGGGCCCTGTACGAGGTGCTGCTGGGTGCGTCGCAGGGCCCGCGGTTCGGCTCGTTCGCGGCGATCTACGGCCTGCCGCAGACGATCCAGCTGATCGAGAACGGCGCCAACGGCGAACTGGCGAAGGCCTGATCCGCCGACGACCGGCGTTCGTGCGGTAACGTACATGAACCGAACATAACGCGCCGCCACGGGGAGCCTTCACCTCGGCCGGCGCATTGTTCCCTGCATCGACCAACTCGATGACAGGAGATGAGCCATGTCGAAGAACAAGATCACCGTCGCTCTGGCCTCGGCCGCCATGCTGGCGTCGCTGGCCCCCGCGGCCCTGCCCACCGCCGCCATGGCCCAACAGGCCAACGGCATCACCAACTGCGACGCCCCCGGCGGCCGCCAGCGCACCGGCGCCATCATCGGCGCCCTGATCGGCGGCGTGGCCGGCAGCCAGATTTCCGACAATGAACGCACCCTCGGCGCCGTGGTCGGCGCGGGTGCGGGGGCCGCCGCCGGCTCCTATATCGGCTGTAACCAGCAGCGGGCCCGTCAGGACGCCCGGGGCGGCGACTATCGCGCCACGGCCAACCTGCGCATCCGCTCGGGCCCCGGGACCAGCTATCGTCAGGTCGGCAGCCTTTCGGCCGGCCAGCCCTTCTCGGCCGTCGGCTCGCAGGGCGAATGGGTCCAGATCGCCGGCGGGGGCTGGGTCAACGCCCACTATGTGACCACCAACTAGACGCGTTCGATCGCGTGACGACGAGGCCGCTCCGCAAGGGGCGGCCTTTTTCGTTACTGGCTGACCCAGAGAATGCGGCCCATCCAGACGATGTCCTTTCGGGCCACGATTCGAGGTTCGTAGGCCGGATTGACCGAGGCGAGGGTCACGGCGCGCGCGGTCAGCCCGGCCACTTCCTTGGCCAGCGTCTCGCCCCCGGCGGTGCGCACCACCACCCGGTCGCCCTTGCGCACGTCCGAGGCCTCGCGATCGACGATGACCCGGTCGCCCTCGCGGTACAGCGGGACCATGGAATCGCCGGTGATGCGCAGACTCAGCAGGGTGTCCTTCGGTCGCGGCAGTTCCGTCTGCTCCCAACCGTCGCCGACCGGCAGGCCGGCGTCGTCGAAGAAACCGTCCTGCCCGGCCTGGGCCATGCCCAGCATCGGCACCGTCGCCGCCCGCTCCGGGGCGTCATGCGCCAGGGCCGCGAACTCGCCGAGCGACAGGCCGGTGGCGTGCAGAATCCGGGTCAGGCTCTCCGTCGATGGCCAGCGCGGTCTTGGCGGATCGCCGGGGCCGAACCGCTTCGACGGATTGAAGCTGGTGGCGTCCAGTCCGGCGCGCCGGGCCAGCGCCGAGGCGCTGATCCCCTCCCGCCGGGCCAGCCCGTCGATCGCCTTCCAGAGCTGGCCGTGAGACAGGGGCATGGGCTTGCGGTGCGCGGCGGCCGAAACGGCCGATTCGTCGACAGATTATCGCAAGCGCGTAGGAATATCCACCTAATCCACGCCCGGACCATCCTCAAGGGCGACCGCTCGGGCGTCCCGCCAGGCGCGGTGGACCCCCAGGGCGAGGGCCAGCAGGATGCCGTAGCTGGCCAGGTTGACGAGGGCGTAAAAGGCCGCGCTCGGCGGGCGCGGATCGACCATCGTCAGCACATGGCTCATGACGGCCAGCGACTGCAGCCCGCTGGCCCAGACCGGCCAGGACCGGCGGCTCTTCCACGCCAGGGCGACGTAGACGGCGAGCAGGATCAAATCGACGGCGAACAGGCCCCACTGCGGGCCGTAGAGCTGGCTGTCGTCCTGGACCAGCAGCGAGGACAGCAGCCCCAGCGCATAGACGCCGGCGCCCACCCGCTCGGGCTCGTCGCCCTTGAGGAAGGCGAAGGCGACCACCACCACGGCGACGGCCGTTCCGATCTGGGAATAGAGAGTGTCGAACACCTGGCTTTCTCCGCGGCCGGTCAGAGCCGCATGGGCGGGATGGCGATCTAGCGGCCTTCACGTCCCATAGTGGCGGCTCGCCGCTCCTGCCATGCCCAAAACGTGCCAACGGCCATCGCGATCAGGACGGCGTAGTTCGACATATTGTAGGCAGCGGCGAAGGCGCCGTAGTGCGGCCGCAGGTTAGCGGCGACGAGGATATGAACGGTCACGATCAGGGCCTGGAAAGCTGACGCCCAGACCAGCCAGGCCCGACGGCTGTGGAAGAAGAGACCGAGAAAAACGGCGAGCAGGACACCGTCCATCGCCATGACGCTCCACTGGGCGACGCCCAGGTCGTAGCTCTCCGGAACCATCAACGCCCCAAGGAAGACCAGCGCATAGGCCCCGCAGCCCAAGCGCTCCGGTTCATCGCCCTTCCAGAATCCGAAGAGGACGACGAGAACAGCGGCGGCCGCGACGAGCTGGGAGTAGATGGTCTCGAACACAGAATCGCCCCCACGCATTCAGCATGGGGGCGATAGTGCCTGAAGTCAGCGCCAGCGGGAATGACCGCTGGCGGACATTACCGAGAATTAAACCGCGCGCAGACGGTGCTCGCCGACGATGGTCGTGGTTTCCTTGGGCTTGTTGAGGCCATCTCCAGCGTACGTCCCGAAGCCGAGACGACGGTGATCCTTGGCCAGCTCCTCGTGGCAGGCGACCACGGCCTGGCGCGCGGCGCCCAGGGCGGCGATGGCCTCGAGAGCCTTGGCCTGGGCCTCTGCGCCCGCCACCGGCGAGAGGTTGAGGGCCGAGCGCGAGCCGATCATCGACTGCACCAGCGTCGTGGCGCGGGCGATGGCCGCGTCAACGGACTGCTCCGTCGCGTTCAAATCACCGGCGACGCTGGCGATCACTTGGGCCTTGTCCATTAGAAGCCTCCAAACTAAACAGTAAACGAGGCCTTAACATAACTCACTCGCTGTCGGTAGGGATTTGTTCACCATACCGTGAACTGTGTCACCTTCCGGACACAGCCCGCCGCCCACGGGCGGCGTGTCACCCGGCTTGTCGATCGGGCCCGAGGCGAGCGCGTCCAGCCCCAGCTTGCGGGCGAGGGCGGTCAGGGTGTTGTGGGTCTGGACCAGATGGCCGCGCGCCTCGGCCAGGGCGCCGATCGTGGCCGCCGCGCCGCTGAAGGCCCGCTGGCCGGTGACCGCCGACAGGTAGGCGTCGGCCCGCGCGCCGGGCAGGGCGGCGGTGAGGGCGGCGGTTTCGGCCATCGCCCGGTCGATTGCGGTTTCGGCGGCGTAGAGGCGGGCCGCCAGGGCTTCGCCAATGCTCTGTCTCGTCATGATCTTCCTCCCGTGATTAACCATCACGTAGAGGAGACAATCCAGCGTTACAACGAACTACAACTACAGGTCGTAAGCCGACACGAGGAAGTGGGCGGTGAGGGAGGCGATCGGCTGGCTTTCGTCTTCCTGCCAGGCCTCGGCCAAGACATGCGCCACGCGCCGCCCGGCCTTGCTGATGCGGGCGCGGGCGTGGACATCCACCGGGCGGCCGGTGCGCAGATAGGCGACGGTGACATTGATCGGCCGGGGCAGGCGCAGGCGCGGATACGACAGAGCCACCTGGGCCACGGCGGTCAGCTCCAGCACAGCGGCCGTGGCCCCGCCGTGCAGCGCCGGCAGCATCGGATTGCCGATCAGCCGGTCCGCGAACGGCATGGTCACGGTCAGGAGGTCGCCGTCCTGATCCGATCTCAGGTCGAGGAAGCGGGCATAGGGCAAGCGGTCCAGCAGGGCGCTCATTTCGCAGGCTCCCGCCCGTCGCTGGAGCTGAGCATATAGGCCGCCTGGGCCGCGGCGACGGGATCGTCCGGTCCGTCCTCGAACGCCCAGGCCCGGACGAAGGCGATGGAGTGGGTCAGACGGTAGCAGCGCGCCTCGGCGATCAGATCGCGGCCCGGTTCGGCGGCGCGCATGTAGTCGACGCGCAGGTCGAGGGTGGCGATCGGCTCGAACTGGTCCAGCGCGATCCACACCGCCAGCCCGCCGACGTGGTCCAGAAGGGCGGTGACCAGGCCGCCGGCCAGCACCCCCGTGTCCGGATCGCCGACCAGATCCTCGCGCCAGGGCACGCGGATGCGCACCCGGTCGCCCTCGAGACCGTCGTAGGCGAAGCCGAGGGCGTGGGTGTGGGCGGCGCCGGACGCCAGCTGGGGCAGCAGCGAAACGAGGGTCGAGGAGGTCATGGCCTGCTATCAACCCGGGGCGGGCGTGGACGCAAGCGCCGCTCGCGCGTTCCTGCCCGGTCACGAGGACCCATATCCGACCCATGATCCGCTTCGAGGACCTGCTCAGGCCGACGCCGGCCGGCCTGTACTGCCCGCCGGGCGACTTCTACGTCGATCCGGTGCGGCCGGTGGACCGGGCGGTGATCACCCACGGCCATTCGGACCACGCGCGAGCGGGGCACGGCGCCGTGTTGGCGACGCCGCAGACCCTCGCCATCATGGCCGAGCGCTACGGCACAGGGTTCGCCGGGCGCGAACAGCCGGCCGCCTATGGGGAGCCAGCGTCGCACAACGGGGTGGAGGTGACCCTCGTCCCGGCCGGCCACGTGCTCGGGTCGGCCCAGGCGGTGATCCGCTGGAAAGGCGCGACCATGGTCGTGTCGGGCGACTACAAGCGCCGCCGCGACCCGACGTGCGCTCCGTTCGAGCCCGTGCCCTGCGACGTGTTCATCTCCGAGGCGACCTTTGGTTTGCCGGTCTTCACCCATCCGCCGGACGGCGAGGAGATCGGCCGCCTGGTGCACTCCCTGCGGCAGTTCCCCGAGCGGGCCCATCTGGTCGGGGCCTATGCGCTCGGCAAGGCGCAGCGGGTCATCCGCCTGCTGCGCGAGGCCGGCTGGGAGCGGCCGATCTACGTCCACGGCGCTCTCGACCGGCTGAACCGCCTCTATGAGCGGGAGGGCGTCGATCTGGGCCCGCTGTCGCCGGCCACGGGCCTGAAGCCGAACGCCCTGGGCGGGGAGGTGGTGATCGCCCCGCCGTCAGCCACTCAGGATCGCTGGGCCCGCCGCTTCGCCGATCCGGTGCTGGCCTTCGCCTCGGGCTGGATGGGCGTCCGGGCGCGGGCGCGGCAACGGGGCGTCGAACTGCCGCTGGTGCTGTCGGACCACGCCGACTGGCCCGAGCTGACCGCCACTTTCTCCGAACTCCGGCCGGAAGAGGTCTGGATCACCCACGGCCGCGAGGAGGGGCTGCTGCGCTGGTGTGAGCTGAACGGCCAGGCGGCCCGGGCCCTGCGGCTGGTCGGCTATGACGAGGAGGACGAGGAGGCGCCGGCCGACGAAGCGAGCTAAGCCGCCGAGCGCGACCGGCCCTTGGCGGGGGCTTCGGCCGGGGCTGCAACTTGTCCCAGCGCCGTGTTCATGGCCATCCGCAGCCGTTCGGGCTTGATCGGCTTCTCGACCACGGCCGCCATGCCGCTGGCGATGTATTTCTTCGCGTCGTCGGGATCGGCGTTGGCGGTCAGGGCCACGATCGGAATGGCGCTGACCGGGCCGTCCAGGGCGCGGATCGCCTGCGTCGCCTGCACGCCGTCCATGCGCGGCATCTTGATGTCCATCAGCACCAGATCGAACTGGCGCTCCTGCACGGCCTCCAGCGCCTCCACGCCGTCCTCGGCGGTCTCGGAGGTGCAGCCGAACATTTCGCACAGGGCCTGGGCGACGACCCGGTTGGTGGCGTTGTCGTCGACGATCAGGATGTGCGGCGTGCTGGTCATCTCCAGATCGGACAGTGACTGGATGTTCGACGCCGTCGCGGCCTCCACCCGGGTGCGTTCCACCTCGAGATCGAAGGCGAAGGTCGCGCCGCGCCCGGGATTGTTCTCGGCCCAGATACGACCGCCCATGCGGTGGACGATCTGCCGGCAAATCGACAGGCCGAGGCCCGCGCCGTCCGGCCCGGCCCCGTGCACGAACGGTTCGAAGATCGCGTCCACGCGGTCGGCGTCGACGCCCGGGCCGTCGTCGCGGATGCGCGCCTCGAGCCGGATGTGGTCGCCGGTGGCCACGGCCTTCAGACTGGCTTCCACCACGCCGTTGCGGGCGAATTTCAGGGCGTTGCCGATCAGGTTGTTGAACACCTGCTTCAGGCGCGCGCTGTCGATCACGGCGGCCAGTTCGGTGTCGCCCTCGTAACCGACCATCAGTGAGACGTTGTCCTGCGAGGCCCGCGGCGCCCACATGGCCTGGATGTCGTCCATCAGGGCCCGCAGCGGCGTCGGCTCGATGTGCAGTTCCAGTTCGCCGGCTTCGGCCCGCGACAGGTCCAGCGCGTCCTGCAGGATGCGCAGCAGGGTCTCGGAGGATTCCACGATCGTGGTCACATGGGCGTGCGCCTGCGCGTTCAGCGGCTGGCGACGCAACAGTTCGGCCACCGCGAGCACGCCGTTCATCGGCGTGCGCAGCTCATGGCTCATGATGGCCAGGAACTGGCTCTTGGCGCGCGCCGACATCAGGGCCTGGGTGCGGGTGTCGCTCAGTTCCCGCGCCTGTTCGGTCAGCTGGGTATTCTGGCTGCGCTGCTGTTCGTTGACCGCCTGCAGCAGGGACACGGCCGTTCCAACGCCATGGTAGCGGCCGTTCCGGGTGACGATGAAGCCGCGCATCAGCGCGCCGGGTCCGCTCTTCAGCAGGGCGTCGCAGAAGGTGTCGATGGCCACGCCCGCCTCGACGATCGCCGGCTCCGGATCCATCAGGTGAATGATCGGGCGTTTGGCGTAGAGAGCGTGGCCGAACGCGCCGGCGATCTTCAGCAGGAAGGTGTTGCGCTCGATCAGGCCGACCGGGCGGTGGCCGTCGACGACAGCGATGACGAGGGTGTCGGGTTCGCTCTCGAAGCGGGCGAACACCTCGCTTCCGAGCGTTCGGGGCGACACCGCCTCGGCGCGCTCGGTGAGAACTTCAATGGTCGGCATACTCACCGGCACTCCACTGCGACCGGCGGACATTGGCGCTAACCATTTGCGGAAGCGTTAAGGCGGAGGTGGTCAATTTTGCGTCGCTTTTGCTCCGGCGTCCGGGCTGGTGTAGAAGGCCGGCCCGTACTCTCAGCGGCCCATCACCCCCCTGTCCATGCGCGCGGCCGACCGGCCGACCGCAGGTTTGTCATGAGCGATTCACTGCAAAATCCTGCAAACTCCGCTCTCGTCCTGTTCTCCGGAGGGCAGGACAGCGCCACCTGCCTGGCGTGGGCGCTGGCGCGTTTCGAGCGGGTCGAGACGGTCGGCTTCGACTATGGCCAGCGCCACGCGGTCGAGATGCAGGCGCGGCTGGAGGTTCGCGACGGCATGGCGCGGGTGCTGCCGCAGTTCGCGGGCCGGCTGGGCCCGGATCACGTCGTCGACCTGACCGGCTATGGCAAGATCGCCGAGAGCGCCCTGACCAGCGAGCGGGCCATCGAACTGGACGCCCGGGGCCTGCCCACCACCTTCGTGCCGGGCCGCAACCTGGTGTTCCTGACCGTCGCCGCCGCCCTGGCGGATCGGCGCGGGCTTGACGTGCTCGTCGGCGGCATGTGCGAGACGGACTTTTCGGGCTACCCCGATTGCCGGCGCGACACGATCGACGCCATGGCCCGCGCGCTCAGCCTCGGGCTGGACAAGCCGGTCGTCATCGAGACGCCGCTGATGGCCCTGACCAAGGCCCAGACCTGGGAGATGGCCGAGCAGATCGGCGGCCAGCCCCTGATCGACCTGATCGTCGAGGACAGCCACACCTGCTACCGCGGCGACCGCGGAATCCGGTTCGGCTGGGGCTATGGCTGCGGCGACTGCCCGGCCTGCGAGCTGCGCGCCCGCGGCTATGGCGAATGGGTGGCGCGGCCATGACCTATTCCGCCAAGGAGGTCTTCCTGACGGTGCAGGGCGAAGGCGGGCAGGCCGGGCGTCCGGCCGTCTTCCTGCGCTTCGCCGGCTGCAATCTGTGGAACGGACTGGAGCGGGACCGCGCCGCCGCGATCTGCAATTTCTGCGACACCGATTTCGTCGGGACCGACGGCGACGGCGGCGGCAAGTTCACGACTCCGGCCGCCCTGGCCGACCATGTCGCGGCGATGTGGCGGGGCCGGGCAGGGGACCCGAAACTGGTCGTCTGCACCGGCGGCGAGCCGCTGCTGCAGCTGGATGCGCCGCTAATCGAGGCCCTGCATGCCCGCGGCTTCGAGATCGCCATTGAATCCAACGGCACGCTCGCCGCGCCCGACGGGATCGACTGGATCTGCGTCAGTCCCAAGGCCGAGGCGCCGGTCGTCCAGACGACGGGCCAGGAACTGAAACTGGTCTTCCCGCAGCCCACGGCCATGCCCGACCGGTTCGAGCATCTGCCGTTCGAACGCTTCTGGCTCCAGCCCATGGACGGTCCGGACCAGGCCGCCAACACCGCCGCGGCCATCGACTATTGCCTGACGCACCCCAAATGGCGGCTCAGCGTCCAGACCCACAAATACATCGGCGTAAGATGAGCGTTTTCGAGATCACCAAGGCGGCCACGTTCGACGCGGCCCACCACTTCCCGAACGAGCCCGACGGCAGCCCGTACCGGCGCATGCACGGCCATTCGTTCTCGGTCGAGGCCACGGTGCGCGGCGAGGCTCTGGACGGTCATGGCTGGGTCGCCGATCTGGGCGCGCTGGACCGGGCCCTGAAGGCGGCGGCCGAGGAGCTGGATCACGGCCTGCTCAACGACAAGCCGGGGCTGGAGCTGCCGACGCTGGAGCACCTGTGCCTGTGGTTCGCTGATCGGCTCAAGCCGGAATGGCCCGGACTCAGCCGCATCACGGTCTCCCGCCCGACCATCCACGAGTGCTGTGTGCTGACGCTGTGAGCGACGACCTTTCCGTCCGGCCGTGGGGCCCGGGTGATTCCGAAGCCCTCTCCGCCCTGTATGAGGCGTCGGTGCGGACGCTCGGCGCGCGGGACTATTCGCCGGCCCAGATCGAGGCGTGGGCGTCCCTGACCCCCTCGGCGGAAAGCCTGACGGACCGGATGGCCGATGGCCGGACCCGGCTGGTGGCGGTGGCGGAAATCGTCGCGGGCTTCATCGACGTCGAGGCCGACGGCCACATCGACCTGCTCTATGTCGCGCCGGCCGCGACGGGCCGGGGCGTCGCCCGCACCCTGCTGGAGACGGCCGAGGCCCTGGCGCCCCTGTCGGGCGCGGTCCGGCTGTACGCCGAGGCCAGCGAGACGGCGCGGCCGGTCTTCGAACGGCTCGGATTTTCGGTGACGGGCCGCCGCGACTTCGAGGTCGCGGACGTGCCGATCCACAACTGGGCGGTCGAGAAGGACCTCTAGCAGTCGCGGCCCTGGCGTTGGCGCTGTTCGCAGCGGCGCTGCTCGCGCTCGTAGTCGCGCTGTTCGCGCTCGCGCTTGGCCCGCGTCTCCTCATCGGAGGTCGTCACCGCATCGACGCCCGCCCCGACGACGGCTCCGGTCGCCTTGGCCGTCCCGCCGACCACAGCGCCGGCCGTGCCGACCACGGCCCCGACCAGGCACCCCTGCAGCATCAAGGCTCCGCCGATGATGGCGGCCAGAGCGGCGCTGCGTGCGAACATGGATTTCATCTGAGACTCTCCCGACGCCGCATCTTGACGGATCAATGGTGAACGGCGCCTGACCGCGAGCGGGTGGTGGGCGGCGAGGGGTTCGAACCCCCGACCCCCTCGGTGTAAACGAGGTGCTCTGACCAGCTGAGCTAGCCGCCCGTCCGCCCGTGCGTCCGTCCTAGAACCGGAAACTGGCCCGCAGGAACAGCATGTAGCGCACGTAGTCGTCGATCATCTCCGCGTCGGCGCTGACCGACAGCATGCCCAGTTCGTTGCCGACGTTGAGACGGAAGCCCAGGATCGGTCCGCCGCCTTCGATGGTGTCCGGAGTCAGGGTGAAGTCGCCGCCGCCCGAGCGGAAGCGGGCGATGGTCTCGCCCGGATCGACCGAGATGTTCTGACGCCAGCCGACCCGGAGTTCCGGCCGCAGCCAGTCGTCCTGGCCCATCTTCATGCCGAAGTTGATCGCCGTGGTGGCCGAGAACATGTGGCCGTCGCGATCGTCGATCTCCAGGTCGAACCCGTCGCCCCCGCCTTCCTCGACGTGGCCGTCCTCGCTGAGCGAGAAGTATTCGACGTAGGCCTCGGGACGGATGGTGAAGCGGCCGAACTCGCGCTCGTAGGACAGGCCGCCCGCCGCGGCGAGGGTGAAGCCGTTCCAGTCGGACTCGTTGGACAGGTTCAGGCCGGCTCCGACGAAGCGGCGCTCGGAACTGAAGCTGGCGTAGCCGCCAGCCGCCCGGGCCCAGGTCGTCCAGTGCTGTCCCTGGGCGCGCCAGTAGAGGCCGAGTTCCAGCAGATTGGCCGACAGAACCTCCTCGGCCTCGGACTCGGGGTCCTCCAGGTCGGATGAGGTGAAGGCGGCGGTCAGGCCGACAGCGCCGAGGCCGGTGCCGCGCTCGACCCCGCCGGCGACGCCGAAGCCCTCTGAGCGGAAGCCGTAGGTGTCGGTCTTGTCCTTGTCGGCGTAGAAGTTGATCTCCTGCACCCAAGCGCTCGTTTCGCCCGGCGCCGCCGAGGCGTTACGGCCGGTCAGGGCGCGGGTGACGGCGTCGACGCCCGAGGCCAGCGACAGCAGCGGGCCGCCGGAATGCTCGGGCAACAGCTGCTCATACAGGTTCACGAACTCTTCGCGCCCGGTCTGCGCCAGGAAGGCGTTGCGAAGGGCCGTGGCTCCATCGGCGCTGATAGCGCCGTAGAAGGCGTCGTACATCGAGGCTTCGGCCGCGATCAGTTCGGCTTCTTCGGCGGTGCGGCGGCGCACATCGGCGAACACCTGGCCCGCGGCGAGGTCGGCGCCCGCCTCGACCCTGTACAGGTACGGCGAATTCTCCTCGAGCGAACTGAAGTCGATGTCGCCGAAGTTCAGGGTCGCCGCGTCGATCAGGGTGAATCGTTCCGGCGCCTGCAGCAGGGAGGTGAACTGCACGCCCAGTCCCGCGCCATCCGCGAGCGTGGCTGTGCCGCTGACGTTGAAATAGCCCGAGCTGCTGTTGGCCGGGTCGACGGTCACGACCAGGTCGCCGTCTGCGCCGACGTTCAGGTTGGAGACGTTCACCGCGGTCGTCTGGCCCGCCTGCAGCGAGCCGTTGACGACGTCGATATCCAGCGCGCCGTCCGTATCGGACAAGGCCCCGCGCACGGCGGCTCCGCCCGTGATCGTCAGGCTGTCGGCGCCGTCGCCGAAGGCGATGTCGCCCAGCACCACGCCGTTGCGGATGTCCAGGGTGTCCGCGCCGCTGCCGAGAAGGATAGCGCCGACGATGTTGGGTTCGCTGTTATCCGGCACGCCGTCGCCATCGGAATCCGGATTGCCGGTCGTCGGCGTGCCGGCGATCCCGTCCTGCAGCAGCGTGACCCCGGTCGTGTTGGCCCTGACGTCGATGGCGGTGCCGACGCCGGTGATCGGATCGTTGTCCTCATTGGCGTTGACCGTGGCCTGGATCGACCGGTTGTTCGTGATCGAGGTCAGGGTGCCGCTGAGGTCCTGGATGGCGAAGGTGTTGGCCACGCCGCCGCCGGAACTGGCCAGGATCGGTCCGCTGTTGACCAGGCTGTTGACGGTGGCGCCCGCGTCGATGCGGATCGCCGTGACCGTCGCCGCCACGTCGCTGCTCGCCCCCGCCGTGACGGCGTTGGTGTTGATCAGGGTCGGAGCGGTCACCCCCTCGCCGAAACGGATCGCCGTCGCGTCGGCGTCGAAGGCCAGGGCGACGATCGCGCCGTCGTTCCGCACGCCGCCGGCGATGTCGACGGTCTGCCCGGCGTTGCCGCCGATGACGAGGCCGTTGGCGTCGACGCCGTCATAGACGCCCTGCGCCGTGACGTTCCCGCGGTTGATAAAGCCGTAGGCGTCGCCGCCGGTCCCCACCGCGCCGAGCGCGATGGACTGCGTCGCCGAACCGACCTCGATCGCGGGGGCGGAACCGAAGACGTTCACCACGGCGGTGGTTTCCGTGCTGTCGAGCTGGCCGTCGCCGTCCCGGTCGGTGTCGGTCCGGTTGACGGTGCCGTCGCCGTCGTCGTCCTCGTCGCCGTTCTTGACGCCGTCGCCGTCGTCGTCGCCCTCGGACCCCGCGCTTGAGTAGGCGGGTGCGCGGTCCAGCAGGACCCCGCCCCCGATGTTCCCCTGGATGCTGAGACCGGCCCCGCCCTGCAGGAGGTCGTCTGCATCGAGTTCGTCCAGGAACAGAAGTCCCTCGTCGTTGTCCGAATTCTCCTCGAAGCCTTCGGGGCGGTCATTCGGACGCGTGGTGAAGCGATAGCCGGTCGCCGTGATGGAGGACTGGACCACCAGGCCCCCTCCGATGTCGCCCTCGAGCGACGCCGCGGCCGAATTTTCACCGCGCGCGGTGACGGCGCCGCCCAGCCACACATCTCCGCTGACGTCGCCTGTCACCCGGACGCCGTAGCTGTCGGACCCGACCATATTGACCGTGCCGAAGACGTTGAAATTGCCCGCCAGCGGCGCTTCCAGCGAGATGCCGTAGGAGTTGTCGCCGTCGACGGCGATCGTCGATCCGCTTTCGATGACGATGTTGCCCGTCAACGGCGCGGCGCCGGCCAACCGCACGCCATAACGGCCCGATCCGTGGGCGAACGGGCCGTCGCCGTCGCCGTCATTGTCGGTGTCCACGTCCGTTTCGGCGACGATGTCGTCCAGCACCGTGATGGTGCCGCCGATGGTGACGTTCGCGGTGTTGCCCCCGTTGATCAGCACGCCGGTGGCGCCGTTCGCGGCGTTGACCATGCTGATCCCGCCACCGCTGTCGATGTCGAAATAATTGCTCGAATTCACGGTGACGGCCGCGCCGGTGTTGACCGAAATCAGGCCGCCGGAAGCGATGCGAATGTCGTCCGGGCCGCTGCCGGTCGCATTGGCGGTGGTGATCCGCGCCGTACGGGTCGTCGAGATCACAACTTCGGCCATGGCGCCGGACGCCGCCAACAGGGGAGCGATCGCCACGGCGGTCGCGAGCATGATACGCATTCAGAAGAACCCCTGTGGACGACACGCGCAGAGACGCCGGCGACCCTCTAACAGGGACCACGCCAGCCTGCCTCAAGTTTCTCGAATTTGAGGCGAATGCAAGGCCGAAGGCGACGCTCCGGGCCCGGCGGGAAGCGGGGCTATTGCACGGATCGGTATCAAAGTGATATCACTTTCATATCGAATCAGGAGGGACTGATGACCACGACCCACTCAAAATCCACCGAGCGCCCGGCGTCCACCGCCAACGGCTTGGTGATGCTGCTCGTCGGCCTGCTGCTGCTCGTCGGCGGCCCCGTCCTCGTGGCGCAGGATCCCGACAATGCGTTCCTCGTCGTCGGCGGAATCGTCACCGCCGTGATCGGCCTGCTGCTGCTCTGCGGCCTGTATTCGCTGCAGCCCAACGAGGGCATGGCGATCCTGCTGTTCGGCGACTATCGCGGCACTGACCGCAAGACCGGCCTGCGCTGGGTCCTGCCCTGGTACAGCCGCAAGAAGGTCAGCCTGCGCGTCCGCAACCTGACCAGCGACAAGCTGAAGGTGAACGACAGGCGCGGCAGCCCGATCGAGATCGCCGCCAACGTGGTCTGGCGCGTCGAGGACTCGGCCCAGGCCCTGTTCGACGTCGATGACTATCAGGCCTTCGTGAACATCCAGGTCGACACCGCCCTGCGCGACATCGCCTCCCACTACGCCTACGACCACGGCGAGGAGGACGCGGAGCCCGAGATGACCTTGCGCTCCGACGCCGAGGACGTCGCCGGCCGTCTCCGCGACGAACTGGTCAGCCGGGTCAGCGTCGCCGGGGTGGCGGTGGACGAGGCGCGGCTGGCGCACCTGGCCTATGCGCCCGAGATCGCCGGAGCCATGCTGCGCCGTCAGCAGGCCGAGGCCGTTCTGGCCGCTCGCCGGCTGATCGTCCGCGGCGCCGTCAGCATGGTCGAGAGCGCTCTCGTCGACCTCAGCGAGCGCGCTGTCGTCGAGCTCGATGAGGACCGCAAGGCGGCGATGGTCTCCAACCTGCTCGTCGTGCTGTGCGCCGACCGCGACGCCCAGCCCGTGGTCAACGCCGGCACCCTGTACGGCTGAGATGGCGCGTCAGAGGAAGCCGTTCCTGATGCGCGCGTCCTCCGGCGTGATGGCGGCGGTCGAGCGATTGGCCGCCGCCGAGCTGCGCTCGGTCAACGCCCAGGTCGAGGTGCTGCTCCGCGAAGCCCTGGCGCGGCGGGGCGTTGTTCCCTCGGAAGACCCTCCGCCGACGGATGACGCTTGAGCTTCGCCGTCGCGGGCGCTACGGCGCGCGGATGGTGAAGTCGCATATGTCCAAGGTCCGCAAGGCCCGCCGCATCCAGAAACGGGTCAGGCGCGTTGGCCCCCTCGGTATCAGCGCCGCGGAGAAGGAACTGATGAACCTGGCCGGACTGGAGGTCCAGGAAGGCGAGCTGCGCCTGATCCCCGGCTGGGACGAGGAGGTCGCCGAGACCCTGAAGGCGACCAAGGCCGCCGGCGAGGATGACCGGCCCCGGCTGGTCGACACCACCATGCTCTATGCGCCGCGCTCGGGCGGAGTGAAACGCTACCTGCTGTCCAAGAAGGCGTGGCTGGAGGCCGAGCGTCCCGGCGTCGCCCATTCTCTGGTGGTGCCGGGGGCCCACCACAAGGCCGGCTCCGACGGCGTCGTACAGCTTCACGCCACCAAGCTGCCGTTCGGCGACGGCTATCGCTGGCCGACCTCGGTGCGCCGCTGGGGCGCCTGGGTCGCCTCGCTGAATCCGTCCATCATCGAAGCCGGCGACCCCTATACGCCGGGGCAGGGCGCTCTCGAGGCCGGCCAGCGCGCCGGTTGCCCGGTGGTCGGCTTCTGCCACTCCGACCCCGCCGGCCTCGCCGCGCTCCACTTCGGCGAATGGGCCAAGAAGCCGGTCGAGAAGCGCTGGGCCCGGCTGTTCGGCCAGTTCGACCGCGTCGTCTCGCCCAGCCGCTACATCGCCCGCCGGCTGGAAGAGGCCGGCATCAGGGACATCGTCATCCAGCCGCTGGGCGTCGAGGTCGACACCTTCCGCCCGGACCGCCGCGACCGCGACTGGTTGTTGAAGAAGCTGGGCCTGCCGGCCTCGGCCCGCCTGCTGTGCTTCGCCGGCCGGCCCGCGCGCGAGAAGAACATCGACGTGCTGATCGAGGCGGTGCAGCGGCTGGGCGCGCCCTACCATCTGGTGCTGGTCGGCGCCGGCGCGGGCCTGCCGGCCGAGGACCGGGTCATCTCCCTGCCGTACGAGGCCAATCCCAAGGCCGTGGCCCGGATCATCGCCTCCTGCGACGCCTTCGTGCACGCCAACGACAAGGAGCCGTTCGGCCTGATCGTGCTGGAGGCCATGGCCTGCGGCCGACCCGTCGTCGGCGTCAACGCCGGCGGGGTGAAGGAGACCGTCGACGACAGCGTCGGCCAGCTGGCCAAGAGCGCCGACCCTGTTCACTACGCGGCCGCCATCGAGGCCCTGTTCGCCCGCGACATCGAGGCCCTCGGCGCCGCCGCCCGGATCAAGGCCGTCGAGCGCTTCTCATGGGGGCGGGTGTTCGAGGACCTGTGCATGACCTACGCCGACGCCAGCGGCGAGCGGGCGTTCGTGGAGCCGCGTGGGGAGTGGGCCGAGCACTGACGATCTCGACAGAAGGCGCTCGCCCCGTCAGTCTGCGCCGAAACGGGGACCTTTCATGAAACGCCTTCTGCTCGCCGCCGCGGTCTCGCTGCTGACCGCGACCTCCGTCATGGCCCAGACCGTCATCATCGTCCGCCACGCCGAGAAGGCCGACGCCAGCGCCGATCCGGTGCTGTCCGAGGCCGGGCAGGCGAGGGCGCAGGCGCTGGCCGCCGCCCTGACCGACGCCCATCCCTCGGTGATCCTGACCAGTCCCCTGCAGCGCACGGGGCTGACCGCCGCCCCCACCGCCGACTACCATTCCACGACGCCGGAAGCGGTGTCTCTGGACGGCGGCGCCGAGGCCCACGCCGCGGCCATCGCCGCCCGGGTCCGGGCCCTGCCGGAAGACGCCACCATCCTGATCGTCGGCCACAGCAACACCGTGCCCCTGATCGCGCGCGCCCTCGGCTACGCAGAAGCGGCCGACATGCCGGAGTGCGAATACGACCGGATGACGGTGCTGCATCTCGATGGCGACGAGACGCATGGGGAAGTCACCCGCTACGGCGAGCCGACGACCTGTCCCTGATCACACGTCCAGTTCGTCCACCACGAACCGCGCGTTGTCCTGGATGAACTGGTAGCGGGCCTCGGCCTTCTTGCCCATCAGCCGCTCGACCAGATCCTCGATCTCCTCCTCGGAGGCCGGCACCGTGACCCGCGCGAGGGTGCGCTTCTTCGGGTCCATGGTGGTCTCCTTGAGCTGGGAGGCCATCATCTCGCCGAGACCCTTGAAGCGGCCGATCTCGACTTTCTTGCCCTTGAACACCGTGGCCAGCAGTTCGTCGCGGTGGGCATCGTCGCGGGCGTATTCCGACAGCGGTCCGGCGCTGATCCGGTAGAGCGGGGGCAGGGCCATGAACAGCCGCCCCTGACGGATCGTCTCGGGCATCGAGCGGTAGAAGAAGGTGATCAGCAGCGCCGCGATGTGCGCCCCGTCCACGTCGGCGTCGGTCATGATGACGATCCGCTCGTAGCGCAGGTCCTCGATGTTGAACCGGCTGCCGGGCTGCACGCCCAGAGCCAGCGCCAGGTCGGACAGTTCGATGTTCTGGCGCAGCTTGTCCGCCGTCGCCGACGCCACGTTCAGGATCTTGCCGCGCAGGGGCAGGATGGCCTGGGTGGTGCGGTCGCGCGCCTGCTTGGCCGAGCCGCCGGCCGAGTCGCCCTCGACGATGAACAACTCCGTGCCTTCGGCGGTCTGGCGCGAACAGTCCGACAGCTTGCCGGGCAGGCGCAGCTTGCGCGTCGCGGCGGCGCGCTGGACCTCCTTGTCCTTGCGGCGTTTCAGGCGGTCCTCGGCCCGGTCGATGACGAAGCCCAGCAGGGTGTTGGCCTGTTTGGGGCTCTCGGTCAGCCAGTGGTCCAGCGGATCGCGCATCAGCTGCTCGACCAGCCGCGCGCCCTCGGGCGACGACAGCCTGTCCTTGGTCTGGCCCTGGAACTCGGGATTGCGGATGAACACCGAGATCAGCGCCCCGGCGTTGGCGATGACGTCCTCGGCCGTGATCAGCCCGGCGCGCTTCTCGTTGGTCAGTTCGCCGTAGGCCTTCAGCCCCTTGACCAGCGCCGCCCGGAAGCCCGCCTCGTGCGTGCCTCCGTCGGGGGTCGAGACGGTGTTGCAGTAGGATTGGACGAAACCGTCGGACTCGCCGAAGCCGATCGGGCTCCAGGTCACCGCCCACTCGACCGCGCCCGCCTCGCCCTTGCGCTCGACCCGGCCGGAAAAGGCCGGCGTCACGGTCTCGAGTTCGCCGATCCGCTCGGCCAGGGCGTCGGCCAAGCCGTTGGGGAAGTGGAACACCGCCTCGCCCGGGGTGTGGTCGGTGATTCGCTCCGCCGCGCAGGTCCAGCGGATCTCGACGCCCCGGAACAGATAGGCCTTCGACCGGGCCATGCGGAACAGGCGGGCGGGCTTGAACGCCGCGCCGACGCCGAAGATTTCCTCGTCCGGTTTGAACCGGATCAGGGTGCCCTTCTTCTTCGACGGCTGGACCTGAACGATGGAGCCCAGCGGCAGGCCGCGGCTGAAAGCCTGCTTCCACTCGAATCCGTCGCGCCACACGGTGACCTCGAGCTTCTCGCTCAGGGCGTTGACGACCGAGACGCCGACGCCGTGCAAACCGCCCGAGGTTTCATAGGCCTTGCCGGAAAACTTGCCGCCCGAGTGCAGCACGGTCATCACCACTTCCAGCGCCGACTTGCCGGGGTGTTTGGGGTGCGGGTCGACCGGGATGCCGCGGCCGTCGTCGCGCACCGACAACCAGCCGTCGGCGTCGAGATCGACGGTGATCAGCCTGGCGTGCTTGGCGACCGCCTCGTCCATGGCGTTGTCGAGCACTTCGGCGAACAGATGGTGCAGGGCCCGCTCGTCGGTGCCGCCGATATACATGCCCGGCCGCTTGCGGACCGGCTCCAGCCCCTCCAGCACCTCGATCGACGAGGCCGAATAGCCGGTCGCCGCCGCCAGCGGGGCGGAAGAGGCATGGTCCGCCAGCTTCGCGGCCGGTTCGGGCTTCGGCGCCACGGCCTGAGGCGTCAGGGCGGGCTCTACGGCCGGGACGGGCGCGGGAACGGGCGCGACGGGGGGCTCGCCCGGGCGCGGCTGCGTCGGTTCTTCGTCAAACAGCGAAAGGAGGTCGGCGGACTGGCCCATGCGGATACTGTGCGGCGATTCGGGAGCCGGTCTGGTAGGCCCCGCGGCGCTTCTCCACAAGCGGGACAGGGCTTGGCGCCGGCGAGGGCAGGATGGCCCGGGTCAGCACCGCCATGAACAGCACCCACGGCAGACCCTGGTGGGCCAGCAGTATGGATTCTGACAGGCTCAGCACGAAGAAGGCGGCCAGGAAGCCTAGCGCCCACCAGCCTTCGCGCACGCCCTGGCCCATCGAGCGCAGCACCGTGATCACCGCTGTCGCCGCCATCAGCGTCCCGACCAGGATCGCCCCCGGCCAGCCCAGCTGCACCAGCAGGTCGATCCAGCCGTTGTGGGCGTTCGGCACCGGCCACTGGGTCTCCTTGCGGACCCAGTCGGCGGGCACGGACTCGCCCGCGCGGCCCCAGAAGGCGCCGTAGCCGTAACCGGTCCACGGCTTGTCGGCGACCTTGCGCATCAGGGCGTCCCAGATTTCGGTGCGCCCGGTCAGCGACGGATCCTTGCCGAGCGCCTCAAGCACCGCCACCGAATGGGTCTCCCAGACCCACAGCCCGGTCCCGGCCAGCACCACGGCAAGCCAGATCGCCACGACGCTGAAGACCGGTCCCCCGCGCCGCAGCGACCAGAAGCCACCCACGAAGGCCAGCCCGATCATCAGACACAGCAGCGAGGTCTTGGACTGGGTCGCCAGCACGAGGATCGACGACAGCCCCAGGGCGATGGCGGGCAGCAGCCGGCGCGGGTCGGGCGAGGCCAGGCAGGCGGCCGAGGCCGTGGCCCCGATCACCATCACCGCCCCCATCTGGTTCTTCTCGTACCAGAGCCCGCGCCACAGGCCGGCGTTGTCGTACTGGTGCACGCCGATCGAGGGAAAGGCGAAGACCATGACCAGGCTGCCCACCGCCATCAGCAGCGCCGTGTGCATCAGCAGCCGCGGCAGGTGCGGCCCCCGGAACACCGCGCCGAGATAGAGGGCGAACACGCCGCTGATCGCCAGGGCGATGACCCGCCGGCTGGTCGTCTCGAAATCGATCGACCAGTAGCGCGAGGCGAAGGTCAGCCCGACCAGCAGCGCCACCGCGATCGCTGCGGGCCACGCCCGCCACAGCCGCTCGATGCGAAACAGCACCAGGCCGAAGATCGCCGCATAGGCCGGCAGCCAAACCAGCCGCAGCACCGGCGTCTCTTCCTGCAGCGGCGCGAACACCGGCCCGATCAGGGCCCCGGTCATCATGGCGATGATGACGACGCAGATCGCCCGCTCCCAGAGGCTGGGAGGGGTTTCGATCAGGACCGTGTCTGGACGGGACTCGCGCACCGTTGCAGGGTCGGCGAACCGGCTTAACGAAGGGTTGGAATTCGATGGCGCGTGATCTTCTCCGCCACCGCGACGGTCATCACGCCCGGGTCGGCTTCGTCGAACTGTTCTTCGACCTGGTCTTCGTCTTCGCCATCACCCAGGTCTCGCACACTCTGCTGGAGCACCTGAGCTGGCTTGGCGCCTTGCAGGCGGCCATGCTGCTGGGCGCGCTGTGGTGGGCGTGGATCGACACCAGCTGGATCACCAACTGGCTGGACCCGGACCGGCCGCTGGTGCGGCTCATGCTGTTCGGACTGATGGCGGCGGGATTGGTGCTCTCAACCTCGCTGCCCGAGGCCTTCGGCGAGAGGGGGCTGGTCTTCGCGTCGGCTTTCGTCACCATCCAGGTCGGGCGTGGGCTGTTCACGCTCTGGGCGGTTCGAGACGACGCGGTCCTGCGAACCAATTTCCAGCGGATCGTCGCCTGGGCCGTGGTCGGCGGAGCGTTCTGGATCGGCGGCGGGTTGGCCGATGGCCAGATGCGGCTGCTGATCTGGCTGGTCGCGCTGGCGCTCGAGTTCGCCGGCCCCATGACCGCCTTCTGGTGCCCCGGGTTGGGCCGCGCCCATACCCGCGACTGGAACGTGGAGGGCGCCCACCTGGCCGAGCGCGTCGGCCTGTTCGTCATCATCTGCCTGGGCGAGTCGATCATCATCACCGGGGCGACGTTCGCCGACCTCGCCTGGACCACGCTCACGGTTTCGGCCTTCGTCAGCGCCTTCCTGGGAGCGATTGCCATGTGGTGGCTCTACTTCAGCGCCAAGCACGACCAGGCCTCGAACGTCATTGCCGGCTCGGACGACCCGGGCGCCATCGCCCGGCGCGCCTACACCTACGCCCCCATCCCGCTGGTGGCCGGCGTCGTGGTCACGGCGGTGGGCGACGAAATGGTCCTGGCCCACCCCGCCGGACACATCGATCCAGCCGTCGCCTGGGTCCTGCTGGGGGGTCCGGCTCTGTTCCTGGCCGGCACGGCGGTGGCCATCTTCGCCGTCTGGAAGCACTGGTCGCGGCCGCGCCTGGCGGGCCTCCTCGCGCTCGGCGGCCTCACCTTCGCCGTGCCGATCTCGACCCCGCTGGCGCTGTCGGCGGCCTCGACGGCGGTGCTGCTGGCGGTCGGGGCGTGGGAGACCTGCACGCCCCGGCGGGCCAACCCGACCTGAACGGCTTCAAAATCCCGCCAGCGCCTCGTCGATCCGGCCCAGGTCCTCGGGCCGGTCTTTCCGGCTCAGCTTCAGGGCCTCGCCGTCCCGCCGGATCGTGGTGCAGCGCAGGTCGCCCAGGTTCCGGTCGATCTCGGTCCGCCGCGCGTCGTCATAGGGCTCCTCGCCCATCCAGTGTTCGCACATCGCCGCCCGCTCGACGAACCGCGTCACCGCGTCGTCGCTGTACGAGGCGGAGGCGCACCCCGAGAGGGCGATGGCCGCCCCGAGAACCAGCATCCTCATCACGCCTTCTCCACGAACGTATCGATCACCTTCTTCTCCCCCGCCTTCTCGAACGCCACCAGCAGCTTGTTGCCCTCGATGCCGGTGATACGGCCGTAGCCGAACTTCTGATGGAAGACCCGCTCGCCCTTGCTCCAGTCGCCGCCCGACTTCGGATCCGCCGTCGCGACCAGCCGGCCGTCCCCCTCGATCAGCGCGTGCCGGGCCGGCTTCGCCGCCGGCGTCCGCGCCGCCGTGAAGGACTGCGCCCGCTTCCAGCCCGGCGAGGAATAGCCCGAGCCGAAGGTCGGCATCTCGTCCCAGCGGCTCTTGGCCTCCTTCATGCCCGATGAGACGCCGTAGTAGCCGGTGTCGCTCTCGGCCTCGACGTGGTCGATCGGCAGTTCGTCGACGAACCGGCTCGGCAGCTGCGAGGTCCAGCGGCCATAGACCAGCCGGTTGGCCGCGAACGAGATCCGCGCGTCCTGTTTGGCCCGGGTCACCCCGACGTAGGCCAGCCGGCGTTCCTCCTCGAGGCCCTTCTCGCCCTTCTCGTCGATGCTGCGCTGGCTGGGAAAGACGCCTTCCTCCCAGCCGGGCAGGAAGACCAGCGGGAACTCCAGCCCCTTGGCTCCGTGCAGGGTCATCACCTGCACCGCGTCGTCCGATGCTCCGCGGTCCAGGTCCATGACCAGCGAGACGTGCTCCAGATAGGCGGGCAGGGTCTCGAACGCCTGCATCGACTGGGTCAGTTCCTTGAGGTTGTCGAGCCGGGTCTGGCCGGTCGCCCGGTCGGCCTTCTGCATGTCGGTGTAGCCGCTCTCCTCAAGCACCGTCTCGGTCAGCTCCCAATGGCTCGTGGTCTGGGCCAGCGCCCGCCAGCGGTCGATGTCGCGCACGAAGTTGGACAGCGCCGTCCGCGTCCGCGCCTGCAGTTCGTCCGAGACGATCAGGTCGCGCACCGCCGCCATCGCCGACACCCCCGACAGCCGTGCGATCTGCAGCACCTTCTGCACGCTGGTGTCGCCGACACCCCGCTTGGGCACGTTGACGATCCGCTCGAAGGCCAGGTCATCATCCTCGCTCAGGATCAGCCGCAGATAGGCGTGGGCGTCCCGGATCTCGGCCCGCTCGAAGAAGCGCGGCCCGCCGATGACGGTGTAGGGCACCGCCAGCATCACGAACCGCTCCTCGAACGCCCGCATCTGGAACGAGGCCCGCACCAGCACCGCCATGTCCTTGTAAGCGGTGCCCGCTCGCCGCGCCGTCTCGATCTCGTCGGCGATCAACCGGGCCTCGGCCTCGCCGTCCCAGACCCCGCGCACCCGCACCTTGTCGCCGCTCAGGTCCTCGGTCCACAGCGTCTTGCCCAGCCGCCCCTTGTTGGCCGCGATCAGGCCCGAGGCGGCCCCCAGGATGTGCTGCGTCGAACGGTAGTTGCGCTCCAGCCGGATCACCTTCGCGCCCGGGAAGTCGCGCTCGAAACGCAGGATGTTGTCCACCTCGGCGCCGCGCCAGCCGTAGATCGACTGGTCGTCGTCACCGACGCAACAGACGTTGCCGGTCGAGGAGGTCAGCAGGCGCAGCCACAGGTATTGGGCGACATTGGTGTCCTGGTATTCGTCGACCAGGATATAGCGAAACCGACGTCGGTATTCTTCAGCGATATCCGCGTGCTTTGACAAGATCGTCAGGTTGTGCAGCAACAAGTCGCCGAAGTCGCAGGCGTTCAGGCTGACCAGCCGGGCCTGATAGGCGGCGTACAGCGAGTGTCCCTTGCCGTTGGCGAAATCTTCCGTCGACGGCAGCTTCTCCGGCGTCCAGCCGCGGTTCTTCCAGTGGTCGATCAGCCCGCTCAGCGAGCGCGGGGTCCACCGCTTGGTGTCGAGGTTGGCCGCCTCGAGCAGCTGTTTGCAGACCCGCTCCTGGTCGTCGGTGTCCAGGATGGTGAAGGTCGACTTCAGCCCGACCAGTTCCGCGTGCCGCCGCAGGATCTGCGCCGCCACCGAGTGGAAGGTCCCCAGCCAGCGCAGCCCCTCCGCCGATGGCCCGATCAGGTGGGTGATCCGCTCGCGCATCTCGCGCGCGGCCTTGTTGGTGAAGGTGACGGCCAGCAGCTCCCACGGCCGCGCTCGCCCCGTTGCGAGAATGTGCGCCAGTCGGGTGGTCAGCACCCGCGTCTTGCCGGTGCCCGCGCCCGCCAGCACCAGAACCGGCCCGTCCACTGTCTCCACCGCCTCGCGCTGCTCGGGATTCAGCCCGGCCAGGTAGTCGGGCGCGCCGGACGGCTCGACGCCCCCGGGGCCGCGCGAGCGGGCGAGATCGGAAATACGCGGGGCAGGGGTGTCAGGCAGACTCATCGGGAGAACATAAGGGGCACGGAGCCCGATGTCAGCGCCCGCGTCGTCGCGTCGCCGGGGAACCGCCAAGCCTGACCATCGTTCCGTTGCTGACAGGGATCAAAGGGAAGGGATACCCATGGCTGAGAACACCAACAACACGGGCGGAAGCGGCAACACCGGCCTCGCCTTCATCGTCGGGGCGATCGTGGTCGTGCTGGCCGTGGTGGCCTATTTCGTCTTCGCCCGCGGTGGCGCGCCCGAGACCAACCAGCTCGACGTCAACGTCGACGTGCCCGAGGTCTCGGCCCCGGCGGTTCCCGGCACGGAGGGCTGATCGATGACCGATCCCAACGTCCCCCCGCCCCGCGACGACCGCCCGGACGTCGTGCACCACACCACCATCAACAATCCCCCGTCCGATCGGGGCGGCGCCGGATGGATCGGCTTCCTCGTCGGCGGCCTGGTGGTGGTGCTGATCATCATCGGCATCGTGGTCTATTCGAACGGCAGCCTGAACCGGGCGACCGACACGAAGGTGGATCTCGACGTCGATCTGCCGACGGCGCCGGCGCTCCCGGCGCCCGACCTGCCGGACCTGCCGTCGGTCGAGCCGCCCAGCGTGCCCGACCCGGAACCGGCTCCCGCGAACTGACGTATCGCGACCGTCACCGCAGCTGATAGGTGACGGTCGCGACGACCCGGACGGGCGTCTCGACCGAGATCGCTATCGATCGGCCGGGGGCTGTTCCGCGAACGACCGGTCGCCGCCTGCCCAGGCCAGCGCAAGCAGGCGGCAGGCCGAAGCCAGCGGCTTGCGGCCGCGCCGCTCGTCGATCCGCTTCATCAGCCCGGCGTGGGTCAGCCCCAGCTCGGCCGCCACGGCGTCGAGCACGGCCCAGAACTCGGGTTCCAGCGCCACCGAGGTGGCGTGGCCCGAGAGGGAGACGGAGCGTTTCCTCAGCATTCTCTGCGGTCATCCAGCGCGCGGTCCTCGACCCGGATCCGCCAGCCGACCAGTAGCGCGTTGGCCACGCTCCAGACCAGAGCGATCAGGACCTGTCCGAAGGCCAGCGGCAGCACCGCGATCTCCAGCGACGCCACCAGATAGTTGGGATGGCGCACGAACCGGTACGGACCGCGCCGGACCAGCGGCGCCCCGGGCAGGGTGATGATGCGCGTGGTCCAGAACCGACCCAGGGTCGCGATCACCCATAGCCGGCCCAGCTGAAGCACGCCGTAGGCCGCCAGCAGCCAGGGGGCGGGGATTGTCGTCGCCGGCGTCGCCAGGGCGATCGCGGCCAGCCAGCCAGCATGCAGCAGCACGAACAATGGATAGTGGCCGGCCCCGATCTCCACCGCCCCCTCCGCCAGCAGGCGCCGCGTGTTGCGGTTGGCCAGCCACAGCTCCCCCAGACGTTGGGCGGTCACCGCGGCCAGCACGATCCACAGCCACATCAGGCATGCACCAGCATCAGTCCGGCCGTGAAACCCGGCCCCAGCGTCGTCAGCAGCAGGGGCCCCCTGGCCCCGTCGTCCAGCATGGCCTTCAGCACGAACAGCACCGTCGCGGCGCTCATGTTGCCGTGGTCGCGCAGCACGGCGCGGGTATGGGTCAGCGATCCTTCCGACAGCTCGAAACAGCCCTCCAGCGCCTCGATCACCTTGGCCCCGCCCGGATGGCAGACGAAGCCGCCGACGTCCGCCGTCGTCAGGCCGTTATCGGCGAGGAATTTCGTCGCCACGGGCCGGAAATCCTCCTGCACGAGGGTCGGGATGTCCCGGCTGAACACCACCTTCAGCCCGTCGTCGGCGACATCCCAGCCCATGACGTCGAGGCTGTCGGGCCAGGTGTGCTCGCGGCTGGCCCCCAGCGCGGGCCCGCGGGCATCCGCCCGGCACGAGATCACCGCCGCCGCCGCGCCGTCGCCGAACAGGGCCGTGGCGACCAGATTGCTCTTGGACCGGTCCTGGGCCCGGAAGGTCAGGGCGCACAACTCCACCACCAGCAACAGCACCCGCTCGTCCGGATGCGCCCGGGCGATGTCGGCGGCCCGCGCCAGCCCGACCACGCCGCCGGCGCAGCCCAGGCCGAACATCGGCGTGCGCCGCACGTCCGGCCGGAACGGCATGACCTGCATCAGCCGCGCGTCCAGCGCCGGCGTGGCGATTCCGGTGGTGCAGACCGCGACGATGACGTCGATGTCTCCGGCCGCCAGCCCGGCCTGCTCCAGCGCCTTGCCGGCCGCCTCGGCCAGCAGGGGAACGGCGTTGGCGAGGAACAGGTCGTTGCGTTCGGAAAAGCTGTGCGGTTTCAGGTACCATTCGATCGGCACGCACGAATGCCGCGTCTCGATCAGGGCGTTGCGATAGATCGGCTCCAGCCGTTCGAAGCCGCCGTGGGTGGTGGCGAACATCTCCGCGCCGTTGGCCGCCACATCCTCCTGGCGCAAAATGTGCGGCGGCCAGGCCAGGGCGAGCGACTGCAGTCGCGGAACCGGCGCCGGGGAATGAGCGGAGGGCATCAAGGCGCGGCTTTCAGGGACTATTACCGCGGATAACCCAAGCTGCGCCGGGCCGTTCCACCCGGAGGCTTCATTCGCTACATTGGGACATCCTTCCGGACGCCGCCATGACCCTGATTTCCGCTGCTGTAGACGACTTCCGCAAGGTCCGCCCGGAGCGACTGCGCCCGTTGGCGGCGCTCAAGGCCTTCCGCCGGCTGATCCGCGACAAGGAGGACACCGTCCAGGTCTTCCGCATCATGCAGGCGCTCAGCGGCCGGTCCATTTCCCGCGGCTATCAGCGGATGCTGTCGACCATGGAGGGCGGCCGTCAGGCCTTCCTGCGCGAGGAACTGGCCCACAAGCTGGACGACCCGGTCTGGCTGGCCCGGTTCCAGCCGGGAACGGTCGGCGCAACCTACCGCGCCTTCCGCGAGGCGCGCGGCTTCACCGCCGACGGCCTGGCCGAGGTCGAGCGCGAGGTCGTGCCCTTCATCGACGCGCCGCACCCCGTGGTCTGGTATTCGCGCCGCCTGCGCGACGTCCACGACGTCTGGCACATCCTGACCGGCTACCAGACCGACGCCCTGGGCGAGGCCTGCGTGGTGGCCTTCTCCTACGGCCAGACGCGCAATCTCGGCTTCGCCTTCATAGGCTGGGGCGCGGCCCGCGAGATCCAGCGCGAGAACCGCTCCGTCCCGGCCCGCCGCGCGGTCCTCCAGGCCTGGCGCCACGGCCGCGCCGCCCGCTGGTTGCCGGCGCTCGATTACGAGGCCCTGTTCGCCGAGCCGCTGGAGACCGCGCGCGCCCGGTTGAACCTCCGTCCGCCGACCGTTTACGACCGCGTGCCGGCCGAGGCCCGGGCGGCGCTGAAACTACGCGGCTGACGGCGATTTCCGGACGTCATAAGCCTGCCTTGTCCCGGGCGTTCGATAACTCGGCTTGCCCCGAACCGGCCGAGGCCTCACCTCCAGCGACATGACCGCCCCATCCGAATCCCTTGTCCCGCCCAAATCGACGGGCCTGTCGCGCGCGACGCTGCTGGCGATCGGCGGCGTGGGACTGTGCGCCGCCATCTGGGGCACGACCTGGTATGCGATCACCCTGCAACTCGGCCAGGTCGCGCCGCTGGCCTCGATCGTCTGGCGCTTCGGCCTGGCCGCGATCCTGCTGTTCGCCGGCTGCCTGCTGACCCGTCGCTCGCTGAAGCTGACCCTCAACCAGCACCTCGCCGCCGCGGGGCAGGGGGTGTTCGCCTTCTCCCTGAGCTACAGCTTCACCTACGCCGCCGAGGGCCGCATCGCCTCGGCCATCGTGGCGGTGATCTTCGCCTCACTCGCCCTGCTCAACCTGATCCTGTTCCGCATCGCCGCCCGTCAGCGGGCCGCCGCCCTGTCCTGGGGCGGCGCGGCGCTCGGGGTCGTCGGTGTGGCCGTCCTGTCGGGCTCTGAAATCCTCGGGGCCGGCCTCGACGAAGCAAGCGCTGCCGGCGTCGGCTTCGCCTTCGTGGCCGTCATCGCCTCCGCCTTCGGCAACTATTTCGCCTGGCGCGGCCAGAACGCGGGCTCGGCGGTGATCCCGTCGACGGCCTGGGCCATGGCCTATGGCTCGGGCCTGCTGGCGCTCTACGGGCTGGCCACCGGGGTTGAATGGTCGATCGAGCCGACGTTCAGCTACGTCGCGTCGCTGCTCTACCTGTCGGTGTTCGGCTCGGTGATCGCCTTCGTGGTCTACTTCAGCGTCGCCCGGGCGCGGGGCTACGCCTTGGCCAGCTACATCTCGGCCCTGACCCCTCCGATCGCCATGCTGGTGTCGGTGCTGTTCGAGAACGCCCGCTTCGGCTGGGTGGCGCTGGCGGGTCTGGCGCTGGTGCTGGCGGGACAGGTCCTGCTGATCCGCGCGCCCAAGGTCTCGGCGGCCTAGCCGAGCCAGCCGCGTTTCTTTTTCGGCGTCTCCGGCGCCTCTCCCTTCGACAGGGCCGCTTCGGCGGCGCGCCGCTTGCGTTCGCCGGCGACGCGGATCGCCACGAGCATCGGGATCAGGCCGTGACGGGTTGCCGGCGCCTCGCCCATCTCAATCCTCCAGCTTCGAGCCGTCCAGCAGCCGGTCGGCGCGGGACCGCTCCTTCTCGGCCCTGGTCCGCTCCGCCTTCGAACGCCCGTGCGCGGCGCGATTGGCGGCGGAGGCGGCCTTCTTTTCGGCCTTGGCCCTGTCCTTCCGGACCTGGTTGAGGTTGACGATCTCGCCCATGACGCCTCCGCTATGCAACCCGACCCGCGGCCGGACGGTTTTCCCGACATCCACAACGTCAGGACCGCCACCATGGTAGACCTCTCACTCCTTCGCGAAAGCCTCGAAGTCGTCGGTTCCGACGGCGAGCATGTCGGCCGCGTCGATCACGTCCGTGGCGACCAGATCGAACTGGCCAAGCTGGACCTCGGCTCGGGCTTCAAACACCACATGATCCCGGTCAGCTGGGTCGACCACGTCGACGCCCACGTCCACCTCAACCTCACGAAGGACGAGGCCAAGGCGCGCTGGACGGAGAAGCCGCACTAGCGCCGTCAGCCAATCGGCCGCCAGTTCAGTTCGGGCGGAAGGTCGAAATCGGCGTAATCCACCTGCAGCACACGCCGTCTCATCGCCTGCCGCGATGGGGCGGACGTGTGCAGGATCAATGTTTTGTAGGCCCAAACATCCCCAGTTCGAGCCAGACAGACCGTCTGCGGGCGACTCTCTGCGAGAAGCGCGGCCTCCGCGGCGGGAACGCGACCGAGTCGATGCGAACCGCGCGCTACACGAAGCGGTGCATTGTCCGCGTCCACATCATCCAGATGAATCCTCAGCGTGATCATTCGAGCCAGAACATCGGGTGGCGGCGCGACATGCGGCACGCCGTCCTTCATCGACCACGGCCCGAACCCGTCAACTTCGGCGCGCTCTCGCACCGGGATCGTCCGGTCCTGATGCCAGGCGACGCTCCAGTTGCCGTCGGCGGTCTTGTCGAAAAGAACGGCGCGCACGGGTCGGGCGGTCGCAGAGGTGAGCTCCATCGCCACTGCCCCTATGGGCCCATTCGCGGCTAGCAAAGCAACCAGGACCGGCTCCCCTTCCAGCCTCGCGCCCGGCCGCGATCCGATCCGCTCGTCTGCAAGTGCGCGCAACAGATCGACCTCGGACTCGGCCAGCGGGCCGCCGGCATGCAAGACCCCGTCCCGTTCAAAGGCTTCCCGGTCCATCACCCCGGCGAGATCATCTTCTCCGGCCGCACCCACTCGTCGAACTCCTCGTTCGTCAGATAGCCGCCGCCGACGGTTTCCTCGCGCAGCGTGGTGCCGTTCCTGTGGGCCGTCTTGGCGATCTTGGCGCAGGTGTCATAGCCCAGCTTGCCGTTCAGCGCCGTCACCAGCATCAGCGAGTTCTCCAGCCCCCGCTTGATGTTGTCCTCGCGCGGCTCGATCCCGACCACGCAGTTATCCGTGAACGACACCGCCGCGTCGGCCATCAACCGCACCGATTGCAGGAAGTTGTAGGCCATCACCGGGTTGAAGACGTTCAGCTCGAAATGCCCCTGCGAGCCGGCGAAGGTCACCGCCGCGTGGTTGCCGAACACCTGCACGCAGACCTGGGTCAGCGCCTCGCACTGGGTCGGATTGACCTTGCCCGGCATGATCGACGAGCCTGGCTCGTTCTCCGGCAGGGCCAGTTCGCCCAACCCCGAACGCGGGCCCGACCCGAGGAAGCGGATGTCGTTGGCGATCTTGAACAGCGACGCCGCCACCGTGTTGATGGCCCCGTGGCTGAACACCATGGCGTCATGGGCCGCCAGCGCCTCGAACTTGTTGGGCGCGGTGACGAAGGGCAGGCCGGTGATGGCGGCGATCTTCTCCGCCACCTTTTTCGCGAACCCGACCGGCGCGTTCAGCCCGGTGCCCACGGCCGTGCCGCCCTGGGCCAGCTCCATCAGCTTGGGCAGGGTCTGCTCGATCCGCTCGATGCCGTTGGCGACCTGCTGGGCATAGCCGCCGAACTCCTGGCCAAGCGTCAGCGGCGTGGCGTCCTGGGTGTGCGTCCGGCCGATCTTGATGATGCCCTGCCAGGCGTCCGACTTGGCCTTCAGCGCCGCGTGCAGGTGCTTCAGGGCCGGGATCAGCGTCTTCACCACCTGCTCGGCGCACGCAACATGCATCGCAGTGGGATAGGTGTCGTTCGACGACTGGCTCATGTTGACGTGGTCGTTGGGATGGACCGGCTTCTTCGAGCCCATCTCGCCGCCCAGCATCTCGATGGCGCGGTTCGAGATCACCTCGTTGGCGTTCATGTTCGACTGGGTGCCCGACCCCGTCTGCCAGACCACCAGCGGGAAGTGGTCGTTCAGCTTGCCCTCGATCACCTCGTCGGCCGCCTTGACGATGGTCTCGCCCAGTTTCGGGTCCAGCTTGCCCAGCGCCATGTTTGTCTCGGCCGCGGCCCGCTTGACGATGCCGAGCGCCCGCACGATCGGCAGCGGCTGCGTCTCCTCGCCGATCTTGAAATTGCCCAACGAGCGCTGCGCCTGCGCGCCCCAGTAGCGGTCGGCGGCGACCTCGATCGGGCCGAAGGTGTCGGTTTCGGTGCGGGCGTTGCTCATGGCGCGAAGGCTCTTCAGGCGTGACGGGAGGATGCGCGGCGGTGTAGCACGGGGAGGCGAGGGAACAAGGCGAGGGAGCCGACGATGCGGACGATGATGATGGCGGCGGCGTTTGTGCTCTCCGCCTGCGCGACCACGGCGACCGGCGCCGACAAGCCCCGCGTGGTGCTGGAAACCGACGCCGGCCGGATGGTCGTCGAACTGGAGCTCGAGCGCGCGCCGCTGACGGTCTGCAACTTCCTCAGTTACGTCACCGACGGCGATTACGAGGCCGGGTCCTTCTTCCGCACGGTGGTCGCCGCGACCAACGACAATCCCAATCCCATCGACGTCATCCAGGGCGCCACGCCGCGCGGTTCCGACGACGACCTGCGCCCGCCCATCCCGCTCGAGCGGACCCGCGACACCGGCCTCAGCCACACGGCCGGGACCATCTCCATGGCTCGCGACGGCCCCGACACCGCCACCTCCAGCTTCTTCATCGTGACGCAGGACACGCCCAGCCTCGATTTCGGCGGCGGCCGCAATCCGGACGGGCAGGGCTTCGGGGCCTTCGGGCGGCTGGTCGAGGGGCTCGATGTCGCCCGCCGCATCCAGGCGTCCCCCGCCGACGATCAGGAGCAGCTGACCCCGCCGGTGATGATCCGCACCGCGACCCTGATCGGCGAAGTCCCGCCCGAGTGCCGTCCTTGACCCCAGGCTGGATCGGCACGGGCAAGGTCCGCCTTCGGGAGGTCGGCGCCGCCGTCGAGATCACCGTCGACGGCCTGACCACCCAGGCGAAATACTACAAGCCGCTGGTCTATGAGTTCATGCGCAAGGAGTGGGCCTCGCGCCCTTCCTGGGGCGATTTCGTCGTCGAGATCCGCATGGAGCATGTCGGCGACCCGCCGCATATCGACCTCGACAACCTCGCCAAGGCCCTGCTCGACGCCATCAAGGGCTACCTGTTCCACGACGACGCCCAGGTCGCCCGCCTGCTGGTCGAGCGCCACGAGGGCGAGCGCGAGCGGATCACGATCCGGGTGTTTCCGCGCAACTAACCCCTCTCCCATCGGGAGAGGGAGGGGCCCGCTCGCGCAGCGAGTGGGAGGGTGCGGGGTTACGGCGCCGGGTCAGTCCCGCACCCGCTCATAACGCAACACCCCGACCACCCCGCCGCCGCCGTCGCTGGGATGGTTCACCCCGTCGTTGACCAGAACCTCGGCGAAATCGAACGGGCTCACCCCCTCCAGACACGCCGCGTTGACCCCGTACTCGTTCGGGTTCGAGCGCCGCCGGTGGTGCGTATAGATCCCGCAGTTCGAGCAGAAATAGTGCCGCGCCGTCCCGGTGTTGAACCGGTATTCGGTCAGCGCCTCCGCCCCTTCCAGCACCTCGACGCCGCCCAGCCCCGCCGTCACAGCCACCGCTCCGCGCATCCGGCACAGCGAGCAGTCGCAGCGCCGCGCGCTGGCCAGGCCGTCGCTCAGCCGCGCCCGGAATCGCACCGTCCCGCAATGGCAGGCCGCCGGCGACCAACCGTCGTCATCGACCCTCAGGCTCACCCCGATCTCCTCTCGAACCGCAGCGTCGGCAGCCGCATCTGCATCTCCGCCCCGACGAACAGCTGGGGCTCCGACGCCACCGCGATCCCGGCCGCCGCCTCCTTGCGCGCCACGCAGGCCCGCGTTCCCGCCGCCAGCGCCAGGAAGTCGGTCGCCGCCGGCAGGGTCTCGATCACGCAACCGTCGAACCACGGATACGTCTCTTCCGCCCCGCACCCGAACGAGGTCCGCTCGCGGCTCGCCGCGGTCAGAACCATCCGGTTGGGCGCCTCGAGGGCGTTGACGAAGATTCCCGAGTAGCAGGCCGAGACGATCACCACCGTCGGCCGCGCGCCGCACCACTGGCGCACCAGATTGGCCATGTCGGCCGGGGCGAGAATGGCGTCGGGGCCGAAGACGACGCCTTCGGGCGAGCCGTGCGAGGTGAAATACAGCAGGCAGCCGCGCGGCGCCCTCGCCGTCGTCGCGGCCACGCCCTGCAACGCCTCCGCCGCGGTGACCGGATCGGCGACGTCGGGCCGCAGCGAATAATCGACCAGGTGCTCACGCGGCAAGCCGGCGTCGAGGAAACCCCGGGCCACGTCGCGCCGCGCGTTGTCGAAGGCTTCGATCGGCTGTCCGCCGCCGTCGCGCCAGTCGGCGGCGATCACCGCCGTGGCCCAGCCGTCGAAGCGCCCGCCCGGACCCTGCGCTGCCGGACTCTGGCCGCACGCCGGACCGGCGCCCGTCAGCAGCGCCGTCAGTATCAGCAGCAGCCATGCGCGACCCATGCGCGTTCCTTGCCCAAGTCTTGGGCGAGGTTACCGCAAGCGGAGCCGGGGAAAAGGCCTACTTCTTCCGGAACTGGTCCAGCGAGACGACCTTGGGCCCGTCGTCGCCGGTGGAGGGGGGCGAAACGGGCGGCTCCGCCTCGGGCGCGACCTCCTCGACGTCGGCCGGTGTCTCGAACTGCAGCAGGAACTGCACCGACGGGTCGTAGAACCGCGTCACCGCCGTATAGGGCATCGACAGCACCTTCGGCATGCCGCCGAATTTCAGCATCACCGAGAACCGGTCGGCCTCGACCTTCAGGTCCCAGTACTGGTGCTGCAGCACGACCGTCATCTCTTCGGGGTATTTGGCCAGCACGTCGGGGGGCACGCTGACGCCGGGCGCGCGGGTCCTGAACGTCACATAGAAGTGGTGCGCCCCGGGAATGCCCTCGGGCAGGGCCGCGCGCTCGAGCGCCGCGCGGATGACGCCGCGCAGGGCGTCCTGCGCCAGCTGCTCGTAGTGCATCTCGTCGACTGGCGGGGTCTCGTCGGCCATCGGGTCCCTCGGCTTCACAGCCGGAGGGTTTAGCCGCGCAGCGACGCGGGCGGAAGATGGCGAAAGGGTAAAGTGCCGGGATTCTGTTGGCAGGCTCCCGGCGGCCCCGCCTGAGGAACTGATCCCCCAGGACTTAAGTGTTCGAAATCACCCGAACCGCTTACGCGGCGAGAGCGACTTCTCCAGCGAAGTTATCGTTCGCAGTTAGTTAAAGGCCCGATACGGTGGGCCAGGACGGGCGAAAGCAGTCTTCTTTACACGTCCGTCGATGCTAGTCGGCCCCGCACCGCCCGCCGATACACGGGAGGAAATGGTGGAGCCGCCGGGAATCGCACCCGGGTCCGGTCCGCTTATTACAAGCGCGTTTATCGCCATAGTCCGGGCGAACCCGGACACCCCCAATATAGGGCATGAGGCGTGGGCTTCCAAGGGGTTCGCCGGACCGCCGGACCGAACGACCGACGACAGGAAGCGTTCATGGCGGGCGGTGCAGACTCCCGCGACGCTGGACAACCGGCCACCGACAGAGTCAGGAGAGCCCATGACCCTTCATCGCCTGCTCACCACCGCCGCCGTCGTCCTTGCAGTCTCGGTTCCGGCCGTGGCCGCCTTCGCCCACGCGCGGCTGGTGAGCGCCACCCCGGGGGCCAATGCGACCGTCGTCTCGCCGGGCGTGATCTCCCTGACCTTCAGCGAGCGGATGGTCCCGGCCTTCTCGTCTTTCGACCTGGTCGACGCGGCTGGACGCGAAACCACCGTCCGCACCACCGTGAGCGAAGACGGCAAGACCCTCTCCGCTCGGCTGGCCCGGCCGCTGGCGGCCGGCGCCTGGACCGTCAACTGGCGGATCGCCTCGAGCGACGGCCACCGCATGACCGGGTCCTACGGCTTCACCGTCCACTGATATGACCGAGCCGGCGCTGATCGGGCTTCGCGCCATCCAGTACGGCGCGGCGGCCCTCGTGCTCGGCGTGCCCGCCTTCATGCTGTACAGCCGCGCCGCACTCGCCGATGTCCGGCTCGGCTGGCCTTCGCCCTCGGTTCGCTTCGGCGCCGTCGTCCTGCTGCTGGCGACCCTCGCCGCCCTCGTCGCCCAGACCGCCGTCATGGCCGGGTCGCTCGCGGAGGCGGTCAAGCCCGGGACCCTCGGTGTCATGGTCTCGGGAACCGCTCTCGGAACCGCCTATGTCGTCCGCGCGGCGCTGGCCGCGCTCGCCCTGCTGCTGGCGCTGGGGCTCCGGGGCGACCGCCTGTGGTGGAGCCTGATCGTTCCGGCCGTACTGATCGCCGCCTCCTTCGCCTGGACCGGCCACGGGGGCGCCACCGAGGGCGTCTGGCGCTGGCCCCACCTCGCCGCAGACGTCGTCCACGCCGTCGCCGCCCTGATCTGGATCGGCGCCCTGGCCGCCTTCGTCGCCCTGGCCCGCCGACGGAGCGGAGCGGACGGCCTCGCCGACGCCCTCGTCGGGTTCGCGAGCACCGGAACCATCGCCGTGACGGCCCTGGTCCTGTCTGGCCTGGTCAACGCCTGGGTGCTGGTCGGCCCCCGCGGCCTGCCGGCCCTGCTGTCGACGCCATGGGGCCTGCTGCTGGCGATCAAGCTGGCCGCCTTCGCGGGCATGCTGGCGTTGGCCGCCCTGCATCGCTACCGCCTCGCGCCGGCCCTGTCGGCGGCCGCCGACGCGTCCTCTCTGGCCCGGCTGCGCCGGACCCTGGCCGCCGAGTTCGCCCTCGGCGCGGTTATCCTGTGTCTCGTCGCCGCTATGGGCCTGCTGCCGCCCCCGGCCTCTTTCTAGGCGGCCGGCGCGGCCCGCGACGACCAGTGGATATGCTGGATGCGCCAGCCGTCGCCATGACGGCGCAGCAGCATGGTCTCGACGGTGAGCCGGTCCACCGCCCGGCCGTTGAACTCGCCCGTCGTCCGCCCCTCGCTGGTGATCCACGCCACGTCGCCCGAGGCGTCACCCGAGCGGCGGGTCATGGCGTCCTCTGTCACGGCGGCGAAGGCGGAGTCAGCCGCCAGATGGTGCGACGCATATTCGGCGCGCGACCGCTCCGCCCCGCCGGCCTCGAAGATCAGCGCATCCTCGGCCAGCAGGGCGAGGGCCGCATCCGTGTCCGCCGCCCGCAACGCCGCGTGGAAGGCGTCGACCGTCGCCGCCGCCTCGCTGGCCGCGGGTGCGAGCCGGGCGGCCGGCGCATCCGCGTGATGGGCGTGCTGGGCCTGACCCGGCGCGGCCGAGAGAGCGAGCAGGGCGGCGGCGAGGGCGAAAGGCGTTCGGGACATGAATCTCTCCACGGATATCGGCCGCACCTTGGCCGGGATCGCCCGGCCTGTCAGCCCGTCGTCGTAACGATCGGCGACACCCGCGCCCACGCCGGCGTCTGGTTCCTGAACCAGGTGAGCTGCCGCTTGGCGTAGTTGCGCGTCGCCTGCCGGGTCGCCTCGACCGCCGCCTCCAGCGTCGCCTCGCCGGCCAGATGGGCCGCGAATTCGCGCACCCCGACCGCCTTCATCGCCGGCAGGGCGGGGTCCAGCCCGCGCGCCGTCAGCGCCCGCACCTCGTCCAGCGCCCCGGCCTCGACCATCCGGGCCACCCGCGCGTCGCAGTTGGCGTAGAGGGCCGCGCGGTCCGGCTCGACCACCGTCCCTGTCCACGATCCGGGCGCCAGCAGCGGCGTGGTGTCGGCGGTCCAGTCGCTCAAGGCGCGGCCGGTGTGGTCCGCCACCGCCCAGGCCCGGGTCAGCCGCTGCCGGTCGCCGGCCTCGATGCGCGCCTCGGCGGCCGGGTCCAGCGCCGCCAGGCGCTGCCGGAACGCCGCCTCGCCCCCAGTATCGAACGCGCGCGCCGCGGCATCTCTTGCTTCGACCGGAATGTCAGGAATATCGGCCAACCCCTTGGTCAGGGCCGTGAAATACAGGCCCGTCCCACCGACCAGAAGGACCGGCCGCCCCTCCAGCTGCGCCAGCAGCTCCATCACCGCCCGGCTCCAGCGCCCCACCGACCAGGCGTCGGCGGCGTCAGCCACGCCGTACAGCCGATGCTCGGCCCGCGCCTCCTCCTCGACGGATGGCCGCGCGCTCAGCACCCGCAGGTCGGCGTACAGTTGCTGGCTGTCGGCGTTGACGATCACCGCCCGGGTCCGCTCCGCCGTCTCCAGCGCCAGCCGCGACTTGCCCGAGGCGGTCGGGCCGGCGATCAGCTGGATCAGGGGTGCGGTCAAGATGCGGGCTCGCGGGGCAGGGGCGTTCGGCGATAGAACGCGGGCCCGGCGGCCGCAACCCGCGCAGATCAGCCGTACGGCCGCTCCCGTCCGAGAGCCTGCCGGGCCAGCAGGGCGTCAAGGGTCCGCCCCGGCGTCCCGGTCGGCCGCTCCCATGGGGCGAACGGCAGCATCAACTGCGCCAGCGCGGCGCAGGACTCCAACGCCTCCTCCGCCGTCATCGGCCAGGTGTCAGGGTCGGCGGCATGCCGTTTGAGCAGCGCGCCCAGGGATTCCTTTCTCACGCAGGTTTCCCCGGTGAAGGCCCTCAGGCAGACGGCGTAGCCGCCCGCCAGCCAGCTTCGCCATTCCGCCCCGGCGGCGATCGCCGCCGCCCGGGGGTCGACCCGCCCCTGCGCGTCGAAACAGTCGGCGAACGCGATCCGGGCCGGCGCGAAATCAGCCAGCGCCGCTGTGAAGGCCTGTCCGAACGCTTCGGCGGCCCGCCGGGCGCTCCCGGCGTCAGGACGCCCCTCGCGCTCCGCCAGTCGCGCTCGCCGCAAATCCCAGGCCGTCCACGGCGAGAACCAGGCCTCGGTCTCGGGGCCCGGCGGATGTCCGTCGCCGTCGACCCAACCGCCGAGCGCGCTCCACCAGCCCCGCCGGGGATCGCGGGCGTAGACGGCGCCCGGCGCAATTCCGGCGGCTGTCAGCTCGAGGATACGCTCCGGCGGGGCGTCGACGGCCTCGGCGAGCGCCGGCAAGGTCCAGAAATGCGTCTCCACATAGGCGCGCGCCGCCCGGTCGAATGGTTCGGTCTGCATCGAATCCTTCCTCGGTTAAGTAGGATCAGACTAGGCGCCGGACGCGCGCCGTTGCTTCGCTGGAGATCGAAACGTGGACAGGGGACTGGCGCTGGCCAATGTCGGGTGGGCCGTGGGCGATCCGTCGCGCGCGGCCATGCTGACCGCCCTGATGTCGGGTCAGGCCCTGACCGCCGGTGAGCTGGCGGCCGAGGCGGGAGTCGCCGCGTCCACGGCCAGCAGCCATCTCGCCATCCTGGCCGAGCGGGGCTTCGTCGAGGCGGTGCGGCAGGGACGGCATCGCTATTTCCGCCTCGCCGGCGCCGACGTCGCCGCGATGCTGGAGCAGATCTCCACCTTCGCGGGGCAGGACGCCGTCCGGTCGCCGCGCGGCGCCGCGCCCGCCGCCCTGCGTCGGGCCCGGACCTGCTACGACCATCTCGCGGGCGAGCTCGGGGTGCGGGTCTTCGACGCCATGGTCGCCGACCGTCGTCTTGTGTCCTCGCCGGGCGGAGTCGGCCTGTCCGTCGAGGGCCGCGCCTTTCTGGCGGAGCTCGGCGTCGCTGTCGGGAGCGACGGCGGCCCCGCGACGGCCTGCCGCCCGTGTCTCGACTTCACGGAACGGCGACCGCATCTGGGGGGAAGGGCCGCGGCGGCCCTGTTGACGGCCATGACCGACCGCCGCTGGTTCGCGCCCGGGCCCGTCCGTCGCAGCCTCATCCTGACGCCGGCGGGCCGGGCGGCCTTCGACCGCCACTTCCGCCTTCCGGTCTGATCCGGCGCATTTGCCGCTCGCCCATCGCCGCCGTTCGGCGATAGAAGGCGCCATCCGCTCCCGCAGAACCCGGACAGCCCCTTGCCCGACCGCGCCCCCACCCGAGAGCAAGTCATCGCCGCCCTCGACGCCGTCCGCGACCCGAAGACGGGGCAGGGGCTGGTCGCCGCCGGTCTGGTCCAGGGCCTGACCGTCGCCGACGACCGCGCCGGCTTCGTCATGGAGGTCCCGGCCGGCGAGACGGCCCTCTACGCCCCGGTCCGCGACGCCGCTGAGGCCGCGCTCAAGGCCATCCCCGGCATGGCGCGCGTCTCCGTGGTCCTGACCGCCGAGACCGCCCCCGCCTCGAAGCCGGCCCGCACCGCCTCCCTGTCGCCGCAGGCCGTCAACCAGAACCGCCCGAAGGCGCCCGTGCCCACCGACCGTCCGGCCCACGTCCGCCGCGTCCTCGCCATCGCCAGCGGCAAGGGCGGGGTCGGCAAGTCCACCGTCGCCGTCAACCTCGCCGCCGCCCTCGCGGCCCGCGGCCTGTCGGTCGGGGTGCTCGACGCCGACGTCTACGGCCCCTCCCTGCCGACCATGACCGGCGTCTCGGGCAAGCCGGAATACCGCGACGGCATGATGCAGCCGCATCTCGCCCACGGTCTGAAACTCATGTCCGTCGGCCTGCTGACCGCGGCGACCGACGCCATGATCTGGCGCGGCCCCATGGCCTCCCAGGCCGTGACCCAGATGCTGACCCAGACCCGCTGGGGCACCGAAGCCGAACCGCTCGACGTCCTGGTCGTCGACCTGCCGCCCGGCACCGGGGACGTCCAGTTGACCCTGATCCAGAAGACCCCGCTCGACGGGGCCGTGATCGTCTCGACCCCGCAGGAGGTGGCGCTCGCCGACGCCCGCCGCGCCCACGTCCTGTTCCAGAAGGTCGGCGTGCCGACCCTCGGCCTGATCGAGAACATGTCCGGCGACGTCTTCGGACAGGGCGGCGCCGAGGCCGAGGCCGGACGCCTTGGCGTGCCCTTCCTCGGCGACCTGCCGCTCGACGCCGCCCTGCGCGAAGCGGGCGACGCGGGTCGTCCGCTGGTCAGCGCCGACCCCGACGGCGCGATGGCCAGGCGCTTCGCCGTGGTGGCGGCGCGGGTCGCGGACGTGCTGGGCGTCTAGCTCACAGCTTCCCGAACGCCACGCCCTTCCAGCCCCAGCCGCCCTCCGCCGCCGCCTTGTGCAGCGGGCCTTTGATCTCGCCGGTGTTGAACTTGTAGTCGTAGATCTCGCCCCACGACCCGTCCTCGCGGAAGGCGTAGACGGTTTCGAAGCTCATCTCCCACGTCTGGCCACGGAACCCGGAGGCGGCGAGGCTCAGCTCCGGCACGCCGGCGCGCCATTCGACCATCCATTCCTGGTCGGCCGAGCGCACCAGGCCGCGCGCCTCGTCGAACTTCATCAGCACCTTGAACACCCGCTGGATGCCGGCCTTGGCGAAGATCTCGTACCATTCGGCGTCGACGATCTTCCATTCGGCTACCAGGTCGACGCCTTCCGGCTTGCCGTCGCGAACCACGAACGGCGCGGTGTCCCGGTTGAGCCCCAGCAGACGTTTGCGGAGCGCCGCCACGGGCTCGCGCGGCACGCCCGCGGGTGCGGATCGACTACCGGTCAGCCAGCTGAAAATGCCCATCTCAGGTCCCCCGACCCCACCCGGTCAGCCGGGCGCGCCAGAACCTTCGCACAATGTCGGCGGGGTCACCACCAGTCGTCCTCGCTGAAGTCCCTGTCGACCGCCGCCAGGCACATGTCCGACGCCGCCGACAACTGGGCCGGCGTCAGCGAGTCATAGAAGGCGTAGGAGCTGCCGATGGCCTGCCGGCTGCCCTCGTCGCCCATGACCTTGGCCGCCATCCGCCCGTAGGCGGCGTAGCCCGCCCGCACAGCCGCGTGGTCGCCCGTGGCCCGGCCCTCGCGAATGGCGTTGCTCATCGTCCCGAGGATGGTCGTGCAGACCACCAGCGTCGGACGATCCGGCGGCGCGTCCCCGTCCGGAGCGACGGCCGCCAGCCCGGCCGGCGGGGCGCAGGCCGCGACCGCCAGCGCCAGCAGCAGCCCTGCCGCCGCCCGCCCGCGCCTCACGCCGGCTCCACCACCGCCGCCGTGCCATAGGCCAGCACCTCGGTGATGCCGGGCATGATCTCGTTGGCGTCGTAGCGCATGGCCAGGATGGCGTTGGCGCCCATGGCCCGGGCGTGGTCGACCAGGTCCTCATAGGCCTCCTGCCGCGCCGCCTCGGCCAGCTTCACATAGGCCCCGACGCGGCCGCCGATCATCGACTGCACCCCGCCGACGACGTCCGAGACGACGTTTCTCGACCGCACCGTGATGCCGCGCACCACCCCGAGGGTGCTGACGACCCGATGGCCGGGAATATCGTTGGTGGTCACGATCAGCATGGACGTTCCTCCCGTTCAGCGCCGCTCCAGCACCCGGAAGACGAAGGCGTGATCGTCCTTCTCGCCGGCCGGATGCGCCTCGGACGATACCTCTATCCACGCCTCCTCGTCGAACGCCGGAAACAGCGCTTCCCCCTCCGGCTCGGCCTCGACCTCGGTCAGGTAAAGCCGCTTCGCCCGCGGCAGGGCCATGGCGAACAGCGCCGTCCCGCCGATGACGCAGATCTCGTCGACCCCGTCCTCCTCGGCCGTCTCGCGCGCGATCTCCACCGCCTCGTCCAGCGTCGTGCAGACCAGAGCCCCTTTGGCCTCGAACGACTCGTCCTTCGACAGCACCAGGTTCAGCCGCCCGGGCAGGGGCTTCAGCGGCAGGCTCTCCCACGTCTTGCGGCCCATGATGCACGGCTTGCCGATGGTCACCGCCTTGAACCGCTGCAGGTCGCTGCGCAGCCGCCACGGCAACTCGCCGTCGCGTCCGATCACCCCGTTGCGGGCCCGGGCGACGACGAGGGCGAGATGGGGCAGGGGCATCAGCGCGGCTCCAGCCAGTGCAGCCATTTCCGCTGCATGGCCCGTTCAAGATCGATCCCCGCCCGATCGCAATAGATCAGCAGCATGCCCAGCACGTCCGCCGCCTCGTCGCCCAGCTTGCCGGCGTCAGCCACGCCCCGCGCCCGGCCGCTCATGCGCAGGTGCTCGGCGGTCAGTTCGCCCAGCTCCTCCTGCACTTTGAGCAGGGCCCAGTCGCCGGACCGCTCGATGCCGTGCTCGGCCGCATAGATGTCGGAGATGCGCAGGACGGAGGCGCTGAGGTCGGCGAGATTCATGTGACGGTTCCCCATCGGGCCGCCAGCGATCCGAGCGGCGGGGTCGGGGTCCAGGCTTCCTCGGGGTCGCCTCCGACCGGAACGAAATAGCCGTAGGCGCGCGCCCAGACCTCGCCGACGGCCTGCTGGAACGCCGTCCGGGCGACGTCCTCGTCCACCTGGCCGGCGAGGACGCCGTCCGCCATGCTGTTGAGGAAGCTGAAGACCAGGGACAGGGCGTCGGTCGCCGATCCGTCGGCGTCCTCGGCGATATGAAAGGGGATGCCCGCCTTGAGCAGGTCGCGCGCCCTCGCCAGGGACGCGGACTCCCAGGCGTCGACCATCAGCAGGGCGCGCTGACGGGCGGATTCCGGCACCCGCGGAGCCTCGCTGGCGGCCGCCGGCAGCGCCGACGGTTCGATGCGGAGCGCCTCGCGAAGCCGGTTGCAGGCCGGCCCCAGGGCGGCGCGCAGATTGCCGTCCTGCCGGTTCGCGACATAGCGCAGGGGCTCGAGGCCGACGAGATCCGTGGGCAGGCGAAGTTCGGCGTCATGCGGCATGACGAAGAAGCATCGTCTGGGCCCGAGGGCGCCGATGAACAGACCCAGTTCGAATATGACGTTGTCCCGCACGGTCGGGAGGGTCTGCCCCCGAAGCTGGACCACGTCGTCCGGTGTGAAGACGAAGGCCGCGAACTCCGCCTGCCGGCTTCGGGCGTACAGGTCCGCGAGCGCCGCGCTGGTCGGCTGGAACACGCCCTGCGGCCATACGGTCGGCTCGCAGTCGAACTCGAGGTTTTCCTGGATGGCGTAGGCGACGGGCAGGCCCTCGACCGACGAGCCGATGAACAGGGCCGGTCGCCGGATCACTTGGAGACGAGCGCCTTGATATGCGGCCAGGGCTCGTAACCCTCCAGCACGAAGTCCTCCAGCCGGTAGGCGAACAGGTCGTCCTTCGGCGTGATGGTCATGGTCGGCAGCGGCAGCGGCTCGCGCGCCAGCTGCGTCTCGGCCTGCTCGACGTGGTTCAGGTACAGGTGCGCGTCGCCGAAGGTGTGCACGAACTCGCCCGGCTTCAGGCCCGTCACCTGCGCCACCATCATGGTCAGCAGCGCATAACTGGCGATGTTGAACGGCACCCCCAGGAAGACGTCGGCCGAGCGCTGGTACAGCTGGCAGCTCAGCTTGCCGTCGGCGACGAAGAACTGGAACAGGCAGTGGCACGGCGGCAGGGCCATGTCGTCGACGTCGGCCGGGTTCCATGCGCTGACGATGTGCCGGCGACCGTTGGGATTGGTCTTCAGCCCCTCGATCAGCTTCTCGATCTGGTCGATGACCCGCCCGTCGGGCGCCGCCCACGACCGCCACTGCTTGCCGTAGACCGGGCCCAGCTCGCCCTCGGCGTCGGCCCACTCGTCCCAGATGCGGACGCCGTTGTCCTTCAGCCAGCCGATATTGGTCTCGCCGCGCAGGAACCACAGCAGCTCGACGACGATCGAGCGCAGGTGCAGCTTCTTGGTGGTCAGGACCGGAAAGCCCTTGGACAGGTCGAAGCGCATCTGCCGCCCGAACACCCCCAGCGTCCCGGTTCCCGTCCGGTCGTCCCGCCGCGCCCCGTTGTCGAGGATGTCGCGCAGCAGGTTCAGATACTGCCACTCAGGATGATCGGCCGCGACGGCTCCGGTGCGGGCTTCCAGGTTAGCTAGGGCAGCTAGCGCGTTCATAGTTGGAAACCTGGCTCACTTAGTGATTCGCAGCCTCCAATTTTGTCGGAAAATGCGATCAAAGTTGTGAGTTGTCTCGCGCCGGTAGCCGCGTGAAGGCTCCTCCAGCTCGCGCCTTCCTTCTCCCCCAGGGGGAGAAGGTGGCTCGCGGAGCGAGACGGATGAGGGGTTAGCCAGCTCCGGACCGGCTGGCGACCCGTGGCCGAACCATCCCCCTCATCCGACCCTCCGGGCCACCTTCTCCCCCGGTGGGGAGAAGGATTTCATTCAAGCCAGCTTCTTCCCCACCAGCAGCGCACCGAATTCTTCAGACGCTCCGTCATAGAACCCCGCCTCCTTCGGCGCGGTCTTGGGGTTGTTCCAGGTGCCGAAGACCATGTCGATCAGGGGCAGGTCGCAGTAGTTGGACCGGTGCTCGCCCCGCTCATGGTGGGCCGCGTGCATCTCGGGCCGGGCGATGAACCAGCCCAGCCAGCGGGGCGTGCGCACATTGGCATGGGTGAATATGGCCATGAAGCTGTTGACCAGCACGATCGGGATCACCGCCTCGACCGACAGGCCGACGATCCAGACCAGCGCCAGGCTGCCCTGCAGGGTGAAGCCGATCATGTCGAGCGGGTGGAACCAGAAGGCTCCATAGACGTCGACCCGTTCGGCCGAGTGGTGGGTCTGGTGCAGGTGCCGCCACAGGAAGTCCACGCCGTGCATGGTCCGGTGCCACAGATACATGGTCAGCTGGAACATCACGAAGCCGACGCCCAGTTGCAGCCACAGCGGCTGGGCCGTCAGGTCGATCAGGCGATGCTCGGCCAGGAAGGCGTCCCACATCAGCGGCGCGAACAGGGCCACGGCCATATAGACGAGAAAAGCGAGCACTCCGCGGACGCGCCAACCGGGACTTCGCGGGTATCCACGGGGCCTCCACACAGTGTCCAGCAGAATGAAGCCGACGAACATCGCGGCGATGGAAACGGTTACAACATTGATCATCTTTAATCTCGCAGGGGCTCTTCGCCTGTCGATTTCAGGAGGTCTCAATGCTAGAAGCCGCCGCCATGCGAGGTCAGTCGTCGCATGGTCCAGTACTGTAACGGGGCGTATTTCCCATTTGATTTCACAGGGCTACCGCCCCGGAGCGCGCGGGATCGCCGCCGTGGGATGTGGCCGAAATGAGGAAAACCGCACTCATGGTGCAGTCCCTGGTCCGAGAAAGGCCCCCGATCCGCGTCTCCCGCGGCGAGCAGACCCGCGACCGCATCATGGATGTGGCCGAGGCGTCCGTGCTGGCCAAGGGCTTCGCCGCCACCTCGATCGACGAAATCCTGTTCGAGGCCGGCATCACCAAGAGCGGCTTCTTCTATCATTTCCGGGACAAGAACGACCTGGCCCTCGCCCTGCTCGGGCGCTTTCGCGACCGCGACCTCAGCGTCTTCGAAGAGATGTTCCGCCGCGCCGAGGAACTCAGCGACGACCCGCTTCACGCCTATCTCGTCGGCCTCAAGCTGCTGGCCGAGACCATGGCCGACATCCAGACCAGACGGCCGGGCTGCCTGGTGGCGACCTTCGTCTATCAGGACCAGCAGTTCGACGCCCGTGTCCGCGCCATTCTGATTGAGATCACCGAAACCTGGCGCGCCCAGTTCATCGGGCGGATCGAAGCCATCGCCGCCGTCCATCCGCCGCGGGTCGAGGTCGATCTCGAGGCCCTCGCCGACATGCTGCTGACCGTCATCGACGGCGCCATCGTCGTCGCCAAGGCTCTTGGCCGCCCCGGCATGCTGGAGGACCAGATCCTCGCCTACCGCGCCTACGTCCGCACGGTGTTCCTCGGGGCGTAAGGCGGGGGGCGGTGCGTCTCCCTCTCCCCTTGCCGGAATCTATCCCCTGAAACCGTCCGCCTCCAGAAACGCCCGCTCCTCCGCCGTCGTCTCCCGGCCCAGCGCCCGGTTGCGATGCGGAAAGCGGCCGAAGCGCTCGATGACGGCGTGATGATGCTCGGCCCAGCGGTCGTCGGCGGGCCGCTCCATGGCCTGGAACAGCGCCACCTGCCGGTCCTGCAGCGCCCGGTCCTCGGCGTGCTGCAGCGGCAGGTAGAAGAAGCGCCTGAGGTCGTTCTCCACCGCCCGGTCGAAGCCTGCGTCCAGCGCCCGCACGGCGAACATCCGCGCCAGCGGATCGGTGGCGAAGGCGTGCCCGGTGCCCCGGAAGCAGTTCCGCGGGAACTGGTCCAGCAGGATCAGCAGCGCCAGCACCCCTTCGGGCGTCTCGCTCCAATGATCCAGCTCGCGCCGCGCTGCCGCGAAATGCGCGTCCCTGAAGCGGTCGTGGAACAGGGCGTCGAAGGCGTCCTTCTTGGCGAACCACTTCGAGGGCCCGGCCTCTTTCCAGAAGGCGACGACGTCGGAAGGCGTTATGTCTGTGCTCATGACCGAGAACCTAGGCGCTCCGCTCCCCGTCTTCCATGATCGCGACTGCGATCTGTCGATCATCCGCGGCAAGCGCGTCGCCGTCATCGGCTACGGCAGCCAGGGGCGCACCCATGCGCTCAACCTGCGCGACTCCGGGGTCGCCGACATCGTCGTCGGCCTCAAGGCGTCCTCCGCCACCCGGGCGAAGGCCGAGGCCGACGGCTTTCCGGTCCTGACCGCCGGCGAGGCCGCCGCCGCCGCCGAGGTGGTCGCCGTCATGGTCTCGGACGAGGCCCACCGCGACCTGTGGCGCGACGAACTGGCCCCCGCCATGCAGCCCGGCGCCGCCCTGGTCTTCGCCCACGGCCTGTCGGTTCGCTTCGGCCTCGTCGAGCCGCGCCCCGACCTCGACGTCATCCTCGCCTCGCCCAAGGGCATCGGCCCGCGCATCCGCGACCTCTATGTCGAGGGGGAGGGGGTCTTCGCCCTGTTCGGCGTGCACCGGGACGCCAGCGGCGGCGCCCACGCCCTGGGCCTGTCCTACGCCGCCGCGCTCGGCTGCGGCCGCAAGGGCATCCTCGAGACGACCTTCGCCGCCGAATGCGAGAGCGACCTGTTCGGCGAGCAGGTGGTGCTGTGCGGCGGCGTCGGCCAGTTGATCGATGCGGCGTTCACGAAACTGGTCGAGGCTGGCTATCCGCCCGAGGTGGCATGGTTCGAATGCTTCTACGAGGTCAAGCTGGTCACCGACCTGATGTTCTCGATGGGCATCGCGGGCGCCTTCGGCCGCATCTCCAACACCGCCGAATACGGCGCCTACCTGACCGGCCCTCGCGTCATCGGCGAGGCCTCCAGGTCCGCCATGGACGCGGTCCTGGCCGAGGTCCGCTCCGGCGCCTTCGTGAAGACGCTGATGGCCGACTACGACGCCGGCTCCCCTGACCTGCTGGCCCGCCGCAAGGCGCTGGGCCAACGCCCCATCGAGGCCGTCGGCGCGCATCTGGCCGCCGTGGCGGCGAAAGCCATGGATTGAGGGGGAGGAAGAGGCGGGCGCCGGCGCGCCCGACCCGCGCCCGAGCAATGAGCCCTTTAGGGGCGAATGCCGGCGCGAGATAAATGGTCGGAGTGATAGGATTCGAACCTACGACCCCTGCGTCCCGAACGCAGTGCTCTACCAGACTGAGCCACACTCCGACTTGAGGAGCGGGCTTATAACGATGGGGTTTGCCCCTCGCAAGCGGGGAAACGCCCCGCCGCGAAATAGTCTGGAATCCGCGTCTTGCATCGCCCGCGGCCTTGTCGTATCTCGCACGCCTCCCGGCGCTACGGCTCCGGAAACGCCGGACCTGCTGGGGAATGGTGTAATGGTAACACTCCGGTTTTTGGTACCGTCATTCTAGGTTCGAGTCCTAGTTCCCCAGCCATCCGCCCTTTCTGAAATTCCACCCCCAAGCGGCCGACGGCTGCGCCTGGCGTCCCGTTCAGTGGGCCGACGGCGACTCCAGCGGCAGGCGGATGCGCACGCCTACCCCGGCCTCCGGGGCGGTTTCGATGCTCATCGATCCGCCGAGGTGCTCCACGAGCCCCTTCACCAGGGCCAGCCCCTCGCCCGGCTCCAGCGTCTCCGCGCCGACGCCCGAATCGCGCACCACCAGGCTGACGCCGCCCACGGCCCGCGAGAAGGCCACGGCGATCGAGCCGCGGCGCTCATCCGGGAAGGCGTGCCGGCAGGCGTTGGAGATCAGTTCGTGGGTGATGATGGCCAGCGGCAGCAGATGGCTGTCGGGCAGCAGGGCCGACTGGCCGCGCACGTCCAGCCGCACCGGCCGGCCCTCGCAGGCGCGGGTCCAGAAAGCGGCCACGTCTTCCAGATAGCCGCCGAAGTCCAGCGGTCCCGCCGCGGTCATCCGCCGGCTGATCAGTCCCATGGCGGCGGCGACGTCGCTCAGCCACGTCAGATGACGCACGCTTTCCGGATCTGTGACGCTGCGCAGGCGGATGGCGACGAGGGTCTGCAACAGCTGGTAGCCCCCCAGCAGCCGGTGCTGATCTTCGACAATACCGTCTGCGGCGGCGGTAGCCATCGTTCCCCCAACGATTGAAAAGCCCAAGAATTGTTACTCCACACCGAACCAAATAGCCAACGACGCGTTTGTCCGTCCGCTATCGGACACAGTGATGGTAAACGGGTCCGGTTGGCGTGTCGGGGGATATGTGGTGTCGAAGCCGCCGGACCTGCGGGTCCTGATCGTTGAAGACCAGGCTCTGCTGGCCATGGAGCTGGAATTGGTGCTGGGCGAATCCGGCTGCGACGTCGTTGGTTGCGCCATGGATCAGGCCAGCGCCTTGGCCATCGCCGACCGCGAACGTCCCGACCTGGCCCTGATCGACGTCAATCTCCTGGACGGCCTGACCGGCCCGCACATCGCCCAGCGGCTGGTCGGCGGTTATGGAACCGCGGTGGTCTTCCTGACCGCCAACCCGGAACAGATTCCCGACGGATTCGCCGGCGCCCTCGGGGCCGTGTCCAAGCCGTTCGACGAACACACCATCCGCGCCGTCGTCGATTTCGCGCGCCAGTTCATTCATCACCGCACGGTGGGGGAGCCGCCGCGGCGCTTCCGGCTGGCTCCTTGGCTGACCACGCCGCCGGCGGATATCGCGCCGCACTGACCCGAAGGCCGGGCGGCGCGATCTTCGCCCTCAGTCGATCTTCAGCCGCACGAACACCATGCCGCCGTCCGGGTCGCCGCCATAGACCGGCTCCAGCGCGTCGGGGACGCGGTTCACGCTGTACAGCGCCCCGACACCGAAGCGGACGTGTTCCGCCAGCCGCCAGTCATGCACCGCGCCGAAGGAGGCCTTGGAGACGGTATGGAGATCGCCGTGACCGCCGCCCGCGCCCGGCAGCAGTTCGTCGGTCTCGATCCGCTCGGCCCGCGCGAACACCGTCCAGCGGTCGTTCGGGCTGACCGCTGTCTCCAGCAGCCACGCGTCCTTCGACTCATCGTGATCGTTGGTCTTGCGGCCCCACGCCAGGGTCGACGACCACCAGCCCTCCGCGCCCAGCCGGCGCGCATGGATCGCGCTGGCCGACCACTTGGTCTCGTCCTCGTCCGGCTCCAGCTGCTCCGGCGCGGTGACGTCGGCGTATGAGGCCTGCAGCGACCACTCCGGCGAGGGATTCCACGATCCGCGCACGGCCCAGCTGTCCAGCTCCGGCCGCTCGATATCGTAGCGGTCCTGATCCGGCTCACGGCCGCGGAATGATGACGCCTCCAGCTTGAAGCCGTCATGCACCCAGCCCAGCGTCGCGACGCCAAAGACGATATGGGTCGAGTCCAGCCAATGGTGGGTGATCGGCGCCTCCGGGCTGTCCATGGCGCTCATGCGGTGCATGAAGGCGGGCGGTCCGAAGGCCGGCTCTCCGGGCAGGCCGATGTAGGCGAAGACGCTGTCCTTGTCGGTCAGTCGCCGCGCGTAGCTGGCCGACAGCTCCATCACCAGCTCGTGTGGATGTTGGCGATCGATCAGCGGGTTGACCCCATCCGCCGTCTCGCCCGCAGCCAGCAGCAGGGGGAAGCCGTCCTTGCCCATGAACGGCTCGGGGCTGAGCATGGCGCGGAGGTTGAGGGTCGAACCGTCGGCGAAATCGCGCCGCGCCGAACCCATGAGCATGCCCCCGACGAAGGTCTTCTCGTCGCCGCGCGGGCCGTTCTGCCAGTCATAGGTCAGATTGAGCAGGGCGTGGCCCATGAAGGACCAGTCGCCGCGCATGACATGGATGCCGCCATGCTCCGACAGATCCGGCTGCCAGCTGGTGCCGGATGCGTCCCGGCTCATCGGCCAGTTGCCCAGCGGACTGGTCATGGCGTGCGCCTCTCCACCAGCCATGGTCGACATGTCGTGACCCCGGTGCGGGTCTTCGGGCGTCTGTGGCGCGGGAGAGGCGGCCTCGGACATGTCGTGGCCGGCGTGGCGATCGGCCTGCGGCGTCGCGGGCGTTGGAGCCGGGGCAGGGGCCGGGGCCGGCACCGGGCTTGGCGCCGGCGGCGCAGGGTGATGGGAATGGTCTTGCGCCGCCGCGGGCAGGGCGAGGGCGAGCAGGGATGCGCCGGCGAGGGGCGCGAGGGAGCGGGCAGCCATAATGGCCTCCTGAATGAGCTTGGATTTGGCGCGGACGTGTCGCCGCGCGCGGGCTGTCTTCAGAGGAAAGCCGGCCGTGGCGGATGCGGTTCAGGGGCGGGCCGTTCGCCGGCGGGCAGGGCCACGGGAACGCCAACGGTCGCCGGTCGCGGCGTGACCAACCTGGCGCGTTCGGGCGACCGCAAGGCCGGTTGCGTCATGACGGCGACGCAGCAGTCCATCGCTTTCATGGCCTTGCCCGGGCCAGGGGAAGGCGTCTCGACGTCCGGATGATGCGCCGGGGCCTCGTGACAGGGCGGCGCGGAAGCGAGGTCGCCATGGGCGTCCGCCGGCGGCGCGCCGATCATCAGCACCGCGAGGGCGCCGAGCAGCATCATCAGGGCCTGGACCACGCGCATCGCGGCTAACTAGGGTGTGCGGGGCCCGGCTTCAAGCCAGACCTCCGGTGAGGTCGAGCCCCGGCGCCTCGGGCGGCGCGCCCCCGGGCGAGAGATCGAGCTGCATCAACGTCACATCCAGCCAGCGGTCGAACTTCCAGCCCACCTGCCGGTAGACGCCCGCGTCGCGGAAACCGAGGGCGCGGTGCAGGGCGATGGAAGCGGCGCTGGTCTCGCTGTCGCTGATCGCCCCGATCACGTGCCGCAGACCCCTGGCGCGCGCCCGTTCGATCAGGGTCTCCAGCAGGGCCCGGCCGACGCCGTGGCCGCGCGCCGTCTCCTCGACATAGATCGAGCCCTCGACGCCGTAGCGATAGGCCGGGCGCGGCCGGAAGGGCGAGGCGTAGGCGTAGCCGGCGAAGGCGCCGTCGATCTCGGCGACCAGCCACGGCAGGTCGTGCCGCTTCACCGCGGCGAACCGGCGCGCCATCTCGTCCTGTCCCGGCGGCTCGAGTTCGAAGGTCGCCGTGCCGTTCAGCACCTCGCGCCCGTAGAGGGCGGCGATCCCGGAAAGGTCGTCCGCCGTGGCGTCGCGGATCGTGCGGATCATGGGGTCGGCCTTGTCTTCTGAACGTCAGCAACCGTCACTGGATTCGGCGCCAGCCTCTGATAATCTGCCGCCGTTATCCGGGGGAGACCAGACCAGTGAAAACCACCATCGTGACAGCGGCCGCGGCCGCCAGCCTGATCGCGCTGGCGCCACCGCCCGCGACGGCCCAGACCAAGCCCGGCATGGCGCCGGCGACGGTCGACATCCAGGTCTGCAATCGCAGCGGGCGGAACGCCACTGTGGCCATCTCATATGTCGAGGTCGGCACGGGCCAGTTCGTGAACCGGGGCTGGTACGACGTTTACGCCGACGCCTGCGTCGACCTGTTCAGCACCGACAACGCCAACTTCTACATGTACGGCGACGCCACGGATGGATCGGGTCGCTCATGGTCGGGAAACCATGCGCTCTGCGTCCAGTATCCGGGGCCTTACACGTTCTGGTCCGACGGCAGCGACACCTGCCCGAACGGCTACGAGACCCGCAATTTCGTGCCGATGCATGCCGATGAGACCGGCCCCTACGTCTGGACCCTCAACCCGTAAGGTCCCGCGGCGGGCGAGGGAGCGGTCAAGCCCGCTCCCAGCCCTTGTCGATCGCCCACACCGCGAAGGCGTAGTCGTGGGCGACCTCCTTCAGGTAGTCGAACCGGCCCGAGGCCCCGCCGTGGCCGGCCTCCATGTTGATCTTCAGCAGCACGGGCTTGCCCGAGGTGGTGGCCGGCCGCAGCTTGGCCACCCACTTCTCCGGCTCCCAGTAGGTCACGCGCGGGTCCGACAGGCCGCCGGTGGCCAGCACGGCCGGATAGGCCTTGGCCTCGACCTGGTCGTAGGGGCTGTAGCTCATCATGTAGTCGTAGGCCTCGGCGTCCTCGATAGGGTTGCCCCATTCGGGCCACTCCGGCGGGGTCAACGGCAGCGAGGTGTCGCTCATGGTGTTGATCACGTCGACGAATGGCACCTGGCCGATCACCCCGGCCCACAGGTCCGGCCGCATGTTGTTGACCGCCCCCATCAGCAGCCCGCCGGCCGACCCGCCCTGGGCGACGATGTTCCCGGCCCTCGCATAGTCGCGCGCGATCAGGTGCTCCGCCGCCGCGATGAAGTCGGTGAAGGTGTTCTTCTTGGTCATTTTCCGGGCGTTGAGGAACCAGTTCCAGCCCTTGTCCGAGCCGCCGCGGATATGGGCGATGGCGTAGATCCAGCCCCGATCGACCAACGACAGCCGGTTGGTCGAGAAGCTCGCCGCCATGGGGATGCCATAGGAGCCGTAGCCGTACAGCAGTAGCGGGGCGGACCCGTCGACCGGAGTCGACTTGCGGCGCAGCACGGTCACCGGCACCAGTTCGCCGTCCGCCGCCGGGGCGTTCAGCCGCTCGACCACATAGTCGGCCGGGTCGTGGCCCGACGGCACCTCCTGCACCTTGCGCAGGGTCCGCTCGCGGCTCTTCAGGTCATAGTCATAGGTCGAGGTCGGCGTCGACGGCGAGTTGTAGCCGTAGCGCATCACCGTGGTGTCGAACTCCGACGCCCCGCCCAGCGATAGCGAATAGGCGGGCTCGTCGACGGCGATCTCGTGCTCGGCCCCGGCGCGGTCGCGGATGATGATGCGGGTGTTGGCGTCGGCCCGCTCCTGACGGCCGATATAGTCCTTCACCAGCGCCACGCCCTCGATGTAGCGGCCCGGCGTGTGCGGGACGAGGTCCTTCCAGTTCGCCTTGCCCGGAGCGGTGGTCGGGGCCTCGACGATCTTGAAGTCGATCGAATCGTCGGCGTTGGTGCGGATCACCCAGCGGTCGCCCCAGTGGTCGGCGTCATAGAGCCGGGCCACGTGCCGGGGTTCCAGCACCATCGGCGCTGCGGTCGGGTCGGAGGCCGGGATGATCCGGGCCTCAGAGGTCTCCTGGTTGGCGATCGAGATGACCACGAAGGCGTCGTCGGCGGTCCGACCGACGCTGATGAACATGCCCTCGTCGGCCTCCTCGTAGACGAGAGCGGTCTCGCCGCCGCGCGCGGGGCGGCGGAAGATCTTGTCCGGCCGCCCGTTGTCGTCGCGATTGGTCCAGAAAATCCACTGGCTGTCCGGCGAGAAGGTGAAGTTGCCGGTCGCCGACTGGATCGGGTCGGGCAGCACCGCCCCGGTGGCCAGGTCCTTGACGTAAATCTGGTGCACCTCCGACCCCTGCGCGTCCTCGGCATAGCCGAACAGGGCGTGGTCGGGGCTGTGGTCCGCCGCCGACACCTCGGAATATGCCTTGCCCGCCGCGAGGGCGTTGGCGTCGAGGAGCATGTGCGGATCGCCCGCGCCGGCGCGGGGCTTGCGCATGTAGCGGGGATGCTGGTCGCCGGTCTTGTATTCGGTGAAATATTCCCACGGCCCGTCGGCCCGCGGAACGGAGCTGTCGTCCTCCTTGATCCGCCCCTTCATCTCCTCGAACATCTGCGCCTGCAGCGGCAGGGTCGAGGCCAGCATCGCCTCCCGGTAGGCGTTCTCGGCGGTCAGGTGTTCCTTGACGTCGGCCTTGATCAGGGTCGGGTCGCGCAGCACCGCCTGCCAGTTGTCGTCCTTCATCCACTGATAGTCGTCGACCCGGACCCGGCCCAGCTGTTCGATCCGCACCGGCATCTTCCGGGCGACGGGCGGGACGGGCGTGGTCTGAGGCATCGAGGCTCCGGGAGTGCGGGCTTGGGCGGGGAGGGCGGCCGCGGCCAGGGCGGCGGCGGAGGTGGCGAGCAGGTCGCGGCGGTTCATCGTGTTTGGCCCTCAGGCGGATTTGACCGCGGGACCTTGTGCGAGCGGCGGCGTCGCCGTCAAATGAACAAACGGACAAGGCCCGCTCAATCCTCATGTTCGACCTCCAGACCCCGCCCGATCCCGTCAAGGAACCGCCCGTCGCCGCCCTGCAGGCCCCGTCATGGGACCTGACGGTCGGCCTGATCGCTGCCACGGTGCAGCTGGACCAGCGCAACGGAGACCAGGCCACCCGACGCGTCGGCACGGGCTTCCTGATCGATGCGCCGCGGCCCGATGGCCAGCCGCGCACCGTCCTGGTCACCGCCCACCATGTGCTGGACGGCATGCCGGCGGCCGACGCCCGGATCGGCTGGCGGGTGGAGATGCCCGGCGGCGGCTGGCGATACGCGCCCGAGCCCCTGCGCATCCGCGAGGAGAACGGCGATCCGGTCTGGACCCGGCACCCGGAGCGCGACATCGCCGTTATGGAGGTCTCGGCCCCGCCGGCCTTTGCGCGCGCCGCCATCCCGCTGGGGTGGCTGGCCGAGGCCGATGCACTGGACGCCTGGCAGGTCGGACCGGGCGACGAACTGCTCACCCTCGGCTATCCGCGCGGCTACTCGTCCAATACCGCCGGCTTCCCCATCCTGCGCGTCGGCCGCATCGCCTCGTGGCCGCTGACGCCGATCGAGACCTTCCCGGTCTTCCTGCTCGATTTCCCGGTCTTCCCGGGCAACTCGGGCGGCCCGGTGTTCTGGACCCCGTCGGCGCGCAAGCTGCCCGGCACGGTCCAGCCCGAACACCCCTTCATCGCCGGCGTGCTGGTGTCCGAAGTGCGTCCCGGCGACGAGCCGCTCGGCATCGGGATCGTCGCTCACGCCGCCTATGTCCGGGAAGCGATCGCCCTGCTGGACGCCCCCGCCGGGCCCTGATCAACCCGCCAGCACGTCCGCGCTCATCCGCTCCAGCAGGTCGCCGCCCTGGCCGACGGAGGCGAGCCGGCTCGAGGCGTGGCCCAGCACATTCGCGGCGTAGACCTCGTACAGGGCGATCCGCCCCTCCAGCCACACCGGGTCGCCCTCGCCGGCGTCGAGAATCGTCCGCGCCGCCAAGGCCCCCTTGGCCAGCATCCAGCCGCCGACCACGTCGCCCATCAGTTTCAGATAGGCGTCGGCCCCAGCCAGCACGTCGGCGGCCCCGTCGGCCGAGGCCTTGCGGTCCAGCAGCCACAGGGTCGCGTCTTCTACGGCTTCGATGGCGTTGGCGAACCGCTCGATCGGCTTGCCTGCATAGAGCCGCGGCAGCACGGCCAGCGTCGCCTTCATGTCGGCGATCACCTCACGCGCCGACTGGCCGCCGTCCTGCCCCAGCTTGCGCCCGACCAGATCCATGGCCTGGATGCCGTTGGTGCCCTCGTAGATCGGGGCGATGCGGGCGTCGCGGTAGTATTGCGCCGCGCCGGTCTCCTCGATGAAACCCATGCCGCCGTGCACCTGCACCCCCAATGACGCCACCTCTACGCCGACATCGGTCGACCAGGCCTTGGCGATCGGGGTGAACAGGTCTTCCCGGGCCTTCCAGCGGCGGCGGTCTTCCTCGCTGGCGGCGTGCCGGGCCAGATCGGCGGCCACGCCCGTCGACAGGCAGATGGCGCGGGCGGCGGTGATCTTCGCCTTCATTACGGACAGGGTGCGGCGCACGTCCGGATGATCGATGATCGGGGCGTTGGCCTCGCCGGTCCACGCCGATCGGCCCTGCCGCCGTTCCCGCGCGTAGCCCAGCGCCTGTTGATAGGCCCGCTCGGCGATGCCGACGCCCTCGACCCCGACCGCCAGCCGGGCCGCGTTCATCATCACGAACATATGGGCCAGGCCCTGGTTGGGCTGGCCGACCAGTTCCGCCGTCGCCCCCTCATAGGCCATGACGCAGGTGGGCGAGGCGTGGATGCCCAGCTTGTGCTCGACCCCGACCGGCCGGAAGGTGTTGCGGTCGCCCAGAGTCCCGTCTGGCCTGACCAGGTATTTCGACGCCAGGAACAGGCTGATGCCCTTCGGTCCCGGCGGCGCGTCGGGCAGGCGGGCCAGCACCATGTGGACGATGTTGTCGGTGGCGTCGTGGTCGCCCCAGGTGATGAAGATCTTCTGCCCGGTCAGGGCGTAGGTCCCGTCGCCGTTCGGGATCGCCGTGGCCGTCAGCGCGCCGAGGTCCGAACCCGCGTGCGGCTCGGTCAACACCATGGCGCCGGTCCATTCGCCGGACACCAGCCTCGTCAGATACGTCGCCTTCTGGGCCTCGGTTCCGACCGCCTCCAGCGCCTCGATCGCCGCCAGCGACAGCATCGGGCACAGGCCGAAGGCCATATTGGCCGCGTGCACCGTCTCGTAGGCGGCCAGCTCCAGCGCCTTCGGCAACTGCTGGCCGCCGGCGTGGGCGGGGGCGGACAGGCCGGTCCAGCCGCCCTCGGCGAACTGGCGATAGGCGTCGGCGAAGCCCGGCGCGGCCGTCACCGCGCCATTGGCGTAGGTCGAGCCCTTCTGGTCGCCGACCCGGTTCAGCGGCGCCAGCACCCCTTCTGAAAACTGTCCCGCCGCCTCCAGCACGGCCGACATCACCTCGGGATCGTAGTCGGGAAACGCCCCGGTCGCCGTCACGGCGTCGACGCCCGCCACCTCGGTCAGGGTGAAGATCAGGTCGCGGACGGGCGCGCGGTAGGTCATGGATCGGCTCTGCTCTCGAAACGTTGCCGACGTTCATGCCGCCTTGCCGCCGGGTCAGGCAAGGTGCGGCTTGGCGAACCATGTCGTCTGGGCCACCTTGCAGCTTCGACGCATCGGAGAGGGAGAAGGCCGTGGCGGAACCACGCAACCGTTATTCGACCGTATCGCTGGTCCTGCACTGGCTGATCGCCGCACTGGTGGTCACCCAGATCGGCCTGATCACCGCCCATGAGGCGTCGGAGGGGTCGGCGTCGCGCGAATTCCTCAACCTCCACAAATCCGTCGGCCTCAGCATCCTGACGTTGACCCTGGTCCGACTCGGCTGGCGGATCGCCAATCCGGCCATCCCGCTGCCGCTGGGGATGCCACGCTGGCAGAAGCTTCTGGCCCGGACCAACCACGTCCTGTTCTACGTCCTGCTCATCGCCATGCCGCTGGTCGGCTGGGCAGCGTCCTCGGCGGCGGGACGAGACATCGTCTGGTTTGGCCTGTTCGAATGGCCCCTGCTGCCCATCGGCGGCGGACGCGAGACCGCGGGCGATCTGATGGATGTCCACGAAGCCGCGGCCAAACTGCTGATCTTCCTCGTGGTCCTTCACATCGTCGGGGCGTTGAAGCACCAGTTCATCGACCGGGATAACGTCCTGCACCGGATGATTCCGCTGATCCCGCGCCGGCCGTGAAACGGCGCGCGGTTCTCGCCGGGCTGCTGGCGCTCGCCCTCGGCGGCGCGACCCTGCCCCCGTCTTGGGTGGTCGTGCGTCAGGCCTCGACCATCGACCTGACGGTGCGGGCCTTCGGCGGCTCCCAGCAGGGCCGGTTCGAGGACTGGCGAGGCGAGATCATCTTCGACCCCGAGGCGCCCGAGCGTACCCGCGCGACGGTCTTGGTCCAGGCGGGCTCGCTGAGAATGCGGTCGTCGGCCCTGACCAGTCGCGCCCGGGGCTCCAACCTGCTTGACACCGCCCGTCATCCGGTCGTCCGATTCGAGCTCCAATCTCTCCGCTCGCTCGGCGGCAATCGCTATACGGCCCGCGCGGAGGTGACGATAAAGGGCCGGACCCGCCCGGTCAGCTTCCCCGTGGACTTGCGCGTCACCGGCGACCGGGCGCATCTGGCGGGCGCGTTCACCTTGGACCGCACCCAGTTCGGAATAGGGACCGCAGGCGCGTGGAACAGGATACTCGGTCGCGAGGTCACGGTGCGGGTATCGCTCCAGGCGCGTCGGGCCTAGGCGCGACCGACCTGCAGGCGGCCGAGGCGCTGGCCGCCGGCGGTCTCGTCATCCTGCCCACGGAGACCGTCTACGGCCTCGCCGCCGACGCCGGGAACGCCGTCGCGGTCGCGGCCCTCTTCGAGGCCAAGGGCCGGCCTCGCTTCAACCCGCTGATCGCCCACGTCGCCGACGCCGTCGAGGCCGAGGCCATCGCCGTCTTCGACGATCGCGCCCGCGCCTTGGCCGAGGCCTTCTGGCCCGGTCCGCTGACCATCGTCGCCCCGGTCCGCGACCGGACCCGCGTCTGCGACCTCGCCCGGGCCGGCCTCGACAGCGTCGCCGTCCGCGTACCGGGCCACCTCCGCGCCCGCGCCGTTATCGCCGCCTTCGGAAAGCCCGTCGTGGCCCCCTCCGCCAATCGCTCGGGCCGGCCGAGCCCGACCACCTTCGCCGACGCCCTGGAGGAGACCGGCTTCGCCGCCGCCGACGCCGTGGACGGCGGCCCCTGCGCCGTCGGGGTCGAGAGCACGGTGGTGTCCGTGCTGGACGGCCGCGTCGCCCTGCTGCGCCCCGGCTCGGTCACCCGGGAAGAGATCGAGGCGGTCGTCGGCTCTCTGGAGCGGGACGGGGAGGGGCATCGCTCGCCCGGCCGGACGGCCCTGCACTACGCCCCCGACGCCCCGGTGCGGATCAACGCCGAGGCGGCCCATCCGGGCGAGATATTGCTCGGCTTCGGCTCCGGCGCCGGCGACCCGCGCTGGAGTCTCAGCCCCTCCGGCGACCTGCGCCAGGCCGCCGCCAATCTGTTCCGGATGCTGCGCGAGGCGGACCGTGAAAGGCCGGCCGGCATCGCGGTCTCGCCGATCCCCGCGCGCGGCCTCGGCGAGGCGATCAACGATCGGCTGAGGCGCGCCGCCGGGTTCATCGGTTAGCATCGACCCGGGCGCCGCCGAACAGGGCGACGTCGCGCGAGAGGGCGCCGATCGTCACCTCGCCGAAGCGTGTCAGCAGACGCTGCTCGGCTTCGCTCATCGCATCCTTCAGCGCACCGTTGACCGCACGTTCCACGAGACAGCGGGGATCGTCGTCTGCAAGACCGATCGCGAACACCCTGGGACTGCCAAGGGCGAGGTGAATGTCGCGCAGCGTCACCTCATCGAGCGGTCTGGCAAGCGTCCAGCCGCCGCCGTGGCCTTTCTCTGAGGACAGATACCCCGCCGCCTTGAGGCCGGCCATGGTTCGTCGGATCACGACAGGATTTGTGTCGAGCATTCGACTGATGGTTTCGGAGGTCACGGGAGCGCCGATGTGATCCATGTGGATCAGCACATGCAGCATCCGGGACAGTCGGTTGTCGGTAGGCATTCCGTCATTCTAGCTCATATCGGAACACGTAACAAAGGGAGTTGCGTGATACGGCCCTGGCGAATATGTCTTGTAACTTGTTACGTTACGAGAGAGTCGGATGGATCGCTATCATGTCATTATTGTCGGAGGCAGTTTCGCCGGGCTGTCCGCGGCCACGCAACTCGCGCGGGCAAGGCGGAGCGTTCTGCTGGTGGACGCCGGCAGACCCCGCAACCGTTTCGCTGCGGCCTCTCATGGCTTTCTCGGCCAGGATGGCGTCGCGCCCGCGGAAATCATGCGTCTGGGGCTGACCCAATTGGCGCGCTACCCGACGCTCGATTTCGTCCATGCGGAGGCCCTGTCCGCATCATATGCCGACGATGGCGTTGTCCTGGGCTTGTCCGACGGATCGGACGCCCACGGTCGCAAGCTCGTCCTCGCCACCGGCGTGGTGGACGAGTTGCCGCTTGAATCAATGGCGCCGCGATGGGGCGTGAGCGTGCTCCATTGCCCCTACTGCCACGGCTATGAGGTGAGCGGCCGTCGTCTCGCCGCGATCGCCAATACGCCCGCGGCGGTCCACCAGGCGATGATCCTGCCCGACTGGGGCCCCACGACCTACTTCACCCAAGGGGTGTTCGAACCCTCCGCCGAGGAGGCGGGGTTGCTGGTCCGGCGCGGCGTGGAGATCGAACGCACGCCGGTCGTCGAGTTGCTGGGCGAAGGCGCCGCGATCCAGGCCCTGCGTCTTGCCGACGGCCGCGAGCTTCCATTCGAGGCGGTGTTCACCGCGCCGAAAACACGGGTCGCCAGCCCGCTGGCGGAGCAGCTCGGCTGCGCCTTTGCGGAGGGCATGACCGGTCCCTACATCGAGGTCGATCAGATGCAGCAAACGAGCGTTGCAGGCGTATTCGCCGCCGGCGACGCGGCCACGCCCATGTACAACGCCACACTCGCGTCCGCCGCCGGCGTGATGGCGGGGGTCGCGGCCCATCGCGCGCTCGTTCTCGAGGAGGCGGGCGGGACGCCCGACCGGCCTTGACCGGCTTCAACGATCCCGCCGCCGTCGCCCGCTATGCCGAAAACCCGCCCCGGCTCGTGCCGGGCTTCAGCGACCTGCAGCGCATGACCCGCCTGCTTCTGGCGGAGACGGCGCCGGCCGATGGTCGCATCCTGGTGGTCGGCGCCGGCGGAGGGCTGGAGCTCCGGGCGTTCGCCGAGGCCCAGCCTGGCTGGCGCTTCGTCGGGATCGACCCTTCCGCCGAGATGCTCAGGCTCGCGGGGCTCACCCTCGGACCGCTCGCCGGGCGGGCCGAACTGCATGAGGGCTATATCGACTCCGCGCCGGAGGGTCCGTTCGACGGCGCTTCCTGCCTGCTGACGCTGCATTTCGTCCCGCTGGCGGAGCGGCTGGCCACGCTCACCGAGGTCAGGCGTCGGCTGAAGCCGGGCGCGGCCTTCGTCGTCGCCCACCACAGCCTGCCGGACGGCCCCGCGCGCGGCGTCTGGCTGGACCGCTTCGCCGCCTTCGCCGCTGACCATGGTGTGGACGTCGACAAGGCGAGCGGCGGCGCACGCGCGCTCGGCGATCGACTTTCCATCCTCACGCCCGAAGCGGAAGTCGATCTTCTTCACGCCGCCGGCTTCGTCGATCCGCAGCTGTTCTACGCGGGCTTCACCTTCCGGGGCTGGATCGCCCGGGCCTGACCGTTCCCGCGCTACTGCGCCGTCCAGCCGCCATCGATGGAGAAGCTCGCCCCGTTGGCGGAGGCCCCCAGGTCGCTGACCAGATACAGCATCATCCCGGTGAGCTCGTCCGTCGTCACGAACCGCTTGGTCGGCTGCGATCCGAGGATCACCTCCTTCAGCACCGCCTCCTTCGACATGCCCCGCGTCCGGGCCTGGTCGGCGATCTGCTTCTCGACGATCGGCGTCTCGACATAGCCGGGGCACAGGGCGTTGCAGGTGATGCCGTCCTCGGCAACCTCCAGCGCCACGGTCTTGGTGAAGCCGATGACGCCGTGCTTGGCGGCGACATAGGCCGACTTGTACGGGCTGGCGACCAGGCCGTGGGCCGAGGCCACGTTGACGATCCGGCCGCGCCCCTGCGCCTTCATGATCGGGATCGCCGCCCGGGTGGCGTAGAAGGTCGAGGACAGGTTGATGGCGATGATCTGCTCCCACTTGTCGGACGGGAATTTCTCCACCGCCTCGACATGCTGGACGCCGGCGTTGTTGATCAGGATGTCGACCCGGCCCAGCTGGTGCTTGCCGTAGGCGACCATGTCCGCGACCTCGTCGCCGCGCAGCATGTTGGCGGCGTGGTAGCGCACCCGCACGCCGCAGCTGGCCTCCATCTCGGCCCGGGTTCGCTCGATCTCCGACGGATCGCCCAGGCCGTTCAGGACCACCTCCCCGCCGCGCGAGGCGATGGCGCGGGCGAAGGCGAGGCCGATCCCCGACGTCGAGCCCGAGATCACCGCCACCTGACCCTTCAGGTCGCCGACGTCACGGAAAGGCGCGTTTCCGGCTTCCGAACCGTCACCGCGTTTGGGCCATTGGAACATTGGGTCTCGTCCGTCTGTGTCTCGCGGTCAGCCTAGCCCTTCGCGGCTGCGAAGGCGACAGCCCGTCACGAATTTCCTGTTCTGGTGAATATCCAGTCCGTCTCGGTCGATCCAGCCTTGTCGAAGCGGTAGCCGTCGCGGTCGAAGGCCTTCAGGTCCTCGGCCCGCCGGATCCGTTCGTCGATGGCGAACCGGGCCATCCCGCCCCGCGCCTTCTTGGCGAAGAACGAGATGATGCGGCTCTCGCCGTCCTTTGATTCGCGGAAATGCGGCGTCACCACCGGCAGCTTCAGCGCCCGGGCGTCGACCGCGCCGAAATATTCCTGGCTGGCCAGGTTCACCAGCGTCGGATCGTCCTGCCCTTCGGCGTCGGCGTTCAGGCATTTCGAGATGCGGTCGCCCCAGAAATCGTACAGGCTTGAGCCGCGCCGCGTCTTCAGCCGCGTGCCCATCTCCAGCCGGTACGGCTGAATCCGGTCCAGCGGCCGCAGCAGGCCGTACAGGCCCGAGAGGATGCGAACGTGCGCCTGCGCAAAGGCCAGGCCCGCGGAATCCAGCTCCCGGGCCTTCAGACCCTCGTAGACGTCGCCCGCGAAGGCGAAGGCGGCCTGCACCCCGTCCGTCGATTCGGCGTCGAAGGCCTGAAAGCGCTCGCGGTTCAGCCGCGCCAGGTCGTCGGAAATGCCCATCAACCGACGCAGCTCCGCCACGGTGCGGGCCCGGGCGGTCCGGGCCAGTGACGCCGTGTCCTCGCGGAAGCGCCGCTCCGAGGCCGGCAGGGCGGGATCGGCTTCGGTGAAATCCAGCCGCTTGGCCGGGGACAGGACGATCAGCAATTCAGCACTCCGGCGGCGATGCCGTCCGAATAGGCCGCTTCGGCGACGAATTGAACCGGGCGGCGTTCAGCCGGCCCGCTCGTACAGCGCCGCCAGCACGGTCGGCAGCCGCTCGGGCAGGTCCTCGGCGATCAGCCCCGGCCCGAAGCCCCGCGCCGCCTCGGCGTGCATCCAGACGGCCGCCCGGGCGGCGTCGAAGCTGTCCATCCTCTGGGCGACGAGTCCGCCGATCATCCCCGCCAGCACGTCGCCCGTGCCCGCCGTCGCCAGCCATGGCGTGCCGTTGCCGTTGACCGCCACCCGTCCATCGGGCGCGGCGATCACCGTCGCGGACCCCTTCAGCACCACCACAGCCCGCGCGCGCTTCGCCGCCTCGACCGCCGCCGCCTCGCGGCCCGCGTCGAGCAGGCCGGGGAACAGCCTCTTGAACTCGCCCTCGTGCGGCGTCAGCACGTCATCCCGGTCCAGCGCCTCGAACAGCTCGCCCGGAAAATGCTCGAAGGAAGTCAGCCCGTCCGCGTCGATGATCAGGGCCGCGCCGGTCTCGGCCAGGGCGCGCAGGTTCATCGCGGTTACGTCGCCGACGCCGGCGGCCGGGCCGATCACCACTGAATCCATCGTCCGCGCCTCGTAGGCCAGCGCCTCGGGCGAGCCGAACGGCGTCAGCATGATCGCCTCGATCGCCGGCGCGATGACCGCCACGGCGTCCGGCGGACACAGGATTCGGACCAGCCCGGCGCCGATCCGCAGTCCGCCCCGCGCCGCCAACTTCGCCGCGCCGGTCTGGGTCGCCTTGCCCGACACCACCCCCAGCCGGCCGCGCGCGTGCTTGTGCGTCTCCGGCCCGGGCCAGGGCAGGCTGTCGCGCCAGTCGGGCAGGGCGGACGCGGTCACCGCCCGGGTCTTCCGTTCACGGATGGCGACGGGGCCCGAAAAAGGCTTGCCTTATTGTGCAATGCAATGTCCCTTTACCGCCCGAGCGCGCGGCGTATTAAGCCCGCCTGGGATCGCCGATGAAAAAGATCGAAGCCGTCATCAAGCCGTTCAAGCTCGATGAAGTGAAGGAAGCGCTCCAGGACGCTGGGGTGCAAGGCATGACCGTGCTGGAGGCCAAGGGATATGGTCGCCAGAAGGGCCATTCCGAACTCTATCGCGGAGCCGAGTACGTCATCGACTTCCTGCCCAAGATCAAGATCGAGGTGGTGGTTCCCGACGACATGGTCTCCTCGGTGATCGACGCCATCCAGACCGCCGCCCGAACCGGCAAGATCGGCGACGGCAAGATCTTCGTTTCCGACGTGCTCGACGTCATCCGCATCCGCACCGGCGAGACGGGGGCCCAGGCCGTCTGACCGCCACGACCACCGGCCGCTCCCCGAGCGGCCGTTTTCTTTAATCCTCCCCAAGAAACGGACCCTCGAGAATGAGCGCCAAGAAAATCCTTTCGGAGATCAAGGAGAAGGACGTGAAATACGTCGATCTCCGTTTCACCGACACCAAGGGGCGTATGCAGCACGTCACCTTCGACATCGACCTTGTCGACGAGGAGTTCCTGGAAGAGGGGACGATGTTCGACGGCTCCTCGATCGCCGGCTGGAAGGCGATCAACGAGTCCGACATGCTGCTGAAGCCGGACCTGGCCAATTTCTGGATCGATCCCTTCTACCAGCAGACCACCCTGTTCCTGTTCTGCGACGTGCTGAACCCCGATACGGGCGAGCCCTACAACCGCGACAGCCGTTCGATGGCCAAGAAGGCGCTGGCCTATGTGCAGTCCTCGGGCGTGGGCGACACGGTCTACTTCGGCCCGGAAGCCGAGTTCTTCATCTTCGACGACGTGCGCTGGTCCACGGCCTCCCACGACACCGGCTACAGCTACGATTCGATCGAGCTGCCGGCCAACACCGGCGCTGAATATTCCGAAGGCAACATGGGTCACCGCCCGACGCACAAGGGCGGCTATTTCCCGGTCAACCCGACCGACAGCGCCCAGGACCTGCGCGGCGAGATGCTGGGCGTCATGCGCGACCTGGGCATGCAGCCCGAGAAGCACCACCACGAGGTCGCGCCGGCCCAGCACGAACTGGGCCTGAAGTTCAGCGACCTGCTGACCATGGCCGACCGGACCCAGCTCTATAAGTACGTGATCCACAACGTCGCCGCCGCCTACGGCAAATCGGCCACCTTCATGGCCAAGCCGACCTTCGGCGACAACGGCTCGGGCATGCACGTGCACCAGTCGATCTGGCGCGACGGCAAGCCCCTGTTCGCGGGCGACAAATACGCCGGCCTGTCGGACATGTGCCTGTGGTACATCGGCGGCATCATCAAGCACGCCAAGGCCATCAACGCCTTCGCCAACTCGACCACCAACTCCTACAAGCGCCTCGTTCCGGGCTACGAAGCCCCGGTGAAGCTGGCCTATTCGTCGCGCAACCGCTCGGCGTCGATCCGCATCCCGTTCGTGTCGTCGCCCAAGGCCAAGCGCATCGAGGCGCGCTTCCCCGATCCGATGGGCAACCCCTATCTGACCTTCGTGGCCCTGCTGATGGCCGGTCTGGACGGCATCGAGAACCGTATCGATCCCGGCGCCGCGGCGGACAAGAACCTCTACGACCTGCCGCCGGAAGAGCGCGGCAACATCCCCGAGGTGTGCGGTTCGCTCAAGGAGGCGCTCGAGAACCTCGACAAGGACCGCGCCTTCCTCAAGAAGGGCGGCGTCATGGATGACGACTTCATCGACAGCTACATCGAGCTGAAGATGGAAGAGGTGCTGCGGCTGCAACTGCACCCGCACCCCGTCGAATTCGACATGTACTACAGCTGCTGATCGACAGCGGGGGCTGACGATCGAGGGCGCCGGACGGGAAACCGTCCGGCGCCCTTTTCACGTCCGGAACGGATCAGCGGTTGGTCGTCTCGACCTCGAGCCCGTCCTCGTTGGCCCGGATGGTGGTGGAGTCGCCGTCCTTGCGATCGACGACCACGGGCGGCGTCGGGACCGGCACTTCGCGCTCGACGACCACCGTATCGCCCGGCACTTCCCGCTCGATGATGGTCGTATCCGCGCCGTCCGCGGCAGCGGTTTCATTGGCGGCGGTGTCGGCGTCGTTGTCCGCCGGCGTGCAGGCCGCGGCGGCGAGCGCGAGAGCGCCGATGGAGGCGGCGAGGGTCAGGCGGTTGTGGATTCTCATGGCGGGCTCCTGAAATGGGACCCGGGCCAAACGGTCACGCTCCGAAGCGGTTCCGGGCAGTCTGGTTCAGACCGCCGCCGCTTCCGCTTCATCCGCCTTCCCGCGCCGCAGCTCGATCAGCCGCACGCACCAGATCGAGACCTCGTAGAGCAGCACCAGCGGGATCGCGAGCATCAGCTGGCTGATCGGATCGGGCGGGGTCACCACCGCCGCAAGCACGACGACGGCCACGATGGCGTAGCGGCGGCCCTCGGCCATGACCTTCGAGCTGATGATGCCCGCCAGGCCCAGCAGCGTCATCACCACCGGCAGCTGGAAGCACAGGCCGAAGGCGAGCAGCAGCGCCGTGACCAGGTCGAGGTAGTCCGACACCTTGGGCAGCAGTTCCGCTGATACGCCGCCGGCGGTGATCTGCTGGCTCAGCGAGAACCACATGACGAACGGCAGCATGACGAAATAGACCAGCGCCGCGCCGAGCAGGAACAGCAGGGGGGCTGCGATCAGGAAAGGCAGGAAGGCGCCCTTCTCGTTGCGGTACAGGCCCGGCGCCACGAACCGGTACAGCTGCCAGGCCAGAATGGGGAAGGTCACGACCACGGCCCCGAAACCGGCCAGCTTCATCTTGGTGAAGAGGATTTCCAGCGGCGCCGTGTAGATCAGATTGACCATCTGGCCATCGACCACCGGCAGCGCCTTCAGGCCCGCCGTGCCGAGTATCAGGTCCAGCGGCGAGACATGGCCGTCGGGGCCGACGGCGCTGTGGAAGGCCGCGGCCGCCGCGAACGGCTTGACCAGGAAGATGTACAGCGGCTCCGAGAAGGCGAAGCACAGGATGAAGCCCAGCACGAAGGCGACGACGCAGATCACCAGCCGCCCGCGCAGCTCGATCAGGTGATCCATCAGGGGCGCGCGCGACGCCTCGATCTCGTCTTCGTCCCGCTCGAGCCGGCTCACAGGTCCACCTTCCTGGCGCGGATCGCCCGGGACTTGCCGCCCGCCGTTTTGACCGAGGCCGTCTTGGCGGCGGCCGTCTTCGCGGCGGCGGTCGACCTGGCGCGCGGCTTCGCCTTCGCCTTCGGTTTCGGCTCAGCCAGGGGCTCCAGCGGCTCCATGACCGGTGCGCTGTCCGGCCATTCGTCGGGTCCGGTCAGCGCGGGCTTCTCCGCCTCGTAGAGCGGCTTGTTCAGGTCGTTGCGGATGTCACGAAAGGCGGCGTCCGCCTCGGCTCCGAGCGGGACCATGCCCTGGCCGGTGCGCAGCGCCTCGACCTCCTTGCGAAGCTCATCAAGCTCCGACTGCCGCGCCATCTCGTCGAAGCTGGAGCGGAACTCGTTGGCCATGGCGCGCGCCTTGCCCATGGCCTTGCCGACCTTGCGCATGAGCAGGGGCAGGTCCTTGGGCCCCACCACCAGCAGGGCCACAAGGCCGATGACAAGGATTTCAAGCCCGCCGATGCCGGGACCAAGACCACCCATCCGTCAGTCTCTCCGACGCGATGCGACTATTGCTTCAGGTCTTCTTTTTCCGACTCGGTGCGCGGCAGGGCGCCGGCGCGTTCGTCACGCGGCTTGTCCTCGTCGGTGTCCTTGAGGCCGTCGCGGAATGCCCGGACGCCCTTGGCGGCGTCGCCCATCAGGCCCGACAGCTTGCCCCGGCCGCCGAACAGCAGCAGCACGATGATGGCGACGATGGCCCAGTGCCAGATGCTGAAAGAACCCACGAGATGTCTCCTGTTCCGGGTCTCGCCCGACCCGTTCAAACTCTTCCGCCGCATATAGGCCGTTCAGTGGCGCGACGCCAAGCGAACCTGTTAGGGACGCGCGCATGAATCACGTGATCATCCACACCGACGGCGCCTGCAAGGGCAACCCCGGCCCCGGAGGCTGGGGCGCGATCCTGCAGACCGGCGGCGGCCACGAGAAGGAGCTGTGGGGCGGCGAGCCGCTGACCACCAACAACCGCATGGAGCTGATGGGCGCCATCATGGCGCTCGAGGCCCTGACCCGGCCGTGCCGCGTCGACCTTCACACCGACAGCAAATACGTCATGACCGGCATCACCGAATGGATCCGGGGCTGGAAGGCGCGCGGGTGGAAAACGGCCGACAAGAAGCCGGTCAAGAACGAGGACCTGTGGAAGCGGCTCGACGCCGCCCGCGCCCGTCACGACGTCAAATGGCACTGGGTCAAGGGCCACGCCGGCCACGTCCTCAACGAACGCGCCGACGGCCTGGCCAATCGCGGGATCGAGGATATGCGGGCCGGCTAGGCCGCCCGCACCTTCAGCTTCGGCCCGTCGATGGCTTCGACGATCACGCTCTCGCCGGCCAGCGGCGCGGCGCCTTCGATCTCGGCGACCCATTCCGATCCCGAGACGAACACCCGCCCGCGGCCGTCGACAAAGGCCTGCACCACCTGGGCCCGCTGGCCGACCAGGCGGCTGTCGCGGGCGTTGATATCGGGGCTGTCCGACGGATTGACCCGCTGCACCAGCCGGCGCGACAGCAGGGTGGCCAGCACCGTCAGGGCCGCGAAGAGCACGACTTCACCCAGCACGCCCAGCGGCAGGCCGAGCGCGGTGACCACCGCCACCACCCCCGCCGCCACCGCCGGCCACAGCAGCCACTCGGTCGAGAAGGCGGCTTCCACCGCCAGCAGGATCACGCCGATGGCCAGCCAGATCCAGTAAGGCTGCGCGGCGTGCAGGTTGATCAGGGCGTCCATGGCTAGGTCCCCGGAACCGAACCGCCGCCGCGGGGCGGACGCGGCGACGCCGGGCGCGGCGCCGGCGGCGCAGCGCGGACGTCAGTGCGGCTCTGCTGCTGCTCCTTGGCCAGTCCCACCAGTTCGCCCAGGCCGGCGATGGTGCCGACCAGTCCGGACATCTCGGCCGGCACGATGACCGTCTTCTGCGTCGGGTTGCGGGCCAGTTCGGCGAAGGCCTCGACGTATTTCTGGGCCACGAAGTAGTTGATGGCGTTGACGTCGCCGCGGGCGATGGCCTCGGACACCATGGCGGTCGCCTTGGCCTCGGCCTCGGCCTCCCGCTCGCGGGCCTCGGCGTCGCGGAAGGCGGCTTCCTTGCGGCCCTCGGCCTGCAGGATGGCCGACTGCTTGGCCCCCTCGGCGCGGGCGATGGCGGCCTGTTTCTCGCCCTCGGCCTCGGTGATCACGGCCCGCTTCTCGCGTTCGGCCTTCATCTGCCGCGCCATGGCGTTGGTGATGTCGGCGGGCGGGGTCAGATCCTTGATCTCGATGCGGTTGACCTTGACCCCCCACGGCTCGGTCGCCGCGTCGATCACGGTCAGCAGGCGCGAGTTGATCGAGTCGCGCTGGAACAGCACTTCGTCCAGCTCCATCGAGCCGACCACGGTGCGCAGGTTGGTCATGCACAGCTGGGTGATGGCGTAGGGCAGGTTTTCGACCCGGTAAGCGGCGGCCGAGGCCTCCATCACCTGGATGAAGACGATGGCGTCGACCTTCACCATGGCGTTGTCCTTGGTGATGACCTCCTGCTGGGGCACGTCCAGGACCTGCTCCATCATGTTCATGCGCCGCCCGACCCGCTCGACGAAGGGCGTCAGCAGGCTGATGCCCGGGGCCAGGGTGCGGGTGTATTTGCCGAAGCGTTCGACCGTGAATTCACGGCCTTGCGGCACGATCTTCACGACGCTGAACAACAGCACGAAGGCCAGCGCGACCAAGGCGACGGTGAAAAGAAGCGAGGTGTCCATGATATCTCCCTGTCCGGCTCAGGTTAGCACCCGACGGCCCGCCCGCCAGCGAAACCGAACACTGAAAGATGACATCCCTGTAATGAAAGGGACGGCTCCGACGCCGGAGCCGCCCCTCGTGACGGCGACGCCTATTCGCTGACCGTCAGCTCCTCACCGTCCAGTTCGCAAAAGTCCACCTGCGCCACCTGGACCGACTCGCCGTCGTCGAAATCGGCCCGGATGTCGTAAACGCACTCGGGCAGGCCGTCGTCGATCGAGATGTCGATGCTTTCGCCGGCTCCCAGTACGTCCTCGCCGAGGATGTCTTCTTCCCACTCGTTCGTCGACGGCAGTGAAATATACAGCCGGGTCAGCACGTTGTCGGTGTCGTTGGTGAGGGTGAAGTCGATCGAGGCGCTCTGCGCCATGGCGGCGGGCGCGAGGAAGGCCGAGGCGACGAGCGCGACGGCGACACTACGGATACGCATGATGTGAAGTCCCCCATCCGGCCGAGCGCCGGAAAGCGTCACCGTGGCATACCGGTCGTCTCAGGTCACTCGCCTTGCCGCCGCCGCAAGATCGATCACTCGCCGCGTCTCCTCCCAGTCGACCAGCGCCTCGACCTGGTCCAGCGGCGCGAATCGCGCCTCCAGCGCGTCGTCGCCGGCCACCGGCTCGCCCGAGACCCAGCGGGCGGCGTAGTCGATCAGCACATAGTGCCGGCCCGCCTCCGGGAAGAGCCCGTCCACCACGTCGACCAGCCCGGTGATCTCCGCCTCGACGCCGGTCTCCTCGCGCAGCTCGCGCAACGCCGCGTCGATCGCCCGCTCGCCAGGCTCGATCCGCCCGCCGGGCAGGCTCCAGTCGCCCTGCCGCGGCGGTCGTCCCCGCCGGATCAGCAGCACCTCGTCGCCGCGCAGGCAGACGACGCCGACGCACGGGACAGGGGCGGGCAGGACGGTGGACATCGCAGGACCCTGGCTTGGCCCTTTCGCCGCGTCCACGACTTTGACACAACCGACGTCATGACCGCCCCGTCCCTCGAAGCTCTCGCCGCCCTCAAGTCCGTCCTCGGCGACGGCGGCTGGACCGACGATCCCGCCGAGATCGCCCCGTGGCTGACCGAGTGGCGCAATCGCTGGACCGGCCACACCCCGCTGATGCTGACGCCCCGCTCGACGGAGCAGGTCGCCGCCGCGGTCCGCGTCTGCGCCGAACACCGCGTCGCCATCGTCCCCCAAGGCGGGGACACCGGCCTCGTCGGCGGCCAGATTCCCTATGGCGAGGTGTTGCTCTCGACCCGCAGGCTGCGCGCGGTCCGCGACGTCACACCGCTCGACGACGCGATGACCGTCGAAGCGGGCGTCACCCTTCTGGAAGCCCAACAGGCCGCGGCGGCCGCCGACCGCATGTTCCCGCTCAGCCTCGCCGCCGAGGGCAGCGCCACCGTCGGCGGGGTCGTCTCGACCAACGCCGGCGGCACCGCCGTGATCCGGTACGGCGTCATACGCGACCTGGTTCTGGGGGTCGAGGCTGTCCTTCCCGACGGCGAGATCTTTCACGGCCTCAAGCGGCTCAGGAAGGACAACACCGGCTACGACCTGAAGCAGCTGCTGATCGGCGCCGAGGGCACGCTCGGCGTGGTCACCGCCGCGACGCTGAAGCTGTTCCCGGTCATGCGTAGTCGGGCCACGGCCATGGTTGGCCTCGACAGTCCGTCCGCCGCCATCGAGCTCCTCGCCCGCGCCAAGGCCGAGACCGGCGGCGGCGTCGAGGCCTTCGAACTGATGAAGCGCCTCGGCATGACCTTCGTGCTGGCCAACATCCCCGACACGCGCGAGCCGCTCGATTCGACGCCCGCCTGGTACGTCCTGATCGAACTGGTCTCCGGCGAGCCGGGCGCCGCCGACGCGGCCATGGAGCGGTTGTTGACCCATGCCTTCGAGACCGGCCTGATCACCGACGCCGCCATCGCCCAGAACGACAGCCAGCGCGCCGCCTTCTGGAAGGTCCGCGAGGAGCAGTCCGCCGCCCAGAAGCCCGAGGGCGGCGGCTGGAAGCACGACGTCTCCGTGCCGATCTCGCGCATCGCCGACTTTCTCGAGGAGGCCACCGCCGCCGTCGAGCGCTTCCACCCCGGCGCCCGGGTCAGCGCCTTCGGCCACGTCGGCGACGGCAACCTCCACTACGACGTGCTGTGCCCGCCCGGCGGCGACCTGAAGGCCTTCCTCGGCCGCTGGGCCGAAGGCTCCCAGGTGGTTCACGACATCGTCGCCCGCTACGACGGCTCCATCTCGGCCGAACACGGCCTTGGCCGCCTCAAAACCGAGGAGGCCCGGCGCTACAAGTCGCCGCTGGAAATCCGCACCATGCAGGCCGTCCGCGCCGCCCTCGACCCGAACCGGATCATGAACCCGGGCGTGTTGTTCTGAGTTCGGTGGGGGCGTGCTTGCCCCCTCCGCCTGATCGTCCTACCCCTCCGCCCTCGATTCACGGCCTTTCGGAGTCCTCTCATGACCCTCGCCCTGCTGTTCCCCGGTCAAGGCAGTCAGTCGGTCGGCATGGGCGCGGCGCTGGCCGACGCCTTCTCTTCCGCCCGCGAGGTCTTCGCCGAGGTGGACGAGGCGCTGGGGCAGCATCTCAGCCAGATGATGCGCGACGGTCCCGAGGACCAGCTGACCCTGACCGAGAACGCCCAGCCGGCCCTGATGGCCGTGTCGCTGGCCGCGATCCGCGCCCTCAAGGTCGAGTTCGGCGTCGACGTCACCCGCGCCGGTTTCGTGGCCGGTCACTCGCTGGGCGAATACTCGGCCCTGTGCGCCGTCCGCGCCCTCAGCCTGTCCGACACCGCCCGCCTGCTGAAGCTGCGCGGTCAGGCCATGCAGCGCGCCGTTCCGGTCGGCCGGGGGGCGATGGCCTCGCTGATCGGCCCGAAGACCGATCTCGCCCTGGCTGAAGAGGCCGCCAGGGTCGGCTCCGAGGTCGGCGTCTGTGTTGTGGCCAATGACAACAACGCCGGCAACATCGTCATTTCCGGTGAAAAGGCGGCCGTCGACCGCGCCATCGAGAAGGCCAAGGAACTGGGCGCACGAGCGATTCCGCTGAACGTGTCGGCCCCCTTCCACTGCCCGCTGATGCAGCCCGCCGCCGACGAGATGGCCACGGCGCTGGCCGGGGCGACCATCGCCGCGCCCGCCGTGGCCGTGGTCGCCAACGTCACCGCCCGTCCGGAGACCGACCCCGAGGTCATCCGCCGCCTGCTGGTTGAACAGGTCACCGGCCGCGTCCGCTGGCGCGAGAGCATGGAGTGGATGGCCGGGGAGGGGGGCGTGACCCGCTTCGCCGAGATCGGCTCCGGCAAGGTCCTGGCCGGTATGGCCAAACGCATCGCGCCCGACGCCGAGAGCGCGGCGCTGAACACGCCCGAGGAGCTGGAAGCGTTCGCGAAGTCGCTCTGAGCCGCGTCAGGCCCGCTGGACGCCCAGGTCCGCCTCCACCGCCGCCCGCGCTTCACTTGAGATCGGCAGGGCGCCCCAGGGGAAAAACTGCACCATGATCACGGCGGCGTAGTCGCGGACAGGGTCAAGCCACGCCTTGGTCCCCGCCGCGCCGTCCCAGCCGTACTCGCCGGCGTTCCACGCGCCCGGCCGCGCCACAGAGCCGCCGAACCCGAAGCCGCCGCCGTCGGCGTCCAGCCCTTCGGGCATGATGTCGGTGCGCACCAGCCGGGCGGTCTCGGGCTTCATCACCCGCACCCGGCCCGCGCGGCCGTCGTCCAGCACGGTGGTCAGGAAGGCCAGGTAGTCCTCAGCGGTCGAGACCAGTCCCGCGCCCCCGGCGTACAGCGTCACCGGCTTCGAATAGGCCTCGATCGATCCGCCCTCGTCGAGCCGCCGTCCGGGTGGGGAATAGTCGTACAGCGCCGCCATACGCCCCGCCTGTCCGGGGTCGATGCCGAAACGGGTGTCGTCCATGCCGATCGGGTCGAACAGCCGCCGCCGTAGGAACTCGGGAAAGCTCATTCCCGAGGCCCGCTGGATGACCAGTCCCAGCACGTCCAGCGAGACGCTGTAGCTGTAGGCCGTTCCCGGCTCGAACAGCAGCGGGATGTCGCCCAGCTGCTGGACCATTTCGTCCAGGTCGCGGACCTTGGGCGCGTCGCCGGGCTCGGCTCCCAGATCGCCCGTGTAGGGCAGGATGCCCGCCCGCCGGTAGGCCTGCTGCACCGGCCCGTCGCCCATGATGTTGTAGGTCAGGCCGCTGGTGTGGGTCAGCAGATGGCGGATGGTCATCACATTGCGCGCCGGCTGCGCCTCCAGCCCCTTGTCGGGGTGGATCGCCACGGTCAGGTTCGAGAACTCTGGCACGAGGTCCGCCACCGGCTGGTCCAGCGCCAGCCGTCCGTCCTCGATCAGCAGGGCCGCGGCCACGCCTGTGACCGGCTTGGACATCGAATAGATGCGGAACAGGCTGTCGGGCGTGACCTGGTCGAAGACGTTGAAATCCAGCGTTCCGGCCCGGACGAAAGCCTTGCGGCCGTCGGGCGTCCGCACGCCCACCACGGCGCCGGGCAGGCGGCCGCCGGCGACATAGCGGTTCAGGACGTCCTGGGTGCGGGGCAGGATATCCAGCCCGCGCACCTCCGGCGCGGGCCCGCGCCGGAATGTGGCGCAGCCCGAAAGCCCGAGCGCCCCCGCGCCCAGCAACAAACGGCGGCGGTCGACGGCGAACCGGGACGGGATCGTGGAACGTTCCTGCATCGGCGGACCTCTGGCGATGTGGCGCGGGCTCGGCTAGGACCGCGCCAAAGGTAATGGCGGAGCTACTCCTATGTTCAACCTATCTGGCAAGACCGCGCTCGTCACCGGCGCCACCGGGGGCATCGGCGGGGCGGTCGCCCGCGCCCTGCACGCGCAAGGCGCCGCCGTCGTCCTGTCCGGCACCCGCGAGGCGGTGCTGCAGGATCTGGCGAAGGAACTCGGCGAGCGCGCCTTCGCCGCCGCCGCCAACCTGTCGGACCCGGAATCGGTCGACGGCCTGATCGCCCGCGCCGAAGAGGCCGCCGGGGCCCCGCTCGACATCCTCGTCGCCAATGCGGGCATCACCAGGGACGGCCTGCTGATGCGGATGAAGGACGAGGACTTCCAGGAGGTCATCAAGATCAATCTGGAATCCTATTTCCGCCTGTCGCGGGCCGCCATGAAGGGGATGATGAAGCGCCGTTCGGGCCGCATCATCGGCGTCACCTCGGTGGTCGGCGTCACCGGCAACCCCGGCCAGACCAACTATTCCGCCTCGAAGGCCGGCATGATCGGCTTCTCCAAGTCGCTGGCCCAGGAGGTCGGCTCGCGGGGCATCACCGTCAACTGCATCGCTCCGGGCTTCATCGCCTCGCCGATGACCGACGTGCTCAACGACCAGCAGCGCGAGACCATCCTCAAGACCATCCCGCTCGGACGCCTCGGCTCGGGCGACGAGATCGCCGCCGCCGCAGTCTACCTGTCCTCCGACGAAGCCGCCTACGTCACGGGCCAGACCCTTCACGTCAACGGCGGCATGGCGATGATCTGATCGATCGGGGCTGGCTGGGCTATTTCCAGCCCTCCCGCCTGTGCTAAAGCCCTCGCAACCGGTTGTGGTGAGTCTTCGTTGAAGGCTTGCGCAGCCGTCGCCGTCGTCATACGGCAAGGACTGAAGACAACAGCCGCTTCGGCGGCCTAACGAGCAGAGACACACATGTCCGACACCCTGGAACGCGTCCGCAAGATCGTCATCGACCACCTGGACGCCGATCCGGAAAAGGTCGTTGAAAAGGCCAGCTTCATCGACGATCTGGGCGCTGACTCGCTCGACAATGTCGAACTGGTCATGGCCTTCGAGGAAGAATTCGACATCGAGATCCCGGACGACGCCGCCGAACACATCCAGACCGTCGGCGACGCCGTGAAGTTCATCGACGAGAAGCTGGCCGGCTGATCGCCTCCATCTCGATACGGCTTTGATGGCCGCCGTGGCGCGCCCCTAGCGGGGCCGCCCGGCGGCCATTACTGTTTAAGGTCAAGATTCTGAGTGAAGGAGCGCGCATGCGCCGCGTCGTCGTCACGGGCCTAGGCCTATTGACCCCCCTCGGCTGGGGCGTCGAACACAACTGGAAGGGCATTGTCGAGGGCCGCTCAGGCATCGGCCCCATCACCAGCTTCGATACCGAGGGCTACGCCTGCACCATCGCGGGCGAGATTCCGTCCGTCGACGGCCGCGGCGGCGGCGCTCCCGGCCAGCCGGGCGTGTTCGACCACGAGAAGGTGATGTCGCCCAAGGACCGCAAACGGGTCGACGACTTCATCGTCTACGCCATCGCCGCCGCGGACGAGGCGCTCGCCGATTCCGGCTGGAAGCCCGAGACCGAGGAACAGCGCGAGCGCACCGGGGTCATGGTCGGCTCCGGCATCGGCGGCCTCGGCCCCATCGCCGACACCGCCCTCATCCTTAAGGAGCAGGGCCCGCGCCGGGTCAGCCCGTTCTTCATTCCCTCAGCCCTGATCAACCTGACCTCGGGCCAGATCTCGATCCGCCACGGACTGAAGGGCCCCAACCATTCGGTGGTCACCGCCTGCGCCACCGGGGCCCACGCCATCGGCGACGCGGCCCGGATGATCGCGCTGGACGACGCCGACGTCATGGTCGCGGGCGGCGCCGAAAGCTCGATCGTGCCGATCGGCATCGCCGGATTCCTGGCCTGCAAGGCCCTGTGCACCGCCTATAACGATGCCCCGGAAAAGGCCTCGCGGCCGTGGGACAAGGACCATTCCGGCTTCATCATGGGCGAGGGCGCCGGCATCGTCGTGCTCGAGGAATACGAGCACGCCAAGGCGCGCGGCGCGACCATCTACGCCGAGGTCGTCGGCTACGGCATGAGCGGCGACGCCTACCACATCACCGCTCCGGCCGAGGACGGCAACGGCGGCTACCGGGCTATGCAGATGGCGGTGAAGCGGGCCGGCATCGACGTCTCCGACATCGACTACGTCAACGCCCACGGCACCTCGACCATGGCCGACTGGATCGAGGCCGGCGCCATCGAGCGGCTGATGGGCGACCACGCCCCCAACGTGGCCCTGTCCTCGACCAAGTCCATGACTGGCCACCTGCTGGGGGCCGCCGGGGCCATCGAGGCCATCTTCTGCATCCTGGCCATCCGCGACCAGATCGCGCCGCCGACGATCAATCTCGACAATCCCGAGCGGGAGACGCCGCTGAACATGGTCAGGGACAAGGGTCAGCCGATGAAGATCGACGTGGCGATGTCCAACAGCTTCGGCTTCGGCGGCACCAACGCCAGCGTCATCTTCAAAAAGGTCGGCTGATGTTCGGACGGTCTCGGGGAGCGGGGGCTCCGAAGTCCAGACAACCCAGATCGGGCGGGGCCACGGCGCTGCTGGCGGCCTCGGCCACGTTCAGCCTGTTCCTCATCATCGCCATCGTCGCCGCCTGGAGCGTGTTCTACGCGCCCGGGCCTGAGGCCCGCGAGGGCGATACGACCATCGTCACCCTGCCCAGCGGGGCCGGGGTCAGCGCCATCGCCGCCAATCTGAAGGCGGCCGGCGTCATCCGTTCGACCGACATGTTCAAGGCCGCCGCCACCCTGACCGGCGCCGACCGCAAGCTGCGCGCCGGCGAATATGAGGTGCCCGACCGGGCCTCCCTGCGCTCCGTCCTCGTGCTGCTGGTCGAGGGCCGGGTGGTTCGCCACTACGTGACCCTGCCGGAAGGCTGGTCCTCGGCCCAGGCCGTCGACATCCTGATGAGCCAGCCCCTCCTGACCGGCGAGATGGACGCGACGCCGGAAGAGGGCTCGCTCTGGCCCGACACCTATGAGATCAGCCGCGGCGAAACCCGCGCCTCCGTCATCGGCCGCATGACCACCGCCCACACCGAAAACCTCGCCCGCCTCTGGGCCGCCCGCTCGCCCCGCACGGTCGTCCGGTCACCGGAAGAGGCCGTCATCCTCGCCTCCATCGTCGAAAAGGAGACCGGCGTCGCCGCTGAACGGCCGCGCGTGGCCGCGGTCTTCTCCAACCGCCTGCGTCTCGGCATGAGACTGGAGAGCGATCCGACCATCGTCTACGGCATCACCCAGGGACGGCCGCTCGGCCGCGGCATCCGCCGCTCCGAGCTCGCCCGGGAAACGCCGTGGAACACCTACCAGATCGCCGGCCTGCCCCCGACGCCGATCGCCAATCCCGGCCGAGAGGCCCTCGCCGCCGTGCTCAACCCGCCGCCGTCCGACGAGCTGTTCTTCGTCGCCGACGGCTCGGGCGGCCACGTCTTCGCCCGCACCTTCGACGAGCACCTCGCCAATGTCGCCCGCTGGCGCGAGATCGAGCGGCGCAAGGCCGGCCTGCCCCCCGGCAGTCCCCCGCCGCCGGTGCCCGGCACCGTCCCAACGGTGCCCAACGCCCATCCCGACCCGGCCACCCTTCCGCCCGGGGTGACCGTCCCGGCCGGCGCGCAGGTGATCCGCGTGCCCCAGACCGAGCCCGCCCAATGACCGCCATTTCCGGCATGACCGGCTTCGGCCGGGCCGAGGGCGCCGAGGGCGGCTGGACCTGGTCGGTCGAGGCCCGCTCGGTCAACGGCCGCAACCTCGAGGTCCGCTTCCGCGGCCCGCCAAGTTTCGACCGCCTCGAACCCCTCGCCAAGGCCGCGGCCCAGAAGCATTTCAGCCGCGGCCAGCTCACCGTCGGAATACAGACCAGGCGCGCCGACCCCGGCGCCGCCGCCCTGCGGGTCAATGAGGACATCCTCGCCCGCTACCTGGCCCTCGCCAACGAACTCGCGGAGGAGGGGGCGACCCCGCCCTCGGCCGACGGCCTGCTGGCCCTTCGCGGCGTGCTCGAAACGCCCGAGGAGGACGAGGACCCGGCCGCCCGCGCCGCCGTCGAAACCGCCATGGCCGCCTCGATCGACGCCGCTTTCAACGCACTCAAGGCGTCCCGCGACCGCGAGGGCGCCCAGCTGCTGCCGCTCGCCACCGGCTTCATCGACGCCATCGAACGCTTGATCGCCGCCGCCGAGACGGAAGCCGCCGCCCAGGTTGAGGCCATCCGCGACCGCTTCACCCGCCGCATGACGGAACTCGCCCCCGACGCCCCCGGCCTACAGGACCGCATCTTCATCGAGGCCGCCGCCCTCGCCACCCGCGCCGACGTGCGCGAGGAGCTCGACCGCCTGGCCGCGCACGTCGCCTCGGCCCGCGCGCTGTTGCAACAACCCCCCGCCGGGCGGAAACTCGACTTCCTGATGCAGGAATTCATGCGCGAGGCGAACACCCTCTGCTCAAAATCGGCTACCACGGCGCTCACCGGAATCGGCCTTGAGCTGAAGGCCGTCATCGAGCAGCTGCGGGAACAGGTCCAGAATGTCGAATGAACGCACGCCCCGCCGCGGCGTCCTCCTGATCGTCGCCAGCCCCTCGGGCGCCGGCAAGACCAGCCTGTGCCGCCGCCTGATGGCCGACCACGGCGGCCTCGAACTGTCGATCTCCACCACCACCCGCGGCATCCGCCCGGGCGAGGTGGCCGACCGCGACTACCATTTCGTCGATGACGCCGAGTTCCAGCGCATGGTAGAGGCCGACGCCTTCCTCGAATGGGCCGACGTCCACGGCAGCCGCTACGGCAGCCCCCGGGCGCCCATCGACCGCGCCCTCGCCGAGGGCCGCGACGTGCTGTTCGACATCGACTGGCAGGGCGCCCGCGACATCGCCGCCAAATGCCCCGAGGACGCCGTCCGCGTCTTCATCCTGCCGCCCAGCCTGGAAGAGCTGCGCCGCCGCCTCGTCACCCGCTCGCAGGACGCCGAGGAGGTCATCGACCGCCGCATCGCTAACGCCAAGGGCGAGATCGAGCACTGCGGCGCGTTCGACTACGTCTTCGTCAACGACGACTTCGACCGCTCCTACGCCGAGCTGGCCCACATCTACCACGCCGAGCGCTCGAAGCGCTTCCGCAACATCTGGGTCGAGAAATACAAGACGGCGCTGCTGAACGAGGCGGTTTAGGGCGGGGCCGCCGGCTTCATCCCGGACCCATCGATCGCGGCATCTGGCGGGAACCGTGGGTCTAGGTTCTTGCGGCCAGGGCCGGCGGCGTCGCGGTGGCCCGCCTCGCGACCAGAAACCCCAACGCGAGACCTGGTCCGCACCCCAATGCACGGCCATGGCGCCGGCTTTTGTTGGTGTCCTGCGAACAACAGCCGGTGTTTTTTGAAAACGCCTCCAAGCCGACGGTCGCCTTGTCAGCTCGCCCCCAGCGCCGCCGCCAGCCGCAAAAACCCCGCCCCGTCCACCACCTCGGCCCGCGCGTCCGGCTCGATCCCCGCCGCCTCGCACAGCGCCGCGCCGCCCAGCGTCTTCAGGCTGGATCGCAGCATCTTCCGCCGCTGCCCGAAGGCTGCCGCCGTGACCCGCTCCAGCCGCTTCAGCGTCTCCCGGTCCGGCCGGTCGGCCCGCGGAACCAGATGCACCACCGCGCTCGCCACCTTGGGCGGCGGGGTGAAGGCGGCGGCGGGCAGGTGCATGACCAGCCTGGCCTCGCACACCGCCTGGGCGATGACCGCGAGCCGGCCGTAGGCGTCGTCCCCGGGCGCGGCCACGATGCGTTCGGCCACCTCCTTCTGGAACATCAGGGTCAGGGCGTGCGGCGTCCACGGGCCGGTCAGCCATTTGATCAGCAGGGCCGTGCCGACGTTGTACGGCAGGTTCGACACCACATGCGCCGGGCCTTCGACCAACTCGGCCTCGCGCACCTTCAGCGCGTCGCCCTCGACGATCGCGAGCCGCCCCGAGCCGTCGTCCAGTTCGGCCAGCAGCGGCAGGAAGCGCGGATCCTTCTCGACCAGCACCACCTTGCCGGCGTCGCTCTCCAGCAGCGCCCGCGTCAGCCCGCCGGGGCCCGGGCCCACCTCGATCACGCTCCGTCCCTCGAACGGCCCCGCCAGTCTGACGATCTTCCGCGTCACATTGAGGTCGAGCAGAAAATGCTGCCCGAAGCTCTTCTTCGCCAGCAGGCCGTGAGCGTCGAGCGTTTCGCGAAGGGAGGGGAGGTCGGCTGACGTCATTCAGCTTCATACGCAATCCTCCCCCGCAGGGGGAGGGGGACCATCCGGAGCCGAAGGCGAAGGAGGGTGGAGGGGGACTGCCGCCGCACGGCAGGAGAGACGCCAGACCTTCCCCTTGCCGGGAGGATTACGCGCTGCGTCTGACCGCCATCTCTCCCGCCAGCCGCACCGCCGCGATCAGGCTGTCCGCGCGCGCCACGCCCTTGCCCGCGATGTCGAACCCGGTCCCGTGGTCGGGCGACGTCCGCACCACCGGCAACCCCAGCGTCGCGTTGACGCCGCCCCAGAAGTCCAGCGTCTTGACCGGGATCAGCGCCTGATCGTGATACAGGCACAGCACCGCGTCGTAGCCGGCGCGGGCCTCGTCGTGGAACAGGGTGTCGGCGGGCTGGGGATCGGTGATGTCGACGCCCTCGCCGCGCAGCGCCGCCGCTGCCGGGACCAGCACCTCGATCTCCTCCAGCCCCAGCGCGCCACTCTCGCCGGCGTGCGGGTTCAGCGCGGCCAGGGCCAGCCGGGGCCGGGCGATGCCGAAGTCGCGCCGCATCGCCTCGTGCACGACCCGGGCGGTTCGGGTCACCCGTTCGGCGGTGACCAGTTCGGGAACCTCGGCCAGCGGCGAGTGGATCGTCACCAGGCAGGCGCGCAGGTCTTTCGCGGTCAGCATCATCACCGGCCCGCGCACGCCGCTGAACGGCGCGTCGGCGGTCAGTTCGGCGATGAACTCGGTATGGCCCGGGAAGCGGAAGCCGGCGGCGTACAGCGGGGCCTTGGCGATCGGGGCGGTGACGAGGCCGGCGACCTCGCCGGCCATGGCCAGGTTGACCGCCTGCTCGATCCAGTCGGCCACCGTTCCGGCGTTGCCGGCGTCGGGTCGGCCCGGCCGGACCGGGGCGGGCAGGGGGATGTCGAGCACGGGCACGGCGCGGGCGAACACGGCGGCGGCGTCCGACGGTGCGGTGACCGCCTGTACGGGTACGCCCTGCGCCCGCATCAGGGCGGCGTCGCCGACGACGACGAAGGCCGCGCCGTCGCCGGCCTTCAGCGCCGCCCAGGCGCGGGCGATGATCTCGGGTCCCACGCCCGCCGGCTCGCCCATGGTCAGGGCCAGCGGCGGGCCGGCTGTCACTGCTTGTACTCGATCAGGGCGTCTTCACGCAGGTCGCGCATGTAGCGCCGGGCCAGCGTGGCCAGGTTCTGGCGGAACAACTGGTTCTCGACCACCTGTTGGTTCGGGGCCTCCGCCCCGCCGGCGCGGCGGCCGCAGACGCCGAGCAGGTGCAGGCCCAGAGGGGTGCGGACCGGCGAGCTGACCGATCCGACCGGAGCCGAGCGCGCCACCTGCTGGAACTGCGGGGCCAGGTTCTGGACATCGGCCTCGCCCAGGTCGGCGCCGAGCAGGCCCTGCTCGGACGTGGCCCGTTGCAGCATGGTGTCGCAGGTCAGCTGAGGCCGCAGGGCCTCCAGCCTTTGCGCCGCCGCGGCCACCTCGGCCTCGGTGGCGGTTTCCGGCAGCTCGACCATCACCTGCTTCAGCTGCACCAGGTTGATCGCCGCCCCGTCGCGCTTGTCACGCATGTAGATGATGTAGACGCCGCCCTCGACCGGGATCGGCCGGGACAGCTGACCGACTTCGAGTTGATCCATCGCCGTCTGCAAGGTCGGATTGACGGTGCCGGCGACCACCCAGCCGGCGTCGCCGCCACGGGTCGCCGAGGGCGCCGAAGAGAACTGCTGCGCCACGGCCTGGAAGGGCGCGCCCTGGACCATCTGCTGGACCAGCTGGTTGGCGCCGTTCAACGCGGCCTGCTGGCCGCCGACCCGCGCGGCCTCGATGTAGATTTCGCCGATCAGATACTGCTTCTTGGACGCGGCCTCGGAAATCTGGCGCAGCGCGGCGTCGACGGCGCCCCTGCTGACACGCGCGCGGCTCTGGAAACGGCCGCCGACCAGCCGTTGCCAGCCGATCTGGGTGCGCAGCTGTTCGCGCAGCGTCTGCGGGCGAATGCCGCCGGCCTCGAGAAAGGACAGATAGGCTTCGGGAGCCGCGCCGACTTCCTGGGCCATGGCGGCGATCTCCTCGCTGACCTCCTGGTCGGTGACGACGAGATCCTCGTAATTGGCCAACTCCTGCACCTGCAGGCGCTCGTCAATGAGGGCGTTCAGGGCTTCCTGCTGGATGGCCGGAATGTTCTCGGGCGTCGGCTGGACCTGGGTCATGGCGATCAGCAGCAGCATGCGCTGGCGCAGGTCGTAGCCGGTGATGACGCTGTCGTTGACGGTGGCCAGGATGCCGTCGGCCATCTGGAACTGCGGAGCGGCGGCCGGCGCGGCGGGCGGCGCCTGCTCGGCCGCGGGGTTCAACGTCCCCGCCGCCGCCGGTTCCTGCGGCGCGGTCTGGGCCACGGCCGTTCCGGCCAGGAGGGCGGCGATCGCCACGCCCGTCAAGTAACGCTGAAAACGCATGTTAGTCCTGGTTCCTCAAGCGGCGCGGCCGGTTCGAGCCCGGTTCTGGCGACCTGCGCGCAACCGAAATCGCGCGCCGGCCGGCGCCCGTCGCCCCGTCAATATCCTGTACCGCCGAAAGTGGCGAGGGTTAGGCGCACATAAGGGCCTTCCGAGGGACCGGAGGGCCTCACGCTGGTGTTGTCGCGCCGCCAGCCCAGTTCGAACCGGAAGCATTCGTCGTCGAACAGAACGCCGATCTCGGACTGAACCAGGTAGCCCGGGTCGGGCTGGCCCGGCCGCGGGGTGCGCTCCAGATCGGCGATGCCCGAGAAGGCCACGCCCCAGTTGCCGTAGACGAACTGCTGTCCCGCCAGTTGCAGGAATTCGTAGTTGCGGTTGTTCGGACCGGCCAGGGGGTTCGAACGGTCGATGATATAGCTGACCGTGGCCAGGTTGCGCCGTCCCCAGCGTCCGTCGACCGCGATTTCGGCCCGCCGGACGTTGCCGCTTGAATCGAGCGTCGCGTGGCCCCAGCCGCGAATACGGTCCGACGGCGAGAAATCAGCCTGGACCACCCAGTCCGAGGTGTCGGATGCCAGCCCCGTCGGGTCATAGAGCTGGGCCGGCGCGTCAGGCACGGGCACGAGGAAGGCCGGCTCCTCTTCGGCGCGCAGGCTCCGGCCGATGAACAGGCTGGCCTGCCGGCCCTCTTCCCAGCGCAGCGTGGTGCGCACGCCTGTCGTAAGGCGCAGGCCGCCCTCGTACAGGTCGTAGCCGGGGAAGCGGTCGACGCGGAACAGCGAACTCTCGTCCAGCTCGACCGTCTGGCTGTCCTCGTTGGGCAGGCGAGGGTCGAGGTCGGCATCGGTTGAAATCGACAGCTGCGCCATCGGCTCGAGGATCATGTCCGCCGTACCGAAGCGCCGGATCAGCGGATAGCGGACGTCGACACCGGCGGTGGCCCGGCCCCGGCCGAGTGTTTCCTCCTCGAGCCCGAGCGCCGGAGGCAGGTCGCCGACCGAATAGAGGTCGGCGCGCAGATCGACGAACGGCTCCCAACGCACGCCCATCTCCGAGATCATCGTCCGGCGCCAGTCGACCTGGCCCGAGACCCGGCGGCTGTCCACGCCCGGCAGGCCGAGGGTCGGCCCCGGAAGCGTGATTTCGGGCCGCAGAACCGGGCTGCCGACATAGTCGTCGCGATAGAGCGAAACCGCCGAGCCGCGCAGGCGCAGCCGTCCCCCGAACACCGGCCCGTCCGGCTCCCACCTGGCCTCGATCAACGGCGCGACCACGGGCAACGCCCCGTCGTCCTCGAACTGGTTCAGCGCCGGGGTGACCGGATCGAAGCGAACCACGCGGAGGCTCTGCAGCGCGAAGGCGGCGACCGACACGTAGGACCGGTCGGTCTGGTGCTCGGTGTAGACCTGACTGATCAGCCGCCGCTGGTCGCCGTAGTACAGGCCGTTGTCCTGATAGGGATCGCGGACGTCGTAACGGTCGAACAGGGTCTTGTCCGAGGTTCGCTCCGCGGTGAACCCCCAGCGCCACGGGCCCGCGGGATCGAACCGCCCGTGGCCGAGGAAATAGCTGCGGCTGGTGCGGTCGCCGAACTTGACGTTGCTCTCGGCGTCGCCGTCGCCGTCCAGATCGAAGTCGCCGAAATTCCGCTCGTAGGTGTAGCCGCCGCGCAGCACGACGATTCCATTCTCGAACCGACGCCGCCATTGCAGGTTCAGCAGCGGCGAAACCCGGCTGTTGAACTGCGGACTGATCAGCCAGTCCTCCGATGGGGAGACGACCTGCAGATAGGGTAGCTCGAGACTGACGCCCCGGCCCTCGTCATAGCTGGGCGTGGGCACGAGAAAGCCCGAGGCCCGTTCGACCGTCGGGTCCGGATGGGCGAAATACGGCAGGTAGAGCACCGGCACGCCGCCGACCCGGAACACCGCGTTGCGATACAGCACCGCGCGCAGGCTTTCGTCCTGGACCACCTTCTCCGCCTGGATGGCGATGCTGGGTTCCTTCGGGTTCCCCTCGGCGTCGCAGATCGGGCAGGGGGTGAACAGGGCGTAGTTCAGTTCACTGACGTTCTCGCTGCGCCGCACCGCCGTCGCCGCCATCAGGCTGGCCCCGTTGCGGAAGCGAGTCGCGAAATCCACCGCCACGCCCGCCTTCAGGTCGGAGTCGAGCTCCAGATGGCTGGCGAAGATGACATTGCCTTCCGGATCGACGAATTCGACCCGGTCGTCGGCCGTGGCCACCCCGAGGTTCAGGTCGTAGCTCAGCCGACCGGCGCGAAGCGTGGTGTTGCGGAAGCGGGCCAGCACCCGCTCGGTCTCGCCGGTCGCGCTGATCACGTCGCCCTCGCGCAAGGCGACGTCGGCTTCCAGATAGACCGCGTCCGGCGTCAGGCCGTCGGGACCGACCACCGGCGGGGCGGTGGGCGCCGGAGCGTCCTGGGCCTGCGCCGCGCCGCTCCATGACGCCAGGGCCACGACGGCGGCGCCGGCCAGAAGCCGGAGGCGCAGGCCTCCCGTATCGACGCGGCGGTGACGCGGCATTCAGGCTCACTCGGTGGACGGTGGGGAACGAAGGGCGGGCGTTCGCTTACCCGTCTTCGGTATAGAACAGCAAGGTGAAGGCGGCGAGCGCCGTCAACAACGGCGGCAGCCACGCGGCCAGCCACGGCGGGATGACCTCGGCCGAACCGAAGGCCGACGCGGCCTGGTTGACGAAGAAGAAGCCGAAGCCGAGCACCACCGCCGCCAGGCTCATCCGCGCCAGGTCGCCCAGCCGCATGAGGCGTAGCGAGAAGGCGGCCGCCAGGATCGACATGGCCGCGAACATCAGCGGCGTGGCCAGCAGTTGTTGCAGCCGCAGCCGGTAGGCTGTGCTCGAGAACCCTGCGGCCTCGACCCGTCCGATCTGGCCCGGAAGCGACCAGAACGGCGTCGATTGCGGTCGGGCGAACCGTTCGAAGGCCTCCTCGTCGGCGAGGCTGGAGAGCAGGTCCAGCGTCTCATAGCGCACGGCCCTCTGGCCGATCTGGGCCCCGACGGCGTCGAGCAGCCGCCACCGTCCCGCGTTCAGCGAGGCGGAGGCCGCGTCGATGCGTTCGCGGAAGGACCGGTGTCCCTCGTCGTCGGTGGCGTAGATGAAGAAGGTTACGCCCAGCAGGCGGGCGTTGGCGCGGTCCTGCCGGTCGGCGCGGATGACCATCTGCCGGGTGTCGTCGCCCTCCCGAATCCACACGGTCTCCGACGCGTTCGCCGACCCGGACAGGCGGGTTCGCTCGCGCTGGAACAGGCCGTCCGCCGAGGCCGCCAAAGGGCCGAGCGCCGTGACCGTGATCACGCCGAACAGGAAGGCCGCGCCGGCCGCCGGCAAGACGAACCGCCACGCCGACAGGCCCGCCGCGCGCATGGCGATCAGCTCGCTGCGCCGGTTCAGCGCCACGAACGCGGCGAGGGTGCCGAACAGGAAGACGAACGGCAGGAGCTGGACGATGACCTGCGGCGACTTCAGCAGCATCAGGCCGAGGATGCGCACCGCCGACAGGTCGACGTCCGAACCGACGCCACGCGAGATCTCGACGAAGTCGATCAGCATGATCAGGGCCGAGATGACGCCCAGCGCGATGGCCAGCGAGCGCGCCTGCTGGACCAGCACATAGCGTTCGATCCGGCCTAGCCGGAGCCAGGTCCGGGTCTGGTCTGCCGCGCTCATGCGAACCTCGCCTTCAGTCGCTCGAAGGCGGGCCAGGACCGCCGCCGGCGCGGCTTCAGCGCCCGGAACAGCAGCCGCAGGGCTATGGCCGTCCCGGCGATGGGCAGCAGGTACTGGAATACGTTGAGCCAGCCGTTCCACGCGCTCGCGGCCACGATGCCGTAGCCGACGATGCGGATGATCAGGAAGGCGCCCGCGACCCGGGCGATGCGCAGGCTGTAGCCGGTGCGGCTGAACTGGCCGCCAAGTATGGCCGACAGCGCCATGGCCATCGCCAAAAGCGCGTACAGCGGCGCCGACAGGCGCGAGTGGGCTTCGGCCCGCAGTTCGCCGGCGGATCCCACCCGCTCCAGATCCTGTGGCGACGGATTGAGAAGCTGGGGCAGGTAGAGGTCCGACGGCTTGTAGCGGATCGTATCCGTCACCTCGGAGTACTGGCCAAGCGGCACGTCCTGTCGGCCGAACGACAGATGCTCCAGAACGCCGCGGCTGGAATAGCGCTGCCACGACCCGTCGATCAGGGTCAGGATCGGCTCGCCGTCGATGCGCGAGAAGCGGGCCTCCGCCGCGTCCCAGGTCGTCACCCGGTCTTCCCCGGCCTGGTAGATGAAGATGTTCTTGAGCAGGCCGTTCTGCTCGATCTGCTGGACATAGACGGTCAGCCCGTCCGGCCCCTCGACGAAGCGGCCCTCCTCGACCAGCAGGGCGGCGAGATCGGTGCGCACCGCGAAGGCCTCGGCGCGCGCCTGGCGTTGCGCCCACGGCTGCAGGACGGTGGTGACGACCAGGGTCAGGACGGCGGCGATGGCGGCGATGCGCACGGCGGGCCGAATCGCCGACCAGCGGGTGACGCCGGAAGCGAACACGGCGGTCAGCTCCTGTTCGCGCTGCAGGCGAGTGAGGGCGATCAGGGCGCCGACGAACAGGCCGATCGGGACGATCACCGCCAGAAGTTGAGGAACGGCGAGGAGCGTCAGCTTGACCATCACCCCGACGCTCTGACCGCGCTCGACGATAACCTCGAGTTGATCGAGGCTCTGGCTAAGGATGCCGATCCCGGCCAGCGCGGCGCACGCTCCGACGACGGGTCGGGCGATCTGGCGAAAAAGATAGCCTTGAATCAGCGTCATATACGGAGGAAATCGCCCGTTGCAGGCGGCGGCCGGAACGCCTCTAATACACATCCCCGCGCATCGGCGACAGTCGCCGCGCGCGACCCTGTAAGCAAGTCCGGGACATTCAATTCCGGCGGGAGTAGCCCATGAAGATCGAGTTCGTCGCGTCCGCCAGCGGAGCCGAAGTGCTGGCCGTTCTGGTTCACGAGGGCAGGGCCCTGCACGGGACGGGCGGAAACCTCGATACGGCGGCCTCGGGCGCCCTGACCCGGGCGATGAACGCCAGCCGCTTCACCGGCGGTTCGAACAGCACCCTGGTGGTCGCGGCGCCGGCCGGCGTCGGCGCGGACACGATCGTGCTGACGGGCGGCGGCGAGGCCGGCAAATTCGACGATCTGGCGCTCGAGACCGCCGCCGGCGCCGCCTATCACGCCGTCAAGCTGTCGGGCGCGAAGTCGCTGACCATCGACGCCTACGCCCTGTCCGCCGAACAGGCCGCCCGCGCCGCCTTCGCGGCCCGGCTGGCCGCCTACCGCTTCCTGAAATACCGCACCACGCTGAAGCCCGAGAAGACGCCGTCGATCGAGACGGTCAAGGTCGTCGCCGCCGACGTGACGGCGGCCAAGGCCGCCTATGACAAGCTGTCCCCGGTGGCCGACGCCGTCGAGTTCGCGCGCGATCTGGTCAGCGAACCCGCCAACGTCCTGTACCCCGTCGAATACGCCAAACGCGCCAAGGCGCTGGAGAAGCTGGGTCTCGAAGTCGAGATCCTCGGCGAGAAGGAGCTGGAGAAGCTGGGCTTCCGCACCCTGCTGGCCGTGGGTCAGGGCAGTGTCCGCGAGAGCCAGGTCGCCATCATGAAATGGAACGGCGGCAAGAAGGGCGAGCAGCCGATCGCCTTCGTCGGCAAGGGCGTCTGCTTCGACACCGGCGGCATCTCCATCAAGCCGGCCGACGGCATGGAGGAAATGAAGTGGGATATGGGCGGTTCCGCCGCCGTGACCGGCCTGATGCATGCGCTGGCGGGCCGCAAGGCCAAGGTCAACGCCATCGGCGTGATCGGTCTGGTCGAGAACATGCCGGACGGCGCAGCCCAGCGCCCCGGCGACGTGGTCATGTCCCTCTCGGGCCAGTCGGTCGAGGTGCTGAACACCGACGCCGAGGGCCGCCTCGTGCTGGCCGACTGCCTCTGGTACACCCAGGAGCGGTTCAAGCCGAAATTCATGCTCGACCTGGCCACCCTCACCGGCGCGATGATCGTCGCCCTGGGTCTGGAGTATGCGGGCGTGTTCTCGAACTCGGATGAACTGGCGAACAACTTCCTCGCCGCGGCGCCCAAGGTCGGCGAGAACGCCTGGCGCATGCCGATCCCGGCCGCCTACGAGCGTCACATCGACAGCCCGATCGCCGACGTGAAGAACACCGGCAACGGTCGCGCCGGCGGTTCGATCACCGCCGCCCTGTTCCTGCAGCGTTTCACCAACGGCGTGCCGTGGGCCCACATAGACATCGCCCCGACCGCCTGGGTGAAGGACAGCAAGTCACCGACCGTGCCGGACGGCGCCGTCGGCTGGGGCGTCCGCACGCTGGACCGGATGGTGGCGGACTCCTACGAGGCCTGACGAGAGTCTCTCTCCCGGAGGGGAAGGGCGACCGGCGGGGCTGTGGCTCCGCCGGTCGCGAGGCTCATGGTCGGTACGCGGATCAGCCGCAGCTGAGGCGCACCACGGTCTGGCTATCCGGATCGATCTCGATGTTGAGCCGGTTCGGACGCAGGTCCTGGGTGACGGGCTGGCCGGTTTCGAAAATGCGCCAGTCGGCGTCGGCGGGGGCCGACGGCAGGTCCGACCGGGCGCGGCCGACCCAGCTCTGACGCTCGGCTGCGCCGCAGGCGTCGGTCGGAGCCGGCGTCGCGGGGTCGTTGGTCGCCGGGGGCGTCGGACGTGGTTCCGACGGCGCAGGCGTGGTGGCTTCGTCGGCCGGCGCCGACGGGGGAGCCTGTTCGGTGCAGGCCGCGAGCGCCACCACGGTGGCGAGGGATATGACGATCAACCGCATTCTACGCTCCTGATAATGCCCGAGGCCTGATCGAAGCGGATATTGAGCCGGTCAGGACGCAGGTCCTTGGTGGTTGGACAGGTGGTGCAGACGATGCGGACATTGGCGTCCGCCGGAAAACTGACCGCCCCCACGTGCGTGCCGATCAGCGAGCGGGCGGCCTCGGCGCCGCACTGTTGCAAGTCGGAGGACGGCGGGGTTTCGGCCACCGGCGCGCATGCTGCCAGCGCCAATGCCACGAAACCGGGGAAGACCGCCCTCATCCGCATTTGACCTCGCGAATGACGCCGCTGGATTCCTCGTAGAAGATGTTCAGCCGGCTGGGGCTGTAGTCCATCGTCACGGGACAGGTGGTGCAGGTCACGCGCCAGGTCTCATTGGCCGGCTGGGATGGCAGCTCGGACCGGTGACGGCCGATATATTGCTGGTACCGGTCGGCCCGGCACTGGGACAGGTCGTCGCCCGGCGGCGCGGGCTCGATCGGCGCGCAGGCGGCGGCCAGCAGACCGGCGGCGAGGCTGAGCAACTGGATTTTCATGGCGCGTCTCCCGTGGGCGGCCTCAGCCGCAGCGGACCTGTTCGATGATGTTGGTCTGTTCGTCGAAGAAGATGTTCAGGCGATGGGGGGAATAGTCCTCGGTCACGGGGCAGGTCGTGCAGGTCACCCTGCGATTGACCACATCCACCGGAACGGGGATCTCGGTCTTCAGTTTCCCAACCAGCCACTGCATTTCGCCGGCGCGGCAGAGATCGGTCGTCGGATTGGCGGGGCGGACGCCCACCGGCTGGCTCATCTGGGCCTTTTCGACGGCGCGCGGCGCGGGCGCGTCCGAGGCCGGGGTTTCGCACCCGGCCAGCGCCGCCAACGCGATCAGGCCGCCTTTTCCCAGCGTCCTTCGGGCGACTGCTTCCAGTAGGCGAGGTTGGCTCCGGCGTCCTTCAGCGTCTTCCAGCGCACCCGGGCCGCGGTCAGCGCCGCCTCGTCCCTGCCGTCGAAGATGATGAAGCATCGATCGAACCCTTTCGTATCGCCAAGCTCTGTGTCGTCCACGATGAACAGCGCCTGAGCGCCGTTCGGGTTCTCACCGGTCTGCGTCAGCAGGATCGGCTGGCGGGCCGCTTCGGGTTCCGAGGCCCGGCCGTGGGCCAGGAAACTGTCGTCCCGGTAGGTCCAGAGCCGTTCATCTATGTCGTCGAGCAGACGCTCGCCGGCGGCGCGAACCAGCGCCCGCCAGCCCCGCTCCCGCGTCTTCTCCAGCAGGCCGGGCAGCACCTGGTCGAGCGTCGAGCGCTCAAGGTGGTAGAACCAGATTTCGGGGGCGGGGGTGACGCTCATGTCCATCCCCGCAAGAATGGCCGGTTCAGGCGACCTCCGCCAGCGCTTCCTCGGCCTGCATCCACGCGGCTTCCGCTGCTTCCAGATCGGCCTGGGTCTTCGCCCGCGCCCGGGTCAGCCCCTCCAGCGCCTTCGGATTGTTGATCGCGGCGTTGGCCAGATCATCGTCGATGCGCGCCACCTCGGCGGTCAGGGCGGCCATCCGCTCCTCGGCCTTCTTTACCGCGTGGCGCAGGGTCGAGGGCGAGGGGCCGGACTTCTTGTCGGCCTTCTTCGCCGGCGCTCCCGCAGGCGCCGGCTTCGCCTCCGCTTCCACCTTGATCTGACTGGGCTTCACCGCGGCCTGTTTCGCCCGGTCCAGCACGAACTTCGCATAGTCGTCCATGTCCCCGTCATAGGGCTTCACCGTTCCGTCAGCCGCCAGCCACAGCCGGTCGGCGACCAGCTCCATCAGCGAACGGTCGTGGGTGATCAGGATGACCGCGCCCGAATACTCGTTCAGCGCGTCCAGCAGCGCCCGGCGGCTGTCGATGTCGAGGTGGTTGGTCGGTTCGTCGAGGATCAGGATGTGCGGTGCGTCCATCGCCACCTGGTTGAGCAGCAGCCGCGCCCGCTCGCCGCCAGAGAGCGAGGCCACGGTGGTTTCCTGCTTCTCGTAGCCCAGCCCCCACTGCGCCAGCTTCGAGCGCCGGCTGCTCTCGGTCGCATCCGGCATCGCCCGCCGGACGATCTCCAGCGGCGTGTCGGTCGGGTCCATGGCCTCGATCTGGTGCTGGTGGAACCAGCCCACGCGCATCTTGCGGTCGCGGTGCAGTTCGCCGCTTTCGACGTTCAGCGCGCCGGCGATCATCTTGGCGAAGGTCGACTTGCCGGCGCCGTTGACGCCGAGCAGGCCGATGCGGTCGTCCAGATCCATGCGCAGGTTGAGATTGCGCAGGATCGGCTTGCCCGGCTCATAGCCGACATTGGCCTGTTCCAGCCGGATCAGCGGCGGGGCCAGCGGGCGCGGCGGCGAGGGCAGGGTGAAGGGCGCGACCCGCTCCTCTATGGTCGTGGCCACCGGCTGCATCTTGGCCAGCCGCTTCATCCGTGACTGGGCCTGGGCGGCCTTGGAGGCCTTGGCCTTGAAGCGGTCGACGAAGGCCTGCAGGTGGGCGCGCTCGGCGTCCTGCTTGGCCTTGGCCGACAGTTGCAGCCTGGCCTTCTCGGCGCGGGCCTTTTCGAACTGGCCGTAGTTGCCGGTGTAGAGCTCCAGCGTCCGGTTCGCGAGGTGCAGGATGTGGGTGCAGCAGTTATCCAGCAGTTCGCGGTCGTGGCTGATGATCAGGGCGGTGTGCGGGTATTTCTTCAGCCGCGCTTCCAGCCACAGCGCCCCTTCGAGATCGAGGTAGTTGGTCGGCTCGTCGAGCAGCAGCATGTCCGGCTCGGCGAACAGGGCCGCCGCCAGCGCCACCCGCATGCGCCAGCCGCCGGAGAACTCCGACATCGGCCGTTGCTGGTTCTCCTGGTCGAAGCCGAGGCCGACGAGGATTTCGGACGCCCGGGCCGGAGCGGCGTCGGAGTCGATCTCGATCAGTCGGGTCCAGATCTCGCCCATCTCCTCGGGCTCGGCGGTCTCCAGCCGGGTCAGCAGGTCGTGGCGTTCGACATCCGCCTCGAGGATGGTCTCCAGCACGCTGACCGGCGTGGCGGGGTGTTCCTGGTCGACCGAGCCGATGCGCGCGGTCTTGGGCAGGCTGATCTCGTCGCCGCCGGCGGCCAGTTCGCCGAGGATCAGCTTGAACAGGGTCGACTTGCCGATGCCGTTGCGGCCCACGAGGCCGACCTTGGCCCCGGGGGGCAGGCTGACGGAGGCGTCCTCGAGGAATTTCCGCCCCCAGGCGTTGAAGGTCAGGTCGGTGATCTGGAGCATGACGAGAAGAAAAAACCTTGTCCCTCAAGCAGCAAGGCGCCGCGCGCCGGGCGATAGGGACACAAGAAAGAGGGACGGTTGGAAACCGGGGAGGGCGCGTCTATAAGCCCGCCACCCTCAATCTCCCAACAAGAAGTCACTCCCATGACCGAACGTACGTTCTCGATCATCAAGCCCGACGCCACGCGCCGCAACCTGACCGGCGCCATCAACGCCGTGATCGAGGGCGCCGGCCTGCGCATCGTCGCCCAGCGCCGCGTCAAGCTGACCGAGGCCCAGGCGAAGAAATTCTACGAAGTTCACGCCGAGCGTCCGTTCTACGGCGAACTGGTCTCGCAGATGACCGCCGAGCCGGTCGTGGTCCAGGTGCTGGAAGGCCCGAACGCCGTCGCCGCCTACCGCGAAGTCATGGGCGCCACCAACCCGAAGGACGCCGCTGACGGCACCATCCGCAAGTCGTTCGCCCTGTCGATCGGCGAGAACTCGGTGCACGGCTCGGACTCGATCGAGAACGCCGGCATCGAGATCGCCCAGTTCTTCACGGACGACCAGATCGTCGGCTGATTGCTGACCCTTCCTGGATCAGATCGCGGCCGGATCGGTGACGATCCGGCCGTTGTCGTGTCAGGCTCCCGGCGGAAGCGAGTCGGATGAGAGAATACGGACACAGAGGAGTGCTGCTGGCCGCCAGCCTGTCGGCGCTGGCCGGATTCGTCGACGCCGTCGGCTTCATGACGCTGGGCGGCTTCTTCGTCTCCTTCATGAGCGGGAACCTGACGCGGCTGGGCGTCGGGGCGGCGACGGGCCGCTGGGACCAGGCCGCGCTGGCGGCGGGTCTGATCGGGCTGTTCGTCCTCGGCGTGATCGCGGGCGCCCTGGCGGCTCGGCGGGCGGGGGAGGGGCGGCGTTCGGCGGTGCTGGCGGTGGAGGCCGCGCTCCTGCTCGCGGCGGCGGGCCTATGCGCCGTCGGCTGGAACGGACCGGGCATGGCGGCCGTGGTGCTGGCCATGGGCGTCGAGAACGCGGTGTTCCAGCGCCAGGGCGACGTCGGCGTGGGGCTCACCTACATGACCGGCACGCTAGTGCGGATGGGGCAGCGCCTCGCCACGGCCTTGTGCGGCGGACCGCGGTGGGAGTGGGTGCCGTTCCTGCTCCTGTGGGTCGGCCTGACGGCGGGCGGCGCGCTGGGGGCGGCGGCCTTTCTCCTCTGGGGCCTGCTGACGCTGTGGTTCGCCTGCGCGGTGGTCGTCTTCCTGGCCATAGCCGTGCGGCTGGCCGAGAATCGGGCGGAACGGGCCGGATAGCGGAACGTTGTCCCGGGGCCTCATCTCCCCAGAGGAACAACCATGAAAACCCTGCTCAAGCTCTCTTCCGCCGCCGCCGCCGTGACGCTTCTCGCGGCCTGCGGCACCACTGTTGAACAACGCGCCGCGACCGGCGCCCTCGCCGGCGCGGCCGCTGGTCAGGTTATCGGCGGCAATACCGAAGCGACCGTCGCCGGCGCCGTGGTTGGCGGCGTGGCCGGCGCGGCCACCACTCCTCGCCGTCGCCCCCGCTGATCTGGCGATCATGAAAACGGCCCCGGCGAGCGATCGCCGGGGCCGTCATCATCTCCGCGGCGTTCGCGCGCCTACCAGATGCGGGCGCGCGCTTCCGGCGCGAGGTACTGCTCGTCGCCCGGCTGGACCCCGAACGCCTCGTACCAGGCGTCGATGTTCCGCACCGTGGCCCCGGCCCGATACTGGGCGGGCGAGTGCGGATCGACGGTGACCTGCTGGCGCAGGGCCTCGTCGCGGATGTTCTCGCGCCACACCTGGGCCCAGCCGAGGAACACCCGCTGGTCGCCGGTCAGGCCGTTGATCACCGGGGCCGCCTCGCCGTTCAGCGACAGGTGATAGGCGTCCAGCGCCAGCAGCAGGCCGCCGAGGTCGGCGATGTTCTCGCCCATGGTCAGGTCGCCGTTGACGGTCGCGCCCTCGAACGGGCTCAGCGCCGAATACTGGGCTCCCAGCACCTTGGCCCGCTCCTCGAACTTGGCGGCGTCCTCGGCGGTCCACCAGTCGCGCAGCACGCCGTCGCCGTCGACCTTGCGGCCCTGGTCGTCGAAGCCGTGGGTGATCTCGTGGCCGATGACCGCGCCGATGCCGCCGTAGTTCACGGCCGGATCGGCGTTCGGATCGAAGAACGGGGCCTGCAGGATCGCCGCCGGGAAGACGATCTCGTTGCGCGGCGGGTTGTAATAGGCGTTCACCGTCTGGGGCGTCATGCCCCATTCCAGCGGATCGACCGGCTTGTTCAGCTTGCCGAGGTTCCACGCCCATTCGAAGGCCGACGAGCGTTCGACGTTGCCGTACAGGTCGCCGGGCTCCAGCCGCAGGCCGTCATAGCTGCGCCACTGCTCCGGATAGCCGATCTTCACCCCGAAACGGCTCATCTTGTAGAGCGCCTGCTGGCGGGTCTCGGGGCTCATCCAGTCCAGCCCCTCGATGCGGGCGGTCATGGCGAGGCGCAGGTTCGCGACCAATTCCTCCATCTGGGCCTTGGACTCGGCCGGGAAGTGGCGGGCGACATATTCCTTGCCCAGCGACTCGCCGAGCGAGCCATCGACCAGTTGCACGCCCCGCTTCCACCGCGGACGGTTCTCGGGCTGGCCGTTCAGGACCTTGCCGAAGAAGTCGAAATTGGCGTCGACGAACGCCTGCGACAGATAGGGCGACGCCTGTTCGATGATGTGGAACGCCTGCCAGGACTGCAGGGTCTCGACCGGCGTCCCGGCGAAGACGGACGCCATGCCGGGGAAGGCCGTGTTGTTCATGGCGATCAGCGTCGGCGTGCTGTCGAGACCGGCGCCGCGCGCCCACGCGGTCCAGTCGAACCCCGGGGCCGTCGTGGTCAGGTCGGCGACCGTGGTCGGATTATACAGTTTCTCCAGCTGACGGCTCTCGACCTGGGTCCAGTGGTGTTCGGCGATACGGGTCTCGAAGGCGACGATGTCGGCCGCCGCCTGTTCCGCGTCAGGCCAGCCGGCCAGCGTCAGCGCCTGGGCCACATAGGCCTGGTAGCCTGCCTTCTGCTCGGCGAAGCTGGCTTCCAGATAATAGTCGCGGTCCGGCAGGCCGAGCCCGCCCTGGACGATGTAGGCGCTGTTCTTGTCCGGCTCCTTGAGGTCCTCGAACACCGCCGCGCCGAACAGGCTCGATCCGAAGCCGCCCTGGGTGCGGCCCATCAGTTCGGCGATTTTCTCATGGGTGTCGGCGGCGCGGACCTCGGCGAGGTCGGCCTGCAGCGGGCTCGCGGCGAGCGCATTCACCGCCGCCTCGTCCATGAAGCTGGCGTAGAAGGCGCCGATGCGGGCGGCCTCCGGGCTCGAAGTCGGGGCGGCCGCGCTCTCCTCGATGAGGGCCTTCAGATTGTCCTGGGAGCGGTCGTACAGCATGTCGAACACGCCGTAGGACGTCTTGTCGCCCGGGATCGGCGTGTCCCGCAGATAGACGCCGCTGGCGAAGCGGTTGAAGTCGTCGCCGGGCGCCACGGCGGTGTCCATGCCGGCGGCGTCGAAGCCGAACTCGCCGATTTCGGCCTGGGTCGTCGACGGAATCTCGACGATCGGCGGCGCGCTCTGGGCGGCGGCGGCTCCGGCCGCGAGCAGGAGAACAGCGCTGGCCGCGCAGGCCATGAGACGAAGTTTGAGCATGAGAGCCCCCGATTGAAATCCGGCGGCAACCTGACTCAAGCCACGAGCCCTGTCGCGGCGAAACACGCCAGATTACAAACTTCTCATCTGCGACCGGCAGAAGTCGGCCAGCGCCCGCGGATACAGCTGGTGTTCCGCCGTCAGCACCCGCTGGGCCAGCGAGGCCGGGGTGTCGTCCGCCAGCATCGGCACGGCCGCCTGCGCCAGCACCGGCCCCTCGTCGACGCCCTCGGTCACCAGATGGACGGTGCAGCCGGCCTCGACGTCGCCCGCCGCCAGCGCCCGGGCATGGGTGTCCAGTCCCGGGTATTTCGGCAGCAGGCTGGGATGGATGTTCAGCATCCGCCCCGTCCATCTCTGCACCAGCCACGGGGTCAGCAAACGCATATAGCCGGCCAGGGCCACCACCTCGATCCCGTGCTCCCCCAGCAACGCGTCGACCGCCCGTTCGTGCGCCTCGCGATCCTTGGCGAACACGCGATGGTCGACCGCCGCGACGGCGACGCCCTTCTCCCGCGCGATCGCCAGACCTCCGGCGTCGGGCCGGTTCGACAGCACCAGTGCGATCTCGAACGGGCAGTCGTCGGCACGCGCCGCGTCCACCAGCGCGGCCATGTTGGAGCCGGAGCCGGAAATCAGGACGGCGACGCGAACGCGGCCCGGAGGCAGGGTTGGCATCAGCGGGCCGGAGGGGCCGGGTCGCCGACCGAGACGAACGATCCGGACGGGCCCGGGAAGACCACCGGGCTCTCGTAGCCGTCGTCGGAGACGGCCGAAACGCCGAAGAAGTAGTCGTCGATGACCACGCCGGGGAGCACCATCCCGGTCGCCGGGCCGGCCCAGCGGCTATGGGTCCATTGCGGGGCCGTCGTCGACCGCCACCAGACGCGATAGCCCGCCGCGCCCGGGACCGCCTCCCACGCCAACGTGGTGTCCGGCTTGACCGCGCCCTCGATGGTCACGCCGAGCGGGGTGGCGGGCGCATTGGCCAGCGCCGCCATCGAAACGATGTTCAGCCGCGCCACCTGGCCGAGGTAGGCGAAGTCCACCCCCTCGATGGTGTCGCCGTAGTGGACGCCGTCCTCGACCCGCAGGTCCTGGTGCTGGCGGTCATAGTTCTCGGCGCCCTCGCTGATGCGCACGGCGGGGAAGCCGTGGCGCAGCATCTCGACCTGGTCGCCGCCGCGGCCGTAGCGATCGGTGCGATAGATCATCTCGACGTCGAAATTGGTCAGGTAGCGGTCGGCGATGGCGTCGATGAAGCGCGCCAGGTTCCGCGACGACGAATCGACCTCGCCGCCGTTGTAGCGACGGCGCTCGGCCTGGGCGGGGGTCTCCACGGTCTTGGTGCCCTCCGAGAAGACCCGCACCCGGGTGGTGTCCCGCACGCCCGACTGGCCTTCGGAGTTGCCCACGATGTCGTTGTTCAGATTGGCCTCGACCCGCCAGCCCTGCGCCTGGGCGTAGTCGGCCAGGATCTTGCCGCCCAGCAGGCCCTGCTCCTCGCCCGACAGGGCGGCATAGACCAGGGTGGCGTCGAACCGGTGCTTCGACAGCACCCGCGCCGCCTCCAGCACCGCGGCCACGCCCGAGGCGTCATCGTTGGCTCCCGGCGCGTCGTCGGTGAAATTCATCACGTCGGTGACGCGCGAGTCGATGTGGCCGGAGATGACGATGACCCGGTTCGGATCGCCCGTTCCGCGCTGGATGGCGACGATGTCGACCACCTCGGTCGGCGTCGGCACGCGGCGGCCGGTGACGGTGTCTGACGGGGTGACCACGGTCAGACAGCCGCCGCAGTCACGGCTGATGCCTTCGAATTGCTGCTGGGCCCAGCGCCGGGCGGCGCCGATGCCGCGCGTGTCCGACTGCGTCTCCGACAGGGTATGGCGGGTGCCAAAGCCGACCAGGGCCTCGATGTCGGCCCGCATCCGCTCGGGCCGGACCTCGCCCGCCACCTGGTGAAGCAGCACATGCTCGGACGGGGCGGGGGTCTGCGCCGCGGCGGAACCGGAGACCAGCAACAGCCCGGTCAGGGCGATCGACAGCGCGCGCATCGGCGACCTCATGATGTGGAAGGCGCGGACCTTGCCGGGGCGGAGGGCGACGGTCAATGCGCCGGCCTCGCCGCCCGGGCGGCTCTAGTCGGCGGCCAACTGCCCGCAGACGAAGGCGACCTCGCCGGCGTTCAGCAGGGCGGCCAGCACCGGCTCGGCGTTCTCCGGCGCGACGACCAGAATGAAGCCGACGCCGCAGTTGAAGGTCCGGCGCATCTCGTGATCCGAAACGCCGCCCGTCTCGCCCAGCCACTGGAACACCTGCGGCATCGGAATGGCGTCCCAGTCGAACTCGGCGTGCAGCCCCTCGGCGATGCAGCGCGGCGGGTTCTCGATCAGGCCGCCGCCGGTGATGTGGGCGGCGCCCTTGACCAGCCCCGCCTTCATCAGCGGCAGCACCGGCTTCACATAGATGCGGGTCGGTTCCATCAGCGCCTGGGCCAGGGTCCGGTCCTTGGCGAAGGGCGCGTCGTCGCCCCAGCCGAGGCCGGACTTCTCGACCACCTTGCGGATCAGCGAATAGCCGTTCGAGTGCGGACCCGAGGAGGCGAGCCCGATGATCACGTCGCCCGCCGCCTGCCGGTCCAGATACGGCAGGGCGTGGCCGCGCTCGACCGCGCCCAGCGAGAAGCCGGCCAGATCGTAGTCGCCTCCCGAATACATCCCCGGCATTTCGGCCGTCTCGCCGCCGACCAGCGCACAGCCGGCCTGGCGACAACCTTCGGCGATCCCGGCCACGACCCGCTTCGCCGCGTCGATCTCCAGCTTGCCGGTGGCGTAGTAGTCGAGGAACAGCAGCGGCTCGGCGCCTTGGGCCAGCAGATCGTTGACGCACATGGCGACCAGGTCGACGCCGACCCCGTCATGCCGTCCCGTCTCGATGGCGATCTTCAGCTTGGTGCCCACGCCGTCCGTCGTGGCGACGATCAGCGGGTCCTCGAACCCGGCCGCCTTGAGATCGAACAGCGCTCCGAATCCCCCCAGCGAAGCCTCGGCGCCGGGCCGGCGGGTCGATTTCGCCAGCGGCTTGATGGCGTCGACCAGCATCTCACCCGCGTCGATGTCCACGCCAGCGTCGGCGTAGGTGAGGCCGTTGCGCAGGCTTTCGGGGGTGTCGCTCATCGGTCACGGGCCTGAATCAGTGGGCGGATTTGTGCGGCGGCTCTTGCCACAACCGCGGTGCGCGGGGCTATAGCATCCCAATGACGCCGATCACCACCACCGAGGCATTGCGCGATTTCTGCGCCAGGCTCGCGAACCAGCCCTTCATCACGGTCGACACCGAGTTCATGCGGGAGACGACCTATTGGCCGCGCCTCTGCCTGATCCAGGCGGCCTCGGCCACGGACGCGGCCATCATCGATCCGATGGCCGACGGTCTCGATCTCGAACCCTTCCTCGACCTGCTGCGCGATCCGAAGATCATCAAGGTTTTCCACGCGGCGCGGCAGGACACCGAGATTTTCGTCAAACTGGGCGCCATGCCCAAGCCGATGTTCGACACCCAGGTCGCCGCCATGGCCGCCGGCTTCGGCGATCAGGTCTCCTATGAGGCGCTGGTCCGCCAGATGCTGCGTCAGGAGGTCGACAAGGGCAGCCGCTTCACCGACTGGGCCCGCCGGCCCCTGTCGGACGCCCAGCTGACCTACGCCCTCGGCGACGTCACCCACCTCGCCGCCCTCTATCCAAAGCTGCGCGACCGCCTGCAGAAGGAGGGGCGGCTCGACTGGGTCATGGCCGAGATGGAGGACCTGACCGATCCCGCCCTCTACGACACCAATCCCGAAAAGGCCTGGAAGCGGCTGAAGCCCAAGAAGTATTCGGCCAAATATCTCGCCGCCTTCGTCGCCACCGCCGTCTGGCGCGAGCGCGCGGCCCAGGAGCGTGACCAGCCCCGAGGCCGGATCCTCAAGGATGACGCGATCGACGAGATCGCGGCCCAAGGACCGACCGACGCCGAGGCGTTCAACCGCCTGCGCTCGGTGCCCAAGGGCTTCGGCGCCTCGCGTCTCGGCCTCGAACTCACCGCCGAACTCAAGCGGGTGCTGGCCGATCCGGAGGCTCACGCCCCCAAGCTGGAGCGCCCCGCCCACAACCAGCCGGCCCCGCCGTCGGTGGTCGAGCTGCTCAAGGTGCTGCTCAAGGCCAAGAGCGACAACGCCGGCGTCGCCACCAAGCTGATCGCCAATGTCGCCGATCTCGAGAAGATCGCCCTCAGCGACGATGCGGAGGTCGACGCCCTCCACGGCTGGCGCCGCCAGCTGTTCGGCGAGGACGCCCTGAAGCTCAAGCGTGGCGAGATCGCCCTGGTGCTGAACGGAGCCCGGGTCGAGGTCGTCGAGATCGAGTAGGGGGAGGCAGTAGGCAGTAGGCAGTAGGAAGGCCGCCGCCGACATGGATCGACTACTGCCTAACCCCTACTGCCTACTGCCTGGTTTCAGCCGACCGTCGCCTTGACGATCTTGCCCGGCGACCGGGGCGGCTCGCCCTTGGGCAGGGCGTCGACGTTGTCCATGCCCTCGATGACCTCGCCCCACACCGTGTACTGGCGGTCGAGGAAGGTGGCGTCGTCCAGGCAGATGAAGAACTGGCTGTTGGCGCTGTTGGGATCCGAGGTCCGGGCCATCGAGCAGACGCCGCGCACGTGCGGCTCGGCCGAGAATTCGGCCTTCAGGTTGGGCTTGCTCGAGCCCGAGGTGCCGGTGCCGGTCGGATCGCCGCCCTGGGCCATGAAGCCGGGGATGACGCGGTGGAAGACCACGCCGTCGTAGAAGCCCTCTTTCGCCAGCTCGGTGATGCGGGCCACGTGGCCGGGGGCGAGGTCGGGGCGCAGCTTGATGACCACGTCGCGGGCTTCGCCGTCGCCGGTGTCGAGAGTGAAGGTCAGGGTTTCGTCGGCCATCGGCGCGCTCCTTTGAAATGTCGCGGGGTCATAGCCCGTGAACGCGGTCGGGGCTATGGGAGAGGCATGAGCGACGACGAAAAGCCCGCTGAACGCCGCCGCATGGTCCGCCCGCCCTCCGGCGGGACCGCGGCTGGCCGCGGCATGGGCACGAAGATGAAGACGGCGGACACCAAGTCGATGTCCAGCCAGCAGTGGATCAAGCGCCAGCTGTCCGACAAATGGTCCGAGCGCGCCCGCGCCGAGGGCTGGCGCAGCCGCGCGGCCTTCAAGCTGCTTGAGATCGACGACCGCTTCCACCTGATCCGGCAGGGCAGCCGCGTCATCGATCTCGGCGCCGCCCCCGGCGGCTGGATCCAGGTGGCGCTGAAGCGTGGTGCGACCTCCGTGGTCGGCGTCGACCTGCTGCCGATCGAGCCAATCCCCGGCGCGACCCTGATCCAGGCGGACTTCACGCAGCCCGGCGTGGACCAGCAGATGATGGACCTGCTGGGCGGCGCGCCCGACCTCGTCCTGTCCGACATGGCACACAACACCGTCGGCCACCGCCAGACCGATCACCTGAAGATCATCGCCCTGATCGAGATCGCCGCCGACTTCGCCATCCGCACGCTGAAGCCGGGCGGGCATTTCGTGTCGAAGAATTTCCAGGGCGGCGACGCGGGCGGCGTGCTGGCGCGGCTGCGGGCCGAGTTCGAGACGGTGAAGTACGTCAAGCCAGAGTCGAGCCGCAAGGACAGCGCCGAGGTCTTCCTCGTGGCCCTGAACAAGCGCTAGATGAGGCCGTTGGGCCGCACGCCACGAGGAACAAAGAGCCAGAATGCGTCCTGAGCTGCTGCTCTGTGTCGGTCTGATCGCCAGCGCTTCGCCGGCGGCCGCCCAGGAAGTGCGCGATTACGGCACGACGATGCGAGGCCGCCTCGGGAGGGACCCGATCGCCACGAACGCCGCCCAGGAAGCCGTCGACCGGGCGGGAGTCTCTTGCCGTGTGACCAACGGGGTCCTGAGGGGGCGAGACGCGGACGGCGCGACCCACTACGAGGTGGCCTGCGCCGATGCGCCGGGCTACGTCGTCATCGGCGGACCGACCTATCGGGCGATCAACTGTCTGGCTATCGCGGAACGCGGGCGAGGATCGGGATCGTGCCGGCTCAGGGAGAACGCGGACACGCGGCGACACTATGCCCGGATCGCGGCTTCGGCCGGCGTCGACTGTGTCGTGCAGGAGGGCCGGATAACGGGCGTCAACCCCCGGCAGGACTTCATCTATGAGATCGGTTGCGTGGGCCCCTCGGGATACTGGCTCGAACCGTCCGCAGATGGTTGGCTCGTCACCGATTGCCTGATCGTGTCGTCGCAAGGCGGCGAATGTCGCCTGACGTCGCGCCGCGAGGACAGGGAGGCGTTTCAATCCCGGCTGACCGGGACTGAACTCGCCGGCTGCCATGTCGCCGAGGTTCGCGCGATGGGCCGGGGATCGAACGGAAGCTATTTCGAGGTGGGCTGTGGTTCACGAGAGAATGTGGTGGCTCGATTCGACCCGCCGGACGTCTTTCAGGAGGTGATTCCCTGCGCCGAGGCCGGCTCGATAGGGGGTGGTTGCCGGCGGACGTCCACGCCCTAGGCCGAGGCCAGTTTCGCCGCCTGCCTTGCCTTGCGGGCCTCGATGCGCGTCCACACCCGGTCATGAACGGTGAAGAACACCGTCTGCACCAGCGGCTCAATGATGCCGATGGCCAGCGCCGTGCGCCAGTTCTGGGTCAGGGCGTAGGCCACCGTGACGGCCACCGCGAAATGCATCAGGCAATAGGTGACCGTCTTCAGCGCCACCTGTTTGAACGAGCGGGGCAGGGCGTGGCTGTGGCCGTGGTGGCCATGGCCGTGGGCCCGGGTCTGCTCCTCGGGCCGCATGACCTCCAGGCGGGCGGTGACCGCCTCGGCCGCCTCCTCCACGCCCGACAGCATGCCGCGGTGCTCGATGCGGTGCCAGACGCGGTCGTGGATCGAATAGGCGATGGTCTGGAAGAAGGGTTCGACCACGCCGACCGCCAGCGCCAGCCGCCAATCGCGCGTGATGGCGAAGGCGACGAGAATCGCCACCACCAGGTGCATCACGCCATAGCTCGCGATCTTGAGCGCAAGTCGGCGGGCGGTGCTGATCAACAGTCGAACCATTCGTCTCCCAGATGTGGGGCCGGCGCCGCATCCGGCAAGGCAATTGTTCTTATCGTCATCATAGGACCGGGCGGCCCTTGCGGTTCCCCGCCTTCCACCGCTATACGCGGCCCGCAAAACGGAGACTCCTCATGGAGATACGCGAAGGGCTCACCTTCGACGATGTTTTGCTGGAACCCGGCCCGTCCGAGATCATGCCCGCCGACGCGGACGTCTCGACGAAGCTCACCCGCGACATCAGGCTGAACATCCCGCTGACCTCGTCCGCCATGGACACGGTCACCGAAAGCCGCCTCGCCATCGCCATGGCCCAGGCCGGCGGCCTCGGCGTGCTCCACCGCAACATGACGGTCGAGGAACAGGCCGATCAGGTCCGCGAGGTGAAGCGCTACGAGAGCGGCATGGTCATCAATCCGGTGACCATAACGCCGCAGACCACTCTTGGCGAAATCCGCGACATCCGCGCCAGGAAGAAGATCAGCGGCTTCCCGGTCGTCGATCCGGCCTCGGGCAAGCTGGTCGGCATCCTGACCAACCGCGACATGCGTTTCGACACCGATCCGAACCGCAAGGCCGCCGAGTTGATGACCTCGGGCGACCTGATCACCGTGCGCGAGGGCGCCGGGCGCGACGAGGCGCTGGCCCTGCTGCGCGACCGCAAGATCGAGCGCGTCATCGTCGTCGACGAGGCCTATCGGGCCACTGGTCTGATCACGATGAAGGACATCGAGAAGGCCCAGGCTCACCCCCACGCCGCCAAGGACGATCAGGGCCGCCTGCTGGTCGGCGCCGCCTCCACCGTCGGCGACGCGGGCTACGAGCGCTCCATGGCCCTGGCCGAGGCCGGGGTGGATGTGGTGGTGATCGACACCGCCCACGGCCATTCGATCCAGGTCGCCCAGGTGGTCGAGCGCATCAAGCGCGAGTCCAACCGCATCCAGATCATCGCCGGCAACGTCGCCACCTATGACGCCGCCCGCGCCCTGATCGACGCGGGCGCCGACGCCGTGAAGGTCGGCATCGGGCCGGGCAGCATCTGCACCACCCGCATCGTCGCGGGCGTCGGCGTGCCCCAGCTGACCGCCGTCATGGAGGCCGTCCGGGCCGCCCGCGACAGCGGCGCCCCGGTCATCGCCGACGGCGGCATCAAATATTCGGGCGACCTGGCCAAGGCCATCGCGGCCGGGGCCTCGGCCGCCATGATGGGTTCGATGTTCGCCGGCACCGACGAAAGCCCGGGCGAGGTCTTCCTGTACCAGGGCCGGTCCTACAAGTCCTACCGGGGCATGGGCTCGGTCGGGGCCATGGCCCGCGGTTCGGCCGACCGCTACTTCCAGAAGGAAGTCTCGGACCAGATGAAACTGGTGCCCGAAGGCATCGAGGGCCAGACCCCCTACAAGGGGCCGATCGCCCCGGTGCTGCACCAGATGGTCGGGGGGCTGCGCGCCGCCATGGGCTATGTCGGCGCCGCCACCATCGCCGACTTCCAGGAGCGCGCCCGCTTCGTGCGCATCACCGGGGCCGGCCTGCGGGAGAGCCACGTTCACGACGTGATGATCACGCGCGAGGCGCCGAACTACCGGCAGGGCTGAGACGGGGAGAGCTGGCCATGGATATGACGCCCGAGTTCATTCTGCTGGCTCTCACCCTGATCCTGGCGCTGGTCCAGATCGGTGCGGCGGCCGTGGCCCGGACGGCGGAGCTCGGCGTCAAATGGAACGCCGGCCCGCGCGACGTCGTATCGCCGCCGCCCGGCAAGGTCGCCGGCCGGCTGATGCGGGCCCAGGCCAATCTGTTCGAGACCCTGCCGATCTTCGCCGCCGCCGTGATCATGGCGCATATCGCCGGTAAGGACGGGGCGCTGACCGCCCTCGGGGCGCACCTCTACTTCTTCGGGCGGCTGGTCTACCTGCCGCTCTACGCCTTCGGCGTGCCTTACGTCCGCTCGCTGGCCTGGCTCGCCGCCGCCGCCGGGCTGGTGATGGTCATCGCCGCCCTGTTCCTTTGAAAGCCTGACTTGACCCCAGCCGCCCGCCTCGCCGCCGCCGCCTCCGTTCTCGACAGCATCGCCCAGGGGCGAGCCCCCGCCGAGGTCGTGCTCAAGGCATGGGGCGCCGCCAACCGCTACGCGGGCTCCAAGGACCGCCGCGCCGTCGCCGACCGCGTCTACCGCGTGCTGCGCGCCCGCGGCCGGCTGGTCTGGGCCATGGGCGGCCGCGAGGACGGCCGGGCGCTGGTGATAGGCTCGCTGGCCCTGATCGACGGCCTGTCACTGGAGGAGATCGAGGCCCTGCACGCCGGCGAGGGCTACGGCCCCCGTCCGCTCTCCAAGCAGGAACGCGCCCGCATCACGGCGGGTGAGGGCGACCTGCCCGGCTGGGTCGCCGCCGGCCTGCCCGAGTTCGTCGTCGAGGACTTCAAGGCGACCTTCGGCGACCGGTGGAGCGAGGAGGCCCGGGAGCTGATGGCCCCGCGCGCGCCGATCGACCTGCGCATCAACACGGCGAAAGCACCGGTGGACGCCGTCGCCGCCGAACTGACCGCCGCCGGCCTCGCGCCCGAGCCGACGCCCTGGTCGGCCCGCGGCCTGCGTCTGTCGTCGGAACCGCCGCCCAACGTGCAGGCGCTCGAAGCCTTCAAGGCGGGCCGGATCGAGATCCAGGACGAAGGCAGCCAGATCGTCACATGGCTCGCCGGTTCGGGCCTCGACTTCACGCCTGAGAGCATCGTCGTCGACTATTGCGCCGGCGGCGGCGGCAAGACGCTGGCGCTGGCCGCGCAGGGTCTGGCGGACGCTGATCCCTCGATGGTCCGCGCACCGAAACCCGCCGGCTGGTCGCCCACCGGCGAGGACGAGGCCGCCGCCCGCCGGGCCGCGCCGCTCGCCGCCGGCATGCGGCTGATCGCTTGCGACGTCGTCCAGAAGCGGCTCGACAACATCCGCCCGCGCCTGGAGCGCGCCGGCGTCGCCGCCGACCTGCGCCTGATCGGCCAGAACGGCGGCGGGGTCGAGGAATTCAACGGCAAGGTCGATCTCGTCTTCGTCGATGCGCCGTGCAGCGGTTCCGGGACCTGGCGCCGCCGCCCGGAGGACGCCTGGCGGCTCAAGCCCGACGAGGTCGAGCGCCTGCATGCCCTGCAACTCCGCATCCTCGCCCAGGCCGTGGCGCTGGTGAAGCCGGGGGGCCGTCTGGCCTACGTCACCTGCTCCATGCTGACGCGGGAGAACGAGGCCACCGCCGACGCCTTCGAGGCCGCTCACCCGAACTTCGCGGCCCTGCCTGTCGCCACCCTGCTGGACGCCGCGACCCTGACCAACGCCGCCCGCGAGCGTCTGGCGGCCAACGCCGTTGGCCACCGTCTGCGCCTGTCGCCCGCCTCGACCAACACCGACGGCTTCTTCCTCGCCCTCTACGAGCGGCGGGCGTGAGCCGCGCCTGGGCCCTTTCCCGCTTCGGTCCGAAGACCGTCCTGTGCGTCATGGCTGCAGAGCCGGAGTACGGCCCGGCCCTGAAGGCGCGCATCCAGCCGCTGATCACCGGCGTCGGTCCGGTGGAAGCCGCCGCGGCGGTGAGCCACGCGCTGGCCGACCTGCGAGCCGAGGGCTGCTTGCCGGACATGGTCGTTTCGCTCGGCTCAGCGGGTTCGCGAACGCTGGACCACGCCCGCGTCTATCGGATCTCGCACGTCAGCTACCGCGACATGGACGCCAGCGTCCTGGGCTTTCCACGCGGCGAGACGCCATATCCGCGCCTGCCCGCCGTCCTGCCGCTGGCGGACGCCCCCGCCTCCCTGCCGTCAGCCCGGCTGGCGACAGGCGGCAGCGTGGTCTCCGGCGCCGCCTATGACGCCGTGGACGCCGACATGGTCGACATGGAGACCTTCGCCGTGGTCCGCGCCGCCGCCCGGTTCGGCGTGCCGGTGCTCGGCCTGCGCGGCGTCAGCGACGGCCGGACCGATCTGAGCGCCCTCGAGCACTGGACCGACGCCCTGGCGGAGGTCGACCAGCGACTGGCCGAAGCGCTCGACCTGTTGCATGACCATTTCACGCCTGCCGCCACGGAGCCCGCATGACCGCCCCCGCTGATCACCAGAAGGTCCTGATCGTCGACTTCGGCAGCCAGGTGACCCAGTTGATCGCCCGCCGCCTGCGCGAGGCCAACGTCTATTGCGAGATCCATCCCTTCGACAAAGCCGAGGCGGTGGTCGATGTGCTGAAGCCGCAGGCCATCATCCTGTCCGGCGGTCCCGCCAGCGTGCTGGAGCCTGACAGCCCGCGCATCGGGCGCAAGCTGTTCGACCTCGGCCTGCCGATGCTGGCGATCTGCTACGGCCAGCAGCTGCTGTGCGACGTGCTGGGCGGCAAGGTCGAGGGCGGCCATCACCGCGAGTTCGGCCGCGCCGAGATCGTCATCGCCGAGGAGACGCCGCTGTTCGCCGGCATCGGCGCCGTCGATCATCGCGAGCCGGTGTGGATGAGCCATGGCGACCGGGTCGCCGCCATCCCCGAGGGCTTCAAGGTCGTCGCCACCTCGGCCGGGGCTCCGTTCGCGGCCATCGCGGACGAGGCGCGGAAAATCTACGCCGTCCAATTCCACCCCGAGGTCCACCACACCCCGCGTGGGACCGAGATCTACCGCAACTTCCTGTTCGGCATCGCCGGGCTGAAGGGCGACTGGACCATGGCGGCCTACCGCGACGAGAAGATCGCCCAGATCCGCGAACAGGTCGGCCCGGCGAAGGTCATCTGCGGCCTGTCCGGCGGCGTCGATTCCTCGGTCGCTGCGGTGCTGATTCACGAAGCCATCGGCGACCAGCTCACCTGCGTCTTCGTCGACACCGGTCTGCTGCGCAAGGACGAGGCCGAACAGGTCACCACCTTGTTCCGTGAGCACTACAACATTCCGCTGGTGCACGTTGATGCGTCGAAGGAATTCCTCGGGCAACTGGCCGGCGTCTCGGACCCCGAGACCAAGCGCAAGACCATCGGCCGCGTCTTCATCGAAATCTTCGACCGCGAGGCCCACAAGATCGAGGGGGCGGAATTCCTCGCCCAGGGCACCCTCTATCCCGACGTCATCGAGAGCGTCTCGGCCTCGGGCGGTCCCTCGGCGGTGATCAAGAGCCACCACAACGTCGGCGGCCTGCCCGACTTTATGAAGCTGAAGCTGGTCGAGCCGCTGCGCGAACTGTTCAAGGACGAGGTCCGCGCCCTGGGCCGTGAACTGGGCCTGACGGACGCCTTCGTGGGGCGTCACCCGTTCCCCGGGCCCGGCCTGGCCATCCGCATCCCCGGCGAAATCACGCCCGAAGCCGTCGAGACCTTGCAGCAGGCCGACGCCATCTACCTCGAGGAAATCCGCAAGGCCGGCCTGTACGACCAGATCTGGCAGGCCTTCGCTGTCCTGCTGCCGGTCAAGACCGTCGGCGTCATGGGCGACGCCCGCACCTATGAGAAGGTGCTGGCCCTGCGCGCAGTCACCTCCACGGACGGCATGACCGCCGACTTCTTCGAATTCCCGTGGGACGTGCTCGGCAAGACCGCCACCCGCATCGTCAACGAGGTGAGGGGGGTCAACCGGGTCGTCTACGACGTGACCTCGAAGCCGCCCGGCACCATCGAGTGGGAATGACGGGCGGCCAGGGCGGCGCTCAGCTCCAGCTGTAGGCGGTCTTGGTCTGGGTGAAGAACTCCACCGCCGCGAAGCCCTGCTCGCGCGCACCGTAGCTGGATGATTTCGAACCGCCGAACGGGACGTGATAGTCGACCCCGGCCGTCGGCAGGTTGACCATGGTCATCCCCGCCTTCGCGCGCCTCTGGAAGTCCCGGGCGTGCTTCAGAGAACGGGTGACGATCCCCGCCGACAGGCCGAACTCCACCCCGTTGGCGACGGCCAGCGCCTCTTCATAGTCCTTCACCCGGATGGTCGAGGCGACCGGGCCGAAGACCTCCTCCGTGTTGATGCGCATCGCGGCGTCGGTGTCGGCGATCAGGGTCGGCTGGACGTACCAGCCGGGCTTGTCCAGCTTCAACCGCTGGCCGCCGGTGACCAGACGCCCGCCGGCCTCCCGGGCGATGTCGATGTACCGGTAGCTGGTCTCCATCTGATCCTCCGAGACCGCCGGGCCCATCTGGGTGTCGGGGTCGAGGGCGTCACCGACGCGCAGCGCCGCCACCTTCTCCGCCAGGGCGGCGACGAAGCGGTCATGGACGCCGTCCTGCACGATCAACCGGCTGGAGGCGGTGCAGCGCTGTCCGGTGGCGAAGAAGGAGCCGTCCAGCGCGATCTGGACCGCCCGCTCCAGATCGGCGTCGTCCAGCACGATCAGCGGGTTCTTGCCGCCCATCTCCAGCTGCACCCGGGCCTGCCGCTTGACCGCGCCCAGCGCCACGCCCGCGCCGACGCCCTGCGAGCCGGTGAAGGAGACGCCGTCCACGTCCCGGTGGTCGACGATGGCCTGGCCGACGCCGCCGCGGCCGATGACCAGGTTCATCACACCCTTCGGAAGCCCCGCCTCGTGCAGGATGGCCACCAGCGCCTCGGCGGTCGCAGGCGTCGGGCCGGCCGGCTTCATCACCACCGTATTGCCGAAGGCCAGCGCCGGGGCCGCCTTCCACGCCGGGATGGCGATCGGGAAGTTCCACGGCGTGATCAGGCCGAACACGCCGACCGCCTGGCGGTAGGTCTGAATCTCGACGCCCGGCCGCACGGAGGCCAGGTTCTGGCCGTGGATGCGCAGCGCCTCGCCGGCGAAATATTTGAGAATGCGGCCGGCCCGCACGGTCTCGCCGATCCCCTCCGGCAGGGTCTTGCCCTCTTCGCGCGACAGCAGCCGGCCCAGTGACTCCCGTCGCTCCATGACCAGCGTCCCGGCCCTGTCGAGGATGTCCGAGCGCACCTCGGGCGAGGCCTCGGACCAGGCCGGGAAGGCCGCCTTGGCCGCCGCCACCGCCGCGTTGACCTCGTCCACGCCGCCGTCCGGGGTGCGGGCCACGAGATCGCGGGTGTCCGACGGGTTCAGGCTTTCCGAGGGCCGGTCGGCCGGGACCATCTCGCCGTTGATCCAGTGGGACAGTTCGATGGTGTCGGTCATGGCCGGTCCTCAACAGTGACACGGGCGGCGAGGGCGCGCCGCCCGTGAAGGTGGATAGGGGATGACGCGCGCGCGGTCAGCCCGTCATGTCTTCCAGTTCGCGCCCGCGCGTCTCCCGAATCCAGGCCTGGACCAGGAAGTAGGAGACGAAGGCGCTGACGGCGTAGAAGCCGTAGGTGACGGTCAGGCCCAGCCCCGCGGCCATGGCCGGGAAGCTGACCGAGATGCCGAAGTTGGCCATCCACTGGGCGAAGCCGGCCACGGCCAGCGCCGAACCGCGCATCTGGTTCGGGAACATCTCGCCCAACATGACCCACATCACCGGGCCCCAGCTGAAGTTGAAGAACACCACATAGGCGTTGGCCGCGACCAGGGCGATCAAGCCGATCTGGCCGGGCAGGTGAGGGGCGCCGTCGATGACCTGGGCCTGCGAGAAACACCAGGCCATGACCGCCAGCGTCAGCGCCATCCCGGCCGAGCCGATCAGCAGCAGCGGCTTGCGGCCGATCTTGTCGATCAGACCGATGGCCGCCAGGCAGGCCGCGATGGAGAGCACGCCGGACAGGATGTTGATCTGAAGGGCGTCGTTCTCGGAGAAGCCGACCGACTGCCAGAGCACGGCGCCGTAGTAGAAGACGATGTTGATGCCGACCAGCTGCTGGAACATCGCCAGGATCAGACCGGCCCAGACGATCGGGCGCACCTTGCGGGTGATCGGGTCCAGCAGGTCGGCCAGTTTGGGCTTGTGGTCCCGGGCCAGCGACTCGCGAATCTCGACCACCTTGCGGCGGGCGGCGTCGGCGCCGAACAGGCGGGTCAGCACGGCCTCGGCCTGCGCCTCCCGGCCCTTGACCACGAGGAAGCGCGGGCTCTCCGGGATCAGCAGCAGGGCCAGCAAATAGATCGCCGCGGGGATGACCTGCAGCCAGAACATCCAGCGCCAGGCGGGGAAGCCCATCCAGAACTCGGCGGTCGAGCCCCCGGCGGTCGCCGCCAGGGCGTAGTTGGCCACGAAGGCGCCGGTCAGGCCGATGATGATCATGATCTGCTGCACGCTGGACAGGCGGCCGCGGATCGAGGCGGGCGTGACCTCCGAGATGTAGGCCGGGGCCAGGATGCTGGCCGCCCCGACGCCGAGGCCGCCGATGAAGCGGGCGAGGATGAAATGCATCGAACTGTCGGCCGCTCCCGCCCACAGGGCGCTGATGATGAACATCGCGGCGGCGATCAGCATGACCGTCTTGCGCCCGATCAGGTCCGACAGCCGTCCGGCCACGAACGCGCCGGCGGCGCAGCCCAGCAGGATGGCGCCGACGTTGAAGCCGGTGCCGAGCGCCGACAGGTTGAAGGCCCCCTCCAGCCCGTCCTGGGTGCCGTTGATGACTCCCGAATCATAGCCGAACATGAAGCCGCCGATGGTCGCCACCGCGACGATCAGGGCGATGAAGCCGAAATTGACCCTGTCCGCGCCGGCCGTGTCCGGCCCCGCCGCCCCCGTTGGTCCCGCCATCCTGTCCTCCCTATGGGCGCTCCCGGCCCGATCTGCGGATCGTCCAGCATCTTCCGCCGGCGTCCAGCGTCATACATGACACGAGAATCGCTGCTTGATGCGAACGGGAGACGATCGAATGGGAATGGGTTCGGAACAACTGGGCTTCGAAGGCTTCGCCAGCGCCGAGCCGACCGACCGCCTGTTCTTCGCCGTCATGCCCGACCCCCGCGCGGCCGAGGCCATTGCGCAGACGGCTGACCGGTCGCGGCGGATGCACGCGATCTCCGCGGCGCCGCTGCGCACCGACCGGTTTCACGTCACCCTGATCCACATCGGAGACTTCGCCGGACTGCCCCGCGGCGTGGTGGCGGATACCCTGCGGGTCGGGGAGGACACGGCGGCCCCGCCGTTCGAGGTGACCTTCGACCGGGCCGCCAGTTTTTCCGGCGCGGCGCAAAGGAAGCCATTTGTGCTGCAGGGCGGCGAGGGCCTGGACGACCTGCGGGCCTTCCGGCGTTCGCTCTGGGATCGACTCATCCGCGCCGGCGTGAAGCCCTTGTCACGGATCGAGTTCAACCCGCACGTGACGCTGCTTTATCATCCGGCGAGCATCGCCGGGCAGCCCGTCGAACCGGTCCGCTGGACGGTCGACGAACTCCTCCTGATCCACAGCGAGCTGGGCCGGACGAAATACAACGTGCTCGGACGCTGGCCCCTGATCGCCGGGCGTTGAGGGCCCTCACTCTTCGCGCGGCAGGACCGTCAGAACCCGGGCGATGAAGGTGTGGAACTCCTCCATATAGGTTCGCAGGAATTCCTCGGTCGACCCCACGGTGACCTCGCCATCGTCGGTGATCAGCCCGGGAGTGAACTGGATATAGGCCTCGGGCGCGTTCATCTGGGGCGCGTTGAGGAAGCCCAGCACGCTGCGCAGGCTCTGCTGGGCCACGGCGGTCCCGATGGCGCCCGGAGAGGTCCCGATCACCGCCGACGGCTTGCGCGCGAAAGCATTGGTTCCGTACGGCCGGCTGGCCCAGTCGATGGCGTTCTTGAGGCCGCCGGGGATCGACCGGTTGTACTCCGGCGTCACGAACAGCACCGCGTCGGACCGCTTGATCGCGGCCTTGAAGGCGCGGGCCTCGGGCGGATAGTCGGCGTCGTAGTCGTAGCTGTAGATGGGCAGCTCCCCGAACGAGATCTCATGGAACTCCAGGGTTTCGGGGGCCAGCCGGATCAGGGCCTTGGCCAGTTTCCGGTTGATCGAGTCCCTGGCCAGGCTGCCGATCAGGTATCCGACCGTAAAGGTGGTCATGGCGTCATCCCTTGCGCACGAGCGAAACAACCGGAACGCCACCGCGCCTGTGACTGTTCCTCGCGGCGGGGATGATGGAATCCGGCTCCGATCGACGCCGACCGGGGCCGGACCCTTTAGCCTCTCGCTGCGGCTTCGAGCGCCGCGACGTTGAGCCGCTTCATGTTCATCATGGCGTCGAACACCCGCTTGACCACGGCCGGATCGGGGTCGGCCAGCAGCCGGGGCAGGGCATAGGGCACGATCTGCCACGACAGTCCGTAGCGGTCCTTGACCCAGCCGCACTGCTCCGACTCGGGCACGGCGGACAGGGCTTCGGTCAGCCGGTCCACCTCGGCCTGGTCCTCGCAGTCGATCTGCAGCGATATGGCCTCATTGAACTTGAACATCGGCCCGCCGTTCAGGCCGGTGTAGCGGCTGCCGGCGAGGGTGAACTCGACCACAAGCACGTCTCCGGCCTTGCCGCTGGGATAGTCGCTCGGCGAGCGGACGACCGAGTCGATGCGGGAGTCCGGCAGCAACGAGACATAGAAGTTTGCGGCTTCCTCGGCTTCCTTGTCGAACCAGAGGCAGGGAACGACTTTCTGACGTGGGGGGAGGGCAGTCATGGCGGTCTCCTGTTGTTGACCGCTCCACAATATTAAACTGATCGGTTAAATGCAAGCGCCTGGCGCCTTGCGGTCGCGGGGGCGGCTGGGCAAACAGACGCCATGACCCATACCCTCTACGGCATCCCCAACTGCGACACGGTGAAGAAGGCCCGCGTCTGGCTGGACCAGCGCGGCGTCGCCTTCGCCTTCCACGACTACAAGAAGGCCGGGATCGACCGCGCGCGGCTGGAGGACTGGGTGGCGGAACACGGCTGGCAGACGGTGCTGAACCGCGCCGGCACGACGTTCCGGGCCCTGCCCGAGGCGGACAAGGCGGACCTGACGGCCGACAAGGCCATCACCCTGATGCTGGCCCAGCCGTCGATGATCAAACGCCCGGTGCTGGATCTGGGCGACCGGACCCTAGTCGGCTTCAAGCCGGAGCTTTACGAGACGGCGGTCGGCTGACGCCTCAGCGGGTCAGGGTGAACGGCGCCGGCTCGCCGGCCTGGGCGTCGGGCGAGAGCCAGACGTCGAACGCGCCCGGCTCCACCGTCGGCGTCAAATCCGGTCCGAGGAACAGCAGGTCGGCGAAGGTCAGCGGCAGGCTGACCTCGACCGAGCCGCCGGCCGGCACGGTCACCCGCCGGAAGCCCTTGAGCAGCCGCGCCGGCTGGGTGATCGAGGCGGCCCGGTCGCGGATGTAGATCTGCACCACTTCGGACGCGTCGCGCGAACCCGTGTTGGTCAAGGTGACCGAGGCCGCGATCTCGCCGTTCCACGCCATCGTCGGCGCAGACAGCCGCACCGCCGAATAGGTCACCGGCGCATAGGTCAGGCCGTGGCCGAACGGATAGAGGGCGGTGTTCGAGGTCTCGCGGAACTGCGCCTTGAAGCCCTCGTTGCGCGTCGTGGCCGGCCGGCCGGTGGTCTTGTGCGCGTAGTAATACGGCGACTGGCCGGAGAAGTGCGGGAAGCTGACCGGCAGGCGGCCGGTCGGGGCGTGATCGCCAAACAGCACGTCGGCGACGGCGTGGCCGGTCTCGGAGCCGAGGAACCAGGTGGCGAGGATCGCCGGCGCGTCCTTCACCGCGCCGCTCAGCTCCATGGCCCGGCCGTGACGGAGCAGCACCACCACCGGCTTGCCGGTCGCGGCCACGGCTTCCGCCAGCGCCAGCTGCGGCTCGGGGATGCCGATATCCACCCGCGACTGGGCCTCCGCCGACATGTTCTGGCTCTCGCCGATGGCCAGCAGCACCACGTCCGCCTCGTTCGCGGCGGCGACGGCGGCCGCGATCCCGCCTTCCAGCGGCGCCTCCACGTCCGAGCCCTTGACCACGCTCAGCGACGCGCCTTCGCCCATCGCCGCGCGCAGGCCTTCCTCCAGCGACACCGCCAGCTTGCCGTCCTTGAAGATCGACCACGGGCCGAACAGGTCGACCTTGTCGGCGCCGAACGGGCCGATCAGGGCGATGCGCTTGCCGGTCTTCGGCAGCGGCAGCAGGCCGCCGTCGTTCTTCAGCAGCACGATCGACTTGCGGCCGGCCTCGCGGGCCAGCGCCAGGTGCTCGCGGGTCCCGGTCACACGCCGCTCCAGACGGACGTCCGAACCCCGGTAGGGATTCTCGAACAGGCCCAGCGCCGCCTTGGTCATCAGCACCCGCCGCACCGCCTCGTCGACGCGCTCGACCGGCACGTCGCCCGACTGCACCAGTTCCGGGATGTGCTTCATGTACAGGCCGCTCTTCATCGACATGTCGACGCCGGCCATCAGGGCGATGCGCGCCGCGTCGCGGCCGTCGGCGGCGTAGCCGTGGGCGATCAGCTCCTCCTCGGAGGTGTAGTCCGAGACCACGAAGCCGGTGAAGCCCCATTCCCCGTGCAGGATGTCGGTCAGCAGCCATTTGTTGCCGCTGGTGGGGACGCCGTTCAGGTCGTTGAAGGCGCTCATGGTCGACAGGGCACCGGCGTCGAAAGCGGCCTTGAACGGCGGCAGGTAGACCGAGCGCAGCTCGCGCTCGCTCATGTCGGTCGAGTTGTAGTCGAGACCGGCCTCGGCCGCGCCATAGGCCGCGAAATGCTTCGGACAGGCCAGCAGCGACGACCACGCCTTCAGGTCGTCGCCCTGGAAGCCGCGGGTGCGCGCCGCTGCGAACAGATTGCCCAGCAGCACGTCCTCGCCCGCGCCCTCGACGACGCGGCCCCATCGCTGGTCGCGGCCGATATCGACCATCGGCGCATAGGTCTGGTGAACCCCGGCCGCTCCGCCCTCGACCGCCGCCGCCCGCGCCGTGCGCATGGCCAGGTCGACGTCCCAGCTCGCCGCTTCGCCGAGGGGTACGGGGAAGGTGGTGCGTAGGCCGTGGACGATATCGGCCGCGAACAGCAGGGGGATGCCCAGCCGGCTGTCCTTGACCGCCATGTCCTGCACCAGCCTCGTGGTCGCCGCGCCGACGCCGTTGAACAGGGCCCCGATGCGGCCGGCGCGGATGTCGGCGGCGGTCTGTTCCTGGTTGGCGTCCAGCGTATCGCCCGGATTGACCCCCTCGGGCCGCCAGCGGAACGGGTCGTTCTGCAGGTTCAGCTGGCCCGCCTTCTCCTCGATAGTCATGCGGGCGATCAGGGCGTTGACCCGCTCCAGGTTCGCCATCGCCTGCGCCGCCGCGATGCGCGGCGCCAGCATCAGCCCCGCCGTCAGCGCGCCTCCGGCCAGAAGCGCGCGGCGGGTCGGGGCGGGGAGGGGCAGGTGACGCATGTAACCGGTTCCATCTGACAGACATTGCAGGACTAACCGTCGCGCCGCGCCGCGCCTACCCTTGATCGATCACAAGGCGTTGCGGTGAACGCCGTCGTTCAGGGGTGCTGACGCAGCCAGGCGATCACCGCCGCGCGTTCGGCGGCGCTCCCGCCCTGATAGGGCATGTCCGTGCCTGGCACGACCGTGTCGGGGTCCGCGAGGAACCGATCCAGCGTGGCCTCGTCCCAGACCAGCCCTCGCCGCCCGGCCGCCCGCATGGCGTCCGAATAGGCGAAGCCCTCCACCGCTCCGGCACGTCGGCCGACCACGCCGCCCAGGCTGGGCGCGGGGCTGCGGGCGTCCTCGCGCAGCGAATGGCAGGCGGCGCACCGCTGGAAAGCGCGCGCGCCGGGGTCGGGCGGCGTCTGCGGCGGCCCCGAAAGGGCGAGAAGCAGAAGCCAGATCATTCGGTCGCGTGCCGGATGACGACCAATCGGTCCGTCCCTGATTCCGCCCCCCAGACCTCGCCCGGCCGTCCCAGCATCTGGCGCACGTTCGCCCCCGACCGGTCGCTGGGGAAACTCTCGAAGGTCTCGGTCACGGGGTCGAAGCGCACGATGGCGTTGGCCGCGAAGTCGGTCAGCCAGATCTTGTCGGCCTCGTCGACATAGACGGAATAGGTCTTCGGGGCCTCGCCCGGCAGCCTCCAGGTGCGCCAACTGCCGTCGCGGGGGTCGTGGACGCTGACGTTGCCGCTGTTCCATTCGCTGACCCACAGCCGGCCCCGGCTGTCCGACCAGATGCGCCGAGCCCCCTGGTTCGGGGTCGGCGGCTCGACGATGGTGGCCTCGCCGGTGTTCAGATCGACCTTGGCGATGTGGCTGCCCGCCAGCGAGGCGTACCAGACCTCGCCGGACGGGGTGGTGGTGATGCCGTAGGGACCGCGTCCGCGCGGCGCCGCCCACACCTTCATGTCATCCGTCGCGGGGTCCAGCCGGCCGTAGAAGCCCGTCTGTCCGGTGAACCAGATGCGTCCGCGGTGGTCGAACGTCGCCGTGTTCATGTTGATCGGGCCGGTCTCCTCCGGCAGCGGCCAGACCTTGACCGCGCGGGTCTCCCGGTCGACGCGGACGATGGCGTTCTGGCCGCCGTCGGTGATCCAGGCGTTACCGTCCGGGCCGACGATCACCCCATGCGGGGCCGAGCCCTCGCCCAGCGGCACGATCGTCGTCTCGCCGGTGTCCGGGTCGAGGATGCCGTGGGCGCCGCCGCGCTGGACCGTCCACCAGACCTCCTCGCCGTCCGCCGTCACGGCCACGTCGTGGGGACGTCCGCCGGACGGCACGTCGTAGAACTGCACCTGCCGGGCCGTAGCCGGCGCGGGGGCGCTGCAGGCGACAAGCGCGCAGGCGGCGAGGGCGATCCGGATACGGTTCACGGCTGACACCTCCTCAGTTCGACGGAGGGATCATAGCGCAAATCGGAACGCGATCAGCCCTCGACCTCGGTCTCCGGCCGGTCGTGGCCGTCGGCTCGTTCGGTGATCCAGCGGCCGGACGCATCGGCGTATTCGATCAGGGCGTTCTCGTCCGGCACCTTCTGCTCCCGCGCCGCCGCCGCCGCCGCCGCCCGGGCCGAGTCGTGATCCGGATAGGTTTCGGAATAGGTGTCCCCCAGCTGGTAGGCCCAGCCCCCGTCGTGTTCGACGATGCGATAGGTGATCTGGACCATCTGGCGTTCTCTCCGGAAGGGGCGGGCCTCGGGCATATCATGGGGCCAACGCCACGCGGGCGGGCCAGTTGCAGGTTCAGCGCACCCGGAGGGTCGCCGCAACGCCGAAATGGTCCGATGGGTATTCGCCGCCGACGGGCGTGGCTCCCAGCACCGAGGCGCTGACCGGCTGGAAATGCGCCGCTTCGGCGAAGATATGGTCGATGACCCGCGGTGCGTGGCCCTTGGCGGGGTTCAGGGTGGTTTCCGCCGCCCCGCGGGGCAGGGCGCTGACGAAGCGCGGACCGGTCAGGGCGTTGAGCCCGGCGTCTTCCTGCACCGCGTTGAAATCGCCCATGACGATCAGCGGCGTGCCGTCCTGCGGCAGCCAGGCCATGAGGTCGGCGATCTGTTGCGCCCGCACCGGCGCCTGCTCGGGTTTCCACGCCAGATGGGTGTTGACGACGTCGATCGCCCGGCCGTCGAGCGAGACCCGCGCCCGGATGGCGGTGCGGTAGTCGTCCAGCGGCTCCAGCCTTTTCGAATCATGGGCCATGACCGGCAGGCGGCTCAGAACCGCGTTGCCGTAGCGCCGGGGCGCATCCTCCGGATCGGTCGAGACGAAATGCATCTCATAACCGCCCAGCGCGTCGGCGATGGTCCGGGCCTGGTTGGGCAGGCCGACGGCGGCGTCCTCCAGCACCTCCTGCAGGGCGATCACGTCGGGGTCCGCGGCCCGGATCGCCTCGACCAGCAGCGGCAGCCGCGCGGCCCAGTCGCCCTGATTGTGCCAGATGTTGAAGCAGACCAGCTTCAGCCTGCGCCCGCCGCCCGCCGGCAAGGTGGCGCACGCGGCGCCGGCCAGCGGGGTGGCGATGAGGCCTGTGAGAAGCATGCGGCGATCGATCATGGCAGGACTCCGGTCGGACCCTTCTAGCCCCCTGCGTCCGCCTTACGAAAGTTTCACCCGCCCGATCGCATCCATGGCGGGGCGCCGGCGCCTCTTGTCGTCAGAAGGCCGAAGCATCAGGCTCCGGTTTCGAGAAAGAGGGGATACCCATGGAAGACTTCATTCCGATTTTCGCGATTTTCGCCGTCTTCGGCACCATCACCGCCATCATCGTCGGCCCGACGTATCTGAAGTCGCGCGAGAAGCGTGAAATGCAAACGACGGTCCGCCACGCCATCGACAAGGGCCAGGACCTGCCGCCCGAGCTCATCGACGCCATGACCAAGGATGTCGCCAGCAAGCTGCCTTCGCGCACACGGGACATCCGGCGCGGCATCATCTGGCTGGCCGTCGGCATCGGCATCGCCGCCTTCGGCGCCGTCAGCGACATGGGTGGAGGCCACTGGCACAGCGATGGTTTCGACAACGGCCTGCTGGGCGTCGCCTGCATCCCGGCGGTCATCGGCCTGGCCTTCATCGTCCTCAGCTTCTTCAACCCGAACAAGGAATAGGGCCGGGACGACAGGGGGACATGCCATGACCCAGCCTCTGGTCGACCGGCACGATGTCGAGCTCGCCGCCCTCGCGGCGGCGGGCGGACGGCGGGAGTTCGGTGAACTGGTGCGCCGCCACGGTTCGGCGGTGCGCGCCCTGCTGCGGCGCATGGGGGCCCAGCCCTCGCTCGCCGACGACATCGCCCAGGACGCCTTCATCCAGGCGTTCCAGCGCTGCGGCGAGTTCCGCGGCGAGGGGACCTTCGCAGCTTGGGTCAAACGCATCGCGGCGCGGCTCTACATCAAGCGGGTCGCCAAGGAAGCCCGCTACGTCGCTGAAATCGAGAGCGAAGATGTCGCGCCCGCAACCGATCACGCGGGCCTGGTCGACCTCGATGAAGCCTTGAAGGCGCTCAGCGAACCCGAACGCCTTTGTGTCTCCCTCTGTCACGGAGCGGGCATGGCGCATCCCGAGATCGCCTCCGCCCTGAATTTGCCACTCGGCACGGTGAAGTCTCATGTCAAACGTGGTCTGGATAAACTCCGCGCGCGGCTCCAACCGGAACCCGCACAGCCCCTGGGGAGAACGCAGCATGTCGGCTGACGAGTTCGATCCCTTTGTGGAGCGTCTGTTCGCGCGAACCCCCGCCATGCCCGACGCGCCCCTGTTCACAGCCCGGGTCGAGCAGCGGCTGCAGAAGGGCTCCCGCGTCCGTTTCATCGCCCTGTCGTTGGCCGGCCTGGTCGGCGGGGTCGTCGCGGTGCGCGAGACCATGTCCGTCGACATCCAGCTCGGCTCCCGCGAGGGCGTGGTGGCCGGAGACGCCCTGGGCCAGGGCATCCAGTCCGCCTCGCTGAACGTCCAGGGTTCGATCCAGTCCGGACTGGAACAACTCGGCCTCGCCAACCTGGAACTGGGCTCGATGGGCGGCATGCAGCTGTTCTGGATCGCCGCCGGGGCCCTGATCGCCCTCGCCGCGGCCGGCGTGATGAAGCTGTCGCAGGAAGTGTGATCGGGGATGACGGGTCGTCCGCCGGCGCCTATCTAGGGCTCCGAACAGGAGGCCGCCCATGTCCAGCCAGAAGCAGGAAGCCGTCCGCCGCATCGCGGCGCCCGACATCCTCGCCCGCAAGGGCGGCGAGCCCGTCGTCTGCCTGACGGCCTACGACGCCCCGACGGCCGCCCTGCTCGACGACCATTGCGACCTGCTGCTGGTCGGCGACAGCGTGGGCATGGTGGTGCACGGCATGCCGAACACCGTCGGCGTCACCCTCGAGATGATGATCCTGCACGGCCAGGCCGTCATGCGGGGCTCGAAGAGGGCCATGGTCGTCATCGACATGCCGTTCGGCTCCTACGAAGGCGGCAAGGAGCAGGCCTATGAGAACTGCGCCCGGGTCATGAAGGAAACCGGGGCCCAGGGCGTGAAGGTGGAAAGCGGCCCCACCGTCGCGGAGACCATCGCCTATCTGGTCCAGCGCGGCATCCCGGTCATGGGCCACGTCGGCCTGCGGCCCCAGGCCGTGCTGACCGATGGCGCGTTCAAGGCCAAGGGCCGCACGGACGAGGAGCGGCTGCGGGTCATGTCCGAGGCCGAGGCCACCGCCGACGCCGGGGCTTTCGCCATCGTCATCGAGGGCGTGGCCGAAGGGCTGGCCCGCGACATCACCGCGGCGGTGGACAAGCCCACCATCGGCATCGGCGCCTCGGCCGCCTGCGATGGCCAGATCCTCGTCACGCCCGACATGCTGGGCCTGTTTGACTGGACCCCGAAGTTCGTCCGCCGCTACGCCGATCTGCGGTCCGAGATCGACCGGGCGGTCGCCGCCTACGCCGAAGACGTCAAGGCCCGCCGTTTTCCTGCCGAAGTCGAGACCTACTTCTCGAAAAAGCCGGTTTCCTCCTAAAGCCCGCGTTGCGGCGCGGGGAACGAGTCTCTAGGGTCCGGCCGGTTGGATTTTCTGCGACTTTTGGGGCGACGTATCCGTGGTTGATGTCTTCGATCAGGTCGAGGAGGAGCTTCGCTCCGATCGATACAAGCGGCTGGCCCGCACCTGGCTGCCGGTCGCCGGCGGCGTGCTTCTCGTCGCGCTGATCGCCGCGCTGGCCTGGTGGGGCTGGCAGAAGATGGAGACCTCGAAGGCCGACAAGGCCTCGATCGCCTATCAGCGCGGCCTCGAATCGCTTGAGGCCAACAATCCGGTCGGGGCGGACGCCGCCTTCGTCCAGGCCGCCGACGAGGGCAACGCCGCCTACAAGGCGCTGGCGCTTCAACATCGCGCCGGCATCGCCGTCGAAGCCAATCGCATTCCCGACGCCATCGAACTGCTCGACGAGGCCGCCGCGGCCACCCGCGACCCGTTGCTGGTTGACGGGGCCCGCTGGAAGGCCGCCCTGCTGCTGATGGACACCGCCAGCCTCGAGGATATTCAGGCCCGGCTGGAGCCCCTGACGAAGGAGGGCCGTCCCTTCCGCGCCTTCGCCCGAGAGTCCCTGGCGCTGGCCCAGCTGCAGCACGGCAAGACCGCCGAGGCCCGGTCTACCCTCGTGGTGCTGAAGAACAGCCTCGATACACCGCAGGAAATCAGCCAGCGCGCCGACGTGATCATCGGCTCGATCGACGCCGGCACGGCGCCCAATCTCAAGCCCATCACCGAGGCCATGGGCGCGGCCGAGGCCACCGCCGCCCGCGCGGCGGCGGCGCGTCCGCAGGGCGGCCAACAACCCGCCCCGGTCGCCCCGGCCCGCCCGTGAACCCCGCTTTCAGGACGTCCGCCATGAATCGCGTGCTCAAAGTCGCCCTGCTGTGCGGGCTCGCCGTCACCGTCGCTTCGTGCGGCACCGTCCGCCGGGCCCTGCCGTTCGGCCTCGGCGGCGCGGACGAACCCCAGGCCCGTGCGACCGAGGGCGAGCGCATCTCGGTGCTCGAGTTCGAACAGCAGCTCGCGCCGTCGGCCGCCCTCTCCGGGCGCGACTTCTTCCTGCCGGGCCCCCAGCCGGCCACCGCCTGGACACAGCCCGGCGGCAACGCCGAGAACGCCGTCGAGCATGTCATCGCCGCCCCCGAATTCGCGGTCGCCTGGCGCCGGGATATCGGCGCCGGCTCCTCGAACACGCGTCAGGTCATGGCCCCGGTGGTGGCGGATAACGGCCGCGTCTTCGTCATGGACGGGGAGGCTACGGTCACGGCCGTCGATTCCGGCAGCGGCTCGGTCGCCTGGAAGGCCAACCTCAAGCCCGACGAGCAGGAATTCCAGCGCAGCTTCTTCAGCCTCGGCCTCGGCGGCAGCTCGACCGGCGGCGGCTTCGGCGGCGGCGTCGCGGTCGGCGACGGCAAGGTGTTCATCTCGTCCGGCTACCGCACCGTCAGCGCGGTCGACCAGGCCACCGGCGCGGTGCTGTGGACCACGCCGGTCGACGTGCCGATCCACGGCGCGCCGACGTTCTCGGGCACGCGGGTCTATGTCGTCGACGTCGAGAACCAGATCTTCGCCTTCGACGTGGACACCGGCCAGCAGGTCTGGGCCTATCGCGGCATCCCCGAGCCCGCCCGGATCATGCGGGCGTCCAGCCCGGCCGTGACCGGCGAGACCGTGATCGCGCCGTTCTCGTCCGGCGAACTGGTCGCCCTGCGCGCCGCCACCGGCCAGGCGCTGTGGCAGCAGGTGCTGTCGCGCACCAGCCGGACCAGCGCGCTGTCCGAGATCCGCGACATCGCGGGCCGTCCAGTGGTCAGCCGCGGCGTCGTCTACGCCGTCGGCCATTCCGGCATCATGTCGGCCATCGACGTCCGCACCGGCCAGCCGAAGTGGCAACTGCCCGTCGCCGGCGTCAACGCCCCCCTGCCGGTCGGCGACGTGGTCTATGTCGTCTCGAAGGCCGGCGAACTGACCCTGGTCAACCGCGAGTCGGGTCAGGTCTACTGGAGCCGCGACCTCAACGAGGGCCGCATCCGCCAGGAAGGCGGCTTCTTCGGCCTGTGGGACCGCACCGTGCGTCCGGTGTGGTCGGGTCCGCTGCTCGCCTCCAACCGGCTGGTGCTGGTCAATTCGGACGGCGAACTGGTCGCCTTCGATCCCAAGACCGGGGTCCAGACCGCCTCGCTGAAACTGGGCGGCCCCGCCTTCATCGCCCCGGCCGCCTACAACGGCGCCCTCTACGTGCTCACCGACCGGGGCCAGTTGGTCAGCATTCGCTGACCCAGTAGCTCCCAATCTGCGTTAGAAGGCCGACATGGCTCTCAAAGTCGCCATCGTCGGCCGCCCCAACGTGGGCAAGTCGACATTGTTCAACCGCCTCGTCGGCAAGCGCCTCGCGCTCGTCGACGACCGCCCGGGCGTGACCCGCGACCGGCGCTATGCGGACGGCAATATCGGCGACCTCGACCTGACCCTGATCGACACCGCCGGCTATGAGGATGTCACCGACGAAAGCCTCGAATCCCGGATGCGCGAGCAGACCGAGGCGGCGCTCGAAGACGCCGACCTGATCCTGTTCATGATGGACGCGCGCGAGGGCGTCACCGCGCTGGACCGCATCTTCGCCGACCGTCTGCGCCATCAGCACAAGCCTGTCGTCCTGCTGGCCAACAAGTCCGAGAGCCGCGAGAGCGGCGGCGGCATCGGCGAGGCCTACGCTCTCGGCTTCGGCGAGCCCGTGGCCATCTCAGCCGAGCACGGCGAGGGCATGGCGGACCTCTATGCCGCCATCGTCACCGCCAGCGCCGACATCTTCATCGAAGAGATCGACGAACCCGACAAACCGATCCGCATCGCCATCATCGGCCGCCCCAACGCCGGCAAGTCGACCCTGATCAACCGCCTGATCGGCGAGGACCGCATGCTGACCGGCCCCGAGGCCGGCATCACCCGGGACTCCATCTCGGTCGACTGGGAATACGAAGGCCATAACATCCGTCTGGTCGACACCGCCGGCATGCGCCGCAAGGCCCGGGTGCAGGAGAAGCTTGAGAAGCTGTCGGTCGCCGACACCATCCGCGCCATCACCTTCGCCGAGGTGGTCGTGCTGGTCATGGACAAGGACGACGCCTTCGACACCCAGGACCTGCAGCTGGCCGACCTGGTGGAGCGCGAGGGCAGGGCGCTGGTCTACGTCGCCGCCAAATGGGACCTCGAGACCGAGCCCCAGGCGAAGCTGGCCAAGCTCCAGCAGATGGCCGAGGACAAGTTGCCCCAGCTGAAGGGCTCGCCCTTCGTGGCCCTGTCGTCCCACAGCGGCCGCGGCGTCGAGCGGCTGATGCCCGCCGTACTTCAGGCCCACGCCACCTGGTCGGTCAAGGTCAAGACCAAGGACCTCAACACCTGGCTGGCCCTGGCGACCCAGAGGCATCCGCCGCCCGCCGTCGACGGCAAGCGGATCAAGCCCAAATACATGGCCCAGACCAAGGCCCGGCCGCCGACCTTCGTGCTGATGGCCAGCCGCGCCGAGGCCATGCCGGAGCAGTACAAGCGCTATCTGGTCAATAATCTGCGCGAGTCCTTCGACCTGCCGGGCACGCCGATCCGCCTGATCGTCAAGTCGGGCAGCGAGAACCCCTACGCCCCGGGCGGCTCCAAGTCGGGCCCCGAGCGCTACAAGGGCGACGCCAAGACCGCGCCGCGCCGGGTCATCAAGAAGGCCGAGGCCGCCGACCGCCTGTCCAACCTGCCCGGCAAGGCGCTGGAGCAGAAGAAGGCCGGCAAGGGCAAGACCAAGCCGCTGGCCGGGCTCAAATCCAGCGCCAACAAGAAGGCCGGCTCGTCCGTCGCGGTCCAGAAGGGCGCGCGGGGAGGGGCGAGGCAGGTCTCCCGCTCGGGCCGGGTGCGCACCGGCCAGAAGCATCTGCCGAAAAAGTAGTTCCCGGCAGAGCCAGCGGCTGCAACCGGGAACTAGGTGGCACTATCGCCGCGTAGGGTGAGTGGGCGGCGGCGGCGGCGGCGGCGGCGGCGCAGGGGGCCGCACAGGTGGGCTATCTTTGACGTAGTCGCGCCGCTCAGGAGGGGGTTTGGATGGTGCCAAAGCTACTTCACCTTCTTCGGGGGCGGTGATTTGCCAGTGTTCACAGCCGGTGATTGCGGTTTCGATCCGCCAGATGCAGGTTTCGGAGAAGGTCTGTGAACGTCGGCACTTTCATCTATCCGAATGCGCGTTTCAGGCGGGGGCTTTGAGGGGGCCAAGATATTGTCCGCAGATGAATTCAGGAAAGGCTCGGAGGACACGCTCTCCCTAGTTGTGAGTCAAGCGGAAGCGAGGATGGCGTCTCAGAACGCATTCGCGACAGCCGCTGATCAACGGGCATCGGCGTTGCTATCTGGTTCAGTAGCACTTACCGCCGCGTCCGCCGCCCTTGCCGGCTTGTCCTTTGTGAACGCGCTACCGTGGATTGGCCTATTCGCCGTGATGGGATGTATTGGCTTTATCTTGGCGGCACGGAACGCATTGCAAAGTGCTGAATGTGTGGAGTTTCACCCCCTAGGCTATTTCCCGAGCAATTTCCTCGAAGATGTCAAATCAGCCAAGTCCATAAAAGACATGAAGGCCGAGATGGCTGAGGACTTAGAAGAACGCCTTATCTTCAATTCGAACGTTTTGGTCGCGCGAGGCCAGAGGGCTAACGAGGCGATCCAAAAGCTTACAGTCACGCCGATAGTCGCCGCTGGTTTGACTGGATTTATATATATCGTGGTCCACACGTAGTTGTCGGGTCAGGGCCGCGACACCCAATCGTTGGCCTCACTGCCTGAAGTTGATCTCTAGCGGCACTGGAACTGGCGGGTACGGCTGCGCCGCCTGACTCAGCCCTCGGCGTGGACCGGTGCCTCGTTGCCATCGGTCTCTCCCAGGCCGCTGAGCGCGTCCTCCACCGCCGCCAGCAGCCGGCTGGCCGTGATCGGCTTGGAGATATGTCCGTCGGCGCCCGCCTCCATCCCTGCCGAGACATGCTCCGGCAGGGTGTTGGCCGTCAGCATCATTATCAGCGTCGGCGGCCGGTCCTGTTCGGCTTCCCACGTCCGGATGGCGCGGACCGCCGACAGCCCGTCCAGCACCGGCATCTGCATGTCCATCAGCACCAGATCGAAGACGTCGGCGCGGAACGCGTCCAGCGCCTGCGCCCCGTCTTCGACACATGTGGTTTCCGCGCCGGCGCCTGTCAGGATCAGCTCGACGACCTTGCGGTTGGTGGCGTGGTCGTCGGCGACCAGCACCCGCAGCGCGCCGTCGAACGCCGCCGCCGCCGGTTCGTCGACGGGCGCGGCCTGGGGCGTCTCGGCCCGCGTCAGCGGAAGGTCGGCCCAGAAGGTCGAGCCGTCTCCGGGGGCGCTGGTGCAGTCCATCTCGCCGCCCATCAGCTCCGCGAGCTGCCGGCAGATCGCCAGGCCCAGGCCCGTGCCGCCGAACCGGCGGGTGATCGAGCCGTCCGCCTGTTCGAAGCGGCGGAACACGCGCGCCTTGGCCGCCGCGTCGAAGCCCACGCCGCTGTCGCGCACCGACAGCCGCATGACGCCTTCACGCGGCACGGCGGCGCCGACCTCGACCACGCCGGCCTCGGTGAATTTGATCGCATTGGACAGCAGATTGGTGAGGATCTGCCGGATCCGGGTCGGATCGCCCTCGACCGGTCCGTCCAGAGCGGGGTCGATGGCCAATCTGAGATCGAGCCCCTTCTCTTCGGCCTTCAGGCGCGACAGGGCGACCGCGCCGCGGATCGCCTCGCCCAGATGGAAGGTGGTCCGTTCCAGGGTGACGCTGCCCGACTCGACCCGCGCCAGGTCCAGAATGTCCGACAGGAGCCGTTCCAGGGTCTGGCCCGAACTTCGGATGATCTCGGCGAACTCCTGTTCTTTCGAAGGCAGGGCGCTGCGGCACAGCAGGTCGGCCATGCCGACGACGCCGTTCAGGGGCGTGCGGATCTCATGGCTCATATTGGCGAGGAACTCGCTCTTGGCCTGGTTGGCCGTCTCGGCAGCCGCCTTGGCCGTGGCCAGCTCGCTGGCGGTGCGCTCGAGTTCGGCCTCCCGGCGCTTCAGGCCGGTGATATCGACCGCGATCGAGACGATTCCGCCGTCCGACAGCCGCTGGTCCTCGAACCGGTAGCACCGGCCGTTGGTCAGTTCCTGCTCGCGCGGACCCTGCGCCCGTCGCCGGGCCTCCAGGCTTTCGGCCAGCCACTCTTCCTCGCGCCCGATCGCCTCGGGATGGCGGTTCGCCGCCAGTTCGCGCCGTAGCAGGTCGGCGAAACCCAGCCCCACTTCCAGGTTGGTGGAGGCCTCGTCGGTGCCGCCCGCCGCCACATACTGCCGGTTCCAGATCACCAGCCGGTCGTCGGCGTCGTAGAAGGCCAGCCCTGCCGGGAGAACGTCCAGCGCCTCCCGCAGGTACATCAGGTAGGAATCCTTGGCCGACTCCGCTTCCTGCGCACGCTTCAGCGCCAGTTCGAGCCGGGCTTCACGGCGGTGCTCGGCCGTGACGTCGCGGGATACGGCCAGAAGCCGGACCACCGAACCGTCGCCGTCCCGGACAGGCGAAACCAGGGTGTGCCACCACCGTGGCCGGCCCTTCGCGGTCGGACAGTAGCCGGTGAATCCCGCCGCCTCTCCCTTGCGCGCCCGCTCCAGCGCGGCGATGAGATCGCCGCGGGATTTGGATGGCCAGAGGTCTTGCCAGGCGCGGCCGTGGTTGGCGCTGAAGCTGTCGATCTCGAGCAGTTCCAGCCCGCGCTCGTTCATATATTCGACGACGCCATCCAGGTTCAGGATGCGCATCACATCCTGACTGGCGCGGGCCACGGCCGCGAAATAGCCCTCACTGAACTCTGGCGCCACGATACCGCTCCGGTTGCCAGGAGTATCGCGCGGAAATTGCAAAGGCTTGCTGAACGCCGGGGAATGTCGCCTCAGATCAGCGCGGCCACGCCGGGACCCTGGCTCCAGTCCCTGAAGCTGACCTCCAGCGGCGGCTCCACATCGCCGCGCGCCAGCTCGACCATCAGAGGCCCGATAGCCGACGGAGGCGTCACCGTCTCCGGGTCCTCGCCCGGGTAGGCTTGCGCCCGCAACTGGGTGCGCATCCGGCCCGGATCGACGATGGCGGCCCGAACCGGCGTGGATTCGATCTCGTCAGCCCAGCATTTAACCAGCGCCTCGGCCCCCGCCTTGGTCGCCGCATAGGCGCCCCAGAAGGCCTTCGGTGCGTGGGCGACGCTGGTGGTGACGTAGATCGCCCGTCCCGCTTCCGAGGCCCTCAGCAACGGCTCCAGCGAGCGGATCAGACGATAGACGGCGGTGAAATTGGTCTTCTCGACCTTGGCGAAGCCGCGCGGGTCGGCGTGGCTGACCGGCGTCAGGCCCTCGGCCCCCATGGTCGCCGCCGCCTGCACCCAGATGTCCAGGCGCCCGAAGCGCTCATGGATGGCCCCGCCCAGCCGGTCGATCGCCCCGCCGTCGACCAGATCGAACGGGATCAGGGTGGCGTGCCTGCCCGTGGCCGCAAAGACGGCGTCGTCCAGTTCCTCCAGCCCCCCCTGGGTGCGGGCCGTGGCGATGACGTGCGCGCCGGCTCTGGCCAGCGCCAGCGCCGTCTCGTAGCCGATGCCGCGCGAGGCGCCGACGACGAGGGCGATGCGATCTTTAAGGGGGAGGTCGGTCATGGCGGGCCTGATAGCGCGCCCGCCGGTCCGGCGGAAGCTAGAAGCCCGGCGCCGGGCGCCACAGGCTGAAGCTGACGCCCTGGTCGTCCTCGACCACGGCAGTCAGTCCGGATTTAGTTTCCGACGGCACGGCCGCCTTGCCGCCATGGGCCACGATCCGCTCGCACAGGGCGTCCACGTCGTCGACGCGGAAATACAGGTGGGGGAAGTCCTTGGCCCGCTCCACCTTGGTGAAGCCGAAGGGCGGATCGCTGTCGGCCACATGGGCGTAGGTCGGGTGCGACTGCGCCTCGTCGAAGGTCCAGCCGAACACGGCGCTATAGAAGGCGCGCGCCTTGTCGATATCGGTCGTGTCGATCGTGAAGTAGCCGAGCTGGATCATGGCTTCCTGCGTGAGCGAAGATCTGGGCCGGATGCTGCGCATCCGACCGATTTCGCTGACCTTAAGCGCTGACCAGCAGGGAAAGTTGCCGCGCCGCCACCTCGCGTCCGCCTTCCTCGATCTCGCGGTCGAGCAGGCGGGTCGGGTATTCGCCGGTGAAATAGTGGTCCGTGAACTGCGGGTGGCGCGGATCGCGCGGCCCGGCCTCCATGGCGTCGTACAGGCCATCCACCGACAGGAAGCCCAAAGAGTCGACCTCGAGGTGGGCCTTCATCTCCTCCAGCGTCTTGTTGGCGGCGATCAGCTGGTCCCGTTCGGGCATGTCGATGCCGTAGAAGTCCGGCCACAGGATCGGCGGCGACGCCGACCGCAGGTGGACCTCGGTCGCCCCGGCCGCCCGCACCGCACGGACCAGCTTCACGGAGGTCGTGCCGCGCACGATGGAGTCGTCGATCAGCACGACCCGCTTGCCCTCGATCACCGAGCGGTTGGGGCTGTGCTTCATGCGCACGCCCTTCTGCCGGGCGCCCTGGCTGGGCTGGATGAAGGTGCGGCCCAGGTAGTGGCTGCGGATAATGCCCATCTCGTAGGGGATGCCGCTCTCCTGGGCATAGCCCAGCGCCGCCGGCACGCCGGAGTCGGGCACCGGCACGATCACGTCGGCCTCGACCGCATGCTCGCGCGCCAGCCTCTGGCCCATGCGCTTGCGCACCTCATAGACCGACTTGCCGTTCACGACGCTGTCGGGGCGCGAGAAATAGACGTACTCGAACAGGCAGGGCCGCGCCGCGCGGGTCGGGAAGGGCTTCAGCGATTGCAGGCCGCCCTTGTCGATGACCACGACCTCGCCGTGCTCGACATCGCGCTCGAACGTCGCGCCGATGGTGTCGAGGGCGCAGGTCTCGGACGCCAGCACCCAGGCGTCGCCCAGGCGGCCGAGCACCAGCGGGCGGATGCCCAGCGGGTCGCGTGCGCCGATCATCTTGGAGCGGGTCTGGCAGACCAGCGCATAGCCGCCCTCGATCCGGCCGATGGCGTCGATGAAACGGTCGACGATCTTGGCCTTCCGGCTGCGCGCGATCAGGTGGAGGATGACTTCCGAGTCCGAGGTCGACTGGAAGATCGCCCCTTCGCCGACCAACTGGTTCCGCAGGTACAGGAAGTTGGTCAGGTTGCCGTTGTGGGCGATGGCGATGCCGCCCGAGTCGAGATCCGCGAACATCGGCTGGATGTTGCGCAGGAACGACCCGCCCGAAGTCGAATAGCGCGTGTGGCCGATGGCCGCCGATCCGGGCATCCGCTCCGACAGGTCCGCGCCGCCGAAGGCTTCGCCGACCAGGCCCATGTGCCGCTCGGTATGGAAGCGCGCCTCGTGGACGCTGGCGATGCCGCAGGCTTCCTGTCCGCGGTGCTGCAGGGCGTGAAGGCCGAGGGCGACCACCGACGAGGCGGCGTTCGGCTCCGCGCCCCAGACGCCGCACACGCCGCACTCAAGGCGCAGCTGATCGTCATCGGCGTCGCGCCAATGCTCGCGGTGAACGACGGGTTCGGCGATCGAATGGGGCATCGTCGGGGCTCCGATGACCGGGAATTTGTGACTAGGGCGCGGTGCGCGGGGAGGTAGGCCTGGATTGCGTCGGGGGCAAGGCTTCATCGTCCTTAAAGCCTCTGCTCACGGACGAACTGACCACCGGCGTCAGGGCGTCGGCGCCGCGGCCGATGCCCGGCAGCACAGTCTGGATGGCCCGGGCGGCGCCGGCGGTGACGGGATGCAGGGCGGCGTCCGTCAGCCATCGTGGCGTCTCCTCGCCCGGCATCGCGGCGACGATGACCAGATGGACCGCCCCCAGCAGCACCAGCGCCCGGCCGGCTCCGACGAAGACGCCGATGAACCGGTCGACGCCCCCGAGGTGCGGATGGGCCTGCGCCCGCCTGGACAGGGCCGAACCGAAGATGCGCACCCCAAAATAGATCAGCAGGAAGGATGCGGCGGCCGCCGCGATGGTTCCGGCCCAGTCCGGGTCGATCAGGCCGCGTCCGATCGGCGCCGTGACCGGCAGGGCCACCAGCGCGAGAAACGCCGCCAGCGCGAAACTGAACAGGGTGATGATCTCGCGCGTCCCGCCCCGCACCCACCCGGCGGCTGCGGAACCCAGGATGACCAGTGTGGCGATGACGTCGAAACCGGTCATGGGCGCTCGGGAAAGGGACGATCCATCTTCAGTAGCGGTTTTGCGAGATTCGTTCGACCGCCTCGGTCAACCGGTTCACGGAGGTCACCTTCACCCCCTTGTCCTTGACCGTGAGCGGCGGCGACAGGGCCTGGTCGAAGCCCAGCTTCTGAGCCTCCCTCAACCGCGCCTCGGCCCGGCCGACGGCGCGGATCTCGCCCGACAGGCTGATCTCGCCGAACACCACGCAGCCTTGAGGCAGAGGCGTGTCGGTGGCGGAACTGACCAGCGCCGCCGCCGCCGCCAGATCGGCCGCGGGCTCGTTGATGCGCAGGCCGCCCGCCACGTTCAGATAGACGTCCTGATCGCCGAACCCGAACCCGCAGCGAGCCTCCAGCACCGCCAGCACCATGGCCAGCCGCCCCGTGTCCCAACCCACCACCGCCCGGCGCGGCGTGCCGTAGGCCGATTTCGAGACCAGCGCCTGCACCTCGACCAGCACCGGCCGCGAGCCCTCTATGCCGGCGAACACCGCCGCCCCCGGAGCCCGGTCCTTGCCTTCGCCGAGGAACAGGGCGGACGGATTGGCCACCTCGCGCAGTCCCGCGTCGCCCATCTCGAACACGCCGATCTCGTCGGTGGCCCCGAAGCGGTTCTTGCCGGCGCGGAGGATGCGGAACGGGTATCCCCGCTCGCCCTCGAAGCTCAGCACCGCGTCGACCATGTGCTCGACCACGCGTGGGCCGGCGACCTGGCCGTCCTTGGTGACGTGCCCGACCAGCACCACCGCCACGCCCTGCGACTTGGCCAGCCGCACCATCTCGCCGGCGCAGGCCCGCACCTGGGTCACCGAGCCCGGTCCGGCCTCGTGGGCGTCCGACCACAGGGTCTGGATCGAGTCGACGATGACGATGTCGAACTTCTCACGCTTCAGCGTGCCGAGGATTTCCCTCAGCGCCGTGGCCGAGGCCAACTCGACCGGGGCCTTCTCCAGCCCCATCCGCTTCGCCCGCGCGCGGATCTGCTCGACCGCCTCCTCGCCCGAGATATAGGCCACTCGCCGCCCCGACAGCGCCGCCCGCCCGGCCACATCGAGCAGCAGGGTCGACTTGCCGACCCCCGGATCGCCGCTCAGCAGGATGGCCGAGCCTGGCACCACGCCGCCGCCGCAGACCCGGTCGAACTCGGTGACCCCGGTGACGATGCGCGGCGGTTCGGGCGTGTCGGACTGCAGCGTCTCGAACTGGACGCCGCGCGAGCGGCTGCTCGAGGCCGGCTTCAGGGCGCCGGGCGGCGCGGAGCGGCTCTCCTCGACGATCGAGTTCCACTGGCCACACGCCCCGCACTGGCCCGACCACTTGCCGTGCACCGCCCCGCAGGACTGACAAACATAGATTGCACCATCACGAGCCATGCTGTTGGCTTACAGGAGTCGGTGCGGGCGGGGCAGGGGGCCTCGAAGTCCCTACGACCGCAAATGACGTAGGGGCCGAATGTCCGAGAAAACCTTCTTCGTCCTGTTCGGCGTGACCTGGGTCGTGGCCATGGCCTACGGGCTCAGCGCATGGCGGCTGCTGGCCCGGGTCCAGCGACTGAAGGCCGAGGGAAAGGCCGGCGAGGCGCCCGATCCGCTGTCGAACCCGCTGGAAGTGTTCGGCTATTTGGGCTGGCTGGTTGGTGGCCGCTACGGCGAGCTGGACGACGAGGTCGCCGCCCGCTGGGCCGGAATCGCCCGACCGCTGTTCATCGTCGCGGCGCCGCTGGTGATCGCCGTGTTCGCCGTGGCCCTGACCCAGTCCGGCGGCTGGTCTCAGCCGAGGTAGCGTCTCAGCACCCGGGGGCCGACCGAGGTCAGCAGCTCCCAGGCCACCGTGCCGGCGGTCGCCGCCGCGTCGTCCAGCATCCGGTTCGCCCCGAACAGCTCGGCGGTGTCGCCGACGGCGACCTCCAGTCCGGTCACGTCGACGGCGCAGACGTCCATCGAGACCCGCCCGACGATCGGCTGGAGCGACCCGCCAACCCAGACAAGGCCGCGCGGGCTATAGCTGCGCAGCACCCCGTCGGCATAACCCGCCGCGACCGTCGCGATCCGGCGCGGCGCTTCGGCGATGAAGCCGCGCGAATAGCCCACGCTGTCGCCCGCGGGCACCTCGCGCACCTGCAGCACCTCGGCCGCCAGGGTCGCGACCGGCCTGATCCGCGCGTCCGGCCGCCCCTCGGGCCCGCCGCCGTACAGGCAGATGCCCGGCCGCGAGGCGTCGAAGCCGTAGTCCCGCCCGAGGAAGATTCCTCCCGAATTGGCGAACGACCGCACCGTCCCCGGATACCGCTCCGCCGCCGCCGCGAAGGCGTCCCGCTGGCGGGCGTTCATCGGCTCGGCCGGGTCGTCTGCGCAGGCGAGGTGGCTCAGCACCAGATCGAGGCCGGGAAATGGTCCGGGTGCGTCCCCGGGGCGGAAGCCGAGCCGGTTCATGCCGGTGTCGATCTGCACGCCGCAGGCGCCGCCGCCGGCCGCCGTCCACTCCGCCAGCTGTTCGCCGGTGTTGAGGACGGGCCGCAGGGCCGCGTCGCGCACGCGCCCGGCCCGGCCGGCCAGGCAGCCGTCCAGCACGTAGATCGCGGGGCCGGCCCCCAGGGCGGCGCGCAGGCGTTCGCCCTCGCGGGTCCGGGCCACGAAGAAGGTCCGCGCCCCCTCCGCCGCCAGACGCCGGGCGCAGGCCTCGGCGCCCAGGCCGTAGGCGTCGGCCTTGACCACCGGATGAACCGGGACGCCGCCGACCGCTTCCAGCGTCCGGTAGTTGGCGGCGAGCGCATTCAGATCGACGGTGAGCGTGGCCGGCGCGGTCATGCCCCATCTAGGGCCACCGTGTTGTGCGATGCAACAAGAGCCCGCCTTGTTTGACCCGCCGGGCCGTCGGGTGTCTGATGACCGCGGTTATCCGGATCGGGAGGAGAGACGATGCGGCGTTTGGCCTGGATCGGCGCGGTCACGGCGGCGATCGCCGCGAGTCTCGCCCCGCACGGCGCAGCGCTGGCGCAGGACGAGCCGGGCGGCAACGCCATGGGCGGCCCGGAAATCTCGTCCGGCCATCACCAGGGCGACCACCAGGGACCGATCGGCCCCTATCTGAGCGCCGCCGAGTTGCGCAACTGGCCGCAGGGCAGCCGCCGGCCGACCCCCGAACGGCTGGTGCGGCAGCGCACGGCCGAGATCTTCGCCGCCGCCGGCGTGCCCTGCGAGATCATCGCCGCCCACAATCCGGGCGAAACGCGCCGGCGCAAGGACATCTACGAAGTCGCCTGCCGCGAGGGGCCGGGCTATATGGTCGTCGCCGAAGAGGATCCCGCCATCCTGAACTGCCTGCACCTCGCGGCGACCGAGGAGGCGCTTCGGGCGGTCGACGCATCGCGGCCGGTGACCTCCCTGTGCCTGCTCGACCAGAACAAGGACGCCGCGGCGTCGCTGCGGCCGCTGGCGGCGAGCATAAATCCCGCCTGCGCGGTCGACCAGGCGGCCTGGATCGGCCGGGTCGGCGAGGACCAGGACCGCTACGAGATCGGTTGCGCCGGCGGGGACGGCCTGTGGCTGCAGACGCCGATCAACCGGACCGACGTGACCCGGTCGTTCTCCTGTCTCGACCTGATCGCCCTGGGCGAGGCCTGCAAATTCACCACCGGCGCCGAACAGGCGGCGACCGTGGCGTCCTGGCTGCCGGAAGGCGGGGCGGCGTGCGCCGCCGATGGGGCCCGGGTCGTCGGCGTGGCCGACGGGGCCCGCTACTACGAACTCAGCTGCGGCGCCGGTCCGGGCATGATGCTGAGGCTGACGCCGGAGGGCCGGTTCGATCAGGCCTGGCCGTGCGCCCAGGCGACCGGCATCGCCGGCGGCTGCAAACTGGCCAGGGCCGAGCCCTGACGGCCTAGCGTCGGGCGAAGGCCTCGCCGGCGGCGTCGAACAGATGGGCCTGGCCGGCCGGCACGCGCAGCTTCAGCGCCTCTCCCGCGGCGGGTCGGGCCTCGCCCGGCAGCAGCACCGTCACAGCCGCGTCGCCGGCGGTCAGATAGGCGTAGGTGGCGTGGCCCAGAGTCTCGACGAAGGTCACGGTCGCGGCGATGGAGTCGCCCCGGCCGGACACCGAGAGATGCTCCGGCCGCACGCCCAGGGTCACCGCGTCGCCGGGCGCGGCGCGGGACGCGTCGACGTCGATCCCGACACTCTCGCCCGCAGCCGTGCGCACCGTCGCGCCGCGGGCCGAGGCGGCGACGATCTCCGCCGGCAGCAGGTTCATCTTCGGGCTGCCGATGAACTCGGCCACGAACAGGTTGCGCGGCCGCTCGTACAACTCCATCGGCTTGCCGACCTGTTCGATGACGCCCGCGTTCAGCACCACGATCCGGTCGGCCAGGGTCATGGCCTCGACCTGGTCATGGGTGACGTAGACCATGGTCGTCTTCAGCCGCTCGTGCAGGCTGGCGAACTCGTAGCGCATGCGCACCCGCAGGGCGGCGTCGAGGTTGGACAGGGGCTCGTCGAACAGAAAGACCTGCGGCTCGCGTACGATAGCCCGGCCGATCGCCACGCGCTGCCGCTGTCCGCCGGACAGGGCCCTGGGCTTGCGGTCCAGGTAGTCGGTGATGTTCAGCGTCCCGGCCGCGCCGCGCACGCGGCGGTCGATCTCGGCCTTGTCCAGTTTGGCAAGTTTCAGCCCGAACGCCATGTTTTCATAGACATTCATGTGCGGGTACAGGGCGTAGGACTGGAACACCATGGCGATGCCCCGGTCCGACGGCGACAGGTCGTTGACCGGCCGTCCGCCGATGGCGATCTCGCCGCCGTCGGCCTCTTCCAGCCCGGCGATGGTGCGCAACAGGGTGGACTTGCCGCAGCCGGACGGGCCGACGAAGACCACGAACTCGCCGTCCGCGATCTCCAGGTCGATGCCCTTCAGGACCTCGGTCGCGCCGAAGCGTTTGGTCACCCCGGTCAGCCGGACGTCCGCCATGTTTCCTGCCCGCAGCTTCTTGCTTTGCGGTTACCGTAAACGGTTACAGGTCGCGATCAATCCTCAGCGGCGCAGGACCGTCGCCCCGGGGCTAGCGCGGAGCCTTGCCCTTGTAGGGCTTCGCCGGCGGCTTGCCGCGCGCGTCCTTCGGGGCCCACGGGCGGTCGCCGCCCTTGGGCTTGCCTTTCCACGGCTTGTCGCCGGCGGCGGCCGGGGCCGCCTCGGCGTCAGAGCGCGGGGTCCACGGCGTCCTGCCCTCGGCGGCGGGCTTCTTGACCCACGGCTTCTTGCCGGCCGGCGTGGGCGTGTCGGGCGTGCGCTTGACCCAGGGCTTCTTGCCCTCGGCGGCGACGGGAGCCGCGTCGTCGCGCTTCACCCACGGCTTCTTCTCACCCTGCGGACGGTCCTCGCGAGCCTTCCAGGCCGGCTTGTCGCCGTCCTCGCGTTTCACCCATGGCTTCTTCGCACCCTCGGGGCGATCTTCGCGCGGCTTCCAGGCCGGCTTGTCGCCGCCGTCTTCGCGCTTGGCCCACGGCTTCTTCTCGGGGCGGTCGCCGCCCGCGCCGGGCTTCTTGTCCCAGCGGCTGACCGGCTTCTCGGACGGGCCCGGCTTGACGGCGGGATCGATCTTGACGCCGTCTTCCAGGCCCTGGGCGATGGCGGCCTCGAATTTCGCCTTCATCTCCTGGGTGATCTCGAACTTGGTCTCGCGCTCGAAGATCTTGATCGAGCCGATGTCGCGTTTGGTCACATGACCCAGACGGCAGATCGTCGGCATCAGCCATTTCGGATCGGCGTTCTTGTCGCGGCCGATGTTGATGCGGAACCACGCCATGTCTCCGCCGCGGGCGAAGTCCGTATACGGCACGTCCGGCTGGCCCTTGTCGTTCCTGCCGGTCGCCTGCTGGCGCTTCATCCGCTCGTCGTCATAGACCTCTTCCGGCGCCGGCAGCTTCTGCTGGTACAGGCGGATCAGGGCGGCCGCGACCTGCTCGGGCGAGCTCTTCTCGAGCAGTTGCCGGCCCAGGGCGAGCGCCTCCTCATCCTCGACCGGCGCGGTCAGGACCGGATCGGCCAGCATGCGCTTGCGGTCGTTCTCGAGGATCATCTCGGCGCTCGGAGGCCCCGACCATTCCGCCGTGATCGAGGCCGACTGCAGCATCAGCTCGACCTTGCGGCGGCGCGTGTAGCTGACCAGCAGGACCGAGACGCCTTTCCTGCCCGCGCGGCCCGTGCGGCCCGAACGGTGCAGCAGGCCGGCCTTGTTGACCGGGATCTCGGCGTGGATGACCAGACCCAGATCGGGCAGGTCCAGTCCGCGCGCGGCCACGTCGGTGGCCACGCACACCCGCGCATGGCCGTCCCGCAGCGCCTGCAGCGCTTCGGATCGCTGGCTCTGGGTCAGTTCGCCGGACAGGCCGACGACCGAGAAGCCGCGTTCGCGCAGGCTCGAGGTCAGGTGCTTCACCCGCTCGCGGGTATTGGCGAACACCAGCGCACCGGGCGCCTCGAAGTAGCGCAGCACATTGACGACGGCGAGCTCGACCTCGTTCGGCGCGACGCGGATGGCCTTGTATTCGATGTCGGCGTGCGAGGCGTTGCCCGCCACCGTGTCGATGCGCAGCGCGTCCTTCTGGTAGGTCTTGGCCAGCTGCACGATGTCGCGCGCCAGCGTCGCCGAGAACAGCAGCGTCCGGCGCTCGGCCGGGGCGGCGTCGAGGATGAAGGTCAGGTCTTCCTGGAAGCCCATGTCCAGCATCTCGTCCGCTTCATCCAGCACGACGGCCTGAAGCGTCGACAGGTCCAGCGCCCCGCGCTCAACGTGGTCGCGCAGGCGGCCCGGCGTGCCGACGACGATGTGGCAGCCGCGTTCCAGCGCCCGGCGCTCGACCTTGGGATCCATGCCGCCGACGCAGGACACGATCCGGGCGCCCGTCTGGGCGTAGAGCCACTGCAGCTCGTTGGAGACCTGCAGCGCCAACTCCCGGGTCGGGGCGATGACCAGAGCCACCGGCGCGCCGAACTCGGCGAATTTCTCGGCCTCGCCCAGCAGGGTGGGGGCCAGGGCCAGCCCGAAGGCCACCGTCTTGCCGGATCCGGTCTGGGCCGAGACCAGCAGGTCGCGCCCCTGTTCGGCGTCCAGCACGGCGGCCTGTACGGGCGTGGGCTCGGCGTAGCCACGGGCGGAAAGCGCGCGGTCGAGCGCGGGATGACTGGCGGGGAAGGGCATGGAGCGGTCCGTAAGGCGCCACGGCGGCGCGCGCCAGCCCCGGGCGGGGCGGCGAAGGGGCGGGCGTATGCCTGCCGATCAAGGCGGAAGCGCGACGATCCCTTCCATTTCTGACGGCGCCGCCGACAGACGGTGACAAGCGACCATTGTTCGGTAAAGCTGCGATGCAAGAGGGGAATTCGCCATGTTCAGATCATTGCTCGCCGCCACGACGGCCCTGACCGTGCTGGCCCAGCCCGCCGCCGCCCTTCCCGCGGGGCCGACCCAGGACGGTTCGCAGGGGATTCGCCCCGGCCAGACCGTGCAGGGCGAGCTGCGGCGCGGCGACGACACCCTCGACAGCGGTGAATACAATGACACCTGGACCTTCCCGGTCCGCGCCGGGGAGACCTATGAGGTCGCCCTGTCGGCCTCGGCCTTCGATCCCTACCTGCTGGTGCGCGGCCCCGGCGGCCTCAGCGAGGACAATGACGACGATCCGGCGGCCCGCGGCTCGCGCGACAGCCGCCTGAGCTTCACCGCCCCCGCCGACGGCGAGGTCGAGATCGGAGCCACCAGTTACGAGCCCGGCGAGACCGGCGCCTACCGGCTGACGCTCGAGGCGGCCGGCGCCGGGCAGGCGCGACCGGACGCGGGCGAAACGTCCAGCGTCATCGCCGTAGGCCGAACCGTCGGCGGCAGCCTGGCGGGCGGAGACGAGCAGCTCGACTCTGGCGAGTTCATCGATTCCTGGACCCTGCGGGGCCGGCGCGGCCAGCAGCTCGATATCCGCCTGACCTCGACCGCCTTCGACCCGTATCTCATGGTCAGGGGCCCCGACGATTTTTCCAGCGACAATGACGACGACGCCGGCGTGGACGACTCGCGCGACAGCCGGCTGCTGGTCACCTTGCCCGCCGACGGCGAATACCAGATTTCCGCCACCAGCTACGAGGCCGGCGAGACCGGCGCCTACCGTCTCGCCGTCCTCGACGGCGCCGGCGTCTCGGCCCCCCGGCCGGCGTCCGAGGCGCCGTCGGCGCGCCCGGCGCGGGGCGGCGAAGTGACCCTCGGCGAGGCGGTCTCGGGCTCCTTGGCCGGCGGCGACGACACCCTGAACTCGGGCGAATACGTGGATCGCTATCGCTTCAGCGGCCAGCGTGGCCAGCGCGTCGCCGTCGACCTGACCTCCTCGGCGTTCGACGCCTACACCATGGTGATCACCCCCTCCGGCGAACAGTTCGACAACGACGACGGCGAGGACGGCACCAACAGCCGGCAGGACCTGGTTCTGCCCGAGGACGGCGACTACGAGGTGCAGGTCACCTCCTACCGTCCAGGCGAGACCGGCTCCTACCGCTTCAGCCTCGAGGCCGGCCGCGAGCCGCCCCGTCAGGCGACGGTCCCGGGCGGGCCCCGGGTGTTCGCCGTGATGGTCGGGGTCTCCGACTACAACGGAACCGCCAACAACCTGGCCTTCACCGACGAGGACGCCCGCAAACTGTCCGAGACGCTCGGCCGCGAGGGTTCCCTGAACGAGGCCAGCGTGGTCCTGACCAACGCCGAGGCCACCGTCGAGGGGGTTCGCGACGCCTTCCGGCGCGTGGCCGAGGCGGCCGGGCCGGACGACATGTTCCTGTTCTTCTTCTCGGGCCACGGCAGCCAGGAGCCGACCCCGGTCACCGGCCTCGAGCCCGACGGCAAGGCCGAAACCCTGGTGCTGGTCGACGGCGAGATTCTCGACACCGAACTGGCCGGCCTGTTCGACACCCTCGACACCCGTCTGGCGTTGCTGGTGGTCGATTCCTGCTTCTCCGGCGGCTTCGCCCGCAACGTCGTGGATCGTCCGGGGGTGATGGGGGTGTTCAGCTCCGAGGAGGACCTGACCAGCGCCGTGGCCGGCAAGTTCCAGGCCGGCGGCTACCTGTCCCACTTCGTGCGCGCCGGCATGTCGGGCGCGGCCGATGGCGACGGCGACCGCCTGGTCACCGCCGGCGAGCTGGCCACCTACCTGCGCCGCCAGTTCCGCGTGGAGGTCGAGGACGTCCAGGCCACCACCCAGGACGGCCAGCGCAACTACCAGAACCTCGTCATCGATCGCGGCGGCGTCCAGGTCGACGACGTCATCGTCCGCCTGCCGGTGACCACGATGGCTTCGGCGGGGCAGTGACTGAGGGGAGAGAAATGGTGGATGCGACAGGGATTGAACCTGTGACCCCCTCGGTGTGAACGAGGTGCTCTCCCGCTGAGCTACGCATCCATCAATCGGGGAGGCGGGGACATAGCCCGGTCGCCCCACCCTTGCAAGACGTCACGGGCACGACGTCAGATGCCCGCCGCCTGCACAGCCTCCGGCGTCTCCGCGTCCGGGTCGCCGGGCAGCCAGGCGACGTGGCCGTTGTAGATGTCCTCGTCGAGGATGCCCTCTTCCCTGGCCACCAGCACAGGGACCAGCATCTGGCCTGTCACATTGGTCGCGGTGCGCATCATGTCGATGATCCGGTCGATGGCGATGATGTAGCCGATGCCTTCCAGCGGCAGGCCGGCGGTCGACAGGGTCAGGGTCAGCATGACGATCGAGGTGCCGGGCACGCCGGCGGTGCCCAGCGATCCCAGCACCGCCGTCAGCCCGATCAGCACATACTGGGTCAGGGTCAGGTCGATGCCGAAATACTGGGCGATGAAGATGGCCGCGATGGCCGGATAGATGGCCCCGCAGCCGTCCATCTTGACGTTGGCGCCCAGCGGCACCGCGAAGGCGGCGTAGGCCTGGGGCACGCCCAGCCGCTCGACCGTCTGGCGCAGGGTGACCGGCAGCGTCCCCAGCGACGACGAGGTCGCGAAGGCCGTCTGCTGGGCGGCGAAGGCCCCGCGGAAGAAGCTGCGCACCTTCAGCCCGTGCAGCTTCAGCAGGCCCGAATAGACGATCAGGATGTGGAACAGGCAGGCGGCGTAAATGGCGAAGATGAACTTGCCCAGCGGCAGCAGCGCCTCCCAGCCATAGCCGCCGACCACCGAACCGATCAGGCCGAACACCCCGAACGGAGTCAGCTGGATGACCCAGCGGGTGATGCGGAAGATCACCGACGCGCCTTCGTCGACCAGCCGCCGCACCCCCTGCGCCCGGTCCCCCAGCGCCACCAGCGCGCCGCCGACCAGGGCCGAGAAGAAGAGGATCTGCAGCACCTTGCCCTCGCTCAGGGCGGCGAAGGGATTGGTCGGGACGATGCCGATCAGCACGTCCAGCGGCGTCGGGATCTCGCGCTCGCGCACCTCGCCCAGCGGCAGGTTCTCGAGGCCGAGGCCGGGATTGATCAGGTGGCCGAAGGCGAAGCCGACCAGCACCGCCAGCAGGGAGGTGACGGCGAACCAGACCAGCGTCCGCACCCCCAGCCGCACGGCCCCGACGCCTTCGCCCAGTTTGGCGATCGAGGAGGCGATGGTGAACAGCACCAGCGGCGCCACCACCATGCGGATCAGGTTCAGATAGACGTCGCCGATCGGCTGCAGCCAGACCTCGGCCTGCTCGCGCAGGATCAGCCCGGCGAGGATGCCGAGCGCGAAGCCCGCGGCGGTGCGCTGCCACAGCGGTATCGCGAAGAAGCGTCGGAACATGGACAGGGCTCTCGGCGGCAGGCTGCGGTATGTGTTGGCTCGTTCCCCGAACCGCAACCGCGCCGCCGACAGATTATGCGGTCAGTGCGCCCCGTTCAGCGTCCGGAACACCGCGTCATAGTCGCCCCGCGCCTCCGCTCCGCTCAGGAACTTCACCCGTTCGACGAGGATCTCGTCCGCCCCGCCGGCCTCGAACAGGGCCAGGCTTTCCGCGGTGAAGTCGGCCAGCGGCATGGAGTTCGGGTTTTCGGCGTGGCCCGGCACAAGGTCCGTCGCCACCGCCGGCGGAGCCCATTCGATGACCTCGATCGAGGTGTCCCTCAGCTGGTGGCGCAGCGACTGGCTCCATGAATGGATCGCCGCCTTGGTGGCCGAATAGGTCGGCGTCGTCGTCAACGGCACGAAGGCCAGGCCCGAGGACACCGTCACCACCGTCGCCGCCGCCGCCTTGCGCTTCAGATGCGGCAGCAGCGCCGCCGTCAGCCGGATCGGCCCCAGCAGGTTGATGGCGATGGTCTGCTCGGCGATGGCCAGGTCGATCTTGTCCTCGGCCACCATGATCCCGGCGTTGTTGATGACGACGTTCAGGTCAGGGTGCGTCTCGACCACGCGCGCGGCGAACGCCTCGATGGCGGCGGGGTCCGCCACGTCCAGCGTCTCGAAGGCCATGCCGGGATTGGCGGCGGCGACCGCTTCCAGCGGCTCGCGGCGCCGGCCGGCGATGATCACCTTCGCCCCGCGGGCGTGCAGGGCCTCGGCCATGGCCTTGCCGATGCCGGTGCCGCCGCCGGTGATCAGGATGGTGTCGTTGCGGGTGTCCATGGGGTGTCTCCTTGGCTGGAAATCCGATGGGCGATCATCTATACCCGACACTTACGATCAGAAAGTAGGCACCGAAACGTGCTGTAGTTACCGGAAAGAGAGCTATGGCTGACGCAGGCGTTCACGCCCATCCCCACCCCGACGCCCCGCCCCTCGACCCGCGTGTCGAGGCGCTGGTCAACGAGGTCATCGGCCGGGTGGCCGACAAATGGACCATGATCGTGCTCGAGGTGCTGACCGAGCACGGCGAGCTCCGCTTCACCCGCATTGGTCAGCTCGCAGGCGGCGTCAGCCAGAAGATGCTGACCCAGACCCTGCGCCAGATGGAGCGCGACGGCCTCGTCGTCCGCACCGTCCACCCCGTCATCCCGCCGAAGGTCGAATACCGCCTCACCGACATGGGCCACAGCCTCAGCGAGGCCTTCTGCGGCGTCTGGACCTGGGCCGAGGCCCACCTCGACCGCATCGAGGCGGCCCGTCAGGCGTTCGACGCGCGCCGCAACGCCTGACCACCCCCGACCAGCCGCTCGATGGCCGCCGGTAGCGCGTCGAAATGCTCGATCAGGGCGTCGGCGCCGAGCTCGGCCGCCGGCGTCAGGGTGTAGCCGAAGGTGGTCAGGATGCAGGCCACGCCCGTGGCCCGCGCCGCGTCCAGGTCGGTGATGCTGTCGCCGACCATGATCGCCCGGGCCGGATCGCCGCCGGCCTGCAGCACCGCCTCGCGGATATGGGCCGCGTCCGGCTTTCGCGCCGATACCGACTTCGGCCCGCAGATCGCGGCGAAGCGGTCCTCCAGCCCGATCGCGCGGAACAGGGCCACGGCGAGATCGGTCGGCTTGTTGGTCGCCACGCACAGGATCGCGCCCCGGGCCGCCAGCCCGTCCAGCGCCTCGATCGCGCCCGGGTAGGCGGTGCTCTCGTCGGCGATATGGGCCATGTAATCGACGAGGAAGGCCTCCAGCAGGGCCGGGGAGGCGGCCTCGTCCCATGCCATGCCTGCCGCCGTGAAGCCCTGTTTGAGCAGCGCCACCGCGCCATGGCCGATGTAATTGCGCGCGATCTCCAGCGGCAGCGCCGGCAGGTCGTGCTGGACCAGCAGCCGGTTCAGAGTACCGACGATGTCCGGCGCCGTCTCGACCAGCGTCCCGTCGAGGTCGAAGGCGATGGTCCAGCCTTCCAGATCGCGTTCCGCCATCGTTCACTCCCGCCGGCCGCCCCGATGGGCTAGACCCGGGCAACGCCTAGCCGCCGGACCGATTCATGACCAGCTCTCCGCATCCTCGCGCCGCCATCATCCTCGCCGCCGGCCAGGGCACGCGGATGAAGTCGCCCCTGCCCAAGGTGCTGCACCCGGTCGGCGGCCGCGCCATGCTGGACCACGCCATCGACGCCGCCGAGGCGCTGGGTTGCGAGCGCATCGTGGTGGTGGTCGGCGCCCACTCGCCGGAGGTCCGCGCCCATGTCGAGAAGCGCCTCGGCGAGGACGCCATCGCCGTGCAGGACCCGCCGCTCGGCACCGGCCACGCCGTCCGCGCCGCCGAGGCCGTGCTCGGCGACTTCGTCGGCCAGGTGGTCATCACCTACGGCGACGTGCCCCTGCTCACCGCCGCCGACATCGAGCCGGTCTTCGCCGCCCACGACGGCGTCACCGTCATCGGCTTCGAGGCCCGCGACCCCGCCGCCTATGGTCGCCTTGTCATGGACGGCGATCAGCTGGCCGCCATCACCGAGGCCAAGGAGGCCTCGCCCGAAGTCCTCGCCCTGACCGCCTGCAACTCCGGCGTCATGGCCGCCCCGGTCGGCCTGCTGTTCGATCTGCTGCGCGAGGTGCGCAACGACAACGCCAAGGGCGAATACTATCTGACCGACGTGGTCGAGCTGGCCCGCCGGCGCGGCGCCCCGACCCGAGCCGTCTTCGCCGCCGAGGACGCCGTCATGGGCGTCAACGCCCAGGCTGAACTGGCCCAGGCCGAGGCCCTGTTCCAGAAGGTCCAGCGCGAGACCTTCCTCGCCGCCGGCGTCACCATGCCGGCCCCCGAGACCGTCCATTTCTCGTACGACACCGAGGTCGGCGGCGGCACGACCATCGAGCCCTATGTCGTCTTCGGTCCGGGCGCGAAGATCGCCGCCGGCGCCCGCATCCGCGCTTTCAGCCACGTGGAGGGCGCGACGGTCGCGGCCGGCGCCGAGGTCGGCCCCTACGCCCGCCTGCGCCCTGGCGCCGATCTGGGCGAGGGGGCCAAGGTCGGCAACTTCGTCGAGGTGAAGAACGTCCGCATGGGCAAGGGCGCCAAGGCCAACCACCTGGCCTACCTTGGCGACGGCGAGGTGGGGGCGAGGGCGAACATCGGCGCGGGCGTGATCTTCTGCAATTACGACGGCTTCTTCAAACATCATACGACAGTGGGTGAGGCGGCCTTCGTCGGGTCCAACAGCTCGCTGGTCGCCCCGGTGGCCATCGGTGCGGGCGCCATGGTCGGCTCGGGCTCGGTGATCACCAGGGACGTCGAACCCGGCGACCTCGCGCTCGGCCGCGGCCAGCAGACGGCGAAAACCGGCTGGGCCGCGCGGTTTATGGAGACCATGCGGGCGAAGAAGGCGGGCCGATCATGACCGAACAGACCGCGACCGGCGGCTGCCTGTGCGGCACCGTGCGCTACCGCGCCTCCGGCCCGCCCAGCGCCCTGTCGCTGTGCCATTGCGCCTCGTGCCGCCGGGCCGCCGGCGCGCCGTCGCTGGCCTGGGTCATCTTCCCGGAGGACAAGGTCGAGATCACCTCGGGCGCGATCGCGGAATTCGAATCCTCGCCCGGCGTCACGCGCGGCTTCTGCGCCCGCTGCGGAACCTCCCTGACCTATGCCCGCGCCAACCGACCGGGCCTGTTCGATGTCACCACCGCCTCACTCGACAATCCCGACGCCTTCAGCCCGACAAAGGAAATCTGGACCGAAGAGCGCCTGTCCTGGGTGACTCCGCACCCGACCCTTCCCCAGTTCGATCAATTCAGCACCCGGCCGACCTCATGAGCGATCACCAGAAACGTCTCGCCGGCGAAGCCGCCGCCCTCCGCGTCGAGGCGGGCATGACCGTTGGCCTCGGCACCGGCTCGACCGCCGCCTGGTTCGTCAAGGCGCTGGCCGCCCGCAACCTGTCCGGTCTGCGCTGCGTCCCCACCTCCGAGGCCACTGCCGAACTGGCCCGCGAGCTCGGCCTGCCGCTCTCCACCCTGGAGGATTCGCCCCGCATCGACCTGACCGTCGACGGCGCCGACGAAGTCGGACCCGGCCTGGCCCTGATCAAGGGCGGCGGCGCGGCCCTGCTGCGCGAGAAGTTGGTCTGGGAGGCCTCGGCCCGCTGCCTGGTCATCGCCGACACCGCCAAGGTGGTGAAGACCCTCGGGGCCTTCGCCCTGCCGATCGAGGTCGTCGCCTTCGGCCACAAGACCACCGCCAACCGCATCGCCGACGTGCTCGCCGACCACGACATCGCCCTGCCGGCCCGGGTGCGAAACGCCGAGCGCGGCCTCGTCCGCACCGACGGCGGCAACCTGATCTATGACGCCAAATGCGGCGCCATCCACGACCCGGTCCGGCTGGCCGACGATCTGAAGCTGATCACCGGCGTGGTCGAGCACGGCCTGTTCCTCGATCTGGCGGACGAGGCGATCATCGGCTTGGATTCCGGGGTGGACGTCCTAACTCCGTAACCTCCGCGGTTTCCGAAAGCAGATCATGCCCGACTACGACTACGACCTCTTCGTCATCGGCGCCGGCTCCGGCGGCGTCCGGGCGGCCCGGCTGACCGCCCTGGGCGGCAAGAAGGTCGCCATCGCCGAGGAGTACCGGGTCGGCGGCACCTGCGTCGTCCGCGGCTGCGTGCCCAAGAAATTCATGGTCATGGCCTCCGAGGTCAGCCACGCGATCGAGATCGCCGAGGGCTACGGCTGGTCGTTCGAGGGCACGAAATTCGACTGGCCGACCTTCCTTGAGGCCAAGGACGTCGAGATCGCCCGCCTGTCCGGCATCTACGCCGCCAACCTCGGCAAGGCCGGCGTCGACCTGATCCATGGCCGCGCCGTGCTCAGGGACGCCCACACGGTCGAGATCATCGGCAAGGGCCAGACCGTCACGGCGGAGAAGATCCTCGTCGCCACCGGCGGCCGCCCCTGGAGGCCGGAGAGCCTGCCGGGCATCGAACACGCCATCACCTCGGAAGAGGCCTTCCACCTGCCGGAACTGCCGAAGCGCATCCTGATCGCCGGCGGCGGCTATATCGCGGTCGAGTTCGCCGGCATCTTCGCCGGCCTCGGCGTCGAGACGACCCTGATCTACCGCGGCCCCAACATCCTGCGCGGCTTCGACGATGACGTCCGGGCGCACCTCGCCGGCGAGATCGAGAAGCGCGGCATCAAGGTCATCCTCGGCGCCCAGCACCAGGCCATCGAGAAGACGGACACTGGTCTGGTCAACGTGCTGGAGAACGGCATGCGGATCGAGACCGACGTGGTCATGTTCGCCACCGGCCGCGTCCCGCACGTCAAGGACCTGGGCCTCGACGCCGCCGGCGTGAAGATCGACGCTGACGGCGCCATCTGCGTCGACGCCTTCTCGAAGACCTCGGCCGAAAACATCTGGGCCATCGGCGACGTCACCGACCGGATGAATCTGACCCCCGTCGCCATCCGCGAGGCGGTGGCTTTCCACGAGACCGTCTATCGCAACAATCCGACCCATTTCGACTATGAGGCGGTCGCTACGGCGGTGTTCAGCCAGCCGTCGGTCGGCGTGGTCGGCCTGTCCGAGAGTGAGGCGCGCCATTCCTGCCCCGGCGAGGTCGATGTCTACGTGACCCGCTTCCGGCCGATGAAATACGCCTTCACCGGCTCGGACGAGCGGATGCTTATGAAGCTGGTGGTCGATGCGACCAGCCAGAAGGTCGTGGGCGTCCACATCGTCGGTCCCGAAGCGCCCGAGATGATCCAGCTGGCCGCCATCGCCGTGAAGGCCGGCCTGACCAAGGCCCAGTGGGACGCTACCTGCGCCGTCCACCCGACCATGGCCGAGGAGCTGGTCACCCTGAAGGAGAAGCAGTCCTCCGACACGAACGCCGGATAGAGCCGGGAGCAGGGGGCATGGCCGCGACGACGGCGCCCCCACAGCCTCGCGCGGCGGCCGGACCCGGCGCGCCCCGCCTTGGGCTCTGGCCCCGTCTGTGCGTATGTAGGGTCATGACGCCGACGAAGGTCACCTTCGATCCCAGAGTTCGCGAGTCCCTGAATCTCTTCGTTCGCGCGCTCGAGGTCGCCGCGGGCGACGCCTTCATCGTGTCCATTCTGCTCCTCAGCGACGACGGCCGCCGCCTCGGCTGCTTTGTGGCCCCCAGCCTGCCCCCGGCGTTCTGCGACGCCATCGAGGGCGAGGCGATCGGGCCGGCGGCGGGCTCGTGCGGCACGGCCGCCTGGCTCGGCCATGAGGTCTACACCCACGACATCGAGAGCGATCCGCTGTGGGTCCGCTATCGGGAGCTTGCCCTGAGGCATGACCTGAAGTCCTGCTGGTCGACGCCCATTCTGAACGAGGCGAACGAGGTCGTGGCGACCTTCGCGATCTACCACCGGACGCCCAGCAGCCCCTCGTCGGCCGAGGTCGACGCCATCCGGTTGGCGGCCAGGGCTCTCCTCCCCCTGATCGAGGCCAGGTCGAGCGCGAGACGCCCCGGCCCCTGACCGGGCGCCTTTCCCAAGCGGCGATGTCTCCCGCGCGCAGGAAAACGCCATGCGGCGCGACGGTTCATTGTTCACAAGCCGCGCCCGGCCTATCTTGCTGGAATGACCCGCTGGACGCCCGAGAGCTGGAGATCGAAACCCGTCGTGCAGATGCCGACGGACTATCCGGACATGGCCGCCCTGCATCGCGTCGAGGACGAACTGCGCGCCATGCCGCCGCTGGTCTTCGCCGGCGAGGCGCGTCACCTGACCGCCAAACTGGCCCAGGTCGAGGCGGGCGAGGCCTTCCTGCTCCAGGGCGGGGACTGCGCCGAGAGCTTCAAGGAGTTCTCGACCGACAACATCCGCGACACCTTCCGCCTGATCCTGCAGATGGCCGTGGTCCTGACCTTCGCGGGCCGCAAGCCGGTGGTGAAGGTCGGCCGCATCGCCGGCCAGTTCGCCAAGCCGCGCTCGTCCTCGCTCGAGACCATCGGCGACGAGACCCTGCCCAGCTACCGGGGCGACATCATCAACGGCATGGCCTTCACGCCGGAGGAGCGTCTGCCCGACCCGCAGCGCCTGATCCGCGCCTACAACCAGTCGGCCTCGACCCTGAACCTGCTGCGCGCCTTCGCCGGCGGCGGCTACGCCGACCTGTACAATATCCATCGCTGGACCATGGGGTTCGCGGCCGACACCGCCTACGGCGCCAAATACCGCGAGCTGGCCGACAAGATCACCGAGGCCCTGGCCTTCATGGAGGCGGTCGGCGTCACCCCGGAGAGCCATCCGGACCTCAGCCGGGTCGAGGTGTTCACCAGCCACGAAGCCCTGCTGCTCAACCTCGAGAGCGCCCTGACCCGGCTCGACGGCGCCACCGGCGAATGGTTCGACACCTCGGCCCACATGGTCTGGATCGGCGAGCGCACCCGCCAGCTGGACGGCGCCCACGTCGAATTCGTGCGCGGGATACGCAATCCCGTCGGCCTGAAGTGCGGCCCGACCATGGAACCGGACGACCTGCTCGCGCTGATCGACGTGCTCAACCCGGACAACATCCCCGGCCGCCTGACCCTCATCGGCCGCTTCGGCGCCGACAAGGTCGGCGACCGCCTGCCGCGCCTGATGAAGGCGGTGAAGGCCGAAGGCCGCCGCGTGGTCTGGTCGATCGATCCGATGCACGGCAATACGCTCAAGGCCGGCAACGGCTACAAGACCCGTCCCTTCGAGCGGATCCTGTCCGAGGTGCGCGGCTTCATCGATGTGGCCGAGGCCGAGGGCGTCCACCCCGGCGGCGTGCACCTCGAGATGACCGGCCAGAACGTCACCGAATGCCTCGGCGGGGCCCAGGCCCTGACCGAGGACGACCTGTCCAGCCGCTATCACACCCACTGCGACCCGCGCCTCAACGCCGACCAGGCGCTGGAGCTGGCGTTCCTCGTCGCCGAGCGGCTCAAGGCCGGGCGGGTCAGCCGCTCGCAGGCGGCCTAGTGGAGGGCGTCGGCCGCCCCGCTGACGACGACGTCCCGGGCCGCTGCGCCTACCAGGGAGCGCCCGGCGCGTTCAGCCACGAAGCCTGCATCGACCTGCGTCCCTGGGACCAGCCCGTCGCCTACGACAGCTTCGAGGCGGCGATCGACGCCCTGAAGGCGGGGGAGGTGGGGTGCGCCCTGATCCCGGTCGAGAACACCACCATCGGCCGCGTCGAGCCGGCCGCGTCGCTGGTCGAGAAGGCCGGGCTGACCGTGGTCTCCGAGGTCTGGCGGCCGATCCGGCTGGCTCTGATGGCTCCGTCCGGCGCGCGGCTGGGCGACATCAGGACGGCCGAGAGCCATCCCGCCGCCCTGGGTCAGTGCAGCGGCACGCTGGGCAGCCTCGGCATCGAGTCTGTCGAGGCTTATGACACCGCCGGGGCGGCCCGCGCCGTCGCGGAGGCGAAGGATCGCACCCGCGCCGCGGTCGCCCCCATGCGCGCCGCCGAAGTCTACGAGCTGTCGATTTTGCGCAACGACATTCAGGATTCGGCCGACAACCGGACGCGATTTGTCCTGCTTAGCGCCTGAACGGCTTGACGCCGCACGATCCGTGCGCCCAATGACGCCCATGGTCCGTTCGCAAGCCATCGCTGCGACTGCATTCGCCCGCCTTCCGGCGGCCGCGGACCTGTATTTCTACGGCTTTCGATACGCCGGCTGAGGCGTCGGGCATCGCGTCCTGACCGCCTCGCCGGCGACCGCTCCGCGATGGAGCGGCGGCTCGCAAACGCCCCCGAACGCCTCCGTAGAAATCGAAAGTTCCTCCCCGTGCCCCATTCCAGCGCCCTGCCCGCCCTCCAGCAAGTCTGGCCCGCGCCGCTCGACCTCTCTCCCGAACAGATGGCCCTGGCCGCCCTGCGCCACGAGATCGACGTTCTGGACGACCAGCTGCTGGCCCTGTTTGAACGCCGCCTCGCCATCGCCGCCCGCGTCGGACGCGCCAAGGACGCCCCATCCGGCCCCCATGTGAAGCTGCGGCCCGACCGCGAGCAGGCCGTTCTCGACCGCGTTCTCGCCCAGGCCGGACCCGACAACCGGGAGGCCGTGGAATCCCTCTGGCGCCAGATCGTCGGCTGGGGGCTGGCCCGTCAGGGTCGGATGAAGGTCCAGGTCTGGTCTCCCGTCGAACCGACCCGCGCCTTCGACGGCGCCCGTCTCCGCTTCGGCGCGGCGGCCGACATGCGGGCCGTGCGCGATCCCCAGGCCGCGCTGGCCTGGGCCGCCGAGGGTCACGGCGTGGCGGTGCTCGCCGTCAACGCCGGCGATCCGTGGTGGACCGGCCTGCGCCGCGAGTGGGCCGCGCTCAGCGTCTTCGACGGCTTCGGCGGCGAGACGCCGACGGCGCTGGCGGTCGGCAAGATCGATCCGGCCGCCCTGCCCAGCGGCCGCCGCGTGCTGGTCACCGCCGGCGGCGACGCCGGCGACGGCTCCGGCATCCGCCGCCGCGGCCTCGACACTCACCACGGCTGGACCCTGTCCCTCACCGACGCGGTCCTGCTTGTCGGCGGCGACGAAGGCTGCGTCGGCGCGATCGGCTAGGGCGCGGCGTCACCGGCCCCGTCGGTCCGTTGAACGGGTCGGGCGCCTCGCCCTGACCGGGATCTCTACTTCTTGCCCGGAACCTGGGTGAACGGCGAGGTTCCCACCGACACCGCCGGCTTGGCCTTCTCCGCCTTCGGCTTGCGGATTTCCTTGTTGCTGCGTGCTTGACCCTTGGCCATGGCCGCTACTCCCGCGACGCCGGCCGCCGGAGGGGCGGATGACTGGTGGCGTGCTGCGCACACCATAGCAGGGCCTTTTCGCAAGCGGGTGAGTTTGAGCTTCACCGGCAGGGATGACCGGGTATGGCCACTTGACTGGAACCAAACGGGAACATAGAACATTACCGGAACACGCAAGGGAGGCCGTCATGGCGCGTTGGGTTCGGGATATGCTGTCGCTGGCGTCGTGCGGCGGTTTCGTCTGGGTGATGTGGCAAGCTGCGCTGATGACCTCGGCGGCCTGAAGGATCGATCGGTCTGCTGACCGATGCGGGCGAACAGCCCTGGAGCGGAAAGCCGGAGGCTTCGTAGTCTTCGGGCTCCTGTTTGCCGTTTTACCCGGGTCTTATCGGCGCGGAGGCGGAGGGCCCGGCGGGCCTATCCACAGCCGGCCCCCGACCACGGCGTCGGTCGCGCCGCTTTCCGGTGTCCCGGTCGCCCGTGATGTGAGACTCGGTCCAGAACAGACGCACGCATCGGCGAAGGAGCAGAACCCGGTTTGACCGACACGCTGAACAGCCAGGGCTTCATCCACCTGCGGGTCCGCTCGGCCTATTCCCTGCTGGAAGGTGCGATCAAGGCCAGCAAGGTTCCCCGGCTGGCCGCGGACGCGGGCATGCCGGCGGTGGGCGTGGCGGACCGGGCCAACCTGTTCGGGGCGCTCGAATTCAGCCAGGCCGCGAAGGACGCAGGGGTCCAGCCGATCATCGCCTGCGCCCTGCCGGTCACCGGTATCGGCGGCAAGGTCGCCGAGCGCTGGGCCAGGGTCCCCACCGTCGTCCTGCTGGTCCAGAACGAGGCCGGCTGGCTCAACCTGTCGGCCCTGTCGTCGTCGGCCTTCCTCGACGCGGGGGCCATGGACGAGCCCAGCGTGCCGTGGGCCATGGTGGCCGAACGCTCCGAGGGCCTGATCCTCCTGTCCGGCGGCCCCGACGGCCCGGTCGATCCGCTGTTCGTGCAGGGCAAGCCGGCCGAGGCCGCCGCCGCGCTCGCCGACATGCAGGCGGCCTTCGGCGACCGCTTCTACGTCGAGCTCCAGCGCCACGGTCTCGCCTCCGAACAACAGGCCGAGCGCGGCCTCGTCGAATGGGCCTACGCCCACGACGCGCCGCTGGTCGCCACCAACGACGTCCATTACGCCAGGGCCGCCCAGGCCAGATCCCACGACGCCCTGCTGTGCATCGCCGACGGCGCCTTCACCGGCCAGGAGGATCGCCGCCGCATCACTGGCGAGCACTGGTTCAAGACCGCCGCCGCCATGCGCGAACTGTTCGCCGACCTGCCCGAGGCCTGCGACGCGACCCTCGACATCGCTCGCCGCTGCGCCTTCATGGCCCCGACCCGCGCCCCCATCCTGCCGCGCTTCGACGCCGGCGCCGGCCGGTCCGAGCCCGACGAACTGATGCATCAGGCCCGCGAGGGGCTGAAGGAGCGGCTGAAACAGGTCACGCCCGCCGCCCCCGAGGAAGAGTACTGGACCCGCCTCGAATGGGAGGTCGGCATCATCCAGCAGATGGGCTTCCCCGGCTATTTCCTGATCGTGTCGGACTTCATCAAATGGGCCAAGAACCACGGCATCCCCGTGGGCCCGGGGCGCGGCTCCGGGGCTGGCTCGCTGGTCGCCTGGTCGCTGACCATCACCGATCTCGATCCGTTGCGCTTCGGCCTGCTGTTCGAGCGCTTCCTCAATCCCGAGCGGGTCTCAATGCCCGACTTCGACATCGACTTCTGCCAGGAGCGGCGGGAAGAGGTGATCGACTATGTCCAGGACCGCTACGGCAAGGACCGCGTCGCCCAGATCATCACCTTCGGCACCCTGCAGGCGCGCGCCGTGCTGCGCGACGTCGGCCGGGTGCTGCAGATGCCGCTCGGCCAGGTCGATCGCCTCGCCAAGATGGTGCCGGCCAACCCCGCCAACCCGGTGACCCTCGCCCAGGCCATCGATCTGGAGCCGCGGCTCAGGGAGGCGCGCGACTCCGACAAGGCGGTTGCGACCCTGCTGGAGACGGCACTGGAGCTGGAGGGCCTCTACCGCAACGCCTCGACCCACGCCGCCGGCATCGTCATCGGCGACCGCCCGCTGATCGAGCTCGCGCCGCTGTACCAGGACCCGCGGTCGACCATCCCGGCCAGCCAGTTCAACATGAAATGGGTGGAGGCCGCCGGTCTGGTGAAGTTCGACTTCCTCGGCCTCAAGACCCTGACGGTGCTCGACCGCGCCCGCCAGTATCTCGAGCGGCGCGGCGCCGCCCCCGACTGGAACGGCCTGCCGCTCGACGACCCGCGCACCTATGAACTGATGGCCTCAGGCCAGACCGTCGGCGTGTTCCAGCTGGAATCGCAGGGCATGCGCGACACCCTGCGCAAGATGCGTTGCGGCTCGATCGAGGAGATCACCGCCCTGATCTCCCTCTACCGGCCCGGGCCGATGGAGATGATCGACACCTACATCGACCGCAAATTCGGGCGGCAGGAGGTCGACTACCTCCACCCCTCGCTGACGGAGGTGCTGACCGAGACCTACGGCGTCATCATCTACCAGGAGCAGGTGATGAAGATCGCCCAGATCCTGGCGGGCTACAGCCTCGGCGAGGCCGACCTCCTGCGCCGCGCCATGGGCAAGAAGAAGAAAGAGGAGATGGACTTCCAGCGGGCGCGCTTCATCAAGGGCGCTTCCGAAAAGGGCGTGCCGGAAGAGCAGTCCGGCGGCATCTTCGACCTGGTGGCCAAATTCGCCGGCTACGGCTTCAACAAGTCGCACGCCGCCGCCTACGCCCTGATCAGCTTCCAGACCGGCTGGCTGAAGGCGACGCACCCGGTCGAATTCATGGCCGCGTCCATGAGTCTCGATCTCAGCAATACCGACAAACTGGCTGTCTTCTATCAAGATTGTCGGCGCTTCGAGGTGCCGGTGAAGGCCCCGGACGTCAACCGTTCCTCCGCCGACTTCGACGTGGCGTGGGAGGAGGGGCCGGACGGCGAAAAGACCGGCTCGGTGCTCTACGCCCTCGGCGCCATCCGCAACGTGGGGCTGGAGGCGATGAAGCATCTGGTCGAGGTGCGCGAGACCGGCGGCCGCTTCACCGACATCTTCGACTTCCTCGAGCGGGTCGATCCGAAATTCGTCAACAAGCGCGCGCTCGAGAACCTCGCCCGCGCCGGCGCCTTCGACAGCTTCCACACCAACCGCCGCCAGCTGGTCGAGCAGGCCGACACCCTGATGGCCTATTGCCAGAGCGTCGCCGCCGAGCGCGCCTCGTCGCAGGTCAGCCTGTTCGGCGGCGACCAGGCCGGCGCCGGACGCCCGCGCCTGCGCCCGGTCGAGCCGTGGGTGGGGCCAGAGAAGCTGGATCAGGAGCTGGCCGCCGTCGGCTTCTACCTGTCCGGCCACCCGCTGGAGGACATGGCCCCGGCCCTGAAGCGCAAGCGCGTCACCTTCGTCGCCGAGGCCACCGCCCTGGCCGAGAGCGGCCACGAGGCCTTCCTGATGGCCGGCGTCGTGCGCCGTCGCCAGGAGCGGGCCAGCGCCCGCACTGGCGAGAAATTCGCCTTCGTCACCTTCTCCGATCCGACCGGCGAGTTCGAATGCCTGTTCCCGCCCGAACAGCTGCGCAAATGCCGCGAGGTGCTGGAGGTCGGGGCCTCGATCATGGTCCGCGTGCGGGCCAAGTCAGCGGACGGCGAGGTGCGCTTCTTCGGCGACGACGCCAGCAAGCTCGACACGCTGATCGACGACGGCGCCATGGGCCTGCGCATCCACGTCTCGTCGAAGGCCGCCGACCCGGCCGCCCTCAAGGCCCGCCTCGACCGCGCGAAGGCGGACGGAAAGGGCGGCGAGGTCTCCCTCGTCGCCTCCCTCGACGGCCGCCGCGAGGTCGAACTGAAGCTGCCGGGCCGCTACCGGCTGGACGGCGCCCTGCGCGGCGCGCTCAAATCCGCCCCCGGGGTGGTGCTGCTGGAGGATGCGTGATGGCGGAGGTGAAGACCCACACGGGAAGCTGCGCCTGCGGGGCCGTGGCCTATGAGGTCGACACCGATCTCGAGGGGCTGATGGAGTGCAACTGCTCGCACTGCTACCGCAAGGGCTTCGTCCTCGCCTTCGTGTCGCCCGACGCCTTCCGCGTGACGCGGGAGGGGCCGCAGACCGAGTTCACCTTCAACACCCACAAGATCCGCCACCGGTTCTGCGACACCTGCGGCGTCCAGTCCTTCGCACGCGGCGAGAAGCGGGACGGCTCGCCCATGGTCGCCGTCAACATCCGCACCCTGACCGACATCGAGCCCTGGAGCTGGACCGCCCAGCGGGTGGACGGCAGGAGCTTCTGATGCCGATGGCGGCGCCAGCGAAGCGAAGTTTCCGAGGCGCCCTGCATGGCACACGGCCGGTCGTCAGGACGGTGTGAGGAGGGCCGCGTATGCTTTTCGCCGCCTACTTTGTGACGCTGGCCGTCTTCTCTCTGATCTTCACGCGCGAGGTGATCGCGCCCGCGTCGGGCGCGACCTGCGACAGGCGCTGGCGTCTTTACGCGGGCGCGCTGAATACGGTGAATCTGGTCGCCGTGGTGGCGGCCGGCTTCGTGTTCCAGCGCTGGATCTCGAGTCACGCCCTGTTCGCCGTCGGCGCCGATCTCGACGTCGGACCGGCCAGTCTGCTCACCTTCTTGGTCGCCAGTTTCGTCGCCTATTGGTGGCACCGGGCGCTGCACGCGTCGGACCGCCTTTGGCGATGGGTCCACCAGTTGCATCACAGCCCGGCGCGCATCGAGGCTCTGACGGCTTTCTATGTGCATCCATTCGATGCCCTGCTCGCGAGCCTGCTGAACGCCTTTGTCGCCTATGTCCTGTTGGGAGTGAGCGGTCCGGCGGCCGGGCTGGCGTTGCTGTACGTCACCCTGTTCAACCTGGCCGCTCATGCCGATCAGAGAACGCCCCGGTGGCTGGGCTTCATCCTGCAGAGACCCGAAATGCATCGGCTCCATCACGAACGCGGCGTCCACGCCGGAAACTATGGCCTGCCCTTGTGGGACCTCTTGTTTGGAACCTGGCGGAACCCGTCAGTCGGGCAGGTGGAATGCGGCTTCTCGCCCGAGAAGGAGCGCCTGATCGGTCAGATGCTGATGCTCAAGGACGTCGATGGCTAACCTGGGCGGCGTCCGTCACCGCATAGACCATGATCCCGGTGGCGATCGCCAGGTTCAGGCTGTCGGCCCGGCCGCGCATCGGAATCTTGACGTTGACGTCGCAGGCGGCGGCGAGGGCGTCGGTCAGGCCGGCCTGCTCATTGCCCATCAGGATCAGGGCCGGGCGCTGGATGGCGGCCTCGCGATAGCCGACCGAGGCGTCCAGCCGGGTGCCGATGACGCTGCCCGGCCACGTCTGCCGCCACGCCAGGAACTCCGCCGCCGTCGCCCGGGCGATGGCCACCGCGAACACCGACCCCATGGTCGCCCGCACCGCCTCGACCGAATAGGGATCGACACAGTCCCCGATCAGCACCACCCCGCCGCAGCCCGCTGCGTCCGCCGTCCGGATGATGGTGCCCAGATTGCCCGGGTCCCGCACCTGCTCCAGCGCCACCCAGCAGGGCGCCGACTCCGGCACGATCGCCGACAGCGGCGCATAGACCTGGTCGAACACCCCCAGCACCGTCTGCGGATTGTCGCGTCGGCTGATCTTCTCGAGGATCGCGTGGGTGACGATCACCACCTCGCCCCCCGCCGTCCGGGTCGCCTCGCGCGCGCGGTCGAGGATCGGATGCGGCCGCGCGTCCTCGCCGACCATCAGCAGGCGCGGCGCGCGCCCCTGATCCAGCGCCTCGCCGATGAATTTCAGCCCCTCGGCCAGGAACCGCCCGGTCGCCTCGCGCTCCTTGCGCATGTGCAGGGCGCGGACGGCCTTGACCGTCTCATTGGTCAGGGACGTGATCAGCCGGTCGCTCACGCCGACCACCGGGCAAAGAAGCTGAGCCCGATGGCCCGCCCGTCCGTCCCGTCCTCGGCCAGCGCCAGTTCGCCCCAGTCGATGACGCCGCCCCGGTCGTGGGTCGCTTCGGCCATGAGATGCGCCAGCGACAGCCCCGAGATCCGCGCCGCATAGGCGTTCAGCAGCAGGAAGGACGCGTCGTCCGATAGCAGGGCCGCGCAATCCTTCAGCAGTCCGGGCAGGTCCTCGAACAGCCGCCACACCTCGCCCGTCGGCCCGCGCCCGTACTTCGGCGGATCGAGGACGATGCCGTCGTATTTCGAGCCCCGCCGCACCTCCCGCGCCGCATATTTGCGCGCGTCCTCGACGATCCAGCGCACCGGCTTGTCGGCCATGCCCGACAGCTCGGCGTTCTCGCGGGCCCAGGCCACCGACTTCTTGGAGGCGTCGACATGGGTCACCTCGGCCCCCGCCGCCGCACAGGCCAGGCTGGCCACGCCGGTGTAGCCGAACAGATTCAGGACTCTCGGCTTGCGCAGCCGCCGGATGCGCCCGTCCAGCCAGTCCCAGTTCGCCGCCTGCTCCGGGAAGAAGGCCAGATGCCGGAACGGCGTGAACCGGCTGGTGAAGCGCACGTCGCGCCACGCCAGCGGAAAGGTGTCGACCGGCTTGCCCGCGAAGCGCCAGCGCCCGCTCTCGTCCTCGTCGGTGGGATCGAACACCGCGTCGGCGGCGTCGAACGCGGCCGGATCGCGCGGCGACCAGAAGCACTGCGGCTCCGGTCGCACGACCGTGTAGGGCCCGTAACGCTCCAGCTTCCGGCCATCGCCGCTGTCCAGCAGGGCGTAGTCGGCCCAGGCGCGGGTGACGAGGGTTTCAGGCGACGGGTTGAGGCGCGGCGGCATGGGCCGCTGATAGGCGGTTCGGCGCCGTCTCGTCCAGTCGGGCGTGGGCCGGCGCCCGCGCGGGCCTGGCCGCCCGCGGCGGGTCAGGGCGATGCGCCGTCTTGTCCCAGGCGAAGGGCTCGCGGATCAGCCGCCAGGCCGCGTGCATCCACGCGAGGCTGAGCAGGGCCCAGTAGGCGGGGGCGGCGAGCATGTCGGCGAGGCCGTATGGAATGCCGGCGCGCCGGCCTCCGATCCAGCAGCACAGCCAGGCCGAGGCGGCTCCGACGATCAGCACGCCGGCCGCCAGGGGCGGGACCAGCGGCGTCACGCCGGCCATCGCCGATACGACAACGGCCGTCGCCAGCCACGCCAGCGACAGCCCATGGATCGCCGCCGACGCCAGCCCCGCGCCGACGGTGACCAGCAGGGAGAACAGCCCGCGCGGACCCAACTCCCAGGGCCGGCGGGAATGTACGCCGAAGGTCTGCATATAGCCTTTGAGCCAGCGCGTGCGCTGCGGCAGCCAATGCTGGAACGCGCCCGGCGGCGTCTCCCAGGTCGGGCGGGTGATCACGCCCAGACGCCAGCCGCGACGCCACAGCCGAAAGCCGAGGTCCGCGTCCTCGGTCACGTTCCAGACGTCCCAGCCGCCGACGGCGCGAAGCACGTCCGTGCGGAAATGGTTGCTGGTCCCGCCCAGCGGGAAGGGGAGGCCGAGCCGGCACATCCCCGGCAGCATGGTCTCGAACAGGGCGGCGTACTCCGCCGCGAACTGACGCTCGAGGAAGGTCGTCGCCGCCGTCGACCGGGGGCGGATGCGTAGCGGCGCCTGCAGGCAGGCAAGGCGGCCCATGCGATCCGCGGCGAACCGGGCGGCCGCTTCCCGCAGCTGCTGCGGGTCCGGTTCGTCCTCGGCGTCATAGACGGTCAACAGGTCGCCGGTGGCGTGGCCGAGAGCACAGTTCAGCGCCCGCGGCTTGGTCAGGGGTCGGCCGGGCGGGGCGACGAACACCTCCAGCCAGGCCGGCCGCGGCGCGGCGAGCGCGGCGGCGATAGTGGCGTGGTCGTGCGCCTCGAGCACCAGCAGCCCCTGAAGCCGGTGCGGCGGGTAGTCGATGCGCGACAGCCGCTCGATCAACTGCCCGACCACCTCCGCCTCGTCGTGCAGCGCGGCGAGAATGGTGTAGCGGGGCAGGACCAGGGGCGGCGCGTGCGCGACGGCCGGTTTCGCGCTGACGACAACCAGCGTGATCCGCCACGCCGCGAGGGCGAGAAAGGCGACGGCGGTCGTCGTCACCAGCGCTCCGCCCAGGCCCTGCGGGTCAACCCACCCCCCGACGGCGACGGCGCCGCCCGCCAGTCCGAGCAGGATGACCTGATCCACGGAGAGGGACCGTTGCGCCGCGCTCTGCCGCACCGGGACGCCGTACCGGCTCGCATCCCGACGGCGTTCCGATAGAACGTTGATCCACGATCCGTCCATTCAAAATGGTTAACGGAGCGTTGCGCAACCTGCAAGCGATTGGCGCTGGCCCGGGAATGCCGCTATTCAGGTGGGGACGACGGGAGAACCCTTCTTGACCACGGCGGCCAGCCTGACTCCGCGATCGCAGCGCAAGCCCAAGGGCGAGGGTCATGCCCGCCGCGCCGAGATACTAAACGCCGCCGAACGCATCTTCGTCGAGCACGGCTATGAGGGCGCCACCATCCGCAAGATCGCCGACGAGGTCGGCCTGTCGTCCACGGCGCTCTACATGCATTTCGCCGAGAAGGGCGAGATCCTGCACGAAATCTGCCGTCAGGCGTTCGCGGAGCTGATGGCCAGGGACGAGGCCATCCTTGCGGCGACGGCGGATCCGGAGGTCCGGCTGCGCGAGATGATGAGGGCCTACATCGCCTTCGGCTTCGCCAATCCGAACGCCTACCGCCTCGCCTACATGACCCGCCCGGTCGAACTGCGCGAGGGCGCCCAGTCGGCGGCGCGGGAACTCGGCCATGAGTTGTTCCGCACCTTCGAACAGGTGGTCGAGGCCGCGGCCGCGGCGGGTCGGCTCAGGGGCGAGGCCGCGCCGACGGCCCAGGCCCTTTGGGCCGGCGCCCATGGCGTCGTGTCGCTGATGATCACCAAGCCCTATTTCGATTGGGTGGCCCAGGAGGCGCTGGTCGACACCCTGCTGGATGGCCTGTTCGCGGGCCTGCTGAAGCCGTGAGGATCGCCGCGGGGGGCCTCGCCGGCGCCGGTCTGGCGCTGGCCCTGGCGACGTCCGGCGCGCCGGCGGGCGCCGTGGAGACACGGCCGCTCCGGGTGATGTCGCTGGACCAGTGCGGCGATCAGTACGCCCTCGCCCTGGCGCCGGACGCCGATCTGGCCCTGTCGCCCCGCGCCGATGATCCGGACTCCTGGAAGCGCGAGGCGGCGCAAGGGCGGCGGCGGGTTCGCCCGACGCTGGAGGCGGCCATCGCCTTCCAGCCGGACGTCGTTGTGCGCTACTGGGGCGGCGACGCCCGGCTGCTGGCGCGGCTGGAGGCCCGGGGCGTGCGGATCATCACCATCGACGACGCCACCCACTTCGAGGGTATCCGCGGAAATATCCGGGCGGCTTCGCAGGCGCTGGGCGCTCCGTCGCGTGGCGAGGTCCTGATCGCCCGCATGGACGCCCGGCTGGCCGAGGCGACGCCGGCCCCGAAAGCGCCGCGCCAGTCGGCCCTCTACCTGACGGCGGGCGGCTTCACGGCCGGGCGCGGAACCTTGGTGGACGCCATCCTCGGCTCGGCCGGGCTGGTGAACGCCGCCACGACACCGGGTTTCGCGCCGGTCAGCGTGGAGCGGATCGCCCTGTCGCCGCCGGCCCGTTTCGTGCTCGGCTTCTTTGACCGGTCGCGCGCCGACTGGCGTGGCCCGGGACGCCATCCCGTCGTGCGCGCGGCGGCCAGGAAGCGGATCGTGGCCCGACTGCCGGCGGCCAGCCTGACCTGCCCGGCGTGGTTCGCGGCGGACGCGGCGGCGATGCTGAAGGCGGGCGGATGAGCCGCGGCGGGCCGGGCCGGCTGGCGGCCATTCTCGCGGTGTTGATCGCGCTTGCCGCGCTGCTCGCCGTGCTGTTCGGCGAAAGCGCCTTCGACGCCGCGCAGTTGGCGCAGGCCTTCACGGAGCCCGCCTCGGGTCCGGCTGAGGTGCTGTGGGCGGTGCGGGCCCCGCGCGCGGCCACGGCGCTGATGGTCGGAGCGGCGCTGGGCCTGTCCGGGGCGGTGATGCAGGGCCTGCTGCGCAATCCGCTGGCCGATCCCGGCGTTCTGGGCGTCTCGGCCCTGGCGGCGTTGGGCGCGGCGGGGGCGATCGTGCTGGGCTGGGCGGCGCTGCCCGGCGCGGTCGAGGTCTCCGCTCTGGTCGGGGCCGGACTGGCGGGCGGTCTGCTGATTCTGTTCTCGGCGCGGGTGCGCTCGCCCGAGGCGCTGATCCTGTTCGGCGTGGCGGTGTCCAGTTTCGCCGGCGCGGCCACGGCGCTGATCTTCAACCTGTCGCCCTCGCCGATCGCGACCGCCGAGGTGATGAACTGGCTGCTGGGCTCGGTCGAGAACCGCAGTTGGGTGGATGTGGCCTGGGTCACCCCGGCGGTGCTGGCGTCGGCGATTCTGGCGGCGCTCGCGGCGCCGGGCCTGCGCATGCTCAGCCTCGGCGAGGAGACGGCGCGCACCTCGGGCCTGCCGATGGCGCGGTTGCGGCTGCTGGCCCTGCTGGCGGCGGCGCTGGCCACCGGGGCGGCGGTGGCGGTGGCCGGGGTGATCGGCTTCGTCGGCCTCGCTGCGCCGCATCTCGTGCGAACCGCGGTGAGGGGCGACCCGGCCCGGCTGCTGCTGCCCTCGGCGCTGGCGGGCGGGCTGATGCTGGTGCTGGCCGATCTGCTGGCGCGGATGACGCCGACGGATCAGGAGCTGAAGCTGGGCGTGTTCACCGCCCTGGTCGGCGCGCCCCTGTTCGCGTTGATCGCCTGGCGGGCGGCGCGGGAGTGGCGGCTGTGACGCCGCCTCTGCTGATGCGGGACGGCAGCGCCCGGTTGGGCGGACGCGCTGTGCTGGACGGGGCGAACCTGCAGGTGGACGCCGGCCAGCTCGTCGCGCTCGTCGGCCCGAACGGGGCGGGGAAGTCCAGCCTGATCCGGGCCTTCGCCGGGTTGCTTCCACTGACCGGCGGCGTCGCCCGGCTCGGCGGAGATGACGTCACGACCATGTCGCCGCGAGAGCGGGCGGCGCAGGCCGCCTATCTGCCCCAGGAGCGCCGCATCGCCTGGAACCTCCCGGCGATCGAGGTGGCGGCGCTGGGGGCGCCGTTCCTGGCGGCGGACGAGGCGCTGGAGCGGGCGCGGCGGGCGCTGGTCGAGGTCGAGGCGGACCATCTGGCCGACCGGGGCGTGGCCGAGATGTCCGGCGGCGAGCGGGCCCGGGTGCTGCTGGCGCGGGCGCTGGCCACGGACGCGGCGGCGCTGCTCGTGGACGAGCCGATCGCCGGTCTCGATCCGGAAGCCCAGCTGATGGTGCTGGAGCGGCTCAGGATGCGGGCCGACGCGGGGCAGGCGGTGCTGGCCAGCCTGCACGACCTGCCGCTGGCGGCGCGGTTCGCGGACCGGGTGGTGGTGCTGGACCATGGGGCCGTGGCGGCGGACGCGACCCCGCTCGAGGCGCTCACCCCGGAGATCCTCCGGCGGGTGTTCGGTCTCAACGCCCGGTGGGTCGACGGGCCGGACGGGCCGTTGCTCTCAGCCGCTCGCAGCCCGGCGCCGGTTTACTCGTAGGGGCGCGGCCCCGCCGCCACGCTGGTCCCACGACGCAGGTCGTTCGACAGCGTCAACGGGGCCGACCCGTTGTTCAGCCGGGCCTTGTAGATCGACATGTTCTCCATCACCCGCATCATGTAGTTACGGGTCTCGGTGAACGGCGCGCACTCGATGAAGTCGACGGGATCGACCTGGCCCCCGCGCGGGTCGCCGCAGCGATCCACCCATTGCGGCGGCCGGGCCGGGCCGGCGTTGTAGCCGACCGTGGTCAGCAGCATCGAGCCGCCGAAGCGCCGCATCAGGTCGCCGAGGTGATAGCTGCCCAGCGTCATGTTGTAGTCGGGGTCCCACAACCGGTCGTCAGAGAAGGACATGCCGAGCTGGCGCGCGACCATGGCCCCGGTCGACGGCAGGAACTGCATCATGCCGCGGGCGTCGGCGCCGGATCGGGCCCGGGGGTCGAAGCTCGACTCCTGACGGGTGATGGCGAGGGTGAACTCCAACGGCGCGGCGCCGCCGACCTGCGGCGGGATGCGGATCGGATACTGGCGCTCGGGCATCAGGAAGCCGCGCTGGCTGGCGGCGCGCCCGACCATCATGGCGGTGAAGCCTTCGCCATAGGCGCGCGACAGGTCCATCAGCAGGGCGAGGTCGGAGGCGGTCGGCAGATCGTCGTCGAGCTGGTAGGCGAACACCCGGAACAGGCTGGTCTCGCCGGTCTCGCCGAGAATGCGCAGGGCGCGGACGACCTCGTTGGCTTCGAACGCGGCGCGTTCGCCCTGGGTGGGCGTCGGGTCGCTGGGCAGGGTGAGGGTGGTCATCCCGGCCTTCTCGGCGGCGAGCTGACCGTAGAAGCTCTGGATGTGCCGGGCGCCGTCCCGGTAGAATTGAACCGCCGACGGCGTATTGCCCTGGGCCTCGGCCGCGCGGCCCAGCCAGTACATGGCCCGGCCCTGGGTGATCGGGGTCGACGACGACTGGCGCAGGATCTCGAAATGGTTGGCCGCGCGGGCCGGGTCGTTCAGCTTGGTCAGCGCCACCCAGCCGGCGAAGAACTCGGCGTCCACCTTGCGCTCGCCCGAGGGGAAGCCGTGGCCGGCCATGGCGTCGTAGGCGGCCCGCCAGTTGCGGCGCTCGAGGGCGTCGAGGAAATAGTTGCGGCGCTCGCTCCACAGGGTGTTCTGACCCTCGGTGTGCGAGGGGGCGGCGGGGAGGGCGGCCAGCAGGGCGAAGCCTTCGGACTGGCGACTCTGCGAGCGCAGGACGCGAACGCGTTCCAGCACGACCGCCGGGTCCATCGCCTGGGTCGAGGTGAGCCCGGCCACCACGGCGTCGGGGCTGTAGGCGGTCCGCAGCGCCATCGCCGCCTCGGCCACCGCCCGGCGTTCCGGCGAGACCATCTGGGCCATGGCCCGCGTCGCCGGTCCATGCGGGCCGAGCAGCAGCATGTTGAGCCGCGCCTCGTGGTCGGCCTGGGTCAGCCAGCCGCCCCAGCGGGTCAGGATACGGGTCTGCACCGGCTCGTCGAATGAGCGGGTCCGCCACCAGTCGGTGATCAGGCGGCGGGCCTCGTCGCCGCGGCCGCGCTGCTCAAGCGCGCCGGCGAGGGCGATGGCGCCTTCGGCTGTCGTCGGCGGCGTCTGGGCGAACAGGGTCAGGGCGGCGTCCGGACCGGCGTAGGCGAGGTCGAGCGCCCGCTCGGCGGCTTCGCGGCGGCTCTCGGCCCGCGGCCAGCCGGCGAAGGCGGTCTGGGCGACGGCGAGATCGCTATAGGGAAGTTGCGGGGCGGAGGTGTCCAGCAGCGCCCATTCGACCAGCTTGCGAGCGGCGGGATCGCGGATCTGCGCGGCGGTCGACCGCGCGCCGACAACGTCGCGGGCGCGGGCCTGGGCCAGGCCTTGGCGGAAGAGGGCGGTGTCCTGATCGTTGAGCGTCCGGGCCTGCGTCCCCTGCGGGGCGACGGCCGCGTACGGCGTTTCCTGCGGAACCAGAGATTCGGGCGCGGGGGCGAGCAGAGCCAAGGCGGCCGCGAGACTGGTTGCGATCATACCGTGTCCGATCCCCATTCCATGATGGTTGCGGCGACGTCGCCGGCAACCTAACCTCCCACGCTTCGCTTCGGGGCGTCGTCGCCCCTTTCCCACGCAGGACCATCGTTTCAATGACCGCCCCTTTGTTCAAGGGCGTGATCACCGCCCTGATCACACCACTTCGTGACGGAAAGGTGGACGAAGCCGCCTTCAGGACGCTGCTGGAACGCCAGATCGCGGCCGGGGTTCACGGCGTCGTCCCGATGGGCACCACGGGCGAGAGCGCTTCCCTGCATCCCGAAGAGCACAAGCGGGTGGTCGAGCTGTGCGTCGAGGTCGCGGCGGGACGGGTCCGGGTGATCGCCGGGGCGGGTTCGTCCGCCACCGACAAGGCCATCGAACTGGTCCGCCACGCCAAGACCGTCGGCGCCGACGGGGCGCTGGTCGTGACGCCCTATTACAACCGGCCGTCGCAGGCCGGGATGGCGGCGCATTTCGAAGCCATCGCCGAGGCCGTCCAGTTGCCGGTGCTGCTCTACAACGTGCCGGGCCGCACCGGAGTCGACCTGGCCAACGAGACGGTGGCGCGCCTGGCGTCGCATCCGAACATCGTCGGCATCAAGGACGCCACGGGCGACCTGGCCCGGGTCAGCTGGATGAGGGCCAATATCCTCGACCGGCAGTTCGACCTGATCTCGGGCGACGATCCAAGCTACCTCGGCTACCACGCCCACGGCGGCGTCGGGGTGATCTCGGTGACCTCCAACGTCGCGCCGGAAGCCATGGTGGCGCTGCACGAAGCCGCGGCCCGCGGCGACTACGCCGCGGCGCGCGACTGGCAGGACCGGCTGATCGGTCTGCACAAGGGCCTGTTCCTCGACAACTCGCCGTCGCCGGCGAAATACGCCCTGTCGCGCCTCGGCCTGTGCACCGAGGAGGTGCGCCTGCCGCTGGCCCCGACCGCCGACGCCGTCAAGCCGGCGATCGACCGGGCCATGGCCGAGGCCGGGCTCGGCTGATGGCCAGCGAAAAGCCGAAGACCAAAATCATCGCCGAGAACCGACGGGCGAAGTTCGACTACTTCCTCGAGGACTACACCGAGGCCGGGATCCAGCTGCTGGGCACCGAGATCAAGGCGCTGCGCGACGGTCGGGCCAACATCGCCGAGAGCTATGCGGCGGTGGAGGGGCGCGAGATCGTGCTGATCAACGCCGACATCCCGCCCTACAAACAGGCCAACCGCTTCAACCACGAGCCGCGCCGGCCACGGAAGCTGCTGCTGCACCGCAAGCAGATCGACAAGATGATCGGCGCCGTCCAGCGCGACGGTCAGACCATCATCCCGGTCAAGCTGTACCTGAACGAGGCGGGCAAGGCGAAGCTCGAGATCGCCCTGGCCAAGGGGAAGAAGCTGCACGACAAGCGCGAGGCCACGGCTCAGCGCGACTGGCAGCGCGACAAGGCCCGGTTGATGAAGGAGCGGGGCTGACGCCGTTCTAGAAGGCTGAGGCCGCCACCGGCTGGGCGTCGAGAACGTCCGGCATCGAGGCCGCCGCCTGGTCCGCGCTCCATGGCCCCAGCGACGGTCCGATCGATTGCTGGACCATCGTGGCGAGCAGCGCGATCCCGATCGCGATCAGCAGCGCCAGAACCGCGGCCTTCCGTTCCTCCGGGGTGAACGGCCCCCGTTCGCTCGTACGCATGACAACCTCCCAATCCCGCTCGATCAACGCGGGCCCGACGACGCTGTTCCTGAGGATGGAGGCTACACCCGAAGATCGTCGATTCGCGTGTCGGGGGAACCACAGTCGCCTCCCGGGCGACCGATGTTCGATCACGTTTCGAGGAGCGTCCGCGCGCGCTGGAAGACGGCTTCGAACATCTCCGCCGTCAGGCGGCCGGTGTTCGTGTTGAGGCGGGAGCAGTGATAGCTGTTGAGCAGCACATAGGGTCCGACCTCGGCCTGCGCCCCATGACCCGCCGGCATGGCGCTCGCCGGCTTGCCCAGCGCCCTCAGCACGTTACGGCGCGACACGTCGCCGAGTGTGAGGATCACCTTGAGCCGGGGCAGGGCGGCCAGTCGCGATTGCAGGAACGGCCGGCAGGTGGCCTCCTCGAGCGGCAGGGGTTTGTTGCCGGGCGGGGCGCAGCGAACCGCATTGGTGATCATGCAGTCGATGAGCTCGAGGTCGTCGTCGCCGTTGGGGTCGTAGCGACCGCGCGCGAAGCCGGCCTTCTGCAACGTCTCGTAGAGCAGCCAGCCGGCGTGGTCTCCGGTGAAGGGACGGCCGGTGCGGTTGGCCCCGGTTCGGCCCGGCGCGAGACCCGCGATCAGCAGCCGGGCCTCCGGATCGCCGAAGGACCGGACGGCGCCGTTGTGCCAGTCGGGGTTCCGCCGGACGTTCTCGAGGCGGTACTCGACCAGCCGGGGACAGAGCGGGCAGTCGCGGGGCGCCTCGGGCGGCCAGCCGCTCATTGCTCGAACACCCGGCTGTTCGGCGCGGCGGTCGTCGCGCGCGGCCGGCCTATTTCGGGCAAGAGGGCTTCCAGCTCGACGAAGGCGTCGGCCTGCCGCCTCAGTTCGTCGGCGATCTGGGGCGGCTGGCTCTTCATCGTCGAGACGACGGTGACCCTCACGCCGCGCGCCTGCACCGCCTCGACCAGTCGGCGGAAGTCGCCGTCGCCGCTGAACAGCACCATGTGATCGACGCGCGGGGCGAGCTCCAGCATGTCGACCGCGATCTCGATATCCATGTTGCCCTTGATCCGGGACTGGCCCTGCGCGTCGGTGAAGCGCCTGGCTGGCTTGGTCACCACGGTGAAGCCGTTGTAGTCGAGCCAGTCGATCAGCGGCTTGATCGGCGAGAATTCCTCACCCTCGATCACGGCGGTGTAATAATAGGCGCGAACCAGAACGCCTTTCGCGCGATACATCTCCAGCAGCCGGCTGAAATCGAGGTCGGCGTTCAGCGCCTTGGCGGCGGAATACAGGTTGGCCCCGTCGATAAACAGGGCGATGCGCTCGGTTGGACAAGGCGTCATGGAAAGCGGCTCCGAGAATATGGACGTCCCGGTCGCCGTCGAAATAGACGGCGCCGTCGATCTGGACGACGCCGTCATCGTCGCGCTGGGTTGCAATGACAAGGGGGCGTGGCGGGATTGCCGCGAGGCGCTGGAGGCGGCCCTGGCGCGGTTCCGGGCCGAAGGCGTCGATGTGGTGGCCCGTTCGTCGTGGTGGCGCTCGGCCGCCTGGCCCGATCCCGGCGATCCGCCGTTCCTGAACGGGGTGGTCATCGTCCGCACCGCCCTTGGGCCGCATGAGTTGATGGCCGCGCTCGGGCGCATCGAGGAGGCGTTCGGCCGTCGGCGGGGCGCGGCGAACGCGCCGCGCACCCTGGATCTGGATCTGATCGCCTACGGCCGGCTCAGTGGCGACCTCGACGGCCTGATCCTGCCGCATCCGAGGGCGGCCGGGCGGAAGTTTGTGATGGGGCCGCTGGCCGAGATCGCACCGGGCTGGACGGACCCGACCGGTGGCGGCGCCGCGGCGGACCTCGCGCGCCGGGCCCTGATCGGCGCGGACGCGCATCCGCAAGCCTGACCCGCCTCGTTCGCCTGTCAGGTTCGGTGAGTTGCCATCAGATCGGACGCAGGTATTTCTGAGCTCAGGGAGCGTCACAGAGACGCTTGTGGGGGATATCCAATGATCATCTGGTCCGGCTGGGGCTTTCTCGTCGCCATCTTCTTTCTCGTCGGCTGTCTGATCGGTCTTCCGGTCGCAGGCCTTGTCTCCACGGATCCCGATGTGAACATCGCGGTGACGATCCTCGTCGGCGGCCTGGTGGCCGGCCTCAGCTCCTTCCTGTTCGCCCGAAAGGTCGAGGGCGGCGAGGGGCGGGCCTTTATCGACGAGGCCACCGGCCAGCGGGTCGTGGTGCGGCGCACGGCGGGCTCGCTGTTTTTCATTCCGACCCGCTACTGGGCCTATGTCGCCCCGGTGTTGGCCATCGCCCTGGCTGTCGTTATGATGATGCCCACGGCGACCGATACCGCCGCGGCGGCTGCCGTGGAGACGGCCCCGGCCGACGCTTCGGCGCCGGCGAACTGACAGCACGGGCTTCGGCCCGCGCCGTTCTGCGCCTCATTCCCGCCCATGCGGCGTTGCACAATCGCGTCCAACCCTATATTTTGTGCGGTTCTCCCCCGCGCTCGAGGAATTTCATGGCCCGCGTCACTGTCGAAGACTGCATCGAGAAGGTGCCGAACCGTTTCGGTCTGGTTCTGCTGGCTGGCCACCGCGCCCGCTCCATCGCCAACGGCGCGGCGCTGACGATCGATCGCGACAACGACAAGAACCCGGTCGTGGCCCTGCGCGAACTGGCGGACGACACCGTCAGCCCCGACGAGCTGCAGGAGAACATCATCGTCACCCTGCAACGGGTCGATGAGCGCACCGAAGCCGAGGACGAGGCCGAGGTCGTCGCCCTGCTGGCCGAACCGCAGCACATGAACATGGCGGAAGCCGAGCTGATCCGCGCGCTGCAGAGCGACCGCGACGGTGGACAGGAGGAACGATACTGACGGCTGAACCAGCCAACGGTATCACCATCCTGCCGGCGCGGACCTCGCAGCCCGCGCCGCCTCTGAAAGCTGCCAATCTCAATGACCCGGAGGGCGATCGTCCTCCGGTCGAAGCCCCCGAGCCCGTCAAGGCCCGGGTGCTGCGGCAATTCGAGTTGGTCGAGGCGGTCAAGGCGTATGACCCGACCGCCGACGAGGCCCTGCTCAATCGCGCCTATGTCTATGCGATGAAGATGCACGGCTCGCAGCTGCGGGCCTCGGGCGATCCCTATTTCGCCCATCCGATCCAGGTCGCCGGCATCCTGACCGACTACCGGCTCGACACGGCCACCATCGTCACCGCCCTGCTGCACGACGTGGTCGAGGACACCTCGGCCACCCGCGACGACATCGCCGGCATGTTCGGCGAGGAGATCGCCTCGCTCGTCGAAGGGGTCACCAAGCTGTCCCGGCTGGAGCTGCAGGCCGAGCACACCCGCCAGGCCGAGAACCTGCGCAAATTCATCCTCGCCATCTCCAAGGACGTGCGCGTCCTGCTGGTCAAGCTGGCGGACCGTCTGCACAACATGCGGACGCTCAAATACGTCAAGCCGGAGAAACGCGAACGGATCAGCCGCGAGACGCTGGAGGTCTACGCGCCGCTGGGCCGCTCGATCGGCATCCACTCGATCGCCTCCGAGCTGGAAGAGCTGGCCTTCGAGCACCTGAACCCGACCGCCCGCACCGCCATCGAGCGCCGTCTCGAGGCGCTGAAGTTGGAGCACGGCCGGGCCATCGACGGCGTTTCGCGCGAGGTCGAGCGGGTGCTCGAGGAGGCGGGGGTGCACGCCCGCGTCTTCGGCCGGCAGAAGACGCCCTATTCGATCTGGCGCAAGCTGCAGCGCAAGTCGGTCGGCTTCTCGTCGCTGTCGGACATCTACGGCTTCCGGGTCATCGTCGAGGCCGAGGACGACTGCTACCGGGCGCTGGGCGTGATCCACCGCGCCTGGCCGATGGTGCCGGAGCGGTTCAAGGACTTCATCTCGACGCCCAAGTCGAACAATTACCGTTCGCTGCACACGACCGTGGTCGGCCCGTCCGGCCTGCGCATCGAGATGCAGATCCGCACCGACGCCATGGATCGCGTGGCCGAGGACGGGGTGGCGGCGCACTGGGCCTACAAGAATCAGTCCTACGGCTTCGACAAGGAGGCCATGGAGAAGGACGGCGGCCGCGACCCGCTGCAAAACCTGCGTCATCTCGTACAGGTCATCGAGCACGGCGAGGGCGGCGAGGACTGGGTCGAGCACGCCAAGCTCGAAATGTATCTCGACCAGGTTTTCGTGTTCACGCCCAAGGGGGCGCTGATCACCCTGCCGCGCGGCGGGATGCCGCTGGACTTCGCCTACGCGGTCCACACCGAGGTCGGCGATACGGCGGTCGGGGCCAAGATCAACGGCGAGCTCAAGCCGATGCGGACCCAGCTCCAGAACGGCGACGTGGTCGAGATCATCCGCGGGGCCAAGCGCGAGATTCCGGTCGACTGGCGCTCGCTGACGGTGACCGGCCGGGCCCGCTCGGCCATCCGACGCCACATCCGCACCTCCGAGCGCGGCGAGTTCCAGAAGCTGGGCCGGGCGACGCTGGAGCAGACCTTGTCGCGGGCCGGCAAGGCCGAGGCCGAGGTCACGCTGCGCCCGGCGCTGGAGCAACTGGGCTTCCCGAACGACGACGAGCTGTACGAGGCCGTCGGGCGCGGCCGGCAGTCGGCGGCGAAGATCGCCGAAATCCTGTTCCCCGCCCTGAAGGGGCGGCTCAAGGCCGGTCCGGACCGAAAGCGCATCGGCGGCGACCAGGGCCGGCTGTTCGTGCGCGGCGGCGGGCTGACGCCGGGGGTCAGCGTCCATTTCGGCCGCTGCTGCTCGCCGGTGCCGGGCGACCGCATCGTCGGCATTCTCGAGCCTGAGGCCGGGCTGACGGTGCACACCATCGACTGCCAGCGGCTGGAGGAGTTCGCCGACGACGACTCGGTCTGGCAGGACCTGCAGTGGACGCCGCAGGCCGAGCAGGGGGCGGTCGCCTCGGCCCGCATCCGCGCCACCATCAAGAACGCGCCGGGCGTGCTCGGCCAGGTGGCGACGATCATCGGCGAGGCCGGCGGCAACATCCTCAACCTGGTCATGAGCCACCGGCAGCAGGACTTCTTCGACGTCGACATCGACATGGAGGTCGAGGACGCCAAGCACGCCACCGCCATCATGGCGGCGCTGCGCACCAATCCGTCGGTCGACACGGTCGAGCGGGCGCGGGGCTGAGCGCCGGCGCGGTTTCAGGCTGACGCCCGGGGCCGGTTCGCGCGTTCGGATGCAAGGTTCAACATCACCCGCGGCTGATCTCGCGGCGCTTCAAGGTTCGAGATGACTCCGGAAGAACAGGAACGGGCCAATGCGGCGCAGCTGGCGTCGCCCTCCTATCGCATCGCCGCCATGGATCAGGACTTCCTGCTCAGCGACCAGATGCGGGGCGTCCGCTTCCTGCTGGAGTATGAGAAGACCGAGAGCGGACTGCGGGCCTGGGGCGTGCGCTCGACCCTGGTGGTGTTCGGCAGCGCGCGGGTCGGTGCGGACGGGGCCGGCCGGCATTCGTACTGGTACGAGGAGGCGCGCAAATTCGGCAAGCTGGCGTCCGAGCGGGGCGGGGCGATTCGCGGAGAGGTCGGCCAGCCGCGCGACAACGTCATCGCCACCGGCGGCGGCCCCGGCATCATGCAGGCCGCCAACCAGGGGGCCTTCGAGGCCGGCGCGCCCTCGATCGGCTTCAACGTCACCCTGCCGCACGAGCAGTTTCCCAATCCGTGGTCGACGCCGGAGCTGACCTTCCAGTTCCACTATTTCGCCATGCGCAAGATGCACCTCGCCATGCGCGCCAACGCCCTGGTGGTCTTCCCGGGCGGGTTCGGGACATTGGACGAACTGTTTGAAATCCTGACCCTTCGCCAAACCGGCAAGGCGCCGGCGATCCCTATCGTCCTGTTCGACGAGGCGTATTGGCGCTCGGTCCTCCATTTCGAGGCGTTGATCGAGCACGGCATGGTCAAGGCGTCGGACATGGAGCTGTTCGCCTTCGCCGACGACGCCGAGGGCGTGTGGGCTGCGCTGCTCGCCGGCGGGCTCAAGCCGGGCGAGAGCATCGAGAAGCCGGCATTGTCCCACACCAAGCTGGCGGCTAAGCGGGACCTATGACCTCAGAAGATGTTCTCGACGAATTCCGCGACGCCGGCGCCCTGCGCGAAGGCCATTTCGTATTGTCCTCCGGCCTGCACAGCCCGGTCTTCCTGCAGAAGAACCTGGTGTTCATGGACGCGGGGCGGTGCGCCCGGCTGTGCAAGGCGCTGGCGGACAAGATCACCGCCGCCGTCGGCCCGGTCGACGTGGCCATCTCGCCCGCTGTCGGCGGCATCATTCCCGGCTACGAGACTGCCCGATGGCTGGGCGTGCCCTCGATGTACGTCGAGCGCGAGGGCGGCGCGTTCAAACTGCGTCGCGGCTTCCATGTCGAACCCGGCCAGAAGGTGGTCATGGTCGAGGACATCGTCACCACGGGCCTGAGTTCGCGCGAATGCATCGCGGCCATCCAGGCGGCCGGGGGCGAGGTGGTGGCGGCGGCCTGCATCGTCGACCGTTCGGGGGGCCGTGCCGACGTCGGCGTGCCGCTGGTGGCGCTGGCGACGCTGGACGTGCCCGCATACACCGCCGACGCCCTGCCGCCCGAACTGGCCGCCCTGCCGGTCGAGGATCCGGGCAGCCGGCGGCTGGCGAAATAGGAGAACGGTCATGGTCTCGCCGGTGCGTCTGGGGGTCAACATCGACCATGTGGCGACGGTGCGGAACGCCCGCGGCGGCTCGCATCCCGACCCCGTCCGGGCCGCCCGCGAGGCGCTGGCCGCCGGCGCCGACGGCATCACCGCCCACCTGCGCGAGGACCGGCGCCACATCACCGACACCGACATCGAGGCGCTGAGCGAACTCTGCGCCGTCGCCGGACGACCGCTCAACCTCGAGATGGCGGTCACCGACGAGATGCTGACCATCGCCCTGCGCCACCGCCCGCACGCGGCCTGCCTGGTGCCCGAGCGGCGCGACGAGGTGACGACCGAGGGCGGCCTCGCCGTCGCCGGCCATGAAGCGCGCATCGCCCCGGTGGCGAAGGCGCTGTCCGACGCCGGCGTACGCGTGTCCCTGTTCATCGAGCCGGCGCTGCAGCAGGTCGAGGCCGCCCACGCGGTCGGCGCCCAGGTCGTGGAGTTCCACACCGGCCGCTACTGCCATCTGTCCGGGGATGCGCGGGCGGTCGAGTTCGCCCGGCTGCAGACCGCCGCCGGCCGCGCCGCCGACCTCGGCCTCGAGGTTCACGCCGGCCACGGACTGGACTACGGCACGGCGGCCGACATGCTGGCCATCCCCGAGGTGCGCGAGCTCAACATCGGCCACTTCCTGATCGGCGAGGCGGTGTTCGTCGGCCTGACCATGGCCATTCACCGGATGCGGGCCGCCATGGATGCCGCGTCGTGATCATCGGCGTCGGCGCGGATCTGTGCGACATCCGGCGGATCCAGACGTCGCTGGACCGCTTCGGCGACCGGTTCAGGGCGCGGTGCTTCACCGACCTCGAGCGCGCGCGATCGGACCGCAAGCCCGACCCGGCGTGGAGCTACGCCAAGCGGTTCGCGGCCAAGGAGGCCTGCGCCAAGGCGCTGGGCACCGGCATGCGCAGGGACGTCTACTGGCGCGACATGGGAGTGACGAACCTGCCGTCTGGCCAGCCGACCCTGCACCTGACCGGCCATGCCGCCGACCACCTGGCCCGGCTGACGCCGCCCGGCTGCACGCCCCGGATACACCTGACGCTGAGCGACGAGCATCCGTACGCACTCGCCTTCGTGGTGATCGAAGCCTTGCCGATGGCTTAATCACGTTATACCGGTTCTGCCGCTGAAAGACCGCGGACAGCGGCTGGGGGATAGGGTCACCATGAGCGACGAGAACAAGCCGCACGACGACCACGCGCACGACGCCAGCCATGGCCACGATGAGCCGGCGCACCCGGTGGACGCGCATGAGCCTGACGATCATGGCCATGACGTCGATCCGGTTGTCGAGGCCGACGACGGCCCTTCCGCCCACGACGCCCATGCCGACGATCAGGTGACGACCGCCGCCGCGTCGTCGAAGCAGCCGGTCTGGAGCGACTCTGGCGACGCCCCGTTCGAGGACGTCGAACCCACGCCCGTCTACGCCCCGAACAAGAAGGGCAAGAAGACCAGGTCCGGCGGCGGCAACGAGACCGTCGAGATCATCAAGACGGTCTTCTTCGCCCTGCTGATCGCCTTCGTTCTGCGCGTCCTGCTGTTCCAGCCCTTCACCATCCCGTCGGCGTCGATGGAGCCCAATCTCTACGAGGGCGACTACATCGTCGTGTCGAAGTGGAGCTACGGCTATTCCAAGCACGCCATCCCGTTCAGCCCCCCGCTGTTCGAGGGCCGCATCTTCGCCCAAGAGCCGGAACGCGGCGACATCGTGGTGTTCAAGCTGCCGCGCGACGACAAGACGGACTACGTCAAGCGCCTGATCGGCCTGCCCGGCGACCGGGTGCAGATGATCAACAACGTCCTGCACATCAACGGCCAGCCGGTGCGCGACGTGGTCCTGAGCGAGCAGGACGCGACCAACATGTACGGCATGAACGTCATCAAGGCGCGCGAGACGCTGCCCGAGGGCCGCACCTTCACCGTCCAGGACTTCGGGCCCGGCTATGACGCCGACGACACCCAGGTCTTCGAGGTGCCGGAGGGGCACTACTTCATGATGGGCGACAACCGCGACAACTCGGTCGACAGCCGGTTCGACGAGATGAACGGCGTCGGCCTGGTGCCGGCCGAGAACCTGATCGGCAAGGCCGAGATCATCCTGTTCTCGTGGTCGCCCGGCGCCTCGCTGTGGAATCCGGTCAGCTGGTTCTCGAAGGTTCGTCCGAGCCGGTTCTTCACCGTCCTGAACTGATGGCGGACCGGCGGGCCGAGGCGGTCGCGGCGCTGGCGAGCAAACTCGGCCACGATTTTCGCGACCCGTCCCTGCTCGATCAGGCCCTGACCCACGCCAGCGTGGGGGAGGGGGCCGAACGCGACGCCCGCGGCCGTCCGTTCCTCGACAACCAGCGGATGGAGTTCCTAGGCGACCGGGTGCTGGGCCTGCTGGTCGCCGAGCGGCTGATGCGCGACCTGCCGACGGCCGACGAGGGCGAGATGTCGTCCCGCCTGCACGCCCTGGTCGACAAGGCCACCTGCGCCCGCGCCGCCGAAGCCCTGGGCGTCGGCGACGCCATGCGGCTGTCGCCGGGCGAGGCCAAGCAGGGCGGCCGCCGCCGCGAAGGCGCGCTCGGCGACGCCATGGAGGCCATCCTCGCCGCGGTCTGGCTGGACGGCGGCATGGACGCCGCCCGCGCCGTGTTCGAACGCATCTGGGCGGCGGAGCTGGCGGCGCCGCCGCGCAAGTCGCTGACCAATCCAAAATCGGCGCTGCAGGAATGGGCGCTGGGGCAGGGCAAGCCGCTGCCGACCTATCGCATCGTCGAGCGAACCGGCTCCGACCACGCCCCGACATTCACCGTTGAGGCAAGCGTAGCGGGATATGCGCCCTTGACCGCGCAGGGCCGTTCGCGTCAGGACGCGGAGAAAGCGGCCGCGATCGGCCTGCTGCAGCGTGAAGGCGTGATTTGACCGATCCCCAAGAGTCCGGCGTGAACCAGCGAGCCGGCTTCGCCGCCATCATCGGCGCCCCCAACGCCGGCAAGTCGACGCTGGTCAACCGCCTGACCGGAACCAAGGTCTCGATCGTCACCCAGAAGGTCCAGACCACCCGCTTTCCCGTGCGCGGCATCGCCATGGAGGGCGACGCCCAGATCATTCTGGTCGACACCCCCGGCATCTTCACGCCGCGCCGCCGACTGGACCGGGCCATGGTCGCCTCGGCCTGGGGCGGAGCGGATGACGCCGACGTAGTGGTGCACCTGATCGACGCGGCCTCTCACATCGCGGCTGAGGGCAAGGAGGGCCAGGCCGCCGACCGGCGCTCGGCCGAGGACACCGAGACCATCATCGCCGCGCTCAAGGCCGCCGGCAAACAGGTCATCCTGGCCCTGAACAAGATCGACGGCATGCGCCGCGACACCCTTCTGGCCCTGTCCCAGCGGCTGTTCGAGACCGGCGTCTATTCCGAGGTCTACATGATCTCGGCGCTCAGCGGCGACGGCGTCGACGACCTGAAGGCGCGTCTCGCCCGGGCCATGCCCGAGGGGCCGTGGCTGTATCCGGAAGACCAGTCCGCAGACGTGCCGATGCGGGTGCTGGCCGCCGAGATCACCCGCGAGAAGGTCTATCTGCGCGTTCACGAGGAGCTGCCCTATTCGGCCGCGGTCGAAACCACCTCGTTCGAGGACAAGGCCGACGGCTCGGCTCGCATCGAGCAGACCATCTATGTCGAGCGCGAAAGCCAGCGGCCCATCGTGCTGGGCAAGGGCGGCCAGACCCTGAAATGGATCGGCCAGAAGTCGCGCGAGGAGCTCACCGAACTGCTCGACCGCCCGGTGCACCTGTTCCTGACGGTCAAGGTCGACCCGAAGTGGCAGGACAGCCGCGCCCTCTACGCCCAGTTCGGGCTGGATTACGACGTCTAGGCCGGTGTTTCACGTCCCCCGACATGCCGGCGGCCATCCCCGACTGGCGACGGCGTTCCTCAGCCTGCTGTTCATCCTCGCCGCGGCCCTGATCGCCTGGATGACGGTGCGGCCGGCGCCGGCCGTCTCGGCGCCCGAACCCCGGCCGCTCCGGCCGCCGCTCGTGGTGGTCCAGGACCTGCCGCAACTGACCGCACGGCTCGAGCGCTGGGGCGAGACCGGCGGCTTCACCGGCGGGGTGCTGGTGGCCAAAGGCGACCAGGTGCTGTTCCGCCAGGTCTACGGCTACGCCGATCGCAGCCTGGGGACGCCGCTGGCGCTGGATTCCCGGTTCCGCCTCGCCTCGGTCAGCAAGCAGTTCACCGCCGCGGCCATCCTTCGGCTGCAGGACGAGGGCGTGCTGTCGGTCGACGACCCGCTGTGCCGCTGGATCGATCCGTGCCCGGCCGCCTGGGCGCCGGTGCGGCTGCACCACCTGCTGTCGCATACCTCGGGGGTTCCGGACCTGATGGCCCGGCCGGGCTGGGGCGTCCGCCGCGTGACCCCCGCGACGCCAGAGGAACTGACCGCGGACTCAGCGAAGTACGGCCTGCAGTTCCCGCCGGGCACGAAGGTCCGCTACGACAACGCCGGCTACAACCTGCTCGGCTACGTGGTCCAGAAGGCCACGGGCCTGCCGCTGCAGGACTATCTGCGCGACGCCTTCTTCGTGCCGTTAGGCATGGCCGACACGGGCTTCGAGGACGATATGTCGGGCGTGGTCATGGGTTACGCCAATCTGGGCGGGCCGCCCACACCGCAGCCGGATCACAACGTCAGCATCATCTTCGGCGCCGGGGCGCTGTACTCGACCCTGGACGATCTGCTGGTCTGGCAGCAGGCGCTGCACGGCGGCAAGCTGCTGAGCCCGGAAAGCTATGCCCGAATGGTCGCCGATCACGCGCCGGCCGACACGCCCGACGAACGCGGTCGGCCGCGCCGCGACTGGGGCTACGGCCTGTATTCCAACAGCCTCGGGACCCGGGTCCGCCCGGCCTTTCCGGACCGCCAGATCTACCACACGGGCAGCTGGTCCGGCTTCCGCAACCTGGTCACCCACCAGCCCGACGAGGACGTGACGGTGATCGTGCTGTCCAACAATTTTCACCAGCGGGAGGCCGTCTTCCTGCTGTCCCAGCAAGGCATGGCCGAGGCGCTGGGCCGGCCCTTCCCGGTCGCGATGGCGCGCTGATCCCGAACCGGTTGTCCCCCCGGTTTGATGGGCTGAGGCTTCAGTCGGTCGATGGCGCGTTGATCGCGAACTGGGCGGCGAAAGCGCGGACATAGGCGGGCCGGGCCTCCCCCCGTGCGACGTAGGCGGCCAGGTTTTCATATTCGTCCAGAATGCCTGACATCCTCAGTCGCAGCAGCACCGACACCATCAATAGATCGCCCGCGCTGAACGCCCCGTCGAGCCAGTCGGCGGCGCCCAGGCGAGCCGAGAGTCTGTCCAGCCGGGCGCGAACACGGTCCATCACCAACGGCAGGCGCTCCTCGCTCCAGGGCTTGCCGCCCTCGAATATTTTCGCCGTCACCAATTCGAGGATTGGCGGCTCGACGGTATTGAGCGCCGCGAACATCCAGGTGATGGCGCGGGCGCGGGCATCGCGATCCTCCGGCAGCAGGCCCCCATGCTGCTCGGCAAGATGAAGGACGATCGAGCCGGTCTCGAACAGCGAGAGAGACCCGTCCTCGTAGGTAGGGATCTGGCCGAAGGGATGGATCGCCAGATGGTCGGGCGCCTTCATCCCTGCGAAGGACACAAGACGAACCTGGTAAGGCTGACCCACTTCTTCGAGCGCCCAGCGAACGCGCGTGTCTCGCGCGAGTCCCTTGCCGCCGTCGGGCGATCGTTCAAACGCCGTGATCGTGATCGTCATCTACCGGCCTGCGTCCCGGTTGTCGCGGCCCAGCGCGCCCGCCGCTCGAGCTCGGCCGCACTGGGGTTGTCATCGCCGAACGAGCCGGTGGGGACCTCGCCGGCGCGGCGGTATGTTCCGACGATGACGCCGGTGTTGGTTGTCTCGCTGCTCACCGGCGTCCAGGCGTGCGGGCGCGACTTCTCGTCGAACAGCCGCTTGCCGCGGCCCAGTACGATGGGGAAGGTCAGGAGGGTCAACTGGTCGATCAGGTCGGCGGCCAGCAGGGCGTGGATCACCTCGCTGGATCCCTGGATCAGCAGATCGCGCCCCTCGGTCCCTTTCAGCGCCCGCACGGCCTCGGCCAGGTCGCCTTCCAGCCGATGGCTGTGGGCCCAGTCCAGCGGCGTGTCCGGTCCGGCGGCGACATATTTGTTCACGGCGTTGAAGGTGCGACCTATCTCATCGTCCTGGTAAGGCCAGTAGGCGGCGAAGATCTCGTAGGTGCAGCGGCCCAGCAGCAGGTCGTAGTCCTCGCCCATGGCGCGGTCCATCAGGCTGCCGAGCTTCTCGTCAAAGAACGGGAAGACCCAGCCGCCGAACTTGAACCCGCCGCGCGGATCCTCCGTGGGCCCGCCGGGCGCCTGCATGACGCCGTCCAGCGAGACGAAGGTTGCGGTTCTGATCTTGCGCATGGCTTGCCCTCACTCGCCCGGGACGTCTTCGAAGAGACCCGGCGGCCGGGGGCGGGTCCGGTCGTCGACGAACGGCAGGATCATCGCCGCCAGCAGGGCCGGGTCGCCGAAGACGTCGATGTGCGAAGCGCCCGGCAGGATGGCCAGCCGCGCCGGCGGGGCCTCGGTCAGGAACGGCTGCGACGCCCGCGCCGTGTCCCCGCCGCCGCGCAGCCGGTACAGCTCGACGGCGTGCTCGGGCCGGACGATGTCGTGGTCGCCGACGATGATGAAGGTCGGCGAGGTCAGGGCGCGGATGTCCTCCGCCGGCCAGTCCTGGCCCTGGTCCATGACCTTGATCTTCTCGACCACGGAGGCGAAGGCCTCGGGGTTGGGCGCCAGCCGTTTGAACTCCGCCTCCATCGGCGTGCCGGCGAAGATCTCGGGCGTGATGCTGTCCATCATCTGGATGAAGCCCGGCAGGTTGCCGGCCTCGTTGAAGGCGACCGAGGCGATGACCAGGTGATCGACGGTCTCCGGGTGGCGCAGCGCCAGCTGCAGGGCCGCGCCGGCCCCCATCGAATAGCCGACCACATCGGCCTTCGACACGCCCGCGTCGGCCAGCACCGCGGCGGCGTCGTCGGCCAGCGCTTCATAGCTGATCGGTCCGGGCAGGTCGCCGGTGCGGCCGTGGCCGCGCTGGTCGAGGACGATTAACGGCCGATCCGTGATCAGGTCGGTGAAGGGCTTCATCGCGTCCGACGACATGAAGGCGCCGTGCAGCACCAGCAGCGGTCTCTTGCCGGAGGTCAGGTCGCCGTGGACGAAGTAGCGGACCTCGCCGCCCTCGACGGCGGCTGAGTCCGCGCGCGGCTGGACGGTCTGCGCGCTCGCGGACGCGGTGACCGCGGGCGTCTGGGCCGAGGCGGGCAGGGCGGTCGCCAGCGCCAGGGCGGCGGCGGCGGTCAACAGGGACAGTTTCATCACTCGCTCCTTCAGGCTTGCGCGGTCGACGCCGCGACGTGGCGTTCCAGCTTGTCGAGACTTCCGGTCCAACCGGCCTTCATGCCGCTGAGCGGGCCCAGCGCGTCCTCGCCCGCCTCGATCACCACCGCGTCGAGAGAGAGCCGGGTCCGGCCGTCGATCTCTTCGAAGCGGAAACTCTGCTCGACCTCGAACCAGGTCGACCCGTCCTCGCGACGGACCCAGGTGCGCATCACCAGACGGTCCGGCTCCTCCACCGCCACGAAGCGGCCGTCGAAGGGGAAGTCGGCCCCGTCCGGGCCGCGCATGACCATGTGGATCGCCCCGTCGGGACGGACGTCCATCCGCACCACCGGCGTGGTGAAATGCTCCGGACCCCACCAGGCCGCGACATGGGCCGGATCGGTCCACATTTTCCAGACCAGGGCGCGCGGGGCGTCGAAGGTGCGGACGATGCTGAGCCGCCTCAGCTGCTCCGGAATGGCGGCGGCCACGGTCACGAGACCGCCTCCGCCGGACCGCGCCGGAACGGGAAGACGGCGCGCAGGGCCGGGTCGCGCAGCCACAGTCCGCCCCACATGAACAGGCCGAGGTAGATGGAGAACAGCTGGTGGCTGAGCAGCGGGCTGCCGGCGCGGATCTGGGTGGCCATGGCCCCGCCGAACAGGCCCATGAGCAGCACCGCCCCCAGCACGCTGGTCCGCGGGATCAGGTACAGGACCACCAGGGTCAGCTCGACGACGCCGATGGCGAAGGCGTAGCCGGCCGGCCAGCCCAACTGGGCCATGATCTCTTCGGCCACCGGCATCCCGGCGAGCTTCGGCAGCGCCGAGGCGCCCAGCATGAAGAGGGCGAACAGGCCGGTCAGAACCCGGCCTGTCCACACGGTCGGAGGGGCCTTCATTTCGGCAGGTCCGGATTGACGTTGACCATCCAGGGCACGCCGAACTTGTCGGTCAGGGAGCCGAAGCCCGGCGACCAGAAGGTCTCGGCGAAGGCCATGCCGACCTTGCCGCCCTCGGCCAGGGCGTCGAACCAGCGCTTGCCCTCGGCGGCGTCGCTGGTGTGCAGGGTGACGTCGAAGCCGTTCTTCGGCTTGTCGATGTTCGGGGCCCACTCGACGTCCATGTCGGAGCCCATGATCGCCTGGTCGCCGACCTGCAGCCAGCAGTGCATCAGCCAGTCCTTGTACTGCTCGCCGACCGGCATGTCGGGCGGGCCCTCGCTGTAGGGCATGGCGGCGGTGATCTCGCCGCCGAGGACCTTGGCGTAGAATTCGAAGGCCTCGCGGCACTGGCCGCGGAAGCTGAGGCTGGTCACGATCTTCATGGTCGTCGCTCCTCTTCTTGAACGGGTTATCGGATGACGCGCAGGACCGGCTGTCCCAGTCCCGGCTTGCGCAGGAAAAGCCCCGCCCACAGCAACAGCGCCACATAGGCTCCGAACAGCAGGCGGGACGGATCGGTCTGGCCCGCGCTCGACAGGGCAAGGGCCGCCGTCAGCAGCACCGCGCCCAGCAGGGCCGTGCGGGGCACGGCGTAAAGGATGGCCGCGATCAGCAGGGCGGCGCCCAGCAGAGCCGGCGGCGCGGCGACCTCGATCCCGGCCCGCAGCAGGTCGGGACGACCCGTCAGCTTGAGCAGGGCATCGGCCGCCACGAAGCTCACGACCAGGCCGCTCAGCAGGCGCCCGGACCACACGAAGGGCGAGGTTTTCATGGCTCCCGATCCTTGGCGAGGAAGGCCTCCAGCCGTTCGAAGGTGCTGGTCCAGCCATACCTGTGGCCGACCAGGCTCTGCTCCGACTTCAGGCCTTCGTGGGTGAAGTCCATCAGGGTGCCGCCGTCGGGGGCATCGCCGAGCTGAACCGTGACGACGGTTTCGACGGGAGGGCCGTCCTCGTGCGACTCGTCCCATTTGAAGGTGAAGACCAGCCGCTCGTTCGGAACGATTTCGCGGTAGATCCCGCCCTGCCACAGGTCCTGGCCGGTGTCGGGCGAGCGCAGGCAGGCCCGCCATTCGCCCCCGACCCTCAGGTCCTGGCTGGCGCTGACCGCCGGCCACTCGACCGGACCCAGCCACAGCACCATGACCTCGGGGTTCGTCCACGCCCGCCACACCAGCGCCCGCGGCGCATCGAAATGGCGCTGCATCTGCAGGGTGGGGCGGGTCGCGATGGCTTCGACGAGGGTCATGGGGCGAGCTCTTCAGGGGTCCGGTCGACGGCCGGGGAGGGTCAGTTGGGCTTCTTCAGCAGTTCGGCCAGCTGGTCGGCGCATTGGCCCCAGCCTTCATGGAAGCCCATGGCCTCGTGCTGCTTCATCGTCTCGGCGTTCCAGTGGCGCGCCGTGGCGACGTAGTCGGTCTTGCCGTCCTCGCGCGGGGTCAGCTCGACCGTGGCCACCATGAACGGCTGGCCGGCCGGCTCCCAGTCGGGGGTGAGGGCGTCGGTCGTGATCCAGCGGCGGTTCGGCTCGACGGCCAGGAAGACGCCGCTGTTGGGGAAGCGCTCGCCGTCCGGCCCGTGCATGACGAAGTTGAACACCCCGCCGGGCCGCGGATCGACCTGCACGTCCGAGATGGTCCAGGGCTTCGGCGCAAACCACTGCTGCAGCAGTTCCGGCGTCATCCAGGCCTTCCAGATCTGCTCGGGCGTGGCGTCGATGACGCGGCGCAGGACCAGGGCGTGCTGGTGGGCCACGCCGTCGGTTTCGCAGGGGTTGGTCTCAGTTTCTTGGGCCACGGTCGTCTCCTTTTTGAATCTTCTTCAGGTAGGCATCCAGCCGATCGAAGCTGGCGTCCCAGTAGCGGCGGTAGTGCTCCAGCCAGTCGGCGACGCCCTTCAGGGCCATCGGCTCGAGCCGGGCGGGGCGCCATTGGGCCTCGCGGCCCCGGCTGATCAGCCCGGCCTTCTCCAGCACCTTCAGGTGTTTCGACACGGCCGGCAGGCTCATGTCGAAGGGCTCGGCCAGATCGTTGACGCTGGCCTCGCCCTCGGTCAGCCGCGCCAGGATGGCCCGACGGGTCGGGTCGGCGAGGGCGGCGAACTTGGCGGAGAGGGGGTCGGTCTGCATGGGGCACGCTTTGTGTGTAACTGACAGGTTAAATGCGCCAGACCCGCGCGGTTGTCAACCGTCCGGTTAAATAAAAACGCCGGGCCTGCGCCGCGAGCCGTCGCCGCCGTTCAGCCGCGCAGTTCCAGCCCGTTTCCGTCCGGGTCGCGCAGATAGATCGACGCCGCCTCGCCGCCGGCCCCGTAGCGGTTCGCCGGCGCCTCGAAGACCACCCCGTGCGTCGCCAGGTGCGCCATGACAGTCTCGGGATCGTAATCCTTGAGCCGCAGGCAGACGTGGTCGACATTGCGCCCCTCGACGCCCGGACCGGCGCCGCCGGCGGCGCCCAGCCTGCCATCAAGCGGCAAGAGATCGATCAGACTGTCGCCCGCGCGCAGATGGATCAGGCCGATGGCGTCGTTCCGCCGCTCGACCGGGCAGCCCAGCACGCCGCTGTAGAAGGCGATCGCGGCCTCCGCATCCCGGACCCTCAGCACCACATGGTCGATGCCCGCGATGGTCAGCATGGTCGTTTCTCCTTGGCGATCAGACGCCAGAGGATAGGGTGACGGCCATGATCGCGCCACTCGCCGCCCTCGTCCTGCTCATTCAGCCGGTCCGGATTCCGCCGCCGGACCCCGCCGTCGCCGAGGTCGCCGCCGTACTAGACCGGCTCAACGCCGCCTCCGCGGCCGCCGATGGCGAGGCCTATTTCGCGCTCTTCGCTCCCGACGCCCGCTTCGTCGGCACCGACGCCTCGGAACACTGGACGCTCGAACAGTTCCGCGCCTACGCCGGGCCCCATTTCGCGCGCGGGAACGGCTGGTCCTATCCAGCCGTCGCGCGGACCATCACCCTCGCCCCGATCGACTGCCGCTGCATCGCCTGGTTCGAGGAGAAGCTGGTCAACGACAGCTACGGCGAGACCCGCGGCTCGGGCGTCCTGCGCCTGACCGATGACGGCTGGAAGATCGAGCAGTACGTCCTCAGCTTCGCCGTCCCCAACGACAAGGCGCGGGCCGTCGTGGAGGTCATCCGGGGAGCGGAGTAGGTCACGGCCGCTTCGTCTCCGTCGGCTCCGATCTGGTCCGCAGGGACTCCATTTCCGTTCCGATGGCCGTCAGCTCTTCAGCAAGAACGTTGAAGTCCTCGAGGTCCTGTTGGCGGGCGAACGCGATGGAGTCACCTTGGGGTTGCCAAGCGCGCGGCTGTCTGGCCAGCACCTCAATCTGCAGCCCCTGAAGCTCGACAGCCCGCCGGGAGAGGATCCGCGTGCGTCCCGCTCTCGCCTGTTCATCTGCCAATTCGCGCTGCATCGTGTCACGCTGGCGATCGGTGAGCCGCAGGGCCAGCAGCTTCGCCTCGGTGTCGTCCATGACGACCTTCAGTTCCTCTTGGGCGGTGTTCTCAAGAGTCTTCAGTTCGGCCACCGCTCGTCGAGCGCCTTCCACGCCGCCCGGGGCCGCCACGGCCTCGGGAGTCAGTTTCGCCTGCGCCTCAGCAACACGCCTGTACAGGTCGAGACGGTCCGGAATGGCGGCAGAGCGGGCCTCGTGTTCCGCCATGATCGCGGCATCCTGGCCGCGGCTTGGGTTCGCCGCCTGTGCGGCCAAGCCCAGCAAAATCGGCAGCAAGCCGATTGCTGAGGCCGTCCCCCACAGGATCAGGAAATGCTTCGCTCCCCGCTCGGGCGCCCGATGCTGCACATAGGTGAAGTACAGGACCAGAGAGACGACCCCGCCGATCATCAGACCCACGCCGATCGCACCGCCGATGTCCTGGCCGATCAGAAAGGAGAGGTTTTCGACCTCACGCTCCGGGGGCTTCATCATCCGCTGGATCGTGGCGACGGCCGCCCAGATGACGACAGCGATGACGGCGACTGTCAGCCCCGCCCACGTTGGTCGAACCGCCCGGCGGGGACGCGTGCTGGAGATGGGAAAATCGGACACTGGACGCCCCCCGGCGCTAAAAGTGAAGCTTGACCGACGCTAGCGTGCGGGTTGAAGGCGGCGCAAGCGTCCACGGAGCTGGGCGAGGACCGATCCGCCGGAACGTATGGCCAACTTCCGCCGCCCGGGCTAACGGAGACGATGGATTTCACCGACGACGCCTTCGTCCTCTCCGCCCGCGCCCATGGCGACACGGGCGTGGTGGTCGAGTTGCTGACGGCGGAGCACGGCCGCCGCGCCGCCTATGTCGCCGGCGGAGCCTCTCGCAAGATGAAGCCCTTCCTGCAGCCGGGGGCGCGGGTCGTCGCCGACTACCGCGCCCGCACCTCGGACCATCTGGGTTCGGCGAGGCTGGAGCCGGTGGGGGAGGGGCCCAGCGCCCTGTTCGACGACCTGCTGGCCCTGACCGGCCTCGCCGCCGCCGCTTCGGTGGCGCAGGGGGCGCTGCCCGAGCGGGAGCCGCACCCGGGCGCCTTCCTCGCCTTCGAGGCCCTGATGAGCGCCTTCGCCCTGCCGGAGGTCTGGCCGGCCATCTTCGTGCGCTTCGAGGCGGGCCTGCTGGAGGATCTCGGCTTCGGCCTCGATCTGTCGCGCTGCGCCGTCACCGGGACCATGGACGACCTGATCTGGGTCAGTCCCCGCACGGGCCGCGCCGTCAGCCGCGAAGCGGGCGCGCCCTATGCCGACAAGCTCCTGAACCTGCCGGCCTTCATGCTCGGCGCCCAGGCGGGGCTGGGGCAGGGGGACGTCGGCGCGGGGCTGGTCCTGACCGGCCATTTCCTCGAACAGTTCGTCTTCCACCCCCAGAACCGGCCGATCCCGCCCGCGCGGGTGTGGATGATCGACAAGCTGGCCGAGGCGGGGCGGCTTTGATGGCGACGCTGGTCTGTGCGAGGTCCCGCGAATGATCTTCTCGTTCATCCCGGCGGGTCTCCTTGGTATGTGCGGCGTCCTGGCCCTGTTCAGGTCCACGCGCGTCATCGCGGCGTATCTGGCGAGCCTGGTGACCTGCTCGATCGCCTTGGCCGTCGTCTTCGGAGCGGCCGGACTGGTCGGAGCGTGGCTCCTCTATCCGTATCCCGACGGCGGGGACGGTCAGGGCCTCACGGCGGGTCTTTGGGCGTTGGCCGCGGCCGCGGTCGGCGGCATTGCCGGCCTTGTGGTCGGCGCCGCGGTTGCCCACAGATTGACGCGCGGCCGGCCCCTGTTCTGAAGAGACGGGGCTAGACTGACCGGCTCAGACCGCCGATTCGGATACCCATGACCGTTCACACCCCGCCGCCGGAAGGCGGACGCATCGTAGACGAGCCGATGAGCGAGGCGCTGTCGCGCCGCTATCTCGCCTACGCCCTGTCGACCATCACCAACCGGGCCCTGCCGGACGTGCGCGACGGCTTCAAGCCGGTGCACCGGCGCATCATGTACGCCATGCACCAGATGCGGCTGAACCCGCAGGCGGCGGCGCGCAAATGCGCCAAGGTCGTCGGCGAGGTCATGGGCGGCTACCACCCGCACGGCGACGCCTCGATCTATGACGCCCTCGTGCGGCTGGCGCAGGACTTTTCGCAGCGCTATCCGCTGGTCGACGGCCAGGGCAATTTCGGCAACATCGACGGCGATAGCGCGGCGGCCATGCGCTACACCGAGTGCAAGCTGACGCCCGCCGCCGTCCTGTTGATGGACGGCATCGACCAGCACGCCGTCGACTTCCGCCCCACCTACGACGATCAGGACGAGGAGCCGGTCGTCCTGCCCGCCGGCTTCCCCAACCTGCTGGCCAACGGCTCGTCCGGCATCGCCGTCGGCATGGCCACCTCGATCCCGCCGCACAACGTCGGCGAGCTGATTGACGCCTGCCACCTGCTGCTCGAGCGGCCCGAGGCGACGACGGAGGAGCTGGCCCAGATCGTTCCGGGGCCGGACTTCCCGACCGGCGGCGTCGCCGTCGAGGGCCACGCCTCCATCCTCGATGCCTATGAGACCGGCCGGGGAGGGGTGCGCCTGCGCGCGCGCTGGGAGACCGAGGACCTCGGCCGCGGCGTCTGGCGTATCGTCGTCACCGAGATGCCGTATCAGGTGCAGAAGTCGAAGCTGATCGCCGACCTCGCCGACCTGATCGAGAACAAGAAGGCCCCGCTGCTGGCCGACGTGCGCGACGAGTCCGCCGAGGACATCCGGCTGGTGCTCGAGCCGAAGTCGCGCACCGTCGAGCCCGAGGTGTTGATGGAGAGCCTGTTCAAGCTCTCCGACCTCGAGGTTCGCTTCCCGATCAACATGAATGTGCTGGACGCCAGCGGCACCCCCCGGGTCATGGGGCTGAAGGCCTGCCTGCAGGCCTTCCTCGACCATCGTCGCGAGGTGCTGGTCCGGCGCGCCCAATGGCGCATCGAACGGGTCGAGAAGCGGCTGCACCTGCTCGAAGGCCTGCGGATCGTCTTCCTCAACCTCGACGAGGTCATCCGCATCGTCCGCGAAGAGGAGCAGCCCAAGGCTGTCCTGATCGCCCGCTTCGGCCTGTCCGAACTCCAGGCCGACTTCATCCTCGACACCCGCCTGCGCCAGCTGGCGCGGATCGAGGAGATGACGATCGAGAACGAATACAAGGCGCTGTCCGACGAACTCGCGGCGCTGCAGGCGTTGTCATCGTCGCCGGCCCGGCAGTGGAAGCAGATCGGCAAGGACCTCGAGGCCGTCCGAAAGGCGCTGGTGTCGCCGCGTCGCACCACCATTTCCGAGGCCGTCGACACCTCGGCGATCGCCTCGATCGAAGCCTTCATCCCGCGCGAGGCGATCACCGTCATCCTGTCCGAGCGCGGCTGGATCCGGGCGGCCAGGGGCAAGGTCGAGGACCCGTCCGAGCTGAAGTTCAAGGAGGGCGACAGCCTGGCCTTCCTCGTGCCCGGTTATACGACCGACAAGTTGCTGGTGGCCGCCTCGGACGGTCGCATCTTCACCGTCGGGGCCGACAAGCTGGCCTCCGGCCGCGGCCACGGCGAGCCGTTGCGGCTGATGATCGATCTCGACGAGAAGGCCGACATCGTCAACCTGCTGGCCCACCAGCCGGGGGCCAGGCTGCTGGTGGCCTCGAAGGCCGGCTACGGCTTCATCGCTCCCGAAGACGATCTGCTGGCCCAGAAGCGCGGCGGCAAACAGGTGCTGAACGGCGAGATGACGGCGGCCCTGCGCGTCACCGGCGATTACGTCGCCACCGTGGGCGAAAACATCAAGGCGTTGATCTTCCCGATCGCCGAACTGCCCGAGATGAGCCGCGGCAAGGGCGTCAAGCTGCAGTCTTACAAGCAAGGCGGCCTGGCCGATGTGACGACCTTCGACAGCGCCCACGGCCCGGAATGGACCGACGGCGGCGGCCGACGCCGCAACTGGCCCGACTGGAAGGACTGGCTCGGCAAACGCGCCGGGGCGGGGCGGCAGGGGCCGCGGGGGCTGAGGAAGTTCCGCTGATCGCGTCACCGGCGCTTTCGGGGCCGGCGGCGCGCCGGGCCAAACGGCCGTAGGTCCGGCGGTTCACCCCGGCGGGACTGTCGTCTCCGACCGGTTGTCCCGAACGGGAGCGGCCCTCACGGCTGGATCGCCATATTGTCGATCAGCCGGGTCTTGCCCAGCCAGGCGGCGGCGAGGATGCGGGCCGGTCCATCGACGGCGCCGGCCTCGAACGCGCCGAGGTCCTCCGCCCGGCGGACGGCGACGTAGTCGACATGGCTGAAGCCCGCCCGCAGCAGCGCCTCGTGGGCTGCGGCCTCGATCCCGGGGAGGGAGCCGCCCGCCGCGGCTTCCACGCCGGCTCCGGCGAGCACGCCGTTCAGCCGCCGGGCGACCTCCAGCTGGTCCTCTGACAGGTAGGCGTTGCGCGACGACAGGGCGAGGCCGTGGTCGTCGCGGATGGTCGGCGAACCGACGATCTCGGTCGGAATGTCCAGATCGCGCACCATTCGTCGAACGACGATCAACTGTTGATAATCCTTCTCGCCGAACACGGCCACCTCCGGCTGAACCTGGTTCAGCAGCTTGGCGACGACGAGAGCGACCCCGCCGAACATCTGCGGCCGGAACGCTCCCTCCAGTCCCTCGGCCGGGGCGCCGACGGATATCGTGGTCGTGGCGCCGTCGGGATACATCTCCTCGACCGCGGGCGCATACATCAGCGCGCAGCCCGCGCCGGCCAGCAGTTCCGCGTCGCGCGCCTCGTTCCGGGGGTAGGAGCCCAGGTCCTCATGGGCCGCGAACTGGGCCGGGTTGACGAAGACGCTGGCGACCACGCGGTCGGCCCGCCGGGCGGCCTCGCGCACCAGGGCCAGGTGACCGTCGTGCAACGCTCCCATGGTCGGAACGAAGCCGATAGTGAACCCCTGACGCTTCCATGCGCTTATTACGGTGCGCAAGGCAGGGACGGCGCGAACAGTGGCCATGAGTGGAGTATCGGCCATGGTGAACGAAACGGCCTTTCGCCTTAAGCATGCTTGTGAACCGCGCTTCAAAGCCCGGCGCGTCAGTATGCCGCTTATGACGCCGAGCCTCATCCTTCGTCCAGTGCTGGCCTGTGTGGCCGCCGCGACCCTGTCCGCCTGCGGCATGGTCGACAGCGATCCGCATCGCTTCGAGTCCATGGCCGAGGCCGTGGCCGCCGTCCCGATCGAGCGCGATCCCACGGCCGCGCCGGTCGAGGCGTCCGCCCGGGGCACGGCGGCCGAGGACGACATGCGCCCTGCCTTGCAGGTGCAGGTGATGGACCCGCACGCCCTCTGGGACGCCCGTGACGGCGGCCTGCGCGCCATGGCCGGGGATCAGGCGCCGCGCCTCGTCGCCGCCGCAGCGCCGGCCGCGGCCGAGGCCGTGGTTCAGAACGTGTCCGCCCGTCTCGACGCCGCCGCCGCGAAAACCGGCCTCCGGCCCGCCCAGCCGCCGCGCCCGAAGGCCTCGTCCAGTGCGAACGCCGTGGTCCAGATCGGCGCCTATTCCAGCGAGGCCGCCGCCCGGGCCGCTTGGGCGCGCCTCGACCTCAAGGACCTGACGCCGGTTTACGAGGCTGTCGAGGTCGATGGACGTCGCCTGACCCGCCTCAAGGTGCGCGCGCCCGCCTCCGGCGCCGCCGCCGTCTGCGCCGCGGCCGGGATCGACGATCCCTGGTGCCACCGCACCGCCTGAGGCGCCGGCGCCTCACATCCACAGTCACGGACCGGCGCTCCGTTGACGGCGGGCCCCGGCCCGGCGATTCTGGCGTCTCAAGGCCGCGCTTCGAGTCGGCGGCCGTCAGAGGCATCGAGAGTCATGGCTGACCCCACGGTCATCGTCGTCGGCAACGAGAAGGGCGGGGCGGGCAAGTCCACCCTCGCCATCCACATCGCCTGCGGCCTGCTCCACGCCGGCAAGACCGTCGCGATCATCGATCTCGATCTGCGCCAGCGCTCCATGGCCAAGTTCTTCGCCAACCGCGCCGCCTGGACGGCCGGCAACGGCCAGCTCCTGCCCATGCCCCTCGAGCCCGACATGGGCGACGGCAAGGCGCTGGCGAGGGCCGACGAGACGGTGCAGATGGCCCGCTTCGACGCCGCCTTCGCCGAGGCGCGCGCCATGGCCGAGGTCATCCTGATCGACACGCCCGGCGGCGACACCCTGCTGTCGCGGACCGCCCACGGCCTCGCCGACCAGATCGTCACCCCGATGAACGACAGCTTCGTCGACTTCGACCTGCTCGGTCAGGTCGATCCGGTCACCCTCGACCTGCTCAAGCCGTCGATCTACTCCGAGAGCGTCTGGGAGGCGCGCAAGCACCGCGCCGTCACCGAAGGCCGCGCCGCCGCCATCGACTGGATCGTGGTGGTCAACCGCATGGCCGTGGCCGCCGCCCGCAACCGCCAGCGCCTCGAGGAGCGGATGGAGAAGCTGGCCCGCCGCGTCGGCTTCCGCATCGGCCCCGGCCTGCGCGACCGGGTCATCTACCGCGAACTGTTCCCGTTCGGCCTGACGGTCGCGGACCTCTCCAACGAGGTGCGCCCTGTGGCCGTGTCTCTGGCCCACGTCGCCGCCCGCCAGGAGCTGCGCAACCTGATGCTGGCGCTCGGCCTCGACGGCGGCCAGCTGGACGCGCCGCTGGACGCGGCGGCGTGAGGTCTTGAGCCTCGTCTGGCTGGCGCTGGCGGCCATCGCCGTCTGGGCGCTGGTCCGGCTGGGGCGCCAGACCGAGCGCCGCGGCCAAGCGGCTGGCTGGCGCGTCGCCGCCACCCTGTTCAGCGCCGTGATGATCGCCGCGGGAGTCCTGCTGGCCGCGCGCGGTTCGTGGCTGCCGGCCGTCGCCTTGGCCGGCGCCGGCCTGTGGCTGACGATCGCCTCGCGTCAAACCGCAGCCGCGCCCCGCACCGAGGCCATGACCCCGGCCGAGGCGCGCTCGCTTCTCGGCGTCTCCGCCGACGCCACGCCGCGGGAAATCAACGCCGCCTGGAAGCGGCTGATGGCCCGCGCCCACCCCGACCAGGGCGGCACCGAAGGCCTTGCCTCCCGCCTGAATGCGGCGAGAGACCGGCTTCTCAAGTCCTGATCAGGCCTTGGCCTTCTTCGCGGCCGGCTTCTTCGGCGCGGCCTTCTTCGCCGCCGGCTTCTTGGGGGCCGCCTTCTTCGCCGGCGCCTTCTTGGCCTTCGGCGCCGCCGCGGCCCGCGCCGCCAGCAGCGGCAGGGCGTCCTCCAGCGTCAGGTCCTCCGGCGCCGTACCCTTGGGCAGGGTGGCGTTGATCTTGCCCGACTTCACATAGGGGCCGAAGCGGCCCGCCATGACGTGGATCGGCTCGCCCGTCTCCGGGTGCGCCCCGAGGTCCTTCAGCGGCGCCGTCGCCGCCCCGCGTCCGGCGAACTTGCCGGCCCGCTTCTCGGCCAGCAGCACCACGGCCCGGTTCAGCCCGATCTCGAACACCTCGTCGATGTCGGCGACGTTGGCGTAGGTCCCGGCGTGCTGCACGAACGGTCCATAGCGGCCCAGGCCCGCCGTGATCGGCTTGCCGTCCTCCGGGTGCGTCCCGACCTCTCGCGGCAGGGCCAGCAGCCGCAGCGCCTGCTCCAGCGACAGCGACGCCGGCGACCAGCCCTTGGGCAAGGACGACCGTTTCGGCTTCTCCTCGCCCGGCGGCGTGGTCTCCACATAGGGACCGAAGCGTCCGATCTTCAGGTTGACCGGCTGGCCGGTCACCGGATCGACACCCAGCTCCCGGTCGCCGCCGTCCGCTCCGCCCTCGGCCGCGTCAGGCGACGCCACCGGTCGGGTGTATTTGCAGTCCGGATAGCGCGAGCAGCCGATGAAGGCGCCGAACCGGCTGGTCTTCAGGCTCAGTTGCCCCTGATGGCAAAGCGGGCATTCGCGCGGGTCCGAGCCGTCTTCCTTCTGCGGGAAGATGTGCGGGCCCAGCGACTCGTTCAGGGCGTCGAGAATGGCCGTGGTGCGCAGTTCGCCGGCGGCCGTCGTGGCCGCGTGGAAGTCGCTCCAGAACTCGCGCAGCAGCACCTTCCAGTTCAGATCGCCCGCCGACACCTCGTCCAGCCGCGTCTCCAGCGCCGCCGTGAAGTCGTACTCGACCCATTTGCGGAAGAACTGTTCGAGGAAGGCCGTGACCAGCCGCCCCTTGTCCTCGGGATAGAAGCGGTTCTTGTCGGTGCGGACGTATTCGCGGTCGCGCAACGTGGTCAGGATCGAGGCGTAGGTCGAAGGCCGTCCGATGCCCAGCTCTTCCAGCTTCTTGACCAGGGTCGCTTCCGAATAGCGCGGCGGCGGCTCGGTGAAATGCTGGTCGGTGCGGATGGCCTCGACCTTCGCGGTCGCGCCTTCCTTCAGCGTGGGCAGGCGGGTGGTGTCGTCCTCGTCGTCGGCGCCGTCTTTCGGCTTGTCGTCGCGGCCCTCTTCATAGACGGCCATGAAGCCGTCGAAGGCGACCACCTGGCCGGTGGCGCGCAGGCCGGTCTGGCCGTCAGGCGTCTCGACCTCGACCGTGGTCCGGTCCAGCCGCGCCGACTCCATCTGGCTCGCGACCATCCGCTTCCAGATCAGTTCGTACAGCCGCGCCAGATCGCTCTCCAGCCGCAGCGTTTCCGGAGCCCGGGTCATGTTGGTCGGCCGGATGGCCTCGTGCGCCTCCTGGGCGTTCTTGACCTTGGTCTTGTAGTAGCGCGGTTGCTCGGGGACGTAGGCGGGGCCGAACCGGTCGCCGATGACCTCGCGCGCCTGGGCGATGCCCTCCGGGCTGACAGACAGGCCGTCGGTCCGCATATAGGTGATCAGGCCGCCCGTATCGTCGACGCCTTCATACAGCTTCTGCGCCGCCTGCATGGTGCGCTGGGCCGTGAAGCCGAGTTTGCGGGACGCTTCCTGCTGCAGCGTCGAGGTGGTGAAGGGCGGGGCGGGCGAGCGCTTGACCGGCTTCTTCTCGATCGCCTTGATCGTGAAAGACCCGGCGTTGATCGCCTCGCGCGCGGCCGTGGCCATGGCTTCCGAGACGATGTCCAGCCGCTGCACCCGCTTGCCGGCGTGCTTGACCAGACGGGTCGTGAACGGCGGGCTGTCGGCGGTCAGGTCAGCCTCGACCGACCAGTACTCCTGCGGCTTGAACCGCTCGATCTCCATCTCGCGATCGACGACGATGCGCAGCGCGACGGACTGCACCCGCCCGGCCGAGCGCGCGCCCGGAAGCTTGCGCCACAGCACCGGCGACAGGGTGAAGCCGACCAGATAGTCCAGCGCCCGGCGGGCCAGGTAGGCCTCGACCAGCTCCATGTCGAGCTGGCGCGGCGCGGCCATGGCCTCGAGCACCGCGCTCTTGGTGATGGCGTTGAAGGTGACCCGTTCGACGTGGGTGTCCTTGAGCGCCTTCTTCTTCGTCAGGATCTCCAGCACGTGCCAGCTGATCGCCTCGCCCTCGCGGTCGGGGTCGGTCGCCAGGATGACGCGGTCGGCCTTTTTGGCCGCTTCGGCGATCTCCGACATCCGCTTGGAGGCGCGGGCGTCGACCTCCCAGCTCATGGCGAAATCGTCGTCAGGCAGCACCGAGCCGTCCTTCGACGGCAGGTCGCGGACGTGACCGTAGGACGCCAGGACGGTGAAGTCCGGGCCCAGGTATTTGTTGATGGTCTTGGCCTTTGCGGGGCTCTCGACGACGACGAGGTTCATGCGGGGAGGGGGCCTTGAAGGGGGCTCGAAAGGGGGCGGAACGTGGTTGGCGCGGGCGTCGCTGTCAATCGGCGTCGGAATTCGGGGCCGGGATCAGAGGGAAACCAGCCCTCCCGGCAGCAGGGTGGCGCGGCCGGCGAGGCTCAGTTCCAGCAGGGCGGCGGCCACTATCCCGACCGGCGCCGACAGAGCCCGGGCCAGTTCGTCACGCGGCGTCGGCGTCGGCGACAGCAGGGCGGCGACCCGTTCGAGGAAGGCGTCGTCCACCTCGTCCGGCGCGTCGGCGAACGGATTGTCGGCGGGCGGCTCGCGCAGGGTGCGCAGGGTGGAGAAGGCGCGCTCCACGTCCTCCACGCCCTCGCACAGGATCGCCCCCTGCCTCAGCAGTTCGTTCGGGCCGCGCGACCTCGGGTCCAGCGGCGAGCCCGGCACGGCGAAGACGTCGCGACCTTGGTCGCCCGCCAGCCGGGCGGTGATCAGCGAGCCGGAGCGTAGTTCGGCCTCGACCACGATGACGCCGCGCGACAGGCCCGAGATGATCCGGTTGCGGCGCGGGAAGTCCTTGGCCTGGGCCCGCGCCCCGACCGGGCTCTCCGAGACGATGCAGCCCTGTTCGGCGATCTGGCGGTACAGGTCGGCGTTGTCGGGCGGATAGACGTCGTCGACGCCGCCGCCCAGCACGGCCACCGTCCCGGTCGGCAGCGCGCCGAGATGGGCCGCGGCGTCGATCCCGCGCGCCAGCCCGGACACCACCACATGCCCGGCCTCGCCCAGCTGCTGCGACAGGCCCCGGGCGATCCGTTGCCCGCCCGCCGAGGCGATCCGCGCCCCGACGACGGCGATGCAAGGCCGTGCCATCAGAGTCGCGTCTCCGAGTGTCCACAGCAGCGGCGGCGGTGGATCCACGGCGGCCAGCAACTCCGGATAGTCGGGATCGCCCAGCACGATCAGTCGCGCTCCGAGCCGGGTCCCCGCCTCGATCTCAGCCTCGATGTCGGTGACGGACGGCAGGTCGTGTCCATGGCCGCCGCCGCGCCGGAGCAGGTCGGGCAGCGCCTCGATGGCGCGGTCGGCGCCGCCGAAACGATCCAGCAGCTGTTTGAAGGTGACCGGACCGATCCGGTCGGTGCGCGCCAGTCGCAGTCGGGCGAACCGCTCCGTCTCCGGTAGCGGCGCCCGGGGCGTCACGCCTTCCCGGCGCCGATACGGGGTTCGGTCCCCTTCAGCAGGCGGGCGATGTTCTGATGGTGTCGCACCCAGATCAGCACGCCCGTGAAGATCGCCAGCGCGAAGATCGGCGCCGGGGCGGGCAGGCCCAGCGCCGCCAGCGGCAGCAGGGCGTAGAGCGGAGCGGCGGCCGAGGAGACCAGCGCCGCCAGCGAGGAAATGCGGAACAGGGCCGCGACGATCAGCCAGGTCGCTCCGGCCAGCAGACCCAGCGGCCACGCCGCGGCGATCAGCAGGCCGAAGAAGGTCGCCACCCCCTTGCCGCCCTTGAACCCCAGCCAGACCGGGAACAGATGGCCCAGGAAGGCCGCGCCCCCCGCAACGGCCGCTATGGCCGGCACGCCGGGAAAAAGGTAGCGCGCCAGCAGCAGCGCCGCCGCCCCTTTGCCGGCGTCGAGCAGCAGGGTGGCGATGGCCAGGTCCTTGCGGCCGGTGCGCAGCACATTGGTCGCGCCGATATTGCCCGAGCCGATGTTGCGCACGTCGCCGGCCCCGGCGGCGCGGGTCAGGATCACCCCGAACGGGATGGAGCCCAGCAGGTATCCACCCGCAGCGGCCAGCGCGAGCGTCCCCAGAGTCGGGCCGACCAGATCCTGCAACTGATTCGCTCCCCTTTAGCGTGCGTCGTGAACGATGCGTCCGCCGACGACGGTGAGCAAGACCTTGCCTTGCAGACGGCGTCCGTCGAACGGCGAGTTCTTCGACTTGGACTTCAGGGCGTCGGCGTCGATCACCACCGGCGCGCCCGGGTCGAACAGCATCAGGTCGGCCGGCGCGCCTTGCGCCAGCACCCCGGCCTCGAGCCCCAGAAGGGTCGCCGGGCCGTGGGTCAGCGGGCGCAACACGTCCAGCAGGTCCAGCCCGTCCTCATGGTGCAGCGACAGCGCCGCGGGCAGCAGGGTCTCGAGACCCACGGCCCCCGGGGTCGCCTCGGCGAACGGGCGGCGCTTGTCCTCCGCCGGGGCCGGCGCGTGGGCCGAGGTGATGGCGTCGATCAGGCCATCGCGCACAGCCTCGATCAGCGCCTGCCGGTCGCTCTCGGGCCGCAGCGGCGGGTCCATCCGGTAGAAGGTCCGGTAGTCGCCGATGTCGATCTCGTTGAAGCACAGGTGGTTGATCGACACCGAGGCTGCGACCTCCAGCCCCTTGGCCCGGGCTCGCGCCAGCGTCTCCAGCGCCCCCTCGGTCGAAATCTGGTCGACCAGGAAGCGCGCCCCGGTCTGTTCGACCAGGGCCAGGTCGCGCTCCAGTTGGATGCGTTCGGCGATGGCGGGGGCCGACGACAGACCCAGCCGCGTGGCCAGTTCGCCCGAGGTCGCCACCGCCCCCTCGTTCAGCCACGGCTCGGCCGGGCGGCAGGAGATCAGGGCGTTGAACGTGGCCGCATAGCTCATCACCCGCTGCAACATTCGGGTGTTGGCGATGACCCGGTCCACGTCGGTGAAATACAGCGCCCCGGCCTCGTCCATCAGGCCGATCTCGGCCATCTTGGCGCCGTCGCGACCCATGGTCGCCGCGCCCGCCGCCCGCACATTGATCAGTCCCAGGGCCGCCCCGCGCCGCTGGATGAATTCGATCATGGCCGGATCGTCGATGGCCGGATCGGTGTCCGGCTGGATGACGATGGTCGTCACCCCGCCCGCCGCCGCCGAAAGCGAGGCCGACTTCAGCGTCTCCTTGGGCTCCGCGCCCGGCTCGCCGGTCTTGACCCGGATGTCGATCAGGCCGGGCGACAGGCACAGGCCCTGTGCGTCGACGGTATCGATCCCCGCCGGCGCTGCGGCTCCGCCGCCATGGATGACCTCGACGATGCGCCCGTCCTCGACCAGCACCGCGCCGGGGCCGTCATAGTCGCTCGCGGGGTCGAGCAGCCGCGCGTTGAGGATCACGATCGCGCTCATGCCCCGGCTCCCTCGCGCCGCGCCGACAGGGCCGCGAGCACCGCCATCCGCGCCGCCACGCCCATCTCGACCTGATCCTGGATCAGCGAGACGGTCAGGTCGTCGGCCACGTCCGAATCGATCTCCACGCCGCGGTTCATCGGCCCCGGGTGCATCACCTTGGCTCCCGGCTTCGCCCAGGCCAGCTTCTCGCGGTCCAGACCCCAGAAGCGGAAATACTCGCGGGTCGAGGGGACCAGCGCCCCTTCCATCCGCTCCAACTGCAGCCGAAGCATCATCACCACGTCGCAGCCGCGCAGTCCCTCGCGCATGTCGTGGAACACCTCGCAGCCCCAGCGGTCGGCGTCGCCGGGCACCAGCGTCGGCGGCCCGATCAGACGCACCCGCGCCCCCATCATCGACAAGAGCGCCACGTTCGACCGCGCCACCCGGCTGTGGGCGATGTCGCCGCAGATCGCCACGCTCAGTCCCCCGACGTCCCCGAAGGCCCGGCGCAGGCTCAGCAGGTCCAGCAGCGCCTGGGTCGGATGCTCGTGGCGTCCGTCGCCGGCGTTGACCACCGCGCAGCCGACCTTCTGCGACAGCAGGGCCGCCGCGCCCGAGGCCGAGTGGCGCACCACCAGCACATCTGGCTTCATGGCGTTCAGCGTCGCCGCCGTGTCGATCAGGGTCTCGCCCTTGGTCACCGACGAGGTGCGGGGCGACAGCGCCGTTACATCGGCGCCCAGCCGCTTGGCCGCGATCTCGAAGGAGGCGCTGGTCCGCGTCGAGCTCTCGAAGAACAGGTTCATGACCGTGCGCCCGCGCATCAGGTCGAGCGACTTCGAGGATTGCCGGTTGAAGTCGACGAAGGCGTCGGCGAGGTCCAGCAGCGGCGGGACCGTCGCGGCGTTCAGATCGCCTGCGGACAGGAAATGGTCGCGGGGGAACGGCGCCAGCCGCTCGTGGATCAGGTCGGTGACGGCGGCGGGCTGGGTCATCGAGGCCCGGCTATAGGGCGGACTCACAGGAAACGGAAGGCCGCGAGCAACAACGGGATGGTGGCGGCGCTGGCGACCGTGGTGAAGGCGACCACGCCGGCCATCAGCGGCGCGTCCCCGCCCATCTGCCGGGCCAGCACATAGGAGGCCGCCGCGCCCGGAGCCGCGCCCGCCAGCAAGGCGATCCCCTGCGCCGTCCGGTCTCCGCCCAGCCAGCCGCAGACGTAGTACATGGCCACCGGCAGCAGCAGCAGTTTGATCGCCGAGATCGCCGCGATCATCACCGGCCGCCCGGCGGCGTAGCGGAAGCTCAGCCCCGCCCCGGCCGTGATCAGCCCGAGCGCGATGGCGCCCGGCCCCATCATGCCGAACACGCCCTCCAGGATCGGATGCGGTTCCAGTCCGCTCAGGTTCAGCAGCGCCCCGACGCCGCAGGCCCAGATGATCGGATTGCGTCCCAGCGAGCGCAGCGCCAGCCGCCATCCGCCGCCCTGGCCCGCGCCCCACTTCGCCAGGGCCAGCACGCAGATGACGTTCAGCGCCGGCGCCAGCACCCCGAACGCCACCGCCGCCGTGCCCAGCCCCGCCTCTCCGAACACCGATCCCGCCACCGGCAGGAAGACGAAGCCGTTCCAGCGGATGACTCCCTGGAACACGCTGGTGAAGCCCGGATCGCTGATCCGGATCACCGGCTTGGCCGCCAGCGTCGCCAGGGCCACCGCGAACGACACGCCGATGGTGCTGAGCGCCACCGGCCCGGCCGTGCCCGCGCTGAAGTCCGCGCCCCACACCGCCGGGATGAGGAAGGCCGGATAGAAGATGAAATAGGTCAGCCGCTCGACCGCCCGCCAGCCGTCATCGGTCAACATGCCCCTCACCTTCAGGCCCCAGCCGAGGGCGATCATGGCGAAGACCGGCACGATGCCGGCGAGCAGTCCGTTCATCGGGCGGCGGCGCCCCTCAGCCGGTCCAGCGCCCCCTGCAGGATCCAGGCGGCGGCGGTCCGGTCGATGACATTGGCGCGGCGCTTGCGGTTGAGGTCCAGGTCTTCGATCAGGAATCGCTCGACCGCGCTGGTCGACAGCCGCTCGTCCTGGAAGGTCACGGGCGTCTCGCGGATGCGCTGCAGGTTGCGCGCGAAGGCCCGGCACGACTGGGCCCGCGGCCCCTCGGTGCCGTCCATGTTCAGCGGCAGCCCGATGACCAGTGCCGACGCCTTGCGTCCATCCATCAGCTTCAGGACGGCGTTGGCGTCGTCGGTGAACTTCGTCTTGCGGATCAGCACCAGCGGACTGGCGATCATCCGGGTGGCGTCCGAGGCCGCCACACCGATGGTCTTTTCGCCGAGGTCCAGTCCCAGCCACGGCGTGCCGGGCGGGGTCGAGGCGGCGAGCTCTTCGAGGGTCATGACGGTCACCGCCTGCCGGTAGGACTGGCGCGTCGCCGTGTCAAAGTGCAAAGCTTCGCCCGCGTTTGACGAGGAGGGTCGTCCGATGAAGCCGCTATTGTTCCTCACCGCCCTGATAGGGCTCGCCGCCTGCGACACCGGGGTCGAAAGCCGCAAGGAGGCCGTGCCGCCCGCCGAGCAGCCCGCGCCGGCCGCCGCCGTGGCGCCGCTGGCCGCCTCCGGTCCCGCCGCCGTGCTCACGCCCGAGACCGACGCCGCCGTGCAGGAGGCCGCCGCCGTGGTCCGGCTCGACGAACTGGCGGGGCAGGGGCCCGTCGCCGCCAAACTGTTCGCCACCGCCGGCGGCGACCCGGCGATGAACGGCCTCTACACCCACATCGCCTTCTTCCAGGACCCGGCCGAGGGCTGGCGCGTGTTCCGCATCGGCGACGTCCTCGACTACCGCATCCTGTCCGAGCGCGCCGGCCGGGTCGATCTCGAGCTCCGCGAGAGCGTCATGGACGAGGCGACGACGACCATCGGCGATCGCACCCGCCGCGTCATCGTCGGCTGGCCCATCGCCGCCGACGGCTCCGCCCCGACCGAAGTGACGGTCACCCCCGCGCAATAGCCGCCCCGCGACGTCTGAATCCTTGTGAAACCGGGGCCGGGCCGCTAATCCCGCCGGTTCTGGTTTGGCAATTGGAGGGCCGCATGGCCATCGACGCCGCGACCGTGCGCCGCGTGGCGCACCTCGCCCGCATCAAGACCCCCGAGGACCGGCTCGAACCGCTCGCGGCCGAGCTGAACGGCATCCTCGCCTGGATCGAGCAGCTCAACGAGGTCGACGTCGACGGCGTCGAGCCGATGACCTCCAATGTCCACCAGCCGATGCGCCTGCGCGACGACGTGGTCACCGACGGCGGCAAGGTCGGCGACGTGCTGTCCAACGCCCCGAAATCCGCCGACGGCTTCTTCGTGGTCCCGAAGGTGGTCGAGTAAGCCATGTCCGACCTGACCAGACTCACCCTCAAGGCCGCCCTCGATGGCCTCAAGGCGAAATCCTTCTCTTCCGAAGAGATCACCCGCGCCTTCGTCGCCAACATCGACGCCGCCAATCCGCGCCTGAACGCCTACGTCGTCCAGACCACGGACAAGGCGCTGGACATGGCCCGCGCCGCCGACGCCCGCATCGCGAAAGGCGAGGGCGGCCCGCTGGAAGGCGCGCCGCTGGGCATCAAGGACCTGTTCTGCACCGACGGCGTCCAGACCACCGCCGGCTCCAACATGCTGAAGGGCTTCGTCCCGCCCTATGAGTCCACCGTCACCGCCAATCTGTGGCGCGACGGCGCGGTCATGCTCGGCAAGCTGAACATGGACGAGTTCGCCATGGGCTCGTCCAACGAGACCAGCGCCTTCGGCCCCGTGGTCAACCCGTGGAAGTCCAGCGCCTCCAACGCCGACCTGACCCCGGGCGGCAGTTCGGGCGGTTCGGCCTCGGCCGTCGCCGGCGACCTCTGCCTCGCCGCCACCGCCTCGGACACCGGCGGCTCGATCCGCCAGCCCGCCGCCTTCACCGGCACGGTCGGGGTCAAGCCGACCTACGGCCGCGCCAGCCGCTTCGGCATGGTCGCCTTCGCCAGCTCGCTGGACCAGGCCGGCCCGATCACCAAGACCGTCGAGGACGCCGCCATCCTGCTGCGTTCGATGTGCTCCTTCGATCCCAAGGACTCGACCAGCCTCGACGTCGAGACGCCGGACTGGACGCAATCGCTCGGCAAAGGCGTCAAGGGCCTGCGCATCGGCGTGCCGAAGGAATACGTCGTCGACGGCATGCCCGCCGAAATCCAGGCGCTGTGGGATCAGGGCGTCCAGTGGCTCAAGGCCGCCGGGGCCGAGATCGTCGAGATCAGCCTGCCGCACACCAAATACGCCCTGCCGGCCTATTACATCATCGCCCCGGCCGAGGCCTCGTCCAACTTGGCCCGCTACGACGGCATGCGCTTCGGCCATCGCGCGACGGATGCGAAATCGCTGACCGACCTCTACGAGACCAGCCGGGCCGAGGGCTTCGGCAAGGAGGTCCAGCGCCGCCTGACCATCGGCGCCTACGTCCTGTCGGCCGGATTCTACGACGCCTATTACGTCCGCGCGCTCAAGGTCCGCCGCCGCATCGCCATGGATTTCGACGCCGTCTGGGACAAGGTCGACGCCATCCTGACGCCGTCGACGCCGTCGGCCGCCTTCGCCCTCGGCGACAAGCAGATCGACCCGCTGCAGATGTACCTGAACGACATCTTCACCGTCACCGCCAACCTCGCCGGCCTGCCGGGCATCTCGGTGCCCGCCGGCGTCGACAGCGGTGGCCTGCCGCTGGGCCTTCAAGTCATCGGCAAGGCGCTGGACGAGGCGACCGTGTTCCAGGTCGCCAGCGCGCTGGAAGACGCAGCGGGCTTCACGGCCAAGCCTGAGAAGTGGTGGTGAGCCATGCCTTTTCCGGTCGACCCTGGGCGTATTGCCGCCGCCGAACACGCGCTGGATTTCGTATTCCCCGCCGCGTGGCGATGCGCGCTGGAGCGCCTGAACGGCGGGGAGTTTGAACTGGGCGGCGAAGATTGGCAGGTCTACCCGGTGTGGGACGATTCAGATCGCAAACGGGCTGGCCGGACGGCGAACGACGTTAGGTACGAGACCGGGGAAGCCCGCAAATGGCATGGTTTCCCGCCCAACGCCGTCGCCTTGGCTGGCAATGGTCATGGCGACCTGTTGGTCGCCGTACCGGGTTCGGCGTCAGTTTGCCGGTGGGACCACGAAGAAGAACTGATCGAGGACTTGGGCGATCTTGACCCCTTGGCGCTCATGGACGACGCAGAATGACTGAAACCAAACTCATCCAGGGCCGCACCGGCGCCTGGGAAATCGTCATGGGGCTGGAGATCCACGCCCAGGTGGCGTCGAAGGCCAAGCTGTTCTCCGGCGCCGCCGTTGGCTTCGGCGCGGGGCCGAACGAGCAGGTGTCGCTGGTCGACGCCGGCTTCCCCGGCATGCTGCCGGTGCTGAACAAATTCTGCGTCGAACAGGCCGTCCGCACCGGCCTCGGCCTCAACGCGCAAATCAACAAACGCAGCCAGTTCGACCGCAAGAACTATTTCTACCCCGACCTGCCGACCGGCTATCAGATCAGCCAGCTCTACCACCCGATCGTCGGCGAGGGCGTCGTCGAGGTCGAGGCCGAGGACGGCTCCTTCTTCAACGTCGGCATCGAGCGCCTGCATCTGGAGCAGGACGCCGGCAAGCTGATCCACGACCTGTCGCCTACCGAATCCTACGTCGACCTCAACCGCGCGGGCACGGCCCTGATGGAGATCGTCTCCCGGCCGGACATCCGCTCGCCGGAAGAGGCGGTGGCCTACGTCAAGAAGATCAGGACCATCCTGATCTATCTCGGCACCTGCGACGGCGACATGGAGAAGGGCAACCTGCGCGCCGACGTCAACGTCTCGGTCTGCCGCGAGGGCCAGTACGAGAAGTTCAAGGCGACCGGCGATTTCAGCCACCTCGGCACGCGCTGCGAGATCAAGAACGTCAACTCGTTCCGCTTCATCAGCCAGGCCATCAACTACGAAGCCCGGCGCCAGATCGAAATCCTCGAGGACGGGGGCAAGATCGACCAGGAGACCCGGCTGTACGATCCGACCGCCGGCGAAACCCGCTCGATGCGCTCCAAGGAAGAGGCGATGGACTATCGCTACTTCCCCGATCCCGACCTGCTGCCCCTCGAATTGGAACAGGCGTGGATCGACGAGATCAAGGCGTCTCTGCCGGAACTGCCCGACGAGAAGCGCCGCCGCCTGATGAGTCAGTACGGCCTGTCGCAATACGACGCCGTGGTGCTGATCTCCGAGCAGGCCAAGGCCGACTATTTCGAAGCCGCCGCCAAGGGCAGGGACGCCAAGCTGGTCGCCAACTGGGTGACGAATGAGCTGTCGGCCCGCCTGACCGCGGACGGCAAGGACTTCTCCGAATGCCCGCTGCCGGCCGCTCATGTGGCCCAGCTGGTCGAGCTGATCGAGACCGGCGTCATCTCCTCGAAGATCGCCAAGGAGGTCTTCGACTACGTCTGGAACGGCGAGGGCGGCCCGGCCGAGGTCGTCGAGAAGCACGGCCTCAAACAGGTCACCGACACCGGCGCCATCGAGAAGGCCGTGGACGAGATCATCGCCGCCAATCCCGACAAGGCGGCGGCGGTGGCCGAAAAGCCCCAGGCCATCGGCTGGTTCGTCGGCCAGGTCATGAAGGCCACCGGCGGCAAGGCCAACCCGGCGGCGGTGAACGACATCCTGAAGGCGAAGCTGGGGCTTTAGATATCGTCTCCTCCCTGTTCGCGTAGCGAATGGGGAGGGGGACCGCGAAGCGGTGGAGGGGCGCCGACCGGAGCACCGGCGCACCTGAACGCCCCTCCGTCACGGCGCGTATTCGCGCCGCGCCACCTCCCCATCGCTTCGCGACAGGGAGGAGACGACGCGCGCTACCTCAATCCAGCAGCGACAGGATCACCCCGGTCGCGATCGCGGCCACCACCACGTCGCCGGTGTCCGTCCGGTAGTAGCCGTAGCCGCGCGGCGGGGGAGCCCAGCCGTAGCGGCGGTAGTCGCGGACGTACCAGCTGCGGCGATAGTCGTAGGGAATCACGGCGCCGCGATACCATCGGCGGTGGCCCCAGGCGTTGCCGTAGGGCGGCCCATAGCGGCGGCTGTCGCGCCACTGGTCGCGCTGGCCGCGTCGCCAGTCGCGATAGCGTTCGCGGTCGGTATAGCGGCGGCCGTCCCAGCGATTCTGGTCGGCGCGGCGCTCCCAGCGCTCATAACGTCCGTCCCGGTCGCGGTCGCCGCGGCGCCAGTCCTGAGCCGAGGCGGCCATCGGCGCGGCCAGGGTGGCCAGCGACAGGGCGCCGATCATCAGGGGCTTCAGCATCTGAACGTCTCCTTCGTCTGGAGCCGCGGGTCGTCTTTCATCGGAGCCCGCGACGTGAGACCCGACAAGACCGGAATTCTGCTCGCGCCGCCCTGAACCGACGCTGAACGGGTCGTTAAGGAGCGTCTTCGGAGCGCCGGCCGAACAACTCCCCGCTCTCGTCCGCTCCTTCCACCACCGCCCGCGCCAGCGCCCGCGTCACAGGCCGGTGCATCGCATCCAGCCGCTCCGCCATCGCTTCGGCAGCCGCCGCCGACCGGTCGATCCGCCGCAGCAGGTAAGGGATCACGTCCCTGGCCGGGCGAATGCCCCGTTCGGCGAAGCGCGCCTCCAGCATGGCGGCCAGCACCACGTCGTCGGGCGCCTCGACCGGAACGGTCCGGATCGCGTCCAGCCGCGAGCGCAGGTCGGGCAGGGCGGCCGTCCACCCTGACGGCGGTTCGCACGAAATCAGCAGCAGGGCCCCGCCGGGCGCCTGGGCCAGGTTGATCAGGTGGAACAGGGTCTCGTCGTCGACCCCCATGGCGTCGTCGAGCAGGACGGGCCGGCCCTCCAGCTCCAGTGGGTCGATCAGCGCCGCCTCGGCTCCATGCAGCGCCACGGCGCCGACCCGCTCGGCCCAGATCTGCCCCAGCCGGCTCTTGCCGCAGCCTTCCGGCCCGCAGATCGCCATCACCCCGCCGATCAGGTTCGGCCAATCGGCCAGCGCCGCATGGGCCAAGCGGTTGCAATCCGAGACCACGAACCCTTCGGCCCCCTCGGGCAGGTCGCGCTGCAGCGGCAGGCGCATCTGGTCGGGAGGCGAGGGGCGGGCGGTCATTGCGTCCACCATAGCAGACCCGCGTCCGGGTTCCGCTCCCCGCGGTGGACAAGCCGCCGGGCCTGTGGACGCCGGAACACGACGTTCCCGGGCTGCCAAACCCTGCCATCCCGTACCCCTGAACCCTGTCATCCCGTACCCCTGGTCCGCGCCGGGCGAAGGTCGGTCCAACCGATCGCTTGTATCAGGCGTGTCCCGCCTTGAGGTCCCGCTCGCCGGAAAGTCCATGGAAAGCAATGGACGACCGCCCCGCCGCCGCGCCTGCGACCGAAACTGACGCATCCGTCGGCCACACTTCCTGAAATCGGGTCGCGGCGGTCTTTGACAACTTCATATGAGCGGATTGCATTTTTCGGGCGCCACCCTGCCATCTCGACCATCCCGGCCCGGTGAACCTTGACTTTCGGGGGGGATAATGCGCCCTTCCGGCCTCCCGATTTGAGGCCTCCCCGGCCCGTATTCCAAGACGAACCGACCATGCACGCCTACCGCTCCCACACCTGCGGCGCCCTCCGTTTGGCCGACGCGGGCTCCAATGTCCGCCTGTCCGGCTGGGTGCACCGCAAGCGCGACCACGGCGGCCTGCTGTTCGTGGACCTGCGCGACCACTACGGCCTGACCCAGCTGGTGCTGCACCCGGAGACGCCCGGTTTCGAGGCGGTCGAGCGCATCCGCGCCGAAAGCGTCATCCGCATCGACGGCGAGGTCGTCGCCCGCGAAGCCTCGGTGGTGAACCCGAACCTGCCGACCGGCGAGATCGAGATACGGGTCCTGTCGGTCGAGGTGCTGTCCGAGGCCGCCGAACTGCCGCTGCCGGTCTTCGGCGAGCCGGAATACCCCGAGGACATTCGCCTCAAGCACCGCTACCTCGACCTGCGCCGCGAGACCCTGCACCGGAACATCGTGCTGCGCTCGAAGGTCATCTCCTCGATCCGCCAGCGCATGGTCGGGCAGGGGTTCCTCGAGTACCAGACCCCGATCCTGACTGCGTCGTCGCCGGAAGGCGCGCGCGACTTCCTGGTCCCGTCTCGCCTGCATCCGGGCAAGTTCTACGCCCTGCCGCAGGCCCCGCAACAGTTCAAGCAGCTGCTGATGGTCTCGGGCTTCGACCGCTATTTCCAGATCGCTCCCTGCTTCCGCGACGAGGACCTGCGCGCCGACCGCTCGCTGGAGTTCTACCAGCTCGACGTCGAGATGAGCTTCGTCACGCAAGAGGATGTTTTCGCTGCCATCGAGCCCGTCATGCACGGCGTGTTCGAGGAGTTCGCCGATGGCAAGAAGGTCGACCCCTATCCCTTCGTGCGCATCCCCTATCGGGACAGCATGGCGAAGTACGGCACCGACAAGCCGGACCTGCGCAATCCGATAGAGATGCAGGACGTCTCGGTGCATTTCCGCGACGGCGGCTTCGGACTGTTCAGCAAGATCCTCGCGGCCGACACGAAGAACGCGGTGTGGGGCATCCCCGCGCCCAAGGGCGGCAGCCGCGCCTTCTGCGATCGCATGAACTCCTGGGCCCAGGGCGAGGGCCAGCCGGGCCTCGGCTACATCTTCTGGTCCGAGGACCAGGGCGCCTGGGGTGGTCCGATCGCCAAAAACCTCGGCGCCGAGGCGACCGACGGCCTGATGAAGGCGCTGGGCATGGGGCAGGGCGACGCCGCCTTCTTCGCCGCCGGCGACCCGGGCGTGTTCCACAAGTTCGCCGCCAACGCCCGCATCAAGCTGGGCCAGGACCTCAACCTGATTTCCGACGACGAATTCCGCTTCTGCTGGATCGTCGACTTCCCGATGTTCGAATGGTCGGAGGAAGAGAAGAAGGTCGACTTCTCGCACAACCCCTTCTCGATGCCGCAGGGCGAGCTGGAGGCGCTGGAGACCAAGGACCCGCTCGATATCCTCGCCTACCAGTACGACATCGTCTGCAATGGCTATGAGCTGTGCTCGGGCGCGATCCGGAACCATAAGGCCGAGATCATGCTCAAGGCCTTCGAGATCGCCGGCTACGACGCTTCGGTGGTCGAGGACCAGTTCGGCGGCATGCTCAACGCCTTCCGCTACGGCGCGCCCCCGCACGGCGGCTTGGCCCCCGGCATCGACCGCATCGTCATGCTGCTGGCCGGCGAAACCGCCATCCGCGAGGTCATCGCCTTCCCGCTGAATCAGCAGGGCCAGGATCTGCTGATGAGCGCGCCGTCGGATGCGGCCGAGCGCCAGTACAAGGAACTGCACATCCGTCCGGCCCTGCCGCTGAAGGGCTGAACGAAAAAGGCCCCGCCGGAGCGGGGCCTGGATTTCTAGTCGCTGCTGGCGACCACGAGGTTGCGGCGGCGGGGCGGAGTCGGCGGGGCGGGCGGCCGGGGCGGCGTGATCCGCAGGCTCGAGACCCGGCACGCCCGGGCGCTCAGATTGCGGGGCAGGCGGGTGCCGGCGTCGCCACAGGCCCGCCCGACCTGCTCCTGGGTCAGCCCGTGCGTGCGCGAGAGGTCCGTGCCGCGGATGTCGGCCCGATTCATCTCGGCGTCCTCGAAGTCCGCGCCGACGAAGGAGCCGCCGGTCAGCCGCGCCCCGTTCAGCGTCGCGCCCGAGAAGTCAGCCCCGCGGAAGTCGCCGTTGGACAGGTTCGACATGCTGATGTCGGACCCTGAAAAGTCCGTGCCGCGCGCGCTGACATTGGCCAGGGTCACCGCCACCATCTCGGCGCCGCTGACATCGGATCCGCTCAGGATTGCGCCGTTCAGGTTGACGCTGACCAGCTGCGCGCCCGACAGGTCGGCGTTGGCGAACCGGGTGCGAACCATCGTCGCCCCCGAAGCATCGACGCCGGACAGGCTGGCGCGGCTGAAGTCCGAGTCGGTGAAATTCGCGCCCACCAGCGTCGCGCCGTCCAGGTCGGCGCGGCTGAAGTCGCTGCCGGAGAAGTTGGAGCCCATCAGTTCGGCCCCGCGCAGGTCGGACCCGACCAGGGTGGCGTTGGTGAAGGTCGCGCCATGGAAGGCGGCTCCGGTCAGGTCCCGGCCGGACAGTTCGCATCGGTTGCAGGAGCCGCCCAGCGAGACCATCCGCGCCACGTCGCGATCCTGGAGCCCGTACTGCAGCCGAATCTCGGCCGCGGCCGGCGTGGCCATCAGGGCGGCCATGGCGGCGCCCGCGGCCAGACTGGCGGTTGTGAGGCGGCGGATCAGGGGCGAAGCGATCTGGGTCACGTTGCTGTTCTGCCTTCAAACCCCGGCAAACCCTACTTAAATCGCGGTAAGGTGCAGGGCGGCGTCGGGACCGGATCAGCAGTGTGGGATGGTCAGGCCGGCCGGCAGCTGGGTGGCCTCGTCGCCGCACGCCTGATTGAGGCGGCTCTGGCTCAAGCCCGTGGCCCGCTCGAGCGAAGCGCCCGCGAAATTCGTCCCGCTGAGGGTCGCGCCGCTGAAATTCGCGCCGTCCAGATAGGCCCCGACGAAGCTGGCGTTGGTCAGGTTCGCGCCGGCGAAACTGGAGCCGGAGAAGACGCCGCCATAGGCGTCCACGTCGCGCAGGTCGGCGTTGGAGAAGCGCGTGCGGTTCATGACGGCGAGGCTCAGGTTGGCCTGCCTCAGTCGCGCCCCGTTCAGGTTCAATCCCCGGGCCTGGAGGCCCGATAAATCGCCCTGGAACAGGTTGCAGCCGGCGCAGCTGGCGCCGCCGCGCACCCGGGCGATCTGACCCGCGTTCTGGGCCACGGCGGGTAGGGCCGCTGTGGCGGTGGCGAGAATGACGACGGCGGTCAGGATCGGCTTCATGGGCGGGCTCCGTGTCTCGCACCCTGCGGTGCAAGTCCCACGCCACACTGGCGGATAATCGTTGATTATCCCTGCATGGACGGGGCGGCGCCGCAGGTGTCGCAGATCCAGCCCGCGCCACGATGCTGGAGCGAGAAGTCGCCGCATTCCGGGCAGGCGGTGGCTTCGCTGGCCGAGGTCGCGGCCAGTTGGGGCTCCCGCTTCTGTCCGAACGGCAGCACGACCAGATTGTCCGGCGCCGCGCCCCGCGCAAAGCCCTTGGAGATGAACCGCGCCGCCGGCACCGCCTCGGGCGGGCCGTCATCGCCTGCGCCGCCGCCGAGACCGTCCGCGTTCAGCCCCTCGGGATCGGCGTTGGCGAGTTCGTGACGGTCCAGATAGGACACGCCCAGCTCGCGGAAGATGTAGTCGAGGATCGAGGTCGCCGACTTGATGGAATCGTTGCCGGTGACCCGTCCCGCCGGCTCGAACCGGGTGAAGACGAAGGCGTCCACGAACTCGTCCAGCGGCACGCCGTACTGCAGGCCGATCGAGATCGCGATGGCGAAATTGTTCATCAAGGACCGGAAGGCGGCGCCTTCCTTGTGCATGTCGATGAAGATCTCGCCGAGCTCGCCGTCGTCGTACTCGCCGGTGTGGATGTAGACCTTGTGGCCGCCCACCGCGGCCTTCTGGATGTAGCCCTTGCGGCGGTCCGGGAGCTTGCGGCGCGTGCGGTCGCGCTCGACGACCTTTTCGACCACCCGTTCCACGGCCCGGGTCTCAGGCTCCCGCCGGCGCTCGCGGGGCGCCTCGGCTTCCGGCAAGTCCAGCAACGGGCCGGAAGGGGCGGGGCCGCGCCGCAGACGTATGGCGCGGCGTCCTGCGCGGGCCGCGTCGCCGAGAAGGCGGACAGCCTGGGCGGGGGTGGCGCGCCAGTCGAGCGGCGTCGCCGCCGTGTCCGGCGCGGCGCTGGCGGCCTCAAGCATGCCGCGGAGCCGGACCTCGAGGGCGGCGGGGTCCGCCAGCACCGGCCGGAGAATCTCCGGCGCGTCGGCCCAGGTGGACAGGTCGCCGTGCCCGAAGGCCCAGGCCTGGGCCTCCGCCACGGCGTCCGGCGTGAAGCCGAGGCGGATCAGGAGCTCGCCGTCGCCGCCATCCTCGACGCCCAGCACGTCCCGGACAAAGCCCGCGTCCAGGACCGGGGCGCGGAAAGCGTCTTCCAGCCGCTGCACCTGGGCCAGCGCGGTCTCGATCGCTTCCAGCTCCAGGTCGGTGAGGCCGCGGGCGCGAAGGGCCATGTGGTCGACGCCGGGCGCCCCGGCCAGCGTCCTTCGCCCCAGCAGATGGCGCTCGGCGGATTCGATCTCGCCGCCCGCCGCCATGATCGCCTGCGCCAGCGAGGGCCGCAGGCGCCGCGCCATCTCGCCGTCGCGGGTTTCGAACACCTCCGCCGCGGCCAGGGGCGTCAGGCCCAGCCGCAGGCTCGCCTCCGCGTCATCGACGAACAGTCCCGACGACGCCCCATGCTCCGCCGCCAGTTCCGCCAGATCGGCGGCCAGGGCCTCGGCCTCTTCGAAATCGCCGCACAGCGCCAGGTCGGCGAGGCCTCCCAGGCCGAGGGAGAACGGAACATCCGCGTAGGCCTGCGACCACAGCCCCACCATGGCGGAGAACGCCGCGCCGAACTGCTCGCCCGCGAGCGCATGCAGCATGGGCAGGGACAGCAACACGGCGGGTGCGGCCGAGATCTCCGTCAGGGCCTCGGCGGCCTCGGCCTCGAAGGTCACGATCAGATCCCCGTCCATCGCCGCCCCGGCGGCCTGAACCGCGACAGGCGCCCCGGCGGCGATCAGGTCACGGTCCGCCAGAGCCACCATCGGCGGGAGGATCGGTGCGGCGAGGGGGCTAACCTCGAACGGCTCGCCGGCGATGGCGCGGAGGATGTCGGCGTCGGTCGCGCCGGTCCGGCGCGCCGCCAGGGCCGCGCGCGCCAGGGCCGGATTGCGTGAGGGGTCGGCGCAGTCTCCCGGCGGCCCTTCGCAGCGGCTGACTGCGTCGGCGACGGCGTGGAGCGAGGCGGCGACAGCCTCGACGGCGTTCGCGGCGAGCCTGGCGGCGCGGCGAACGGCCATTTCGTCGCTCAGCCGCTTGCCCGCGGCGGGATCGGACAGATCCAGACGGCCCGGCGCGGTGGCGACAGGCGCGGCGGGTGTTGCGAGGCCCAGCAGCAGCGTCGCCCTGACTTCGTCCGCCGCCGCGCCTTCTAGTCCCAGCTGCCCGGCGAAGCGGCCGGCGGCCTCGGCCAACGGGTCGTCCCCGCCCAGATCGAAGCCCTCCGCCTCGGCCCAGTCCAGCCATGCCTCGACCTGGGCGTCGGGCCAGTTTTCCGGAGCGCGGACCGTGGTGAGCCGGTCCGCGCGTTCGATCTCGCGCCGGGAACGACGGGCAAGGGCGGCAAGCAGGGCGAAGCGGAACGGCGGGCGCATGCGACGGTCTCGACGAGGCTGGAGCCGATGCTAGCCCTCCTTGCGGCTTTCGCAATAAATCTGGCGTCTCGAGGTGAGGTTACCCCCAAGATGTTGAGTTGCGATGACGCCGCGCCACGCTGGACGGGTCGCCCGGAGCTTTCTATGATCGCGTCGACGTCGCCAGCCTCCCTGCGCGACCTGAATGAGTGGATTTCCGACGTGCTAGGCAAGATCTTCGGCTGGACCAGCGGCGCGACCCTCGGCACGCTGTTCACGATCGCCAAGCGCGGCGAGCCGGTCGGCACCGACGAGTTCGGAAACCGGTATTATCAGTCGCGCGACACCACCAGCTATGACGGCCGCCGCCGCCGTTGGGTGGTCTACAACGGCTACGCCGACGCCTCGAAGGTGCCGCCCGACTGGCACGGCTGGCTGCACTACACCTACGACGAACCGCCCACCGAGCATCCGCTGCCGCGACGGTCGTGGGAGAAGGATCACCTGCCGAACCTGACCGGCACCCCCATGGCCTGGCGGCCGCAGGGGTCGCTCGCCGCCGAGGGCCGGCGTCCCGCCGCCACCGGCGACTACGAAGCGTGGCGGCCGGAATGACCCGCAAGGGGGCGATCGTGGCCGGCTTCACCGCCGTGGCGCTGCTCGCGTCGGGCGCGGTGGTCGCCTCGGCGCTGAATGACCTGCCGCAGGACGCCCAGCCGGTGCAGAACCCGACCGCCGAGCTGAACCGCCAGCCGACACCGCCGGCGCCGCCTGCGCAACCCGTGCCGCAGGAGCCGGCTCCCGAGGCGGAGCCCGCGCCGGCCCGGCCCGTCGCCATAACGCCGCCGGCTCCGGTGATCGTCATCGCAGAAGAGCCGTCGAACGAAGAGGATGAGGTCGAGGACGCGGAGGAGGAGACGGAGGAGCGCGTCGAGGTCCCGACCGAACCGGCGGCCCCTCCCGGACGCCGTCAGCGGCGACGCGTCGCCATTGTCGAGGCCGTGGACAAGATCACCGCCGAAACGATGCGGTTCGAGGTCGAGGTCGGCGGTCGCCCGGTTCGCTTCCAGAAGACCCTGATCTTCACAGCCCGGGCCTGCGAGGTCTCCGCGTCAGATGAACTGGTCGAGGACTCGATCGCCTATCTGGAGGTCAGCCTTCAGCCGCGGGGGGTCCTGCAGGCATCGGAGCCCCGCCAGATATTCCGCGGCTGGATGTTCGCTTCAGCGCCCGCCGTCAGCGGGCTGCAGCACCCGATCTATGACGCCTGGGTGGTCGGCTGCAGGGCGTAGAACACGGCCTCCGGGCCGGTCATCGGCTCGAACAGCGACCGTGTGTCGGGGCGGACCTCCCGTGCCGTCGTCAATAGCTCAAGGTAGGTGGCCTGCGGCGTCTCCACGGCCCCGAACTGGGTGAGGTGCGCGGTCAGGAACTGCGCGTCCAGCAGCCGCCATCCGCCGCGCTTGAGCCGCGCCACCAGATGCACCAGGGCCACCTTCGAGGCGTCGCGCTCGCGGCTGAACATGCTCTCGCCGAAGAACGCCCCGCCGAGGGTGACGCCGTAGAGGCCTCCGACGAGGCGCTCACCAGTCCAGCACTCGACTGAATGGGCGTGGCCCCGAGCGTTCAACTCGGCGTAGAGGCGCCGTATCGGCCCGTTGATCCAACTGTCTTCCCGCCCCGGAGCGGGCGCGGCGCAGGCGTCCAGCACGGCGGCGAAGGCGGTGTCGACCCGGACCTCGAACGCCTCGCTCCGAACGGTCCGCCTGAGCCGGCTGGGTATCTGGAACCCGTCCAGCGGAATGATCCCCCGCTGTTCCGGCTCGACGAGGAAGATGCGGGGGTCGTCCCGCGCCTCGCCCATGGGGAAGACGCCGGTTGCGTAGCAATTCAGGAGTTGATCGGGACCGAAGCCGCCGAAAGGACCGCTGGCGCTGAAGCCGGGCTCATCCACCAGGTCAGGCGTCGCCCTTCTGGCGCTTGGCCCAGTGTTCCAGCCAGTGGATGTCGTAGTCGCCGGACAGGATGTCGGGCTCCTGCAGCAGCTTCTGGAACAGGGGGATGGTGGTGTCGATGCCGCCGACGACCATCTCGCCCAGCGAACGCTTCAGGCGCGCGATGCACTCCTCGCGGTCGCGACCGTGGACGATCAGCTTGCCGATCAGGCTGTCGTAATAGGGTGGGATCGAATAGCCGGCGTAGATGGCGCTATCCAGCCGCACGCCCAGGCCGCCGGGGGCGTGGAAGTCGGTGATCGTGCCGGGCGAGGGGGTGAAGGTCTCGGCGTTCTCGGCGTTGATGCGACACTCGATGGCGTGGCCCTCGAAATGCACATCCTCCTGCTTGAACGACAGCGGCAGGCCGGCGGCGATGCGGATCTGCTCGCGCACCAGATCGACGCCGGTGATCATTTCCGTAACCGGATGCTCGACTTGCAGCCGGGTGTTCATCTCGATGAAGAAGAACTCGCCGTCCTCCCAGAGGAATTCGATAGTGCCGACGCCGAGGTAGCCGATCTTGCCGATGGCCTCGTTGACGGTGCGGCCGATCTGGGCGCGCTCGACGGCCGACAGGGCGGGCGAGGGGGCCTCTTCCATCACCTTCTGGTGGCGGCGCTGCAATGAACAGTCGCGTTCCCCGAGATGGACGACGTTGCCGTGGCTGTCGGCGATGACCTGAAGCTCGATGTGGCGGGGCTTCTGGAGGTAACGCTCCATGTAGACGGCGCCGTTGCCGAAGGCGGCCTGCGCTTCCGATTGCGCCGTTTGCACGGCCTCGACCAGGTCGTCCGCGGTCAGCGCGACCTTCATGCCGCGCCCGCCGCCGCCGGCCGCCGCCTTGACGATCAGCGGGAAGCCGATGGTCTTGGACGCCTTGACCGCCGCCTCGACCGTCTCGACCTCGCCGGCCGAGCCGGGCACGCAGGGGATGCCGGCTTCGAGCACCGTCTGCTTGGCGGTGATCTTGTCGCCCATGATGCGGATGTGCTCGGGCTTGGGCCCGATGAAGGTCATGCCATGGGCTTCGACGATCTCGGCGAAGCGCGCGTTTTCGGAGAGGAAGCCGTAGCCGGGATGGATCGCCTGGGCGCCGGTGATCTCGGCCGCCGCGATAATCGAGGGGATGTTCAGATACGACTTGGCCGCGGGGGCCGGACCAATGCAGACGCTCTCGTCGGCCAGCCGGACCCACATGGCGCCGCGGTCGGCTTCCGAGTGCACGGCGACGGTGGAGATGCCCATCTCCTTGCACGCGCGGTGAATCCGCAGGGCGATTTCGCCGCGGTTGGCGATCAGGACCTTGGTGAACATGGGCTTACGCCTCGAGCAGGACGAGGGGCTCGCCGAACTCGACCGGCTGGGCGTCACCGACGAGGACTTCCTTGACGACGCCGTCGCGCGGGGCCTGGATCGGGTTCATCGTCTTCATGGCCTCGACGATCAGCAGGGTCTGGCCCTTCTTGACCTTGTCGCCCGGCGCGATGAAGGGCGGCGCCTCGGGCGAAGCCTGCAGGTAGGCGGTGCCGACCATCGGCGACTTCACCTCTTCACCCGAGCGGGCGACGATGGTGGCCGGATCGGAGGGCATCGCGGCCTGAGGCGCGGCCGGGGCGGCTGCCATGGGCGCGGGCGCGGCGGCCGGGGCGTATTGCACCGGCGCGGCCATGGTCACCTCGCGGGCGACGCGGATCTTCAGATCGCCGCGCTCGACCTCGATCTCGGTCAGGTCGGTGTCGTTCAGGATGTCGGCGAGCGACCGCACCAGGGCGGTGTCGATCTCGTCGTTCTTGAGCTTGGGCGCGGACGTCTTGGGATCGGCCATGGGAGCCTCTTGTTACCTTCTAAACCGAACGGCCGGCGGCGGCGCGGTGTTCCTGCGCCAGCCGGAGAGCGGCCTTGACCGCCAGTTCGTAGCTGAACGGGCCGAAGCCCGAAACCACACCGGCCGCGACCGGCGAAACATAGGAGCGGTGGCGGAAGCGCTCGCGCGCCGCCGGATTGGACAGGTGGCATTCGACGATCGGAACGCTCAGGGTCTTCAGGGCGTCCAGCAGGGCCACGGAGGTGTGCCCATAGCCGGCCGGGTTGATGACCAGGGCCGAGGCCTTCTCGCGCGCCTCGTGGACCCAGTCGATCAGTTCGCCTTCGTGGTTGGTCTGGCGGAAGACCACGGCGGCTCCGTCGGCGGCCCGTTCGCACAGGGCCCGCACGTCCTCGAGGGTCTCGCGCCCATAGATGTCCGGCTCGCGCACCCCAAGCAGGTTGAGGTTCGGACCGTTCAGGACGTAGAGGACGGGGGTGTCGGGCATTCGCTCGAGGTTATGACATCCGGCCGCGCGGATTCGGAGCGGCCTTTTAGCTGAGGCGTGGCGGTAATCAAACCACCCGCCGGAGAGATTGACGTAGCGTCATGCGTATTCAGGTCAATGGAGAACCGCGGGAGGTCGTGGCGGCGACGGTTCTGGCGCTGGTGGAGGAACTCGGGCTGGACGTCCGGAAGGTGGCGGTCGAGCGAAATCTGGAGATCGTGCCGAGGTCGCTGCACGGCGCCACGCCGGTGGCCGACGGGGACCGGTTCGAGGTGGTCCAGTTCGTGGGCGGCGGCTGAACCTTTCCTAGCCCGGTTCCTCCAGGTCACGCAGGTCGCGGCCGCGGGTTTCGCGGCCGAGGAGGGCGATGAGGCTGAGCGCCAGCACGGCGAGGGCGCCGACCACGGCGGCGGCGGCGGCCAACGGCGGCGCGGCGGCCAGCACGCTCAAGCCTTGCGCCAGCAGGCCGCCGAGCTTGCTGCAGCCGGCGATCCAACCCGTAGCGCGGCCGCGGATGCGGAGCGGATAGTTCTCCGCCGTATAGGGCAGGATGATCGCGATCACGCCGCTGGAGCCGACGATCAACAGGGCGAGGGGCCCGACCGGATTGGCGAGGAACTCCACGCCCATGCCGCGCAGCAGCAGGCCGAACAGGCCCGTAGCCGTGATCCCCAGCATCAGGGCCAGCGCGCCGCGGGTGCTCCAGGCGCTGTAGAGCCAGACCGACAGCAGGATGGTAGGGGCCGCGATCAGGGTGGATTTGGCGATTAGGGCCGAGGCGGCCTCGACGCTGCGTCCCTCGGCCACAAGGGCGCTTGGCAGCCAGAGCAGGATGCCGAAATTGACCAAGCCCCAGGCCAGGGCGGCGAGGGTCAGCGCGATGGTGATGGCCATGTGACGGCGGTCGACCGGCGGCAGGTGGGAGTGGCTTTCGCGGACCGGCTCGGCGACCGCAGTGCGGACGCGGGTTCCGAAGCGGGCCAGCATGGCGCGGGCCTCTTCGCCACGCCCGACATGCTGGAGGAAGCGAGCCGATTCCGGCAGCAGCGGACTGAGGGCGATCAGGATAAGGCCGGTGGGCAGGTTGAGGAACCACATGACCCGCCAGCTCCAGAACGGCTGCAGCCAGGCGGACAGGGCGCTGGCGGCGAAATAGCCGCCGATGGCGCCGATGCCGCCCACCAGCACCAGCGCCCAGCCGCGGTGTCGGGTCGGCATGATCTCGGCCAGCAGGGCGTAAGCGACGGGCAACAGGCCGCCAGCCGCCGCGCCCATCAGGAAGCACATGCCGACGTTCCACCAGAAATCCGGCATGGCCCCGCAGATCGAGGTGCCGACGAACATCACCGAGGACAGGAGGATCGAGGCGCGGCGGCCGTAGATGTCGGCCAGCCAACCCCAGACGAAGGAGCCGACGACGGTGCCGGCGAGGGCGGCGAAGGGCAGGATAGCGACCATGGCCGTCGTCAGCCCGTATTCCTCGAGCATGCCCGGGGTGACGAAGCCGAGGCTGGCCGGCTTCATGATGTCGACGATCAGGGCGACGGAGAGCAGGGCGCACATGCCCCAGTGGGCGGCCGTCAGGGGGGCGTCCTCGGGCGGGGCCAGCACCTCGAGCGGCGTGTCGTCGCCCTTGTGCGCCGGGAGCAGGCCGAAGGCGGTGAGGGCGATGCCGACGAGGATCAGGGCCATCCCCCACCACATGCCCGCGTCCATCGGCATGCCGACGAGCCGGAAGCCCATGTGGCGGCCCATCCAGTACATGGGCAGATGCAGGGCCACGCCGGCGGTCACGATCAGGCAGCCGAGCCAGAAGGCCCAGGCGTGGCGGCGGTCGCCGAAAACTCTGGCGATGGTCAAGACAGGTCCCCCGTTCCGGCGCGTCCGGCAATCCCGACCTAGCGTCGGGCCGCCGGTCCGTCGAGAGCGTTCACTCGGGGGGCAGCGCCCGGCAGGTCGGGGCCTCCTCGTTGGGCAGGCCATAGCCGCCGAAACGCATGTCGTCCGGATCGGCCGGAGCATAGCCGGGCAGGTCGCCGTCGCCGACCTCCTGCCTGAGGGCGGCGAGCCGGTCCTTGAGGCGGGCCTCCTCGGCGGTGTGTTCGGGCTTGCCGGCGAGGTTGGTCTGCTCGTTGGGGTCGGACTGCAGATCGTACAGCTCCCACTCGTCCGGCAGCTCCCAGTGGATCAGCTTCCAGCGACGGTCGCGCACGCCGCGATGCGGGCGAACGCAGTGGGCGGCCGGGAATTCGAAATACTGGTAGAGAAAGTCCTGGCGCCAATCGGCGGGCGCCGCACCGGCGACGACGTTCTTCCAGCTGCGGCCGTGCATGTGCGGATCGCGTTCGAGGCCCGCGTAGTCGAGGAAGGTCGGGGCGACGTCGACGTTGAGGACCATCTGCTCGCTGTTGACTTGGCCCGGGGCGATCGAGGCGGGGTGGCGCACCAGCATCGGAACCTTGATCGATTGTTCGTACATCAGCCGCTTGTCGAACATGCCGTGGTCGCCGAGGAACATGCCGTTGTCGGTGGTGTAGACGATGACGGTGTTCTCGCTCAGGCCTTCGCGGTCGAGCATGTCCAGCATCTTGCCGACGTTCTCGTCCACCCCCAGCAGGACCCGATAATAGTCCTTGATGAAGTACTGGTAGTTCAGGCGCGCCCGCTCCTCCTGGGGCATGTCGGCCCGCACGCCGCGGTTGCGATAATCGGGCATGTCCGCGATCAGCAGGTCGGCCGCCCGGATGGCCCGGGGCCGGCTGGCGATGTCCTCCATGAAGGTCGGCGGCGGCGGGATGTCGATGTCGGCGAAGGCTGATTTGAAGCGTTCGGCCGGTTCCCAGCCGCGGTGCGGGGCCTTGAACTGGAACAGCAGGGCGAAGGGCGAGTCCTTCGGCCGGTCGCGCACGAAGCCCATCGCCAGTTCGCCGATGACGTCATCGGTATGACCCTGGCCGCGGGTGCGAACGCCCTGCACGTCGAGCGGCGGGTTGAAGTACTGGCCTTGGCCCGGGAGCACGGCGGAGTAGTCGTAGCCCTGCGGAGGCGTGTTGACGTGCCACTTGCCGACGACGCCGGTGTGATAGCCGGCCTTGCGCAGCATGATCGGCCAGGTGGCCTCGTGGTTCAGCAGCGGCTCGTTGTTGAAGTTCGACTCCGCCCCGTTGGTGACCATCCCATGGGCGTGGGAGTAGAGGCCGGTCAGATAGGTGGCGCGGCTTGGCAGGCACAGGGAATTGGTGACGAAGGCGTTCTCGAAGCGGACGCCCCCGGCCCCGATGCGGTCGAGGTTCGGAGTCTTGAGGATCTGGTTGCCATAGGCCGACATCGCCGACTGGGCGTGGTCGTCGGTCATGATGAAGATGATGTTCGGGCGGTCGCCACGCGGCCGGGCGCGCGTGGTGGTGGCGCAGCCGGCGGCGGTCAGGGCGGCCAGGCCGGTCATGCCCTGAAGCACGTGGCGTCGGTGTGTGAACAGGCTCAAGCGTTCCTCCCTGGCGGTCTCGACGCCGCGTTTGAGGGCAGGATTGCAGGACCTGTAACCGATTACAACTGCGGGCCCCGCCGCAATCAGCCTGCGCCGGGGCGAAGTGCGGCTCCGATCTCCAGGTTCTCCCGATCGCGTCCGACCGATGCGGCGGCCACCAGCCGCCCCGCCTTGAGATATCGCACTGTGGCGTCGTGGCCCTCCAGCGAACCGTCGAGGCGGGCTTCGTCCCAATCCGTCGCATGGCCGACGTAGCGGATGGTCACGTCGTAGTGCTGGCTCCAGAAGAAGGGCGGGTCGGTCAGTTCGCTCTCTTCGCCGAGCATGGCGAGAGCGGCCACCTGTCCTTGGCGCTCTGCCGCGACCCAGTGCTCGATCCGCACCAGGGCTCCGTCCGCGCCGGGGTAGCGGGCGATGTCTCCGGCGGCGAAGATTCCCGGGACGCTGGTCCGCAGGGCGCGGTCGACCACAACACCCCTGTCGATCGTCAGGTCCGCCGCCTCGGCCAGCGCCGTCCGCGGGCGCACGCCGACGCCCAGCACAACAAGATCGGCCTCGATCGGCGGCCCGCCCGACGCGGTCAATCGCGCGCCGTCCCAAGTCTCGACGGATCGGCCGAGGTGAAAGCGGACGCCTCTCGCCTCGTGCAGGCCTTGGATAAAGCGGCCGATGTCCGGGCCCATGACCCGTTCCAGCGGCAGGGTGTCGGGGGCCACGACGTCAACCTCCAGCCCCCGTTCGCGCAGGGAGGCGGCGACCTCCAGGCCGATGAAGCTGGCCCCGACCACCGCCACGGTTCGGACTCCCTCGACGGCGGCGATGATCGCCCGGGCGTCGGCCAGCGAGCGCAGCAGGTGGACCTCTGGCCGGTCGAATCCCGGGCCGGCCAGCCGGATCGGTTCGGCCCCGGTGGCCAGCAACAGGGCGTCCCAGGCGAATCGTTCGCCGGCGGTCGAGACCACGGCGCGGCCAGAGACGTCGATCCGCGCCGCCTCGACGCCGAGCCTGAGGTCGATGGCGTGGTCGGCGTAGAAGGCGTCGGGCTTCAGAGGGATCCAGTCCTCGGGCGCGGTTCCGGCCAGATAGTCCTTGGACAGGTTGGGCCGGTCGCAGGGCGGAGCAGCGTCGGCGCTGAGCAGGGTCAGGGCGCCGGCGTAGCCGCGCCGGCGCAGCATCTCGGCGGCGGAGAACCCGGCCGCGCCACCGCCGACGATGACGATGCGGGCGGGGTGGGCCGAGGCGTCGGCGGCCCGGGCCGGGGCGGGCGCCATGCGGGCGTGGACGAAGACCTGGTCGCCAACGGTCTCCACGGCCCAGCGGTCGAGGGCGTCGAAGGCGGGCGCGGCGAGGGCCTCGCCGCTGCGCAGGTCGAAACAGGCGTGGTGCCAGGGGCAGCGGACCGTGTCGCCGACCACGAGGCCCTCGCCCAACGGCCCGCCGTAGTGGGTGCAGGCGCCGGAGACCGCGAACAGGCCGTCGGCGCGGCGCATCAGCAGCACCGGCTCGCCGCCGACATGGCCGGAGAGGGCGCCGGTCGCGGGGACGTCGGCCAGCGGCAGGCCCAGCGAGAAGTCGGGGCCCGAGAGTTGGGCCTGTGTCGCGCCCATGGCGTGGTGCTCCGGTTACCGGGCGAGGGCCGCCCTGTCCCTTGGATGAAGCAAGCGCCCGGATGTTCCCGGCTGCAAGTCCGGGAACCCTGGCGGGGGCGGCTGCATCGAACGGTTGACACAGCCGCCATGAGGAACCGCCCGATGCTCGCACTCAGCCCGACCGCCGCCGAGGTACAGGAGGCTTCCGCCGAACCGACCTGCCTGCCCTACAGGCGGCCGACCCGGGCCGAGGCCGAGGCGGCGGTGCGGACCCTGATCGGCTGGGCCGGGGACGATCCGCGCCGGGAGGGACTTCAGGCCACGCCGGCCCGGGTGGTGCGCGCCTATGAGGAATGGTTCGCCGGTTATGGCCAGGATCCGGCGGAGATGCTCGAGCGGACCTTCGGGGAGGTGGCGGGCTACGACGAAATGGTGCTGTTGCGCGACATCCCGGTCGAGTCGGTGTGCGAGCATCACATGGCCGCGATCCGGGGCGTGGCCCATGTCGCCTACCTGCCGCGCGAGCGGGTGGTTGGCATCTCCAAGCTGGCCCGGCTGGTCGACGTCTATGCCCGGCGGCTGCAGATCCAGGAGCGGCTGACCGCCGAGATCGCCGACGAACTTGAGCGGACGCTCAGGCCGCGGGGCGTAGCGGTGATCGTCGAGGCGACCCATGAGTGCATGTCGTCGCGCGGGGTGCGCAAGCACGGCGCCTCGCTGGTGACCCGGCGCTTCACCGGGGTGTTCGAGACCGGCGAGGGGCGGCGCGAGGTGCTGGCGGCGCTGGCGGGCTGACCGGGAACCTTGCGCGAGGCGGCGCATCCAACCCATAGACAAGACCGGAGCACGTCATGCGGAAGCTGAGACAAGCCGATCACGAGGGGCTGGGCGAGGCGGAACTGGTGCGTCTGGCCCAGGCCGGCGACGGCGAGGCCTTCCGCGTCATCATGCAGCGGGGGAACCAGCGGCTTTTCCGGGTGGCGCGCGGCGTCGTCCGCGACGACGGCGAGGCCGAGGACGTGCTGCAGGAGGCCTATGCCCGGGCCTTCGCGGCCATCGGCGGTTTCCGCGGAGAGGCTGGGTTGATGACCTGGCTGACCCGCATCGTCCTTAACGAGGCCCGCGGGCGGCTGCGGCGGCGGCGGCCGATGGTCCAGCTGGACCAGATCGAGGCCGCGCAGATGGATGGGGCGCAGGTCATTCCGTTCCCGAACGCCTTCGGCAGCGCCAGTCCCGAGGCCGACGCCGCGCGGGCCCAGATCCGGGGCCTGATCGAGCACGCCGTCGACGACCTGCCGGAGGCCTTCCGGATCGTCTTCATCATGCGCGACATCGACGAGTGCAGCATCGAGGAGACGGCGGCCAATCTCGACCTGAAGCCGGAGACGGTGAAGACCCGGCTGCACCGGGCCCGGCGGCTGCTGCGCGAGGCGCTGGACGCCCGGCTGGCCACCACCATGGTGGAAGCCTTCCCGTTCCTCGGGGCCCGGTGCAGCCGGATCACCGAGGCGGTGCTGGCGCGGCTGGCGGCCGAGGGGCGGCTGGTCGAGGCTCCAGGAACCTCTGCCGCGGTGTGACATCCAATCGGCAGGCGGCCGTATCTCCGGTCGCCGGACCCAAGGAGTCCCGCGATGTACAGAACCCTCATTCTCGCCGGCGTGCTGGCGCTGGCCCCGATCACCGCGGCCGCGGCGCAGGACGCCGGCCCGACCGACGCCCAGATCGCCCACATCGCCTACACCGCCGGCCAGCTGGACGTCGCCGCGGCGCAGCAGGCGCTCGAAAAGTCGACCAATGCGGAGGTCCGGGCCTTCGCCGAGCTGATGGCGCGGGACCATGCGGCCGTGAACGAGCAGGCCGTGGCGCTGGTCACCAGGCTGCAGGTGACGCCGGAGGCCAATCCGACCAGCGCCGCCCTGACCGAGGCCGCCAAGGCGACCCATGACCGGCTGCAGGCGCTGGACGGCGCGGCCTTCGACGCCGCCTATGTCGCCAGCGAGGTCGCCTACCACCAGACCGTCAACACGGCGCTGAGCGGGACCTTGATTCCGCAGGCCGACAACGCCGAGCTCAAGTCGCTGCTGGAGACCGGCCTGACCCTGTTCCAGTCGCACCAGGCCCATGCCGAACACCTGGCCCAGTCGGTCCGGTAGGCCGGTCATGGCCAAAGCCGGACAAACCCGCCGCGCGGTCCTGCTGACCGCTGCGGCCTCGGCCGCCGCCGCCGCCCTGCCGGCGGCGGCCCGGGCCCGGACCCACACCATCGTCATGGAGAAGATGAGGTTCGGGGCGTCGCCGGCCGGCCTTCGGGTCGGCGACACCGTCGTCTGGGTCAACCGCGACCTGTTCCGCCACACGGCCACGGCGCGGAACCAGTTCGACGTCGACTTGGCCCCGGGCGCCAGCGGCAGGACCGTGCTGCGGGCGGCGGGGACCATTCCGTACATCTGCCGCTTCCATCCCGGCATGACGGGGGTGCTGACGGTCGCCCGCTGACGACCGCGTCGGTCGGAGCGCCTGAGACGATCGGGCGCTTCTCCCGGCGCGGGAGAAGGTCTATCTGGCCGGCATGACCGCCTCACAAGACACCGCTTCCGACACTTGGACCGTCGCCGGCCGGACTTTCAGCAGCCGGCTGATCGTCGGCACAGGCAAATACGCCGACTACGCCCAGAACGCCGCCGCCGCCGAGGCCGCGGGGGCCGAGATCGTCACCGTGGCCCTGCGCCGGGTGAACCTGAGCGATCCGTCGCAGCCGATGCTGGTCGACCACGTCAAGCCGGACCGCTTCACCTTCCTGCCGAACACGGCCGGCTGTTTCACCGGCGAGGATGCGGTCAGGACGCTGCGGCTGGCGCGCGAGGCCGGGGGCTGGAGCCTGGTCAAGCTGGAGGTGCTGTCGGACAGCGCCCACCTGTATCCGGACATGGTCGAGACGCTGCGGGCGCTGGAGCTGCTGGTCAAGGACGGCTTCGACGTCATGGTCTACTGCACCGACGACGTGGTCATGGCCAAGCGGCTGGAGGACGCCGGCGCGGCGGCCATCATGCCGGCGGCGTCGCCGATCGGCTCGGGCCTCGGCATCCAGAACCGGGTCAACATCCGGCTGATCGTGGAGCAGGCGACCGTTCCGGTGCTGGTCGATGCGGGGGTCGGCACCGCGTCGGATGCAACGATCGCCATGGAGCTGGGCTGCGACGCGGTTATCGCCAACACCGCCATCGCGGCGGCGAAGGACCCGATCCTGATGGCGTCGGCGATGAAGCATGCGGTGATCGCGGGCCGGGAAGCCTATCTGGCGGGGCGGATGCCGAAGCGGATGTACGCCAGCGCCAGTTCGCCGATGGCGGGGCTGATCTAGGAACACGACCGACAAGGATGACGGCGGGCGTGTTGGCCGCCGGAAGGTCCGGGATGGCAGGGTGTGCATTCAAAAATGCAGGTAAGCGATTCTGTTTGAACAGAGGCGCGCGCCGATGGGGGAGAGCCGGGGCCTGGAGGCGGCGCCGGTGTAGGGTTTGTGCTGTCAAAGACCAGTCCCTGCGGGGGTTCGAGCATGAGAGCACGGCCGTGCGTCAGAAGCGGACGCGGGCGACGGGATGGGCCTTTTCGAACCGGGCCGAGGCGGTGCGGGAGTGTCGGAATGACCCGCGAAGTGTCGGGATGGCAGGGTATGGGATGGCAGGGTTCTGGCCAGGCAGACGGTCGCAGGCGGACGGGATAGCCCGCTGGCTGCATCGTCCGTAGGATGACCGGCCGTTCGCAGCGAGAATGACCATGCCGCAGATCAGTCGTCGCCTCCTCCTCGTCTCGTGCGCCGCCCTTGGCCTCGGCGGAGCGGCCCGGGCGCAGACGCGGGGAAGCCGGGCCCTGGCGGTCTACAAATCGCCGACCTGCGCCTGTTGCGACGGCTGGATCGCGCATATGCGAGCGGCCGGCTTCACGGTCGCGGTGCACATCACCTCCGACCTGCAGACCTTCCGGCGCGGGCGGGGCCTGCCCGACGCCCTGGCCTCCTGCCACACCGGGGTGATCGACGGCTATCTGGTCGAGGGTCATGTGCCCGCCGCCGACGTCGTCCGCCTGCTGGCGGAGCGCCCGGAGGCGCTGGGGCTGACCGCGCCGGGGATGCCGCTGGGGTCGCCGGGGATGGAGACGCCCGATGGCCGCAAGCAGCCGTTCGACACCCTGCTGGTGCTGCGGTCGGGGCAGACGCGGGTGTTCGCACGGCACGGGCGGACGTGAGGTGATGTCCTTCTCCCCCGGAGGGGAGAAGGATCGGTGGGGCGGGTTGGCGGAATCCGCGGCGGGGGTTAGAGCAGGCGCTCCCCGAACCGAGACCGACCATGCACGACATCCGCGCCATCCGTGACAATCCCGCCGCCTTCGTCGCGGGCTGGTCGTCGCGCGGGGTGACGGAGGCGGACGGACTGGTGGCGCGCATTCTCGAACTGGATCGCGAACTGCGCACCGCACAGACGACCGGGCAGGAGGCGCTGGCGAAGCGCAATGCGGCGTCGAAGCTGATCGGCGCGGCGATGACGAAGAAGGACATGGCCGAGGCCGACCGGCTGAAGGCCGAGGTCGAGAGCCTGAAGGGCGACATCGCGGCGGCGGAGACGGTCGAGGCGGAGGTCGGCAAGGACCTGCGCGACCTGCTGGCGGCGCAGAAGAACCTGGCGGCGGACGATGTGCCGGACGGCGAGGACGAGGCGGGAAACGTCGAGGTCTCGCGCTGGGGCGCGCCGCGCGAGGGCGGACCGGCCAAGGATCACGCCGATCTGGGCGAGGCGCTGGGGCTGCTGGACTTCGAGGCGGCGGCGCGGATGAGCGGGGCGCGGTTCGCGGTGCTGAAGGGCGGGCTGGCGCGGCTGGAACGGGCCGTGGGGCAGTTCATGCTGGACGTGCAGACGGCCGAGCACGGTTATCTGGAGGTCAATCCGCCGTATCTGGTCCGCGACGAGGCGATGTTCGGGACGGGGCAGCTTCCGAAGTTCGAGGAAGATCTATTCCGGGTTGGTGAGCACCTTCTCATCCCCACCGCCGAAGTCTCCCTGACCAATCTGGTCCGCGAGCAGATCCTGCCCGAGGAGCAACTCGCCGAGCCGATGCGGCTCACCGCCCTGACGCCGTGCTTCCGGGCCGAGGCGGGGGCGGCGGGGCGGGATACGCGCGGGCTGATCCGGCAGCACCAGTTCCACAAGGTCGAGCTGGTCTCGATCACCCGGCCGGAGGACTCCGAGGCCGAGCACGAGCGGATGGTGCGCTGCGCCGAGGTGGTGCTGGAGAAGCTGGGGCTGCCCTACCGGCGGATGCTGCTGTGCAAGGGCGACATGGGCTTCTCGGCGCGCAAGACCTTCGACCTGGAGGTGTGGCTGCCGTCGCAGGGGACCTATCGCGAGATCAGCTCGTGCTCGAACTGCGGGGACTTCCAGGCCCGGCGGATGGACGCGCGCTTCAAGCGGGCCGGGGAGAAGAAGACCGAGTTCGTGCACACGCTGAACGGCAGCGGGTTGGCGGTCGGCCGCACGCTGGTCGCGATCATGGAGAACTATCAGGACGAGGACGGCCGGATCGCCGTACCGCCCGCCCTGCTGCCCTACATGGGCGGCGTCACCCATGTCGGAGCATGAGGCCATGAAGACCGCCGCCTTCGCCGTCCTGTCGGTTCTGACCCTGGGCGCCTGCGCCTCGAGCCCGCCGGCGGCGATCGATCCGGCGGCGACGACCTTCACCGGCTATGTCCGCTTCGCCGACGGCGAGTTCCAGCTGTATGAACGCCTGGCCCAGGTGCGGATGCCGTTCGCGCGGCCCTGCGTGTCCGGAGTGCTGCCGCGCAATGCGCAGGAAGCGGCCGAGGGCGACCTGTCGGGGCAGAAGGTGACCCTGACGGGCCGGGCCGTGGCCTGGCCGGCGGACGAGGTCGGGCTCAAGCACGAGGGCTCGACCGTCCGCAACCTGTGTGGCGGAGATCACGTGATCCTCGCCCGGACCGTTTCCGTGATCCGCTAGGAGCCGAATGCGCATTCTCCTGACCAACGACGACGGCATCGAGGCCGAGGGGCTGGAATGCCTGGAGCGGATCGCGCGGACGCTGTCGGACGACATCTGGGTGTGCGCGCCCGCGGTCGAGCAGTCGGGCAAGGGGCGGGGGATCACCCTGACCGAGCCGCTGCGGGTCAATTCGTTCGGCGAGAAGCGGTTCGCGGTGACGGGCACGCCGACCGACTGCGTGGTGCTGGCGGTCAACGACCTGATGCCGGAACGGCCCGACCTGGTGCTGTCCGGGGTCAACCGGGGGCATAACGTCGGCGAGGACTGTTCCTATTCGGGGACGGTGGCGGGGGCGCTGCAGGGCATGGCGTTCGGCATCCGCTCGATCGCCCTGAGCCAGTCGCTGGAGCGGTTCCACGACGAGGTGACGGCGCACTGGGAGACGGCCGAGGCGTTCGCGCCGGCGATCATCAGCCGGCTTCTGGCCCAGCCGTGGCAGGCGGGGGTGGTGATGAACCTGAACTTCCCCAACCGCGCGCCGGACGAGGTGGCCGAGATCGAGGTGACGCGGCAGGGCTTCCGCGACATCGGCGAGATGCATGCGGTGAAGCGCACGGACCTGCGGGGGCGGGACTACTACTGGATGAGCTTCCGCGGGGCCAAGCAGGAGCACCCGGCGGGGACGGACCTGCGGGCCATGGACGAGGGCAAGATCTCGGTCACGCCGCTGCACATCGACCTGACCCACATGCCGAGCGTGCACGACCTCAAGGGCGTGCTGGGCGGGGCGCCGCCGAAGACGGTGGCGGCGGAATGAGACTCCACGACGACCGCGCCGGACGTTTGATCCTCGGCCTTCGCCAGCAGGGGGTGACGGACCCCAAGGTGCTGGAGGCGATGGAGTCGATCGACCGCGCCGTCTTCGTGCACGAGAAATTCCTCGATCAGGCGTGGGAGGACCAGGCCCTGCCGATCGACTGCGCCCAGACCATCTCGCAGCCCTATATCGTCGGCCTGATGACCCAGGCGCTGGACGTGCAGCCGCGCCACCGGGTGCTCGAGATCGGCACCGGGTCGGGCTACCAGGCCGCGGTGCTGAGCCGGCTGGCGCGCTATGTCTATTCGGTGGAGCGGTATCGCAGCCTGCTGAGCGAGGCGGAGCGGCGGCTGAAGGTGCTGCAGATCGACAACGTCATCACCCGGCACGGCGACGGCGGGCTCGGCTGGCCCGAACAGGCGCCGTTCGACCGGATCATGGTCACGGCGGCGTCGCCGGGCGAACCGACCGAACTGCTGCATCAGCTGAAGCCGGGCGGCATACTGGTGTGCCCGGTGGGGCGCAGTTCGGTGCAGCGGCTGCACCGCTATGTCAGTCTCGAGGACGGTTCGTTCCGACGCGAGAGCCTGGCCGAGGTGCGGTTCGTGCCGCTGGTCGAGGGGACGGCGAAGGAGGGGTGAGGGCAGGGCCAGGGATTAGGGATTAGGGATTAGGGATTAGGGATCAGGGATGAGTGGCCGGTGATGGCTTGCCGACAAGCAGCCCCGGGAGTCGGGTGGACCTGCTGTTCTGAACCTAATCCCTAATCCCTAATCCCTGTTCGCCTCCCATTAACCTTCCCGCCCAACTTTGGCGCGGTTTTATGGGTCTGGTCCGGCGGGGCAGAGTCGAGTCGAGGAGCGGGCGCATGAATCGGATCAGGGCGGGGCTGAAGGCGCTGGCGGTGCTGGGGGCGATGAGCCTGACGGCGGCGTGCGCGAGCTATCCGGCCGAGCCGCGCTATCCGATCTTCGCCGAGCCGGCCCCGGCCCGGCAGCCGGCCTATCCGGTCACACCCGCCGCCCCGGCGCCGAGCGGCGAGGGCGTCCTGGGACCGACCGATCCGGCCACTGAAGCGCCGCCGCCCGCAACCGCGCCGGTCGCCGAGATCGACGGCGGGGCGCTGGACGCGCCCGTCGGAACGACGCCGCGTTACAATACCGGTCCGACCCCCGCGGCGGGACCGGCCTCGGAGGGCTTCACCAGTCCGCCGCCGCCCGCGTCGGGCGCGCCGGTGACGGCCGGGGCGGCTTACGTGATCCAGCCGGGCGACACCATCTCGGGCATCGGGCGGCGCTTCCAGACGCCGGTGCAGACGCTGATCGACCTGAACGCCCTCGGGCCGAGGGCGGACGTGTCGCCGGGACAGCGCATCATCCTGCCGGCCAACGCCGTCGACATGGGCGGCGATCCCTACGCCACCGGGCCGTCGCCGAGCGGCGTCTATGTGCCCGACGCCGGCGTGCCGCCGCCGCCCCCGCCGCCGACGGTGACCGTGGCCGTGCCGCCGCCGCCGCGCGAGCCGGCGGCGACCGCCGGACCGGTGGGCGAGCCGCCCGCCGCGACGACGGTGACGCTGGACTGGCCGGTGCGGGGCGAGATCCTGCGGCGCTTCGGCCCCGTCGGCATGGGCGAGCGCAACAACGGGGTGAACATCGGCGCCGCGGCCGGGACCGAGGTGCGCGCCGCCGCGGCGGGCCGGGTCGGCTATGTCGGCGACGACCTGGCGGGGCAGGGGCTGACGGTGCTGGTCGTGCACCGCGACGGCTGGCGCTCGGTCTATGGCCACCTGGGTTCGGCGCTGGTCCGCGACGGCGACGACGTGCAGGCGGGGCAGGCCGTCGGCACGGTCGGCACGACCGCCGGCGACGGCCAGCCGTCGATCCATTTCGAGACCTGGCGCATGCGCGGCGACGAGCCGACGGCGATCGATCCGCTGACGGTGTTGCCGCGCTGACGCGCCCTGTGTCCTGAAGCCAAGCGGCGCGTTGCAATGTGAAGCGACGCGCCCTAGGTTCCGCGCCTCATTTTCAGGGCGCCGCGGGGCCCGGTATCCAGAGAACGATCGATGACTCCCACCGACGGCGGCCTGATGGCCATGTTGATCAACTTCGCGCCCATCATCATCATCGGCGTGATGGGATACCTGCTGCTGGTCCGGCCGCAGATGAAGCAGGCCAAGGCCCACCGCGAGATGATCTCGGGCCTGAAGCGCAACGACACGGTGGTGCTGTCGAACGGCATGGTCGGCAAGGTGACCCGCGTCGAGAACGACGAGGCCATGGTCGAGATCGCCCAGGGCGTGAACGTCCGCGTCATCAAAGCCATGATCACCCAGGTGCGCGACCGCACCGGCGTCGCGGCCAACGACACCAAGACCATCTCCAAGGCCTGATCACGGCGCTCTGAAAGGTCGGGGAACCTCGCATGATCCATCTGTCGCGCTGGAAGGTCATCCTTCTCGCCTTGTCGTTCGTGTTCGGTCTGGTGTTCGCCCTGCCGAACATGCTGACCGCCGAGCAGCGCGCCGCGCTGCCGGGCTGGGTCCCGAGCCAGGTTCTGAACCTCGGGCTGGACCTGCGGGGCGGTTCGTACCTGCTGCTGGAAGTCGACCTTCCGGCGATGCGCGAGAAGCGGCTGACCAACCTGGGCGAGGACGCCCGGTCGGTGCTGGGCGAGGCGGGTATCGAGCTCACCAACATCGCCCGCGAGGGCAACGGCGTGGTGGTCACCCTGGCCGACCCGACGCGATTGGATCGGGCCAACGAGCTGATGCGCGAGTTGATCCGGCCCGGCGCCGGCGGGCTCGCGGACCGCACCGTCCGCCGTGTCGGCGACGATCGCCTGCGTTACGAGTTCACGCAGGGGGCGCTGGATTCCATGGCGTCCGAGGCGGTCAGCCAGTCGATCGAGGTGGTGCGCCGCCGGGTCGACGAGACCGGCACCAAGGAGATCTCGATCACCCGCCAGGGCCCGGACCGCATCGTCGTGGTCGCGCCCGGCGAAAACGATCCGACCGAACTGGAGCGGCTGGTCGGGCAGACGGCCCAGCTGACCTTCCAGATGGTCGAGAGCGACCCGCTGATGATCAACGACGCGATGGCCGGCAATGTGGCGCCGCACCTGGAGCTGACCGCCGATCAGGACGGGGTGACCCCGCTGTTGATCGAGAAGCGCATCATCCTGACCGGCGAGAATCTGGCCAGCGCCTCCGTCGGCCAGGACCAGAACCGGCAGAACGCCATCGACTTCCGCTTCGACAGCGCGGGCGGCCGCCGGTTCGCGGACGTCACCAGCAACAACATCGGCAAACGCTTCGCCATCCTGCTGGACGGCAGGGTGATTTCCGCCCCGACCATCCAGACGGCGATCACCACCAACAACGGACAGATCACGGGCGGCTTCAGCATCGCGGAAGCGTCCGAGCTGGTGAAGCTGCTCAACGGCGGGGCCCTGCCGGCGCCGCTGAAGGTCGAGGAGCGCCGCACCGTCACCGCCGAACTGGGCGCCGACGCCGTGGCCGCGGGCGCGCTGTCGACGGCGGTCGGCTTCATCATCATCCTGGCCTTCATGCTGGGCGCCTACGGCCTGCTGTTCGGCGGCATCTCGGTCATCGGCCTGTTGCTGAACGGCCTGTTGATCATCGCCGCCATGTCGATGACCGGGGCGACCCTGACCCTGCCCGGCATCGCCGGTCTGGTGCTGACCTTCGCCGTGGCCGTGGACGCCAACGTGCTGATCTATGAGCGGATGCGCGACGAGGCGCGGGCCGGACGGTCGGTCATCGCCTCGCTCGACGCCGGCTTCAACAAGGCCATGGGCACCATCGTCGACGCCAACCTGACGACCCTGGTGGCGGCGTTGATCATGTTCATGTTCGGCGCCGGGCCGGTGCGCGGCTTCGCCTGGACGCTGACCATCGGCGTCTTCACCTCGATGCTGTCGGCCGTTCTGGTCGCACAGGTCGGACTGGCCTGGTGGCTGAAGGCCACCAAGCCCAAAAAACTGCCGATCGCGGAGTGATGTCGATGCGTGGATGGCCCCTCATCAGACTGCTGCCGGTCAAGACGAACCTGCATTTCGTCAAGTACGCCAAGGGCTTCGGCGTGCTGTCCGCGATCTTGTGCATCGCCTCGATCGCGGCCTGCTTCTATCCCGGCCTCAACATGGGCATCGACTTCCGCGGCGGCGCCGCGATGGAGGTGGCCAAGCCGGCGGGTCAGGAGCTGCCGCTGGATCAATTGCGCGGCGCGGTGGGTGAACTCGGGCTCGGCGACGTACAGGTGCAGGGCATCGCGCGGCTTGGATCGAATGTGAACGACGGCTCGACCGCGTTGCTTCGCTTCCAGATCCCCGAAGGCCGCGACCAGACCCAGGTGGTCCAGCAAGTCGAGACCGCCGTCTCGAACGCCGTCGGCGAGGTGACCTATTCCGGCGTCAGCGTGGTCGGATCCAAGGTGTCGGGCGAGCTGTTCCAGTCGGGTCTGATGGCGCTCGGTCTCGCGGTCCTGCTGATGTTCGCCTACATCTGGTTCCGGTTCGAGCCCCAGTTCGGCTTCGGCGCGGTGATCGGCCTGCTCCACGACGTGATCCTGACGTTCGGACTGATCGTGCTGTTCAGGCTCGAGTTCAGCCTCAACATGGTGGCGGCGATCCTGACGGTCATCGGCTATTCGATGAACGACACCGTCGTCGTGTTCGACCGTCTTCGCGAGAACCTGCGCAAGTACAAGACGATGCCGCTGCGCGAGGTGATCGACCTGTCGATCAACGAGACCCTGTCGCGGACCATCATCACCGGGGTCACCGCCATCATGGTGCTGGCCGCGCTGGCCTTCCTCGGCGGGCCGACCCTGTTCGGCTTCTCGATCGCGCTGATGTTCGGGATCATCGTCGGCACCTATTCGTCGATCTACGTCGGCGCGCCGGTCATCCTGATGTGGGGCGTCAAGCGCGGCGGATCGTCCGACGACGCCAAGCCGATCAAGCTGGGCATGGCGAGCCAGCCGTAGGGCCGCGGGGAAAGCCCCCACAGTCTTTCGGTGTTTGTCGGGCGCGAGCGGCGCTATGGTGCCGTTTCAACGAATCGCACGGCGAGAGTCGGACGGTTCCTCCAAAACGCTCTGGGAGGGGTGGACCATGGGCAAGCTGCTCGCGAATTTCCGCACGACGGTGCTGCTGAGCCTCGTGCTGGCAGGGGTGATGATCTACGCCTTCGGCAGCGTCGCGCCGGGCGGTTTCGACCTGATCTTCTGGCAGGCGGTGTTCCGCTGGACCCACGTCTTCGCCGGCATCCTGTGGATCGGCCTGCTGTGGTACTTCAACTTCGTCCAGATCCGGGTCATGCCGTCGATCCCGGCTGAGCTGAAGCCGGCCATCGGCAAGCATATCGCCCCGGAGGCGCTGTTCTGGTTCCGCTGGTCGGCCTTGGCCACGGTGCTGGCCGGTCTCGCCCTGGCGTTCAGCCGCGGCCACGCCTACGCCGTCGAGGTGTTGAGCTTCGGCCTCGTGCAAGGTCTGACCGACGACCAGAAGGGCTACACCCTGATGGGCATCGGCGTGTGGCTGGCCATCGTCATGTTCCTCAACGTCTGGGGCGTGATCTGGCCGAACCAGAAGCGGGCGCTGGGCATCGTCGTCGTGGAGGACGACGCCAAGGCGAAGGCGGCGCGCGTCGCCATGTTGGCGAGCCGCATCAACATGCTGCTGTCGCTGCCGATGCTGACCTCGATGGCGATGTATCAGACCCTGTTCGGCTGAATCCGATCGTCGGCGGGTCACGACTCGCTACGAAATGGCATAAGGAAACGTCGCGTCCGTCCGGACGCGGCGTTTTCGCATCTGGGCCCCGGCGTTCGCCGGGGTGAGCGGAATAGAAATTGAGCGCCTTCCCTTCCCTCGACGAACAGGTCCGGGCGGCCGACCCCGACCGCTGGCTGTCCAGCCGGTTCGCGGCCGATGCGCAGGCGCGCGCCGATCTGGTCGCCCTGTATGCGTTCGAGGCGGAACTGCTGGCCATTCCGACCCGGGTCACCCAGCCGTTGCTGGCCGAGATGCGCTACGCCTGGTGGCGGGAACAGCTGGACGGGGTGTTCGCCGGCGTGGCGCGCAAGGGCCATCCGGTGCTGGAGGCCCTGACCGACATGGTCGCCCGGCGCGGGCTGGAGCGGGCGCCGTTCGAGGCCCTGATCGAGGCCCACATCGGCCGGGTGCACGGCGAGGCCCACGATCTCGACGCCTTCTACGTCGGCCCGATGCAGTTGGCGGCCCGGATCCTGGCGGCCGCCGAGCCGGAAGTCGCGGCCCCGGCGGGGCGGGTCTGGGGCCTGGTCCAGACGGGGCGTTTCGACGAGGCGCGCGGGGCCCTGGCGGAGGCGGCCCGCGCCGCGCGCGCCCTGCCGGTCCAGGCCTTTCCCGCCGTCCTGCCGGCCACGTTGGCGCGACGGCCCGGCGCCGGGCCGCTGGAGAAGCGGATGCGTCTGCTATGGGCCGCAGTTCGCGGGCGGCTGTGACTTGATGCCCTCGATCACCGCCGGATCGCCGTCGCCGAAGAAGGCTTCGCGCGCGGCGGGCGGCGGCAGCGGATCGCCGGTGCGCCAGTCCATGAATTGGGTCGCCCAGGTCGCCGCGGCGCGGTCGTAGCCGCCGGCGCCGAAGGCGGTGACCGCGCCGTGCATGATGTTGCGGCGAGCAACGCCGACGCCGAGTTCCTGCAGCGCGTCGCGGAAGATGTCGTCGGCCTCGCCTCGTCGCCCGGGTTCGCCGATCGAGTACAGCCAGTCATGGACGACGGCCGCGATGGCGTGGCGGCCGAAAGGGGGGATCAGCCAGCGGCCGACTCTCGGGATCGAGGCGAAGTCGGTGACGTAGCCGGCCGGAACCCAGATGGCGCGGCCGGTGCGCTCGTTGATGTAGCCGAAGGGCTGGATGACCACGACGGTCGTGCGGCCGTCGCGTTCGCGGTCCTGCTGGTGGTTGATGGCGCAGACGAGCGGGCGATCGACGGCCGTCGGCGGAGCCACGGCGGGAGGCAGGGCGGTGGCCGCGACGGCGGCTTCGGCGGGGGCGGCGCAGAATGACATGGCCGCCCGACTATGCCCGATGCAGGCGACGGATTCATCCACGGACGATGCCGCTTTGCGAACGCGGGCGGCGCGGGCCATATGGGCGCCATGGCGAGACTGGGCGAGCGGACAGGACGACGGGGCGATTCGGTGGCCAAGGCCGCCCAGGGCGCGCCGCCGGTCGAGGCTCCAAAGGGCCCGCCGACCGGCCAGGCGCTGCTGGACCTGATGCGGCTGGTGCGGCGGTCGAACGCGCCGCAGCTGCCCCTTCGCCTGCTGGCGGCGATCAGCATGACGCTGGGAGGCAAGGCGCTGGGCGTTCTGGCCCCGCTGGTGCTGGGTGCGGCGGTGAACCGGCTGGCGGCGGGGCAGGGGGCGGCGGTCGGCATGGCCTGGGGCTTCGGCGCGTTCGCCATCGGCTGGGCCTTCGTACGCCTGCTGTCGGCGATCGCGCCCAACGCCTCGGACGTGGTGTTCGCCCCGGTGCGCTCGGCGGCGCAGCGGACGGCGGCGACCGAGACCTTCGCCCACGCGCTGAGCCTGTCGCTCGATTTCCACCAGACCAAGCGGTCCGGTTCGCTGTCGCGGACCATGGATCGCGGCGCGCGGGCGGTCGACTTCCTGATGCGCATCCTCGCCTTCAACCTGATCCCCACCGGGGTCGAGCTGGTGCTGGCGGCGGGGGTTCTGGCCGGGAAATACGACTGGCGGTTCGGGGCCGTGGCGGTGGCCGTGGTGGCGATCTACGCCGTGACCACCTTCGCCCTGTCGAACTGGCGGATCGAGCACCGGCGCGAGATGAACGCCGCCGACACCCAGGCGGCCGGGGTCTCGGTCGACGCCCTGCTCAACTACGAGACGGTCAAGTCGTTCGGGGCCGAGGCGCGGGCGGCGCGGGTCTATGACGAGGCGCTGGGCGACTACACGCGGGCGGCGCTGAAGGCCAACAGTTCGCTGGCCCTGCTGAACATCATCCAGGCGACGATCATGAACCTCGGCCTCGCCGTGATGGCGGTCATGGCCGGGTTCGAGGCGGCGGCGGGACGGATGGGGCCGGGCGACGTGATGGCGGCGGTGCTGATCATGATCTCCCTGTATGCGCCGCTGAACATCCTGGGCTTCGCCTATCGGGAAATCCGCCAATCCTTCATAGACATGGAGGAGATGCTGAAGGTGACGCGTCAGACGCCGCAGGTCGCGGACGCGCCCGACGCCACGCCCCTGCCGCGGCCGGCGGACGCGCGCGGCGCGGCGCTGGCCTTCGAGCAGGTCGGCTTCCGCCACGACGCCCGGGCCAATGGACTGGAGAATGTCAGCTTCGTGGCGCCGCCGGGGACGACGACGGCGCTGGTCGGGCCCTCGGGGGCGGGCAAGTCGACGGTCGTCAAGCTGGCCCTGCGCCTGCTCGACCCGCAGGAGGGGCGGGTGCTGATCGACGGTCTCGACGCCCGGCAGGCGACGCAGGAATCCCTACGCGCGGCGGTGGCGCTGGTCCCCCAGGATGTTGCGCTGTTCAACGACACGATCCGCGCCAACATCGGCTTCGCCCGGCCTGACGCGGACGAGGCGGCGATCTGGGCGGCGGCGGACGCGGCCGAGCTGGACGAGTTCATCCGGGCCCTGCCGCAGGGCATGGACACCATGGTCGGCGAGCGGGGGCTGAAGCTGTCGGGCGGCGAGCGCCAGCGCGTCGGCATCGCCCGGGCGCTGCTGGCCGATCCGTGCATCCTGATCCTCGACGAGGCGACCAGCGCCCTGGACAGCCGCACCGAGGCGGCGATCCAGAAGACCCTGCGCCGGGCCCGCAGCGGGCGCACCACCCTGGTGGTCGCGCACCGGCTGTCGACCATCGCCGACGCCGACCAGATCCTGGTGCTGAAGGGCGGCCGGATCGTCGAGCGCGGCGCGCACCACGAACTGGTGGCGCGGCAGGGCGGGGAGTACGCGGCGCTGTGGCGCAAGCAGACGCGCGGCGCGAAGGCCGATCGTCAGCCCGCCTGACCGAATTTGCGCGCCACCATTTCGGCGAGGTGGGCGGTGACCTGTTCGCGTTCCTTGACGGCGTCCGCGGGCAGGGTGTTCAGCAGCCGCAGCGACTGGATGTGAACCGCCATGATCCGCCAGTCGAACGTCGCGCCGTTCGCCGAGGCGCGGTCGACCATGTCGCACAGGCTGAGGGCCACGGCGCAGATCTCGTCGAGCTCGAACGGGTGGGCGGCGTCGATGACGTGGTTGGCGGAAACATAGATGTGCTGGAGGCTGCGGACCGTGGCTTCGGGATCGGTCGGGGCCTCGAGCCCGGCGAGGGCGTCGATATGGCGGGTGACTTCCTCCAGACCCTTTTCGCGCAGGGCCGCGATGTTCTGCCGGGCCCGGGTCAGGGCGACGCCGACGGTGACGCCGCCGGCGCTGTCGATCAGTTTGGCGAGGCGGGACTTGCGCCGGGCGTGGGTGATGACGGTCATTGGGCCGCCTCCGCCGCCGCCTTCTTTTCAGCTTCGAACCGGGCGCGGCGGATGACGTCGTCGCGGCGTTCCTTGCCGGGCGGGTCGGTGTCGCGGAAGCGCCGGTCGGGGCCGAAATATTCGCCGACCTCGAGGAAGGGACGGCCGTCGCGCGCCACCCAGACGATCCGCTCCAGCAGGCTGGCGGCGCTGAACGGCTTGGTGATGATGAAGTTGGCTCCGCAGTCCCGGGCCTTGGCGACCATGGCGCGGGGGATGTGGGCGGCGATCATGATGACCGGGACGAAGGCGTTCGGCGGGCCCGAGCGGCGCAGCCAGTGGACAAGATCAAAGCCGTCCATCCCGGGCATGTCGCAATCGACGACGAGCAGATCGATCTCGATCTCGCGCAGGACCTCGATCGCTTCGGCCGCGCTGCGCATCGAATAGCGGGTCTTGATGCCGAAGCCGAGCAGGGCGCTCGAGGTGATCTCCGCCGCGAAGGGCGAGTCGTCCACGATCATGGTGACCGCGCCGGTGAGATTGATGATCGCGGTCTCCCGCAAGGTCTCGCCGACGACGCTCATGCTACCGGTCCCACCCGAGTCGCCCACCGCAACTCAGCATGGAGACAGAGTGGCTGGACAACCCTCGCTGAACGGTTAACGAAACCTCAGCCCATGCGGCCGATCGCGTAGTAGCGGTCAGCCCGGGCCTTGCGGATCTGCTCGGGCGAGAGGGCCGACAGGACGGCCAGTTCCTCGGCCAGCGCGTCGCCGACGGCGGCGATGGCCGCGGCCGGATCGGCATGGGCGCCGCCGACCGGCTCGGGGATGATCCGGTCGACGATCTTCAGTTCGAGCAGGTCGGGACCGGTGATCTTCATGGCCATGGCGGCGTCGCGGGCGCGGGCTCCGTCGCGCCACAGGATGCCGGCCGCGCCCTCGGGCGAGATCACCGAATAGATCGAATGCTCGAGCATCAGCACCCGGCCGGCGGCGGCGATGGCGATGGCTCCCCCGGAGCCGCCTTCGCCGGTGACGGTGGCGATGGAGGGCACGCCGAGGGTCAGGCAGCGCTCGGTCGAGCGGGCGATGGCCTCGGCCTGGCCGCGCTCCTCGGCGCCGAGGCCGGGATAGGCGCCGGCGGTGTCGACGAAGGTCAGGACCGGCAGGCCGTATTGCTCGGCCAGGTCCATCAGCCGCACCGCCTTGCGGTAGCCCTCGGGCCGGGCCATGCCGAAATTGTGGGTCAGGCGCGTCTGGGTGTCGTGGCCCTTTTCATGGCCCATGACCACGACCGGTTCGCCCCGGAAGCGGGCCAGACCGCCGAGGATGGCCTGGTCGTCGCCGAACTGGCGGTCGCCCTTGAGCTCGACGAAATCGGTGAACAGGCCCTCGCAGAAGTCGACGAAATGCGGCCGTTGGGGATGGCGCGCGACCTGGGTCTTCATCCACGGGTCGAGGGCGGCGTAGGTCTTCCTGCGCAGATGTTCGGCCTTCTTGCGCAGGCCCTCGACCTCGGCGTCGAACGAACCGGAGGTCGAGGAGAGCAGATTCAGCTCCTCGATCTTCGCCTCCAGCTCGGCGATCGGCTTTTCGAATTCGAGGTAGTGCACGGCCATCAAGGGGTCCGGAACAGGCGCGCCACGCGGCGCATCGGGAGGCGGCGGAACCTAGTGGGGTCAACGCCGGGGGGCAAGCGGGGTTCAGTCGTCACGGGCGAGCGGATGTTTGTCGCGCACCACCTGGGACAGGCGGTCGACGGCGACGTGGGTGTAGATCTGGGTGGTGGCGATGTCGGCGTGGCCGAGCAGGGTCTGGACCACGCGCAGGTCGGCTCCGCCCTCGAGCAGGTGGGTGGCGAAGGCATGGCGCAGGACGTGCGGGCTGACCCGGGCGGGATCGACGCCGGCGTCGACGGCGGACTGGTCCAGAAGCTGGGCGAAGCGGCGGGGGGTGAGGTGGCCCTTCGAGGACGACGAGGGGAACAGCCAGGGGCTGTCGGGCGCCTTCTCCGGCCGGGCTGCGTCGCGGGCGATGAGCCACGCCTTCACGGCCTCGCGGGCCGAGGTGTTGAGCGGGGCGAGCCGTTCCTTGCCGCCCTTGCCGCGGACGATCAGGAAGGCCGGGTCCCGGCGCACCGCCTCGACGCGCAGGCCGAGCAGCTCGGAAACGCGCAGGCCGGAGGCGTAGGCCAGCTCGACCAGGGCGACGAGGCGCAGGCCGGCGGCGCCGTCGCGGGCCGAGGCGGCGGCGAGCAGGCGTTCGATCTCGTCGCGGCTGAGGGTCTTCGGCAGGCTGCGGCCCTGCTTCGGGGCATCGAGGCGGCGCGAGGGGTCGTCGGCCCGCCAACCCTCGCCGAGCGCGAAGCGGTAGAACTGGCGCACGGCCGAGCGGCGGCGGGCCTGGGTGGCGGCGGACAGGCCGCGCGCGCCGAGGCCGGCGTACCAGGCCTCGACGGCGGCTTCGTCGGCCTGCATCAGGCCGCCGGACAGGGCGGTTTCGGCGTCGGCGAGATCGCGCCCGTAGGCCGACAGGGTGTGGGGCGAGGCGTCGCGCTCGACCGACATCATTTCCAGAAAGGCCTCGACCTGGGGCGTGCTCATGCGCGGGACCGCTTTGCGTCGGCGGCGCCTGGTGTAAAGGGTGGTCGGGTCATGACGCCTTGCCTGCCGCCGCCCGTTCCGCCGCCATCCTCCCGCCTCCCGCGAGGCCGGTCATGAGCGAGGTCGTTACGGGGGCAGGCCTGATTCCGGTTCATCGCCGCACCATAGCGCTGGTCGGGCTGATGGGGGTGGGGAAATCGACGGTGGGGCGGCGGCTGGCCAAGCGGCTCAACCTGCCCTTCGCGGACGGCGACATCGAGATCGAGGCGGCGGCGGCCATGACCGTGTCGGACATCTTCGCCCGGCTGGGCGAGTCGGAATTCCGCGCCGGAGAGGCGCGGGTGATGAAGCGGCTGCTGGAGGGTCCCCGCATGGTCCTGGCCACCGGCGGCGGTGCGATCCTGAACCCGGACACCCACGCCCTGCTGAAGGAGCGGGCGGTGACGGTGTGGATGCGGGCCGATCTGGAAACGGTGGCGCAGCGGGTGCAGCGGCGCGACACCCGGCCGCTGCTGCGCGGACGCGATCCGCTGACCGCGCTGAAGGCCATGGCCGAGGTGCGCTACCCGATCTACGAGACGGCGGACCTGACCGTCGACGTGGCGGGCGGGGCCCACGCGCAGGCGGTGGAGGCGATATACGAGGCCCTGCAGGCCCATTTCACCGCCCATGAGCCGGAGATGAAGGCGTGACGACGACCGTGCCGGTCTCGGGCGGCGGCTTTCGCCCCTATGAAGTGGTCGTCGGCCACGGGCTGTTGGCGGAGCTGGGCGCGCGCGTGGCCCCGCTGGCGCAGGGGCGGACCGTGGTCATCACCGACGAGACCGTCGGCCGGCTGCATGGCAAGGCGGCGTTGGCGTCGCTGAAGGCGGCGGGCGTTCATGGACGCCTGCTGACCGTGCCGGCGGGCGAGGCGTCCAAGTCGTTCAGCGAACTGGAGCGGGTGATCGACCGGATGTTGGCCTTCCAGCTGGACCGCAAGGACGTGGTGGTCGCGCTGGGCGGGGGCGTGGTCGGCGATCTGGCCGGGCTGGCGGCGGCCCTGTTCATGCGCGGCATCGACTTCGTGCAGGTTCCCACGACCCTGCTGGCGCAGGTCGACTCGTCGGTGGGCGGCAAGACGGCGATCGACACGCCGCGCGGCAAAAATCTGGTGGGAGCCTTCCATCAGCCCCGTCTGGTGGTGGCCGACATCGAGGTGCTGGCGACCCTGCCGGAGCGGCAGCTGCGCTCGGGCTGGGCCGAGGTGCTGAAGCACGGCCTGATCTGCGACTCTGGCTTCTTCGACTGGCTGGCCGGGGACGGGGCGGCCGGGGCGAAAGGCGATCCGGGGGCGCTGGAGCGGGCCGTGGTGCGCTCGGTCGAGATCAAGAGCGCCATCGTCGGCGAGGACGAGAAGGAGGCCGGGCGGCGAGCCCTGCTCAACCTCGGCCACACCTTCGGTCATGCGATCGAGGCCGAGCTGGGCTTCGACGAGGCGAAGCTGACGCATGGCGAGGCGGTGGCGCTGGGCTGCGCCCTGGCCTTCCGGTTCTCCGCCGGGCAGGGGCTGTGCCCCCCAGGCGAGGCGGAGCGGGCCGAAGGCGTCATCGCGGCGGCCGGCCTGCCGACGCGGCTGGCGCAGGCGGGGACGTTCCGCAGCGCGGCGCTGGTCAAGCGGATGGCGGGGGACAAGAAGGCCGAGGGCGGGCGGATGACCCTGATCCTCGCGAGGCGCATCGGCGAGGCCTTCGTCGCGAAGGAGGTCGACGCGGCGGCGGTGACCGCGTTCCTCGAGCGGGAGATCGCCGCCGCATGAGGATCGAGCCGCTTGTGCTGGAGAATCGCTGGGTGCGGCTGGAGCCGTTCGCACCTGGGCTCAGGGAGGCGGTTCGGGCGGCCCTGAACGTCGACGAGGCGGCGTGGTCGATCATGGTGTCGACGGCCTACGGCGAGCATTTCGACGGGTGGTGGGACGGGTTCGTCGAGCGCTTCGAGGCCGGACGCGACACGCCCTATGCGGTGCGCCGGCTGGAGGACGGCCGGATCGTCGGGGCCAGCAGCCTGCATGACCTGTTTCCCCAGCACCGCCGGGTGGAGCTGGGCTCGACCTTCTTCCATCCGGACGCGCGCGGCGGCGCCGTCAATCCGGCCAGCAAGCGGCTGTTGCTGCAGCACGCCTTCGACAGCGGCGTCGTGCGGGTCGAGATCATCACCGACGGGATCAACGCCCGCAGCCAGGCCGCCATCGCCAAGCTGGGCGCGGTCCGCGAGGGCGTGCTGCGCCGGCACAAGATCACCCACACAGGCCGGGTGCGCGACACGGTGATGTTCGCCATCACCGATCAGGACTGGCCGGACGTGCGGGCGCGGCTGGATGCGCGGCTGGCGGAATTCTAGTCCACCGCCCGGCAGTCGGTGGGCTCACGGCCGTCGGCGGTCCAGCGGGCCATGATTCCCTCGCCGCGAAGCTCGTAGCCCGAGGCGCGGTACCACAGGCCCGAGGCCGCTCGCTCCTGGAACAGGTCGACGGCCTCACCATTCGAGTTTCGCACGGTGGCCATCTCGCGCGGGTTGTCGAAGTCGACCGACAGGCGCTCGCCGTTGTTGCAGAGATAGACGGTGCGGATGACGCGGTTGAGCCCGCGTTGCTGGACCTCGGCCCCGGTGCGGCGACGGGCCGTCTGCGCCGTCTGGGCGCGTTCGCGCACCGCTTCTCCGTCGGTCGGCGCCTCGGTGGGTTTGGGCCCGCAGGCCGTGAGGAGGACGGCGACGGCGACGGCGACGGGCATCAAACGCATGGAAACAAGCCTTGCCGTGGGGGACGGGCGGTTGAACGCGCCGCTCAAGCGGCCGTTCCTTTGCGCCGGGCCCGGAAAAAGGCGCGCAGGAGCTCGGCGCCTTCGTCGGCCAGCACGCCGCCGGTCGTGTCGGGCCGCCAGTGGCAGGTCGGCTGATCGAAGAAGCGCGGACCATGGGCCACCGCGCCGCCCTTGGGGTCGTCGGCGCCCCAGACCACGCGGCCGATCCGGGCGTGGCTGATGGCCCCGGCGCACATGGCGCAGGGCTCGAGCGTGACATAGAGGGTGAGGCCGGTGAGGCGGTAGTTCTCCAGCTTCGCTGCGGCCGCGCGCAAGGCGACGATCTCGGCGTGGGCGGTCGGATCGTGGGCGCTGATGGGGCCGTTGCGGCCCTCGGCGACGACCTCGCCGGAGCTTTCGTCGACGATCACGCAGCCCACGGGAGTCTCTCCCGCGTCCGCCGCCGCTTGCGCACAGGCCAAGGCCATGTGCATGAACCGCTCATCATGGCCAGCCATCCCCGAGACAACGACAAGAAGCCGCGCCCGCGTCAAGACGGCGACCGCGACGGCCCCCGCAAACCCTATGTCAAACGCGTCGAGGGCGCGGACGACCGGGGCCCGCCCAAGGGCGGCAAACCCTTCAACAAGGCGGGCGGGAAGCCGGGCGTCAAAGGGGGAGGCAAGCCCTTCTCGAAGGACGGCAAGCCCGCGGCCAAGGCCGAGGAGGGCCCCAAGCGCAGCGAACGCATCGCCAAGGCCATGGCGCGGGCCGGCATTGCCTCGCGCCGCGAGGTCGAGCGGCTGATCGGTCTCGGCAAGGTGGCGGTCAACGGCAAGATCCTCGACACGCCGGCGACCCTCGTCACGCGCGACGACGTCATCACCGTCGACGGCAAGCCGATCGGTTCGGCCCAGGCGACGCGGGTGTGGCGCTATCACAAGCCGGCCGGCCTGCTGACCTCCCACACCGACCCGGCCGGACGGCCGACGGTGTTCGACGCCCTGCCCAGCGGCCTGCCGCGGGTCATTTCGGTCGGGCGGCTCGACCTCAACACCGAGGGCCTGCTGCTGCTGACCAACGACGGCGAGCTGAGCCGGGCGTTGGAACTGCCCCAGACCGAGCTGGTGCGCCAGTACCGGGCCCGGGCGCGCGGCCGCGTCAGCCAGCTGCAGCTCGACACGCTGAAGGACGGCGTCACCGTCGACGGCGTGCGCTACGGCCCGATCGAGGCGACGCTGGACAAGGCGAAGGAAAGCGAGGGCAACAGCCCCGCCAATCTGTGGATCAGCGTCTCGATCACCGAGGGCAAGAACCGCGAAGTCCGCAAGGTGCTGGAGCACCTCGGCCTGACCGTGAACCGGCTGATCCGCCTGGCCTACGGGCCGTTCCAGCTCGGCACCCTGCCGGTCGGATCGGTCGAGGAGGTCGGGCCGCGGGTGATCCGCGAGCTGCTGGCGGAGCATATCCGGCCGGAGAACCTGCCCACCGGCAACACGGTGGCGACGCCGGCGCCGATCCCCGGACGGCGCATCTCGACGCCGATCGTCAAGGGCGCGTCGGGCTCGGCCATCTCCGATCCCTCGCGCAAGCCGAGCCGGGTGCGCGCGGCCGGAGCCGCCGCCGACGCCGCCGCCGAACGGGCCGCCCGCCCGCAGAAGAAGGCCGGCTGGGCCAAGGCCGCGCCGAAGTTCGAGCATCCGAAGAAGAATTTCACGCCGCGGGCCCGGCCGGAAGGCGAGGCGGCCGGCGGCGACCGGCCGAAGCGCGTCTTCAAGCCGCGCGAGGACCAGTTCATCGACAAGCCCCGCGGGGAGCGGTCGTTCTCCAAACCCGCGGCCGACGGGGATCGTCCGAAGCGCCCGTTCAAGCCGCGCGAGGGCGGCGCGCCCCACGGCGAGGGGCCGTCGGGCGGGTTCAAGCGCGGCGGCGGCACACGCAGCAACCCGCCCGGCGGCTCGCGCCCGCCGCGTCCGGGCGCCGGTCCCGCCGGGGGACGCGGTAGCCCGCGCGGACCCCGCTCCAAGGGTTGAGTCATGCGGATCGTCGCGGGATCGTTGAAGGGCCGGGCCATCGTCGCGCCGGAGGGACAGGGCACGCGCCCGACCTCGGACCGGGCGCGGCAGGCGGTGTTCAACGTGCTGGAGCACGCGGCGTGGGCCGAGTCGCTGCAGGACGCGCGGGTGATGGACGTCTACGCCGGGTCAGGCGCGCTGGGCTTCGAGGCGATCAGCCGGGGCGCGGCCTTCGCCCTGTTCGTCGAGACGGATGAGGATGCGCGCGGCGCGATCCGCGAGAACGCCGACGCCTACGGGGTGATGGGGCGGACGCGTGTGCATCGGCGCAGCGCCACGGACCTGGGGGTGCGGCCGGGATCGGACGGAGAGGCGTTTGACCTGGCCTTCCTCGATCCGCCGTACCGCAAGGGGCTGGGCGAGCAGACGCTGGTGCGGCTGCTGGAGGGGAACTGGCTCAGGCCCGGCGCGGTGGTGGTGTTCGAGCGGGGCTCGGACGAGCCCGAGATCGACACGCCCGGCTATGAGCGGCTGGACGCGCGCGACTATGGGGCCGCGCGGGTGCTGTTCCTGAGGGCTGCGCGGGCGGACTGAGCCGGGCTGGCGCGAACGGCGTTTTCGGGTCAGGCTGGGCCGTATGAGCCAGATCGACCGCCGCGTCTTCCTCGCCGCCGCCGGAGTTGCGGCCTCCATTCCCTCCGCCGCCTGCGCCCAGCCGGATGCACCGGTCGCACCGGACGGGTCCGCGTGGACGTCGAAAGCTTCGCTGCCGTGGCCGGTCCAGGAGATCTACGCCGCCGTTCAGGGCGGCAGCATCATCACGGGCGGCGGACTGGTCTCGCGTCGCGGGGAGCCGTTGCATATCGAGGACCGGGTGGCGGCCTACAACCCGGCGGCGGACGCCTGGGATGTCCTGCCGTCCCTGCCGGCGCCGCGCCACCATCCGATGTTCATGGCGACGGACCATGACCTGTACGCCGTCGGCGGCTACGCCCGGTCCGACGCGGGCGAGTGGACCAACACCACCACGGCATGGACGCTGGACGGCGGGACCTGGAAGGGGATGACGCCGCTGCCGTCGCCCCAGGCCGAGGCGGTCGGCGTGGCCACCGGGCCGGTGCTGCGGCTGATCGGCGGGCGCACGCCGGGCGGGGCGGCGAACGGGAACTGGAACGACCAGGCCGACACCGACCGGCATCTGGTGCTGGTTCCGGGGGCGCCCGGCTGGGAAACGGCGCGGCCCCTGCCGATGGCGCGCAACAGCGCCGCGGCGGCGGTGATGGACGGGGCCGTCTGGGTGGCCGGCGGACGCACTGTCAGCGGCGGCGGCACGGGGCGGCTGGATCGCTATGACCCGGGCGAGGACCGCTGGGACACGCTGGCGCCGATCCCGCCGTCGCCGGCGACGGGACAGCAGGTCGGGGGCGGACTGGCCGTGGCGGCGGCGGGCGGCAAGCTGGTGGCCTTCGGCGGCGAATGGTTCCAGCGCCCGGACGGCGGGGTGTTCGCCGAGACCTGGATCTACGACCCCGCAGCGGACCGCTGGGAGGCCGGGCCGGCGATGCGGACGCCGCGGCACGGGCTGGCCGCGGCCTCGTTGGACGGCGTGGTCTACGCCATCGCCGGCGGCGAAGTGGTGTCGGGCGGCCGGGCCGGGAGCGTGGTCGAGGCGCTGCGCCTCTAGCCGCGACCCTGTCGGAGGCTCGCCGCCATGGCCCGGGCGGCGGCGGAGACGTCGGCCCAGGTGGCGTCGAAGCCGGCCTCGTCCCCGAACCATGGATCGGCGACGGCCTGACCTTCGCGGCCGGGGACATGGTCCAGCAGAAGACTGAGCCCGGCGGTCGTGTCGGGCGGGGCAAGTTTGCGCAGGTTGGCGAGGTTGTCGTGGTCGAGGGCGACCAAGTGGGTGAAGCGGCGGAAGTCCTCGCGCCGCACCTGACGCGCCCGCAGGCCGGAGATGTCGACGCCGTTCCGCAGCGCGGTCCTTTGCGCCCGCTCATCCGGCGGCTCGCCGGCGTGCCAGTCGCCGGTCCCGGCCGAGTCGACGACAAGCTCCAGCCCCAGTCGGGCGGCCTCGGCCCGCAGGGCGCCCTCGGCCAGGGGCGAGCGACAGATGTTGCCGAGGCAGACGAACAGGACGCTCGGGATCATCGCCGCCCGAACAGCTTCTCGAGGTCGTTGAGCTTGAGCTCGACGTAGGTCGGGCGGCCATGGTTGCACTGGCCGGAATGGGGGGTGGCCTCCATCTGGCGGAGCAGGGCGTTCATCTCGGGGGCGGACAGGACGCGGCCGGCGCGGACGCTGCCGTGGCAGGCCATGGTGCCGCAGACCTCGCCGAGACGCTCCGATAGGGCGAGGGCGGCGCCGTGCTCGGACAGGTCGTCGGCGATGTCGCGGATCAGGCCCTGGACGTCGGTGTCGCCAAGCAGGGCGGGAGTTTCGCGGACCAGCACGGCGCCGGCGCCGAACGGCTCGACGATGAGGCCGAGCTGGGCCAGTTCGTCGGCGCGGGCAGAGACGCGCTCGGCCTCGGCGGGATCGAGCTCGACCACCTCGGGGGTGAGCAGGGCCTGACGGGTGACCGAACCGGCGGCCATCTGGACCTTCATCCGCTCATACACGAGGCGCTCGTGGGCGGCGTGCTGGTCGACGACGACGAGACCGTCGCGGGTCTGGGCGACGATATAGGTGCCGTGAAGTTGGGCCCGGGCGGCGCCGAGCGGGAAGTCGAGCGGGTCGATGACCTCGGCCTGTCGAGCTTCTGTCAACTGTTGATCGGCGAACGCGGTTTCAGATTCGACCCGGGCTGAACGCTCGTTGAGGCCGGGCAGGACCTGGGCGGTGGCGGTCGCGGAACCGGCCCAGCCCTGCCAGCCGCTGAAGCCCTGGGCCGAGGGCGAGGACGGACTGAAGGCGGCGCCGGCGCCCACACCCGAGTGCGGGCGGAAGCCGGCCAGGGCGTCTGCGGCGACCGTGGTCGAGGCGCGGTGGCCGGCGCCGGCGAGGGCGTGGCGCAGCGCGCCGACGATCAGGCCGCGCACCAGCGCCGGATCGCGGAAGCGGACCTCGGCCTTGGCCGGGTGGACGTTCACATCGACGTAGAGCCGGTCGATGTCGAGGAACAGCACCGCCGCCGGATGCCGGTCGCGGGCGAGGAAGTCGGCATAGGCCCCGCGCAGCGCGCCCTGCAGCAGGCGGTCGCGGACGGGTCGGCCGTTGACGAACAGATACTGGTGGCCGGCGTTGCCCCGGCTGTAGGTCGGCAGGCCCGCGTAGCCGGTCAGGCGGACGTTGTCGCGCTCCTGGTCGATCAGCAGGGCGTTGGCCTCGAAGTCGCGGCCGAGCAGGGCGGCGAGCCGCTTCAGCCGACCGCCGTCGCCCGGGTGTTCGGCCGGCAGGCGCAGGGTGGTGCGGCCGTCGAGGTCGAGGGTGAAGGCCACCGTCTCATGCGCCATGGCCTGGCGCTTGATCTCCTCGGAGATGGCCATCGCCTCCGAGCGCTCGGACTTCATGAACTTCAGCCGGGCGGGGGTGGCGTAGAACAGGTCGCGGACCTCGACCCGGGTCCCGTGCGGGCCGGGGAAGCCGGCGGGGGCGACCGGGCGCTGGTCCCCGCCCTCGACGGTGATCTGGTGGGCATCGGCGCTGTCGCGGGACCGGCTGGTGATGGTCAGGCGGGCCACCGAGCCGATCGAGGGCAGGGCCTCGCCTCGAAAGCCGAGGGTGGAGATGCGCAGCAGGTCGACGTCCCCGGCGTCGTCGGGCTCGAGCTTGGAGGTGGCGTGGCGCTCGACGGCCAGGGCCAGCTGGTCGGCGGCCATGCCGTGCCCGTCGTCGGCGATCAGGATGCGGCTGAGGCCGCCGCCGTCGGCCTGTATCTCGATCCGGGTCGCGCCGGCGTCGAGGGCGTTCTCGACCAGTTCCTTGATGGCGCTGGCCGGACGCTCGACCACCTCTCCGGCGGCGATGCGGTTGACGGTCTCGGGCGGGAGGCGGCGGATGGGCATGGAGTCGGAACTATGGGCTGATCCGCCCAGCGGGAGAAGCGCCGCCCGGCTTCGCCATGGGGTTAGGTCAGTATGATCTGGGGACAGGGGGAGGTTTCCGCCATGCGCCGCCCGCCACCCATCCAATGCCGCGGATCAGCCGACGCCAGACCTCCGGGCGAGGCGGCGGCGAGGTCGGGCGACGGGGCGCCATCATGGCCGAGGCGCGTCGGCTGTCACAGGTCGAAGGGGTCGGTGGCGAGACGAGCCCCTGATTGGCTGCCGGCACGCGGCTTGGGTTTCCTTCCCGGCCGCTCCTGCATGACCCCCGGATAGCCCTTCAGCGGCGACAGCGGACCGCCGGCCCAGGTCCAGTCGGCCTGTTGGTCGAGCTGGATGTGATAGCGCGCCTCGCGACCGGTTCTGGTGGCGAACAGGCCGCGGGGGACATCGATGAACTTCGGCGAGGTCAGGCGTTCCAGAAATAGCGGCGTGCCGCAGCGGGCGCAAAAGCTGCGCGTGGCGGCAGCCTCTTCATCCTCCCAACGACTTATGGCGTCGTCGCCTTCGAGTATGCGAAGGCGCCGTCGCCACGTCCCAACCCAGGTCATGTAGGCGGATCCGGCAGCGCGGCGAGTGGCCCTTGAATGGTCGTGCCAGACCCAGAAGGCGGGAACATCGATCTCGAAGCGTACGGTCCCGCAGGCGCAACGGCCCTCTGCCTGTGCGGCGGACCGCTTCTCCGGCTCGGCGGCGGACTTTCTCATCCGGTGAGGCTGAACCAAATTCCGCCGGCTGGAAACCGGCCGGACCGGCTAGCCGGCCTTCGCCTCGCGGATCGCCCGGTCGAGCGCGGCCGGCTGGATCGACTCGCTGGCCTTGCCGTTGACGAAGAAGGTCGGGGTTCCGACCAGGCCCAGGGCGGTGGCCGAGGTCTGCATGTCGGCCATGTGGCGCGCGATCTCCGGACCCGACATCGCCGCTTCGGCCTGCGACATCGACACGCCGTTGGCGGCGAGGATGGCGTCCACGGCCGCCTCCGACAGGGCGGGCGCCGCCATCAGATCGCGGAAGACGGGCAGGTATTTACCCTGCCGGTGCGCGGCTTGGGCTGCGCGGGCCGCATAGTGGGACACGCCGTCGCTCGGGCCGTCGAGAATCGGCCACTCCTTGAACACGAAGCGCACGTCGGGGTGCGCCTGCATCATGCGCAGCACCTCGGGGGCGGTGGCCTTGCAGCCGGGGCAGCGGAAGTCGAAGAACTCGATCACCGTCACCCTGGCGTCGGCGGGTCCGAAGGCGGCGTCCCGGCCGTCCACGGCGAGCAGGCCCGGATTGGCCGCCGCCGTGGCGTTGATCGCGGCGGTCTTCTGGCGATTCTCGACGATCTGCTGCTGCTGCGCCTTGAGATCGAGGGCGGTGCTGACCTCCTGCAACACCTCGGGATTCTGGATCAGATAGCTCCGCACGCGCGATCCGAAGTCGGTCCCGGAGGCATAGGGGGAAACCGCGATGATCAGGGCGACCACCGAAACGGCCAGCGCCGCGGCGCCGGCCAGGTCCCCCGACAGCAGACGACGGACCAGGGACGGCGTGGGCTTCGAATCAGGCGTTTCGGTCATTCAGGCTCTCGAAAGGAGTCAGCCGCCGGCCGGAATGACGCCCGGGCGCTGGCGTTCGTTACGGCGGTCAAGGTCGTCTACGTCATCCTGCGTCGCGCCAGAAGCGAAGACGATGTCCATGGCGCGGGTCCATTCGGCCGAGCCGGGCTCCAGCATATCGCGGGCGCGCAGGGCGAACTGGGTGGCCTGCTGCCCGGCCCCGACCGCGAAATACATCTCCGCCGATGCGAGCCGCGCCTCGCCTTCCTTGCCTTGGCTGGCGTAGGCCTGACCCAGCAGGCGCCAAGCCATGCTGTTGTCCTTCTCCAGGGCGGTGGCGCGCTTCAGGTGGTCGACGGCCGCGTCCAGTCGGGCTGGATCGCGTGTCTCGATCAGGGCGTGGGCCAGGTTGATGCGCAGCAAGGGCGCGTCCGGCTTGATCTCGACCGAGCGCTGATGGGCGCCGATAGCCTCTTCAGGCCGGCCCTCCTCGAACAGGATCTGGCCCTTCAGCTCCCAGAAATAGGGATTCTCGGGCTGCTCCGTCAGCAGCGCATCGACGGCCGAGAGCGCCCGGTCGGTCTGACCGTCCCGATACCAGGCGATGGCCCGGGCGTAGCGGCCGGGCAGGGAGACGTCGGTTTCGGGATAGGCGCGGTAGGTGTCGCGCGGGTGATCCATGAAGGCGTGGATCTTGGCCACGATCAGCGCGTGCTGGGCCATCCGCTCCGGACTGTCGCGATGGCCGTAGTGCGGTTGTTCGGCCACGAAGCGGCGCAGGTTCTCGATGCGGTCGGACGACAGCGGGTGGCTGCGGAAATAGGGATAGCGGCGGGCGTCCGAGAACACCTCCTGGGAGCGGAAATTCTCAAAGAAGCTGACCAGGCCGCGACCGGACTCCCCGGCCGCCTCGAGCGCGCGGGCTCCCGTGTTGTCGGCCTCGCCCTCCTGGTGGGTCATGTAGCGCAGGGCGCTGAGGGTGCCGAAATACTGGCTGTTGCCCAGCAGAACGGCGCCGGCGTCGGGCGCGCCGGCGGCGATCGCCAGGGCGCCCAGCGCCATGGTCATCAGCATGGGCTGCATGCCGGCGCCCTGCGCGCCGTCGCGCAGGGTGTGGCGGTTGCGGATGTGGCCGGCCTCGTGGGCGATGACGCCCAGCAGTTCGTTCGGGCTGTTGGTCTTCAGGATCAGGCCGGTGTTCAGGCCCATGATCCGCCCGCGCGTGGCGAAGGCGTTCAGATCCTCGTCGTTGATCAGCAGGATCTCGACCTCGGACGGCTCCAGACCCATGCCGGTGAAGACCGGATCAGCCCAGTCGTGAATGATGGTCTCGATCTCGGTGTCGCGGATGGCGCTCTGGGCCGAGGCGGGCGCCGCCGCCGTCAGCATCAAGCCGGCGGCGGCGGCGGCTCCGACGAAGCGGGCGGCGTGTCTGGTCAGCCAATCCATGGCGTACTCCGGATACCGTCGATCGCCCCCGCGCCGATCCTCACTATCTAATCGCGGCCTTTCAACGGCGCCACCATCCCCGTTTGGGCTTCTCGGGCGGCGCGACGATCTGGTTGGGGTCCTCGGCGATGAGCGTGGCCACGTCGACTTCAGGCTGGGGCGCGGCGACCGGCTCGGCCACAGCCGCGGGAACGGGCTCGGCCTTCGGCTCGGCGGCCTCGACGACGGCGGTTTCGGTCGCGGGGACCTCAATCACCGCGGGCTCCGCCAGGGTATCGGCCTCGTTGGGTTCGATGGCGGTTTCGATGGCGGAGTCGGCGGTGGCGCTGGCCGAGGTCTTGCGCCGGACGCGGCGACGCTTCGGTTCCTCGACGGCGGCCGGGACGGGAGCTTCGGCTTCGTCGTCGATGATCACGGCCATCGGCGTGTCGGGCGAGCCGTCGGGCGGCATGCCTTCGTTGGTGGCGCGGGTCTCGACCTTGACCTCGTGGGTCAGGCCGGCTTCCGAACCCCGATCCCGGCCGCGGCCCCGTCCGCGACGGCGGCGTGAACGCCCGCCGCGCTCGCCGCCGGCCTCGCCCGCGGGCCGCTCGCTGACGACCTCATCCACGTCCGAAGCGGCCGTTTCCGACGTTTCGGCGCGGGCGGCCTGGGGCCGCTCGGGATTGATCGGGTCGAACCAGACATAGGGGTCGTCCAGCGATGGCGTGCGGCCGCGCACCCAGAAGAAGGCGTCGCGCTCGCCGCCCTCTTCACGGACTCGACGCCCGCCACGGCGGCCGCGCCGACGCCGGCGGCCGGCCTCGCTGTCATCGTCGTCCTCGGCGCCGGGGACTGCGGCGACGGCTTCGTCGGCCGGCGCCTCGCCGTCCTCCCGACGTCCGCCCCGGCGGCGACGGCCGCGGCCGCGGCCGCGCTCGCCTTCGACCCGTTCGGTCCGTTCGCGAGATTCGTCGTCGTCGGTGTCCTCGCGCTCGAGGGCTTCTTCGTCCTCGTCGTCGATGAACTCCTCGTCGTCGGCCTCGTCGTCCGCATAGGCGCTGTCGTCGAAGTCGTCATCGAGGTCGACGAAGGCCTCGACGCCCTCGGGCGGGGTGAAGTCCTCGTTGGTCTCGGTGCGCTCGATGGTGTGCTCGCCCTGGGCCAGGCTGTCGTCGATCTGGATGACGACGTTGAGGCCGCGCTGGGTCAGCAGGCGCTGCAGGTAGTCGCGCTTGTGGTTCAGGATGTAGAGGGCGACCGCCGTGCAGACGCGCAGGTTGACCGAACCGGCGCCGTTGCGGCCCGCCTCGATGTCGACGCCGCGCAGGGTCATCAGGGCGGCGCTCTCGGCCGAACGGATGCGGCCGGCGCCCTGGCAGTGCGGGCAGACCTCGGTCGCGCCCTCGATGACACCGAGGCGACGGCGCTGGCGGCTGATCTCCATCAGGCCGAAGCCCGAGATGCGGCCCATCTGGATGCGGGCGCGATCCTTGGACAGGGCGTCCTTCAGGGCCTTCTCGACCGACCGGTTGTTCTTCGACTCGTCCATGTCGATGAAGTCGATGACGATCAGGCCGGCGAGGTCGCGCAGACGCAGCTGGCGGGCCGCCTCGACGGCCGCTTCCATGTTGGTCTTGAAGGCGGTGGCCTCGACGTTGCGTTCCTTGGTGGCGCGGCCCGAGTTGACGTCGATGGCGACCAGCGCCTCGGTCTGGTTGATGACCAGATAGCCGCCCGACTTCAGCGGCACGGTCGGCTGGTGGATCTGGGTCAGCATCTCCTCGATGCCGTTGGAGGCGAACAGCGGCCGCGCGCCCTGGTACAGGTGCACCTTCTTCGACTGCGAGGGCATCAGCACCCGCATGAAGTCGCGCGCTTCCTTGAAGCCTTCGACGCCCTCGACCTGGATGCCGTCGAAATCCTTGTCGAACATGTCGCGCACGGCGCGGCGGACGAGGTTTTCCTCCTCATAGATCAGGGAAGGCGCGTTGGAGGCGAGGGTGGTTTCGCGAATCGTCTCCCACAGGCGCAGCAGATATTCGTAATCGCGCTTGATCTCGGCCTTGGTGCGCTTGGCGCCGGCGGTGCGGATGATCAGGCCCATGCCGTGCGGCACGTCCAGCGACGCCGCGGCGGCCTTCAGGCGCTTGCGGTCGGAGGCCTGGGTGATCTTGCGCGAGATGCCGCCGCCCTTGCCGGTGTTGGGCATCAGCACGCAGTAGCGGCCGGCCAGCGACAGCCAGGTGGTCAGGGCCGCGCCCTTGCCGCCGCGCTCGTCCTTGACGACCTGGACCAGCATGACCTGGCGGCGCTTGATGACGTCCTGGATCTTGTAGCGGCGCATCAGGCGGCGCTTGAGCCGCTCTTCCTCGGCCATGCCGCCTTCGTGCTCGTCGTCAGCGCTCTCGCGGCCGAGATCGTCGTGCTCGTCCTCGTCCGTGGCCGCCTCGGCCATGATGGCTTCGCGGTCGGCGACGGGGATCTGATAATAATCCGGGTGGATTTCGTTGAAGGCGAGGAAGCCGTGGCGGTTGCCGCCGTATTCGACGAAGGCCGCCTGCAGGCTGGGCTCTACGCGGGTGACCTTGGCGAGATAGATGTTGCCCCGAAGCTGGCGCTTCGAGCGGGATTCAAAGTCGAATTCCTCGATCTGACGGCCCTCGACGATCGCGACGCGGGTTTCCTCCGCGTGGGCGGCGTCGATCAACATGGTCTTTGACATGAAAGATTTCTTTCTGGCGCGCTCGGCCGTCCCCGCTGGGGGGTGACAAGGCGGCTCGCCGAATGGGATTGCGGGCAGGCGCGAGCGCGATCCCGTCGCCGCGGCGCAGGCCGGTGGCGAGGTCGGTCAGATCAGACCGGAAGGGAGCGCAGGCGGGATAGCCCATGAAGGTTCAGTACGGTCCTGGGACCGGACGCGCCGTCGATAGGGGCGTCCCGGACCCGGTCGTCGAATCGGCGGGCGGGCCCGGCCGGCTCTCGGATCAGTGAAAGTCATGCCGCGAAGAGGGCGCATCCGGCCTGACGGGTCAGGGGACGCGATCGTTCGCGAGCGGCACAAGCATAGGCGCCCATGACGCGAATTAAAAGCGCCACGGGCTTTAACCCGTTGTCGACGCCCGCGCGTTAAGCTCCCGCCAACCAAACAAGGTGGGTCTCCGTCGAATGCACGGGCTGTCGCGTATCAACAGGATGACCGTCCGCGAGCGGGTCGTGGCCGCCGTGGGCGTGGTCGTGGTCTGCGCGGCGCTGCTGGTCGCGGGCCGCGGGCTGGCGTCCGGGGCCGTGGGCGAGATCCTGCGCGTCCGCTTCGGCGGCGACGCCGAGCGCACCCGGGTGGTCATCGACCTGGACCGCACCACGCGCGGCCAGGTGATCCAGTCCGGCGACGACGGCCATGTGGTGATCAGCCTGTCCGGCGTTTCGCCCCCCGACCAACAGACCGGAGCAGGGCGGGGGCTGGTCCGCGATTTCCGTGTCGCCGGGGCCGGCGCCGCGTCGCGGATCGAACTGGACCTGGCCGTCAGCGCCGAGATCGAGCGCCGCTTCCTGCTGCCGCCGGGCGACGGCGTCGACCACTTCCGCTACGTCATCGACCTGAAGGCCACCGGCCGGGCCCCGATGCGGCCGGCCCTGCGCGCCGAGCGGCCGCCCAGCCCGGCCGAGCGCCCGGTGATCTACATCGACCCCGGCCACGGCGGTCGCGACCCCGGCGCCGCCGGCGCGACCTCGCGCGAGAGCGCAGTGACCCTGGCCGCGGCCCAGGCCCTGAAGGCGGAGCTGGAGCGCCACGGCCGCTACCGGGTGCGCCTGACCCGCGACAGCGACGCCTATGTCGGCCTCGACCGCCGGGTGGCCATCGCCCGCCAGGCGGGCGCCGACCTGTTCATCAGCCTGCACGCCGACGCCGGGGCCGACCCGGCCACGCGCGGGGCCAGCGTCTACACCCTGTCCGAGCAGGGCGCGGGCCGGGCGGTGCGCGAGTTCACTCGCGGCGACAACTGGCAGCGCAGCCTGAACCTGCCCGGGCGCGACGCGTCGGTCGATCGCATCCTGCTGGACATGACCCAGCGCGCCACCCAGAACCGCTCGGCCCAGCTGGCCCGCACCCTGCTGGGCGAGCTGGAGACCGCCGATCATCCGCTGCTGCGCCGCAGCCACCGCGACGCCGGCCTGGCCGTGCTGCTGGCCCCGGACGTGCCGGCCGTGCTGCTGGAGATGGGCTTCATCACCAATCCCGAGGACGAGCGGCTGCTCAACGACAGCCGCGCCCGCCGCCGCCTGATGCGCGCCGTGGCCGAGGGCATCGACCGTTATTTCCGCGAGCCGTCCGGCGATGCGCAGATGGCCTCGGCCGAAGCGGCGGGACAGAACTGAGGGCCGACGGCTCAGTAGGTGGCGGGTAGCCACGGCCGCACCGCGACTGGCTGCGAGCGGCCCCCTCATCTATGGTCGAAGCTCCTCGCGAGCAGGGAGCCACTATGACGCCGGGCGCGACCTCCCAGATCTGGCCTGACCTGTCGTCCCCACGGCTCGGGCCGACGGCGGAGACGCTCCAGCTGTGGACGCAGATCGCCGGCAAGGTGCGCCTCGCCCGGACCCCCTGGATCAACCACTCCTGGCACGTGACCTTTCATGTGTCGGCGAGGGGGCTGGCGACGCCTCTCATCCCCCACGGCGCGGTCGCTCTAGAGCTCGAGTTCGACCTTGTCGCCGGCGATCTGGTCATCCGGGTCAGCGACGGCGGTGAGCGGCGGATCAGGCTTGAGCCGGGAAGCCTGGCCGGGTTCCATGCCGCGGTGATGGACGGCCTGACGGCTCTCGGGGTGGCGACCACCATCGTGCCGACGCCCAACGAGATGGCCGACGCGACGCCCTTTCCGCTGGACACGCGCCGGCGCAGCTATGACGCCGATGTCGCCAGGGATTACTGGCGCGCCCTGGTCCAGATCGACCGGGTGCTGAATCGCTTCCGTTCGCGGTTCCTCGGCAAATCCAGTCCGGTGCATCTGTTCTGGGGCGGTTTCGACATGGCGGTGACCCGCTTCTCCGGACGCCGGGCTCCGCTGCATCCGGGCGGCGTCCCCCATCTGCCGGACGACGTCACCCGCGAAGCCTATTCGCACGAGGTTTCGAGCGCGGGGTTCTGGCCGGGCGGGGCGGGCGGGGAAGGGCCTAGCTTCTATGCATATGCGTATCCCACGCCCGAGGGATTCGCGTCGGCGGCCGTATCGCCGCCGCAGGCGCGGTTCGATCCGGAGCTGGGCGAATTCCTGCTGCCCTACGACGCCGTCCGGACCGCCCCCGACCCGGACGCCGCCCTGCTGTCGTTCCTGCAAAGCACCTATGAAGCGGCGGCTGATCTCGCCGGGTGGGATCGTGCGGCGCTGGAATGCGAAGAGGGCCTGCCGGGGCGGCCGCGCCGGGTGAAATGATGCGCTTCGGCCCAGGACCGCCTATCTCCGCCCCATGCGTCTGAGAGTCGTCGATCTGGAAACCACCGGCGGAGACCGGGCCTCGGAGATCATCGAGGTCGGGGTGGTCGACGTCGTGCGCGACGGCGACGGATGGCGGGCCTCGCCGCCGGTGGCGAAGCTGTTCCGGCCCCGCGGGCCGATCTCGTTTCACGCCATGGCGGTGCATCATCTGACGCCGGACGACTTTTGCGACGACGATCCGCACTGCGACGAATACCGGTTGCGAGAGATGCTGATGGCCGAGCCCGCCGACGTGATGGTGGCCCACAGCGCGCGGTTCGAGCGTGGCTTCATCGCCGACACCGCCACGGGCGGGCTGCCGTGGATCTGCACCGTGCGCTCGGCCAAGGCCGTGTGGCCCCACGCGCCGGGGCATTCGAACCAGGTGCTGCGCTACTGGCGCGGGCTCAGGCTGGACCCGGCGCTGGCCAATCCGGCGCACCGGGCCGGGCCGGACGCCTGGGTGACGGCGCATATCCTGATCGATCTGCTGAAGGAGGCGAGCGTCGAGCAGATGCTGGAATGGACCCGCGAGCCGCGCCGGCTGGAGCGGATTCCGTTCGGTAAGCACCGGGGACGACCGTGGGCGGAGCCGCCGGAGGACTACCTGCGCTGGATGGCGGGGCAGGGGGATATGGACGCCGATGTCGTGGCGGCGGCGCGACAGGAACTGGCGCGTCGCGCGGAGGGTACGGCAGGGGCTCTAGCCGGGGCCTCCGGCGCGGGCTAAACCAGCCAACCGGGCGCGTCATGCGGAGTACCAAGTGAAGATTGCCGAACGCTGGTTCGTCTTGGCGGGCGTCGGCCTGCTGGCCGGGATCGCCCTGGTCGGGATGGTGGTGGCCATATACGCCGCCTGGCTTTTCCACGCCCTGCCCGACGCCTCGGAACTGGCCGACTACCGGCCGGCGACGGCGACGCGGGTCTACGCCAGCGACGGCACCCTGATCGGCGAATTCTCGGACGAGAGGCGCATCTATGTGTCGTACGAGCAGATTCCGGAGCAGGTGGTCGAGGCCTTCCTCGCCGCCGAGGACCGCAATTTCTTCAGCCACGGGGGGGTCGACGTCTCGGGGCTGGGCCGGGCGATGCTCAAGAACGTCTTCAACGCGGCCACGGGCCGGCGGCTGGAGGGCGGCTCGACGATCACCCAGCAGGTCGCCAAGAACGTGCTGCTGACCAGCGAGTCCAGCATCAACCGCAAGGTCAAGGAAGCCATCCTCGCCAACCGGCTGGAAGCGACCCTGACCAAGCCGCAGATCCTCGAGCTCTACCTGAACGAAATCTACCTCGGGTACCGGTCGTTCGGCGTGGCGGCGGCGGCCTACAACTATTTCGGCAAGTCGCTGGACCAGCTGACGCCGGACGAGGCGGCCTTCCTGGCGGCCCTGCCCAAGGGGCCGAACAACTATCATCCCAAGCGCCATCCGGCGGCGGCCAAGGGCCGGCGCGACTGGGTGCTGGGCGAGATGGAGCAGAGCGGCTTCATCACCGAGCAGGAGCTGGTTGCGGCGCGAGCCCGCCCGCTGGTGACGCAGGACGCCCCCCGGCGGGCCCAGTACGCCGACGCCGACTACTTCGTCGAGGAAGCGCGCCGGCGGGCGCATGCGCGGTTCGGCCCCGAGGAGGTCAACCGCGGCGGCTATTACATGCGCACCACGCTGGACCCCGAGCTGCAGTCGGCCGCGCGCAACGCCCTGATGCGCGGGCTGGAGAATTACGATCGCCGCCACGGCTGGCGCGGGCCCTGGGGCACGACCGACTTCGCCGAGGGCTGGCAGGAGAAGGCCCTGGAAGGGGTGCGCCCGCCCGAACGCCGGGCCTGGCGCGCCGCCGCCGTCGAAAGCGTGTCCGGCAACACCGTGCGGGTGCGCCGCGCCGACGACGGCTCGACCGGAACCCTGCTGGCCGCGGACGCCGCCTGGGCCAACGCCAACCGCCAGCTGCGCCGCGGCGACCTGATCTTCGTCGAGCCGAGCGGCGGGCAGCTCGCCCTGAAACAGGTGCCCGCGGTCAACGGGGCGCTGGTGGCGATCGAACCCCAATCCGGCCGGGTGCTGGCCATGGTCGGCGGCTATTCCTACGCCCTGTCCAGCTTCAACCGCGCCACCCAGGCCGAGCGCCAGCCTGGGTCGGCCTTCAAGCCGTTCGTCTATGCGACGGCGCTGGAGGGCGACTACACCCCGGCCTCCATCGTGCTCGACGCGCCGATCAGTTTCGCGGGCGGAGCCAACGGCGAGCGCTGGACCCCCGAGAACTACAGCCGGGAATACTACGGGCCGCAGACGCTGCGCCGCGGCCTCGAGTTGTCGCGCAACGTCATGACCGTGCGCCTGGCCCAGGCGGTGGGCATGAACAACATCGTCGACCTGTCGAAGAAGATGGGGGTGTCGGACAACCTGCAACCCAATCTGTCGGTGTCGCTGGGCGCGGGAGAGACCACGCCCTACCGGCTGACCGCCGCCTACGCCGCCTTCATCAACGGCGGGCGGCGGGTGGAGCCCTATCTGATCGAACTGGTGCAGAACCGCGACGGCGAGACCATCTTCCGCGCCGACGATCGCCGCTGCCGCGACTGCGGCCGGCCGTTCAGCGGTCAGGAGTCGCCCCGGCTCGAGCCCCGCGGAACCCAGGTGATCGATCCGATCACGGCCTATCAGATGAGTTCGATTCTGGAGGGCGTGGTCCAGCGCGGCACCGGCGCCAGCGCCCGCGGCCTCGGCCGCTGGGTCGGCGGCAAGACCGGCACGACGAATGAATACCGCTCGGCCTGGTTCGTCGGCTTCTCGTCGGACATCGTGGTCGGCGTCTTCATCGGTTTCGACGACAACCGGCCCCTGGGCTCGGGCGAAACCGGGGCGACCGGCCCGGTGCCGGTGTTCACCGAATTCATGCAGACGGCCCTAAAGAAGCGCCCGGCGCGGCCGTTCGTGCGGCCGAAGAACGCCGTCTTCCGCACCGTCAACGGCATCGAGGAAGCCTTCCGCCCCGGCACCGAACGCCGGCGCGAGGAGGAGGCGCCGCGGCCGGAGGTCCCGACAGGGCCGCAGAACTACAACGACATCATCCGCCGCGAGCGCGAGGAGGCCGCCGGCCTGCCGCCGTCCGCCACGCCGACCCCGCCGCCGGCCACGACGCCGCCGGCCAAGAAGGAGCCGGCCGAGGATCTGAGCGGGCTGTACTGAAGGGAGGCGGTAGGCGTCAGGCGCCGAGCCTGGATCGAACTCCTGCTGCCTGGTCCCTTTCCCTTTCCCCCGGCGCGCTCTATGTCCGCGCCTCACTTTCGTATCGCCGGAGAATGCGATGAGACCGGATGTCGAGGCCATGAAGGCCGACATCGAGCAGAGCATCGCTCTGCTCAGGAGGCGTCTTTGACTGGGATGTCGCGCTTCGAAAACTGGATGAGCTGAACGCCCGGGTCGAGGACCCGACGCTGTGGAACGATCCCGATCAGGCCCAGGCCGTGTCGCGCGAGCGCGCGCAGCTGGCCGGGCGGATCGACACCGTCCGCGAAATGGAGACCGGTCTGGAGGAGGGCGTCATGCTCGCCGACATGGCCGACGAGGAGGGCGACGAAGCCACCCTCGAGGAAGCCCGCGCCCAGCTGAAGGCCATCAAGGACCGGGCCGCCCGCGCCGAGCTGGAGGCCCTGCTGTCCGGCGAGGCCGACGGCAACGACGCCTATCTGGAGGTCAACTCCGGGGCCGGCGGCACCGAGTCGAACGACTGGGCCGGCATGCTGCTGCGCATGTACAGCCGCTGGGCCCGCGCCCACGGCTACGAGGTCGAGCTCGAGGCGGAAGAGGGCGGCGAACAGGCCGGCATCAAGTCGGCGACCATCCTGGTCAAGGGCCCGAACGCCTATGGCTGGCTGAAGTCGGAATCGGGCGTGCACCGGCTGGTGCGCATCAGCCCCTATGACGCCGCCGCCAAGCGGCACACCTCGTTCGCTTCGATCGGGGTCTCGCCCGTGGTCGACGACACGATCGAGATCGACATCAACCCCGCCGACGTGCGCACCGACACCTACCGGGCCTCGGGCTCAGGCGGCCAGCACATCAACAAGACCGACTCGGCGGTGCGGCTGACGCACATCCCGACCAATACGGTGGTGGCCTGCCAGGCCGGCCGGTCGCAGCACCAGAACCGCGAACAGGCGTGGAAGATGCTGCGCGCGCGACTCTACGAGCTGGAGCTGCAGAAGCGCGAGGCGGCGGCGCAGGCCCTGGCGGACGCCAAGACCGACATCGGATGGGGCCACCAGATCCGCAGCTACGTCCTGCAGCCCTATCAGATGGTCAAGGACCTGCGCACCAACGTCGAGACCTCGGACACCCAGGGGGTGCTGGACGGCGACCTCGACCTGTTCATGGGCGCGGCGCTGGCGGCCCGGGTCGGCGAGACGCGCGGGAGCACGGTGGAGTAGCGCCACGTGTCCTTCCCATCGCGGCGCGACGGGGAGGGAGCGTGATCAGGCGCTGGTCTTCATGTCGATGACCTGCGGGCGGTCGTCGCCGTGCGGCGGCGTGGCGCTGGCCGCGGCGGCCGAAGGCTTGGCGGCGGGGGCGTCGCGGCGGCCCTGCAGGACGCGGCCCTGGAAATAGGCGCCGATATCGATCGACAGTTGTTCGGCGGTGATGTCGCCGTCGACGTAGGCGGTGGCGATCAGCTTGACCTGCTTGCCCGAGACGTTGCCGACGATGCGGCCGCGGACCTCGACATAGTCGGCCGAAACATTGCCCTCGACGGCGCCGGTCTCGCCGACGATCAGGCGGCCGACGCGGACGTCGCCCTTGATCGCGCCGTCGATCTGCAGGTCGCCGCCGCCCGAGATCGCGCCGTCGAACTGCAGGTCCGCCGACAGGGTCGAGAGGCCGCGCTGGGACACGGGCGAGGGGGCGCCGCGCGCGGCGGGCGCCGCCGCGGAGGCCGGGCCGCCCGGGCTGGGCAGGTCCGGCAGCGGCGGGATGGCGGAACCGGTGTCGGCGCGGGTCTGCGGCGACGACGGGGCGGGGGATTTAGTCTTGTTGAACAAGTTGATCTCCGGCTCTCATGAAGCGGGCGGGGTTTTGCGGGCGGCCGTTCATCCACACTTCGTAGTGCAGGTGAACGCCGGTGGAGCGTCCGGTCGTGCCCATGGCGCCGATCCGCTGACCCAGCGCGATGCGCTGGCCGGGCCGCACGGCCATGGAGTTCAGGTGGGCATAGCGAGTCTTGAAACCGCGCCCATGATCTATCTCGACGGTGTTGCCATACCCTGAACGAACGCCGACGAAAGACACGATTCCGGGAGCCGGAGACAGGATCGGCGAGTTGAGCGGCGCGGCGAAGTCCTGGCCCTGATGCAGGGCGGGGCGGCTGTTGAACGGGTCGAACCGGACCCCGAACCCCGAGGTGGTCCGCGCCGTCGTCGGGCGGTGGAAGGGCATGCCCTCGGCGGCGTCGGCAAGGCCCCGCATGTCGGACAGGTTGTCGGCGGCGCTGCGGATGCGCACGGCGAAGGCCTCGTCGACATCCAGCACGGCGGCGAGGGCGCGGGGGTCACGAGCCTCGACCAGCGGCCCGCCAAGCCCGGCGCCGCTGCCGGGCGCATAGGCCGAGGGGTTCAGGCCCGCCAGACGGAAGGCGAGGCGCAGGCGCTCGGCCCGGGTCTGCGCCACGCTCTCGGCGCGGGCGATCAGCCGCTCCTGGTCGAGGCGCACGGCCAGCATGCGCTGGACGGGCGTGTGCTCGGCGGGATCGAGGGAGGGCGCGGGGGCCAGGGCCGCCTCGGCGCCTTCGACGCCGCGGAACATGCCCATCACCTGGGTCAGGGCGGCGTGGCGGCGTTCGACCATCTGGGCCATCTCGTCGAGCGAGCCGGTGGTGGCGGTCATCCGAACCACGGCGCTGTCGAGCCGGGCCTGCAGGTCGGCGTTGAGCCGTTCGGAGGCGGCGCGGGCGCGGGCCACGGTGCGGTCGGCCTGGCTTTGCATGACGAGATCGAGCGCGAAGCCGCCCGAGGCGACCAGGCACCAGCCGCCGACGAGGACCGCGGCCAACGCTCCGAGCGCCTGGCGGCCGGGGGTCAGGGCCCAGGCCCGGACCTCATCGCCCTCCCTCAGATACACATAGCGGGTCGGAAACCACCGACCCATCAGAGACCGTCTTTCAGTCGTCTGGCTGGTCATTACGCAACGCCCCCACGCACGGCGACGGGTTATGCGCCACCTAAACCGCTGGGGACAAGTCTGTTTACGGGTTGTTAACCATCTTGGAACGCGTTCAGGCGAAGAAAGACGGTATTCGCGGCAAATCTTCGCCTTACAGGCGTGCGCGCGAATCTGTGAAACAGCTGTTTCATCTATGGTTGTACAGAGTCGTCCGTGATCAGAGTGACTGGACGGCGGCGAGGACTTCCGCGGCGTGACCCTTGACCCTGACCTTGCGCCAGACGCGCCGGACAACGCCGGCGCCGTCGATCAGGAAGGTGGCGCGCTCGACGCCCATATAGGTGCGGCCGTACAGGGTTTTCTCGACCCAGACGCCGAAGGCTTCGGTGACGTCGCCGGCTTCGTCGGAGGCGAGCGTGACCTTCAGGTCGTATTTGGCCTTGAAGCGGTCGAGCTTCTTCACCGGGTCGCGCGAGACGCCGACCACCGTCGCGCCGGCGGCGGCGAACTCACCGGCGAGCGCGGAGAAATCCTGGCCTTCCGTGGTGCAGCCGGGCGTGTCGGCCTTGGGATAGAAATAGAGCACGACGGTCCGGCCGTTCAGGGCGTCGGAGGAGAGGCGGCCGCCGCCGTCGGTGGCCATGTCGAAGGTGGGGGCCTTCATGCCTTCGGTGATCTCGGTCATGCGGACTCTCAGATGGGGCGGACGAGGACGATCTTCTTCTTGCCGGCCGCCAGCTTGAACACGCCGTCGGCGTTGACGTCGCCGGCTTCGATCAGGCGGGCTCCGTCGGCGATGACTTCGTCATTGAGGCGCAGGCCGCCGCCCTGGGCCAGGCGCCGGGCCTCGCCGTTGGAGGTGCTCAGGCCGGCGCGCGTGGCGACAGCGGCGATCATGGCCCCGATGACCTCGCCCTGCGGGATCTCGACCGTCGGAAGGTCGGCGGAGAGTTTGCCCTGTTCGAAGGCAGCCTCGGCGGCGCCGCGGGCGTGGGCGGCGGCGTCGGCGCCGTGCAGCATGGTGGTGGCGGCGTCGGCCAGCGCCTTCTTGGCGTCGTTGATGCCGGCGCCGGGCAGGGCCTCGAGCCGGGCGATCTCGTCCAGCGGCAGGTCGGTGAACAGGCGCAGGAACTTGCCCACGTCGGCGTCGTCGACGTTGCGCCAGAACTGCCAGTAGTCGTACGGCGACAGCTGTTCCGCGTTGAGCCAGACCGCGCCCTGGGCCGTCTTGCCCATCTTGCCGCCCGAGGCGGTGGTGAGCAGGGGGGTGGTCAGGCCGAAGGCGGCCTTCTGGTCGACCCGGCGCACCAGATCGACGCCCGAGACGATGTTGCCCCACTGGTCCGAGCCGCCCATCTGCAGGGTGCAGTTCCGCGCCCGATTCAGCTCGAGGAAGTCCACCGACTGCATCAGCATGTAGTTGAACTCGAGGAAGGTCATCGGCTGCTCGCGTTCCAGCCGCAGCTTGACCGAGTCGAACGCGAGCATCCGGTTGACGGTGAAATGCGTGCCGAAGTCGCGCAGGAACTGGATGTAGCCGTAGGTCGACAGCCACTGGTCGTTGTCGAGCATGACCGCGTCGGTCGGGCCGTCGCCGAAGGTGAGGAATTTCTCGAACACGGTGCGGATCGAGGCGATGTTCGACTGGATGGTCTCGTCGGTCAGCTGCGGCCGCGAGGCGTCCTTGCCGGTCGGGTCGCCGACCTTGGTCGTGCCGCCGCCCATCAGCACGATCGGCTTGTGGCCGGCCTGCTGGAGGCGGCGCAGCATCATGATCTGGATCAGGCTGCCGACGTGCAGCGACGGGGCGGTGGCGTCGAAGCCGATGTAGCCGGTGACCACGCCGCCGGCGGCCGCGGCGTCGAGCTCGGCCGGGTGGGTGATCTGGTGGATGTAACCGCGGTCCCGGAGCGTGCGCAGGAAGTCGGACTTGAAGGCGGTGTCGGCGGTCATGGGCGGGGATCAGGCTTGGCTTGGGAGGGAAGGGGCGTGTAGCACGGACCCGACAACAGGCGAACCAAGCGATAGCCATGATCCTGAGCGCAGAGCTGCGGCCGTTCGAGCCGCCAGACGAAGCCCGCGATGTAGCTCTGCACGCGACCATCGACATTGAGGGACGCAGTTATGTCCTCCTCACGTTTCGCCTGGTCGGATTCGGCGATCGCCTGGTGTTTCCGCCTCCCGAACCGGCGTTGACTGAAGCGCGGGCGCGGAAGGAGGCCGATTTCGTCAGGAGCACGCTGCTGAAAACCATGGGGCTGGAGCCCGGGGACGACCAGCTGGTTCCGGCCAAGCCCGGAAGAACCGACGGCCTTTGGCGCAGCACCTGTCTGGAAATCTTCGGGCTGCTGCCTGACGGGAGCTATACCGAGTTCAACGTCGCCCCCTCCGGCCATTGGGCGGCCTATCAGTTCGACGGCTATCGCAGCGGCATGACCGAACTCGACGGGTCAGTCGAGATCGTGGACGTCAGACGTGATGGTGACGATTTTGAGCTGAAGGCTTGGGTCAATTGGCGCGGTTGGCCTCATGTTCGGGCGATCGGTGTCTCTGCGGTGTTGGAGACCATCGACGGCGGGAAAGCCTATTGGGCGCTGGCGCATCCGGCTGAAAAGCCCGACTTTCACCATCCCGACTCATTCACCCTCTCTGTCCGCCCGGAACCCGCATGAAAACCGGCCTCGACCGCCTGCTGTCCGACCCCGAACTGCGCGCGCCGCTGAAGTGGAGGCGGGTGGCCGTGCTGGGGCATCCGGCGTCGGTGACCGCGGACCTGACGCATTCGCTCGACGCCCTGGCGGCCTGTCCCGATATCCAGCTGACCGCCGCCTTCGGACCGCAGCACGGCATGCGCGGCGACCTGCAGGACAACATGATGGAGTCGCCGGACTTCACCGATCCCCGGCACGGCATTCCGGTGTTCAGCCTGTATGGCGAGGTGCGCCGGCCAACCGGCCAGGCCATGGGCACGTTCGACGTGCTGCTCGTCGACATGCAGGACCTCGGCTGCCGCATCTACACCTTCATCACCACCCTGCTCTATGTGCTCGAGGCGGCGGCGGAGCACGGCAAGACGGTCTGGGTGCTGGATCGACCCAATCCGGCCGGTCGGCCAGTCGAGGGCCTGACCCTGCGGCCGGGCTGGGAGAGTTTCGTCGGGGCGGGGCCGATGCCGATGCGGCACGGGATGACGCTGGGCGAGCTGGGGCTGTGGTTCATCGACCGGTACAAGCTGGACGTGGACTACCGCGTCATCGAGATGGAGGGCTGGAGGCCGGACGAGGGGCCGGGCCATGGCTGGCCGCTGCTGGAGCGCGAGTGGATCAACCCCAGCCCCAACGCCCCCAATGTGTCGATGGCGCGGGCCTACGCCGGGACGGTGATGCTGGAGGGGACGACCCTGTCCGAGGGGCGGGGCACCACCCGGCCGCTGGAGTTGTTCGGGGCGCCCGACATCGAGGCCCGGCGGGTGATCGCCGAAATGCAGGCGCTGGCGCCCGAATGGCTGAAGGGTTGCGTCCTGCGCGACTGCTGGTTCGAGCCGACCTTCCACAAGCATGCCGGAACGCTGTGCAACGGCGTGCAGATGCATGTCGCGGGCCCGGCCTACGACCACGCGGCGTTCAAGCCGTGGCGGGTGCAGGCGCTGGCGTTCAAGGCGATCCGCCGGCTGTATCCCGACTACGACCTGTGGCGGGATTTCCCGTACGAGTACGAGTTCGGCAAGCTGGCCATCGATGTGATCAACGGCGGGCCGGGGTTGCGGGAGTGGGTCGACGATCCGGCGGCCACGCCGGCCGACCTGGACGCGCTGACGGTCCCCGACGAAGCCGCCTGGCGCGAAGAGCGAAAGCCCTGGCTGCTCTACTAGTGCAGCTTCAGCCGTCCGGACACGCGGCGGTGCAGCAGGCGGGAGAGGGCGAGGAGCAGGGTGCGCGGCGCGCCGATGATCGCGCGATGGTGGTCGAGGTGAAGCCCCATATAGACCCAGCGGGCGATCAGCCCCTCGACGAGGAAGTTCGGACCGCCGAGACCGCCCATCAGGGAGCCGACGCCGCCCTCGCCGCCCAGCGAGACGAGGGAGCCGCGGTCGCGATAGACGAAGGGGCCGGGATCGCGCGACGGATCGACCAAGGTGCGGCTCAGATACGCCGCCTGCTGCGCCGCCGCCTGGGCCCGGGCCGGGACGGGGCGGCCGCCCGGTCCGGGAGCTTCCGCGCAGTCGCCCATGGCGTAGACGCCGGGCGCAGAGGTCCGCAGATGGTCGTCGACGATGAACTGGTTCAGACGGCCGGTCTCGAGCGCGAAGGCCCGGTTGCGCTCCGGCGACTTCACGCCCGCGGCCCAGACGGTCAGGTCGGCCGGCACGTCGCCGGCGGTGGTGTCGAGGCCGTCGGCGCGGACTCGCTCGACCTTCGCGCCGGTCAGCAGGCGGACCCCCTTCGCCTCGAGCGCGCGCACCGCCTTGTCGGCGACCCGTTCGGGCAGGCCGCCGAGGATGCGCGGCGCCGCCTCGACGAGGGTCACGGTCAACCCGAAGCGCTGGTCCTCGGCCAATCCCGACGACAGTTCGTCATGACCCTCGATCAGTTCGGTGGACAGCTCCACGCCGGTCGCCCCGGCCCCGACGATGGCGATGTTCAGGGTCCGGTGGCTCGAATAGGCGGCGGCGAGGAAGGCGGCGACCAGATGCCGGTTGAAAGCCTCCGCGTCGGCGACGTTCTCGAGGAAATGGGCGTGCTCGGCCGCGCCGGGGGTGTCGAACAGGTTGGACCCGCTGCCGATGGCCAGAACCAGCGTGCCGTAGGGCAGCGTCCGGGGCGGGATCAGCCGGTCGCCGGCCTCGTCCTTGACCGCCGCCAACTCGATCGTCCGCGCGACGGGGTCCACGCCCGTTAGCTCGCCGAACGCGAAGCTGAAATTATTCCGGCGGGCGAGGAAGGGGTAGGACAGCCCCTCCTGATGCGAATCCAACGATCCGGCGGCGACCTCGTGCAGGGTCGGCTTCCAGAGGTGGAAGATCGAGCGGTCGATCAGCAGGACGCGCCGTCGGCCCTCGCGCCGCCCCAGCCGTCGGCCGAGACGCGCGGCGAGCTCGAGCCCGCCGGCCCCGCCTCCGACGATGACGATGTCCTGGTCCATCCGGTCTCACCGCGTGAGACCCGGATGTAGGATCAGGCCGGCTTCTCTTCCAGCCGCTTGTCCAGATAAGCCCCGACGCGGCGGTCGACGGCGTCGATGTGGTCCTGCCAGAAGTGGCTCGCGCCTTCCTCCAGCTCGTAGTCGATGATGATGCCCTTCTGGGTGCGCAGCTTGTTGACCACGCGCTCGACCTCGACCGGCGGCACCACGGTGTCGGCGGTGCCGTGCAGGAACAGGCCCGAGGCGGGGCAGGGGGCCAGGAAGCTGAAGTCGTACATGTTCGACGGCGGCGAGACCGAGATGAAGCCGTCGGTCTCGGGCCGGCGCATCAACAGCTGCATGCCGATATAGGCCCCGAACTGATAGCCGGCGACCCAGGTCTGGGTGGCGCCGGGGTTGTTGGCCTGCAGCCAGTCCAGCGCCGTGGCCGCATCGGCCAGCTCGCCGATGCCCGAATCGAACTCGCCCTGCGACTTGCCCACGCCGCGGCTGTTGTAGCGCAGGGTCGCGAAGCCGCGCTTCACGAACAGCTGGTACAGGGTCACGGTGACCGGGTTGTTCATATGCCCGCCCGCCTTGGGGTGCGGGTGCAGGATCAGGGCGATCGGGGCGTTCGGGCGCTTGCCCGGCGAATAGCGGCCTTCGATGCGGCCCGAGGCCCCGGGCAGAATGACTTCAGGCATGGGCGGCGCGAATTCCCGTGTTCAACTGTCGTTTCGCAGGTGCGTAATACTTGACCGCAGCGGTAGGACTTTCTAAGTCCGCGATGCGTGCCGACGCGTTTGCGAAGGCGCGGGTTCTAGCACAGGACCCCCGAAAAGCGCGCGAATTTTGAAGGTGTGCGATGCGACTGTCGACCAAGGGACGATACGCCGTGATGGCGATGGCCGATCTGGCCAAGAACGGCCGCGCCGACGGCGTGCAGCGGGCCGTGTCGCTGGCCGAGATCGCGGCGCGCCAGGAAATCTCGCTGAGCTATCTCGAACAGCTGTTCGCTCGCCTGCGCAAAAGCGGCCTGGTGCAGAGCGTGCGCGGGCCCGGCGGCGGCTACCGGCTGGCCAAGGGCGCGCACGAGACGGTGGTGGCCGAGATCGTTCTGGCGGTCGACGAGCCGATCCGGGCCACCCGCTGCATCGGCCATTCGTCGCCCAAGGGCTGCATGATGGCCGGCGAGCGCTGCATCACCCACAATCTGTGGGAGGACCTCGGCGACGAGATCCACCGCTATCTGGCAGGCGTGTCGCTGGAGGACGTGGTGATGAACCGCACCGGGCGGCGGCGTAAGGCGCTTGCGGCCGACGTGGGAGTGGCGGCGTGAGCCCGGTTTATCTCGATTACAACGCCTCGGGTCTGGTCCGTCCGGAAGTGCAGGACGTGATGGCGAAGGCGCTGGCCGACAACGGCAATCCCTCGGCGGTGCACGCCGCCGGGCGGCGGGCCCGGGCGCGGGTCGAGACGGCGCGGGCGCAGGTCGCCGACCTCGTCGGGGCCGATCCGACGGCGGTGGTGTTCTCCAGCGGCGGCACGGAGTCGAACGCCCAGGCCATCCTGAGCGCTCTGGCGGCGGGCTGCGAGCGGCTGATCGTCGGGGCGACCGAGCATCCGTGCGTGGCCGAGGCCGCGGCGGTGAGCGGCAAGCCGGTCGAGGTGCTGCCGGTCGACCGCAACGGCGTGGTCGACCTGGGCTGGCTGGCGGAGGCGCTGCAGCGGCCGGGCCGGGCCGTCGTGGCCATCCACCATGCGAACAACGAGAGCGGCGTCATCCAGCCGATCGCCGAGGCGGCGGCGCTGGTGCGGGCGGCGGGCGGCTGGTTGCACGTCGACGCCATCCAGTCGGCGGGCAAGATCGCGGTCGACATGCGCGCGCTGGACGCGGACACCCTGACCCTGTCGGCGCACAAGCTGGGCGGGCCGCAGGGCGTCGGCGCGCTGGTGTCGAAGGACGGCGTTCCGATCATCCGAACCCTGCACGGGGCGGGGCAGGAGCGGGGCCTGCGCGCCGGCACCGAGAACGTGCCGGGCATCGCCGGCTTCGGCGTGGCGGCGGACTGCGCGGCGCGCGACCTGCCGCAGGCCACGGCCCACCAGGCGTGGCGCGACGCGGCCGAGGAAGAAGTGGCCCCCGCCGGCGCAACCATTATCGGCGGGGCGGTGAAGCGCCTGCCCAACACCCTGTTCATGGCCGTCGAGGGCTGGGACAGCCCGCAGCAGCTGATCACCCTGGACCTGATGGGCGTCATGGTTTCGGCCGGCAGCGCCTGTTCGTCGGGCAAGACCAAACCGTCCAAGGCGATCTCGGCCATGGGTCTGGATCATCTGGCCACCGGCGGGGTGCGGGTGTCCGGCGGCTGGGGCACGACCGAGGCCGACTGGATCCGGTTCGCCAACGCCTGGGTCGGGGCCTGGGAAAAGCATCGCGCGCGGACCGCCCAGCGCGTGAAGGAAGTCGCGTAAGTCATGGCCGCTGTTAAGGAAACCATCGAAGCGGTCGCCGCGCTGGAGAAGTATGAGCACGGCTTCAGCTCGGACATCGAACAGGAGTTCGCGCCCAAGGGGCTGAACGCCGACATCGTCCGCTTCATCTCCGAGAAGAAGGGCGAGCCCGAGTGGATGCTGGAGTGGCGTCTGGCCGCCTATGAGCGCTGGCTGGCCATGGAGGAGCCGACCTGGGCTTCGGTGAAGTACGAGCCGGTCGACTACCAGGACCTGTTCTACTACGCCGCGCCGAAGCAGAAGGAGGGGCCGAAGAGCCTCGACGAGGTCGATCCCGAACTGCTCGAGGTCTACGCCAAGCTGGGCATTCCGCTGAAGGAGCAGGAGGTGCTGGCCGGCGTCGAGGGCGCGCTGCGCTACGCCGTGGACGCGGTGTTCGACAGCGTCTCGGTGGTCACCACCTTCAAGGCCGAGCTGGCCAAGGTCGGGGTGATCTTCATGCCGATCAGCGAGGCCCTGCGCGAGCATCCGGAGCTGGTGCGCAAATACCTGGGCTCGGTGGTGCCGGTCTCGGACAACTATTTCGCGGCCCTGAACAGCGCGGTCTTTTCGGACGGATCGTTCGTCTACATCCCGCCGGGCGTGCGCTGCCCGATGGAGCTGTCGACCTATTTCCGCATCAATGCGAGCCAGACCGGCCAGTTCGAGCGGACCCTGATCATCGCCGACAAGGGCAGCTACGTCTCGTATCTGGAGGGCTGCACGGCCCCGATGCGTGACGAGAACCAGCTGCACGCGGCGGTGGTCGAGATCGTCGCGCTCGACGACGCCGAGGTGAAATATTCGACGGTGCAGAACTGGTATCCGGGCGATCCGGCGACCGGCAAGGGCGGCATCTACAACTTCGTCACCAAGCGCGCCGACTGCCGCGGCGACCGCTCGAAGGTGTCGTGGACGCAGGTGGAGACCGGCTCGGCCATCACCTGGAAATATCCGTCCTGCCTGCTCAAGGGCGAGGACAGCTCGGGCGAATTCTATTCGATCGCGATCACCAACGGGCGCCAGCAAGCCGACACCGGCACCAAGATGGTGCATCTGGGCAAGAACTCGAAGAGCCGGATCATCGCCAAGGCGGTGTCGGCGGGGAAGTCGGATTCGACCTATCGCGGTCTGGTCTCGGTGCATCCCAAGGCGACGGGGGTGCGCAACTTCACCCAGTGCGACAGCCTGCTGATCGGCAAGGAGTGCGGCTCGCACACCGTACCCTACATCGAGGCCCGCAACGGCTCGGCCCACCTGGAGCACGAGGCGACGACGACGCGCCTGTCCGACGACCAGCTGTTCTACGCCCAACAGCGCGGCCTGTCGCAGGAGGAGGCGGTGGCCCTGCTGGTCAACGGCTTCGTCCGCGACGTGCTGCAGGAACTGCCGATGGAGTTCGCGGTGGAAGCGCAGAAGCTGGTGGCGATCTCACTGGAAGGGAGCGTGGGGTGAGCAGAGCAATCGAAGTGCTCGTCGCGTCTCCTCCAGAGCGTGATTTCTTGACCTGCGAGCTTCTCCACAACGACGAGGTGTTCGCCGAGGTTCGCATCGAGTCCTCCGGACTGGCTGTTGAACTTCGCCCGCGACACGGCGGAGCCGCGTGGGACCTCGACTGCAATGAACTCATCAAGGCGCTGACCGAGGCGAAATCCGTCCTGTCTGACGTCGATACAAGCGTGATTGTCTGATGCTCTCCATTTCCAACCTCCACGTCTCCGTCGGCGACAAGCCGATCCTCAAGGGCCTGACGCTCGACGTGCCCGCCGGCGAGGTCCACGCCGTCATGGGGCCGAACGGGGCCGGCAAGTCGACGCTGGGCTACGCCCTGTCGGGACGGCCCGGCTATGAGGCGACAGAGGGCTCCGTCGCCTGGAAGGGGGAGGACCTGCTGGCGCTGGAGCCCGCCGAGCGGGCGGCCAAGGGCGTCTTCCTGTCGTTCCAGTATCCGATCGAGATTCCCGGCGTCCCGGCCCTGACCTTCGTGCGCACGGCGCTGAACGCCCAGAAACGGGCGCGCGGCGAGGACGAGGTCTCGGCTCCGAACTTCCTCAAGATGGTCAAGGCGGCGTCGGCGGCGTTGCGCATGGACTTCGACATGCTCAAGCGGCCGCTCAACGTCGGCTTCTCGGGTGGCGAGAAGAAGCGGATGGAGATCCTGCAGATGGCCCTGCTGGAGCCGTCGCTGCTGATCCTCGACGAAACCGATTCCGGGCTGGACATCGACGCCCTGCGCATCGTGGCGGACGGGGTCAATGCGATGCGCAGCCCGGACCGGGCCATGCTGGTCATCACCCACTATCAGCGCCTGCTCGACTACATCAAACCAGACCGGGTCCATGTGCTGGTCGCCGGGCGGATCGTCGCCTCGGGCGGCCCGGAGCTGGCGCATCAGCTGGAGGCGGAAGGATACGACCAGTATCTGCCGGCGGCGGCGTGAGCGCGCTCCCCGTCATCGATCTGAAGGACGCGTCCAGCTTCCCGTCGCGACGGGTCGAGGCGTGGAAATACAGCGACCTGCGGAAATATCTTCGCGAGGCGCCACAGCTGTCGCCGTCTGCGGCGGTGCCACTGGCCGGGGGCGGGCCGTTCGAGGCGCTGGGCGGCGAGGCTATGGCTTTCGTCAACGGGCGGCCGATCGGCGTCGACACCCTGATGGCCTGCGGGACGCAGACCGTACGGCTGCGGCTGATCTCCAAGGCCGAGGCGACCGGCCACGCCCCGACTGCGCGCATCTCGGCGCGGGCCGGGGCCAGGCTGCTGATCCTCGAGACCCATGAGGGCGAGGGCTCGGCCTATGTGGCGCACAACCGGCTGGAGCTGGACGTGGCCCATGACGCCGAGGTGATCCGAATCGTGCTGGCCGATGAGCCCGAGGACGCCATCTCGATTTCCCAGGCGCGGGTGCGGGTCGCGCCGGGTGGCCGCTATCGCCAGACCATCGTCACCACCGGGGCCAAGCTGCAGCGGCTCGAGACCGAGGTGACGCATCTGGGGCAGGGCGCGGACGTGCGGATGGACGGCCTCTACCTGCTCGACGGCGCCCGCCATGCCGACCTGACCAGCGTGGTCGATCACCTCGGCCCGGACGGCACGACCTCGCAACTAGCCAAGGGCGTGGTGCGCGACACCGCTCGCGGCGTCTTCCAGGGCAAGATCGTGGTCGAGCGCGGGGCCGACGGCACCGACGCGCGCATGGGTCACCACGCCCTGATCCTCGGCGAGCGAGCCGAGGTCGACGCCAAGCCGGAGCTGGTCATCTACGCTGACGACGTGCAGTGCGCCCACGGCAATACGGTCGGCAATCTGGACCAGGCGGCGCTGTTCTATCTGCAGCAGCGCGGCCTGCCGCTGGACGAGGCGCGGGCCCTGCTGACCGAGGCGTTCCTGGTCGAGGTGGTCGACCGCATCGAACACGACGGCGCGAGAGAGGTGGTGAGGGCATGGCTGACGGCTCGCCTGTGAACCGCTTCGACGCCCACGCCGCGCGGGCCCAGTTCCCGATCCTGTCGCGGACGGTGAACGGCAAGCCGCTGGTCTATCTGGACTCGGCCGCCTCGGCGCAGAAGCCGCGGGCGGTGATCGACGCCATGGTGCGGACGATGGAGGGCAGCTACGCCAACGTCCATCGCGGCCTGCACACCCTGGCCAACGAGACCACCGAGGCCTTCGAGGCGGCGCGCGAGAGCGTGGCGCGGTTCCTCAACGCCGAGGCCGCGACCAATATCGTCTGGACCAAGGGCGGCACCGAGGCGATCAACCTGGTCGCCTCCAGCTTCGGCCAGTCCATTCACCCCGGCGACGAGATCATCGTCTCGGAGATGGAGCATCACTCCAACATCGTGCCGTGGCACCTGCTGCGCGAACGGCGCGGGGCGGTGCTGAAGTGGATTCCGGTGCGGGACGACGGGTCGCTGGACATGGCGGCCTATGCCGACCTGCTGGGTCCGAAGACCCGGATGGTGGCGGTGACCCACATGTCGAACGTGCTGGGCACCATCAACCCGGTGCAGGCGATCACCGAGATGGCCCACGCCGTCGGGGCGCGGGTGATGATCGACGGCTGTCAGGGCGCGGTGCATGCGCAGCCGGACGTCCGGGCCATCGGCTGCGACTACTACGTCTTCACCGGCCACAAGCTGTACGGGCCGACCGGGATCGGCGCGCTGTACGGCACGGCCGAGGCGCTGGAGGCGCTGCCGCCGTATCAGGGCGGCGGCGAGATGATCGAGACCGTCGAATGCGAGCGGGTCACCTATGCACAGCCGCCGCACCGCTTCGAGGCGGGGACGCCGCCGATCCTCGAGGCCATCGGCCTCGGCGCCTCGATCGAATGGCTGAGCCAGTTCGACAAGGCGGCGATCACCGCCCACGAGCACGCCCTGTACGACCACGCCCGGGCGCGGCTGGCCGGGGTCAACTGGCTGCGCGTCGTCGGCGAGGCGGAAGGGAAGGGGGCGATCCTGACCTTCACCGTCGACGGGGCCCACGCCCACGACATCGCCCAGGTGATGGACCGCTACGGGGTCGCCGTGCGCGCCGGCCTGCACTGCGCCGAGCCGCTGGCGAAAAGGTTCGGCCTGACGTCGAGCGCCCGCGCCTCCTTCGCCCTATATAACACCACAGAGGACGCCGACGCCTTCGCCGACGCCCTGATCAAGGCCCGTGAGTTCTTCGCATGACGACCGAAACCGCCCGGATCACCGACAGCCCCGACTTCGCCGAAGCCTGGGACGCGCCGCAGAAGGCCGCCCTGGAGCAGGGCGAGATCGACCGGCTGACCGACGACATCATCGAGGCGCTGAAGTCCGTCTACGACCCGGAGATCCCGGTCGACATCTACGAGCTGGGGCTGATCTACAAGGTCGATCTGTCGGACGACCGCGACGTGGCCATCGAGATGACGCTGACCGCGCCGGGCTGCCCTGTGGCCGGCGAGATGCCGGGCTGGGTCGAGGACGCGGTGCGCAAGGTCGAGGGTGTGAAGTCGGCCCGGGCGCAACTGGTGTTCGACCCGCCGTGGGATCCGTCGAAGATGAGCGACGAGGCCAAGCTGGCCCTGAACATGTTCTGAGGACGCCATGACCGAGCTTCAGACCACGATCCGTCCGCGCCGCCCGCGCCCCAAGGCCGTCAGCCTGACCGCCGCCGCCGCCGAACGGGTGCGCGAGATCATGGCCAATGCGGAAAAGCCCTATGTCGCCCTTCGCGTCGGCGTGAAGAACGGCGGCTGCGCCGGGCAGGAGTACACCTTCGCCTACGCCGAGACGATCGAGCCGCTGGACGAGGTGGTCGAGGACAAGGGCGTCACCATCCTGATCGACCCCAAGGCGATCCTGTTCCTGATCGGCTCGGAGATCGACTACGAGACCACGAAGCTGGCGTCGAAATTCGTGTTCCGGAACCCGAACCAGACCGACGCCTGCGGCTGCGGCGAGAGCGTCACCATCATCCCCGCCCAGGCGCTGGACGCCGACTGATGATCCGCCTGGAACGGGTGACGAAGCGCTTCCGCAGCGCGGCGGGCGAGCGCGTGGCGCTGGACGGCGTCGATCTGACGGTCGCGGCCGGGCAGGTGTTCGGCGTGGTCGGACGGTCGGGGGCGGGCAAGTCGACCCTGATCCGCACCATCAACCTGCTGGAGCGGCCGGACGAAGGGCGCGTGACGGTCGATGGGCAGGAGATCACCGCCCTGACGCCGGCTCAGCTGCGCGCGGCGCGGCGGCGGATCGGGATGATCTTCCAGCATTTCAACCTGCTGAACGCCAAGACCATCGCCGAGAACGTGGCTTTTCCGCTGCGGCTCGAGGGGCGGTCGGGGGCGGAGGTGGACCGCCGCGTGGCCGAGCTGCTGGAGCGGCTGGGCCTGTCGGAGCATGCGCGCAAGCACCCGGCCCAGCTGTCGGGCGGTCAGAAACAGCGGGTCGGCATCGCCCGGGCGCTGGCGACGGGGCCCAAGGTGCTGCTGTGCGACGAGGCGACCAGCGCGCTGGATCCGGAAACCACGGACGACATCCTCAGCCTGCTCGATCAGCTGAACCGGGAACTGGGCCTGACCATCGTGCTGATCACCCACCAGATGGAGGTGGTCCGGCGGGTCTGCGACCGCGTCGCCGTGCTCAAGGACGGGCGGGTGGTGGAGGAGGGGGCGACGGCCGACGTCTTCCTGCATCCGAAGCATCCTGCGACCCAGGCCATGCTGGCCGAGGGCGAGGAGGCGTTCGACGCCTCGCTGGCGCCGGTCGGGGGGCGGCTGGCGAAACTGACCTTCCGCGGCGGCTCGACCTATGAACCGGAACTGAGCCGCGTCGCCCGCTCGGTCGGCGTCGACTATTCGATCCTGTCGGGCCGCATCAGCCGCATCCGGGGCGAGCCTTACGGCCAGCTGGTGGTCGCCTTCACCGGCGGTGACGCCGAGGCGGCGGTGGCCCAGCTCAGCGCGCGCGGCGTGGTCGTCGAGGGCGTGGGGGAGGCGGTCTGATGGACGCGCTGTTCGCCAATGTCGACTGGCCCGAGATCGGGCGGGCGACGTGGGACACCCTGCTGATGCTCGGCGGCTCCATGGTGCTGACCGTGCTGTTCGGCGTGCCGTTGGGCGTGCTGCTCTACCTGTCGGGCAAGGGCCGGCTGGCGGCCAATCCGGTGCTCAACGCGGTGCTGTCGCTGATCGTCAACATCCTGCGCTCGGTGCCCTTCATCATCCTGCTGATCGTCATGCTGCCGGTGACGGTGCTAATGGTGGGGACGTCGCTGGGCGTGGCCGGGGCCATTCCACCGCTGGTGGTCGGGGCGGCGCCCTTCTACGCCCGGCTGGTTGAAACCGCCCTGCGCGAGGTCGACAAGGGCGTGGTCGAGGCCAGCCAGGCGATGGGCGCCTCGACCTTCCAGATCGTCACCCGCGCCCTGCTGCCCGAGGCCCTGCCGGGGATCATCGCCGGGGCCACGGTCACGGCGATCGCCTTGGTCAGCTACACCGCCATGGCCGGCGTGGTCGGGGCGGGCGGCCTCGGCGACCTGGCCATCCGTTTCGGCTACCAGCGCTTCCAGACCGATGTCATGGTGGTCACCGTCGTCCTGCTGCTGGTGCTGGTGCAGGCCCTCCAGATGCTCGGCGACCGGATGGTCGCCGCCGTTTCCCACCGCTGATCGCTCCCCGCAAAGGCTTCCCATGATCCGCCGCACCCTCCTGACCCTCGCCGCCGCCATCGCCGCAGCCGGGGCGCTCGCCGCCTGCGGACAAGGGGCCGACAAGGCCGCGGACGCCGGCGGACCGCTGATCGTCGGCGCCACCGCCGTGCCGCACGCCGAGATCCTCGAGCACATCAAGCCGCTGCTCGCCGCCGAGGGCGTCGAGATCGAGATCAAGGTGTTCAACGACTACGTCCAGCCCAACACCCAGCTGGCCGAACGGCGGCTGGACGCCAACTATTTCCAGACCAAGCCCTATCTGGACGAGTTCAACGCCTCGCGGGGGTCCGGCCTGGTGACGGTGGCCGGGGTGCACGTCGAGCCGCTGGGGGCCTATTCGCGACGCTTCACGTCGCTGGCCGAGCTGCCGCAGGGCGCGGACGTGGCGGTGCCCAACGACGCCTCCTCGATCGGGCGCTCGCTGATCCTGCTGCAGAAGGCCGGGCTGATCCGGCTGAAGGATCCGGCCAACCCGCTGCAGAGCCTGCGCGACATCGTCGACAATCCGAAGGACCTGCGCTTCCGCGAGCTTGAGTCGGCGACCCTGCCGCGGGTGCTGGACCAGGTCGACATGGCGGTGATCAACACCAATTACGCGCTCGACGCCGGGCTGAAACCCAGAACCGACGCCCTGACGCTGGAAGGCGCCGACAGCCCCTATGTGAACTATCTGGTGGCGCGGCCGGACAATCGCGCCGACCCCCGCATCGTCGCGCTGGCGGCGATGCTGCGCAGCCAGGCGGTGAAGGAATTCATCGCGCAGAAATACGACGGCGCCGTGATTCCGGCGGCCTGACGCATGGCCTACGACCCCGATTTCGGCGAATGGGTGCGCGAACATCTCGCGGCCCTGGGTCCGCTCGAGATCAAGCGGATGTTCGGCGGGGCGGCCGTGTATGCGAACGGGCTGATCTTCGCCCTGCTGGACGACGGGGTGGTCTGGCTGAAGGCCGACGAGGTCAACGCGCCCCTGCTGGCGGAGGCGGGCGCGCGCCAGTTCACCTATCCGACCAAAGGCGGGGCGATGATGGCCATGGCCTACTGGTCGCTGCCGGAGAGCGCGCTGGACGATCCGGACGAAGCCGTGGACTGGGCGCGGAAATCGATCGACGCCGCCCTGCGCAAGGCGGCCGCCCGCAAGCCCCGTAAGCCGAAGTCTAGGCCGTAGCGGCGACGCGGGCCGCCCGGGCCGCCTCGTCCGGCGTCGGCACCTGAACCGCCGGTGTGACCGCACGGCCCGTCGCCTCGGCCACGAGTTCGGCCGTCTTGCCCTCCACGGCCGCTTCCAGCCGGGCGAGGAACGCGTCCTTGGGCAGGCCGGGCGGGATGGGGTCGAGGAATTCCAGCGTCGCCACGCCGGGGTGTTTTTCGAAGGCCTCCTGCGGCCAGAACAGGCCGAGGTTGGTGGCCAGCGGCACGACCGGCATGTCGAAGTCGCGGTACATGTGCCAGACGCCGGAGCGGTAGCGGAATTTCTCGCCGACCTTGGCCAGGTTGCCCTCGGGGTAGATCAGGATCTTGCGGCCGGCGGCGTGGGCGTCGGCGGCGCGCTGCTGCAGCGCCTCGCGGGCTTCGCGGCCGCCGCAGTTGTTGACCACGATCGCGCCGAGCTTGCGCAGCACCGCGCCCAGAAGCGGAAACTTCTCCAGATGGTCGCCGGTGACGAAGGCGAGGTCGTCGAACTGGTCGTAGGTGGCGAAGCCGTCGCCCCAGCTCTGGTGTTTGGAGGCGATGATGAAGGCGCCCTTCGGCAGGCGCTCCTTGCCGCGCGCCTCGATACGGATGCCGGCGAAGAGGCGCAGGGCCTGCACCATCCGCTTCACGTAGCGTCGGATGATCCAGCTGGTCGCGCCGCGGCCGGGCGCCAGGGCCGCGAACGCCGCCGCCGAGGCGTAGGTGATCGACAGAACCCAGTAGGCGATGTTGAAGGCCAAGCTTCGCATCGGGCGACTATGCCGCGAATCGACGTGGGGTCTAGGCCGCGTCGTCGAGCCATTCGGCGCAGGTCACGCGGTTCCGGCCCGACCGCTTCGAGGCGTAGAGGGCGGCGTCGGCGCGGCCCAGCAGGCTGGCGGCGGACTCCCCGCCGCGGCGGTGGGCGAAGCCGATCGAGACGGTCACAGCGCCGAGGTCGTCGTTGGTCGAGCGGCGGCGCAGCGCCCGCGAACCGATCTCCTTGCGGATGCTCTCCAGCGCCGCCTCGACCTCGGGCAGGCTCTCGAGCGGGAAGATCATGGCGAACTCCTCGCCGCCGTAGCGAGCGGCGATGCGGGGCGCCTTCGCGGCCTTGGCGAGCACGCTGGCGACGTAGCGCAGCACCTGGTCCCCAGTCTGGTGACCCCAGGTGTCGTTGAAACGCTTGAAATGGTCGATGTCGAGCACGGCCAGCGACAGGCGCGCGCCCTTGGCCAGAGCGGCTTCGCAGGCGTTGTCCAATTCTTCGTCGAACGCCTTGCGGTTGGCCAGATTGGTCAGGGCGTCCGTCATGGAGTCGCGACGCACCTGCTCCAGATGCTCGCTGAGCCGGGCGATTTCACGCGTCGACAACTCCAGCTTTTTCTCGAGGGCGTCGTTGTCCTGCTTGATCTTGTGGGTGGCGTCCGACAGGCCGGAGACGATGGCCTGAAGCTGGGGCGCGCCGTCCGCGGCCTCCAGGCTGCCGGCTGCGCCCTCGAGGGTGCGGCCGTAGTCGGACTGGGCCTGGTGTGCGCGGGAGATGGCTTCGGAGACGCTGGACAGTTCGCGGTCCAGCACCCGACCGGCGTCACGGATTTCCTCGGTCAGCCGTGCGCGGGGCAGATACTCGGCGGCCAGCATCTCGGCCGTGGCCTCGGTGAAGGGTTCGCCCGCCGCCATCATCCGTTCGATCTCGCGGCCCAGCGCGCCTTCCGGGTCGCCGAGATACTGCAGCCACAGCTCGAAATTCAGCGGGGTCGGCCAGACCGACGCGGCTTCCATCGCCTGGACGGCGCGCCGCGCCAGGGAATAGGCTTCCGGTCCGCGTAGCGTGGCTTCGACCGCTTCCGACATCGAGGTCCTCTGACGGATCGCCCGGGCGGCGACCTCATAGCCGGAGGCTAGTCGAGGTTCCGTAACGCCGGGTTAAATCCGACGGCGAGGGCCCGACCTGCGGGGCGCTCTCAGGTCTTGATGGACACCGCGCGGCGCAGGAAGGCCGGGACCTCCGCCTCGCCGAACGGGCGGCCGTTGGTGCGCTGGGGCTCGGCCTCGGCGCGGGCGCCGCGACGGTCCGACTGGCGCAGGTGCGCCTCCTGGGCGGGTCGTTCCTGGGACGCCGCCGCAGGGACCGGAGTCTCGGCCGGCGTTTCGACCGGCGCGTCGGTCGCGGGTTTGGAGGACCTGCCGCCACGCCGGCTGCGGGTCCGGCGGGCGGGCGCTTCCGCGTCGTCGGCCGGCGCTTCCGTGCGGGGCGGGGTCGGCGATGCTTCGGCGGCAGCCGGAGCGGCCTCGGGGAGGGTGGTCGGGGATTCGTCGGCGGCGGCCGGGGCCCGACGTGAGCGGGACGGGCGTTCGCCGCGCTCGCGCGCGGGCTCGGCGGCCTTCTCCGGGCGACGGCTGGAACCGCCGCCGAGATCGGCGGGGTCGAGGGTAAGCTCTTCCGGCGTCATCTTGATGAGCTTCAGGACCTTGTCGAGCGCCCGGTCGTCGCCCGGGGTGACGATCATGAAGGTCTGGCCGGTCTTGCCCGCGCGGCCGGTGCGGCCGATGCGGTGCACATAGTCGTCGGCGTGGTGCGAGACGTCGTAGTTGAACACGTGGCTGACGTCCGGAATGTCCAGCCCGCGCGCCGCGACGTCGGAGGCCACCAGCAGCTTGAGCTCGCCCGAGCGGAAGGCCGCCAGGGTCTTCATGCGCAGCGACTGGTCCAGGTCGCCGTGGATTGGCGCGGCGTCGAAGCCGTGCTGCTTCAGCGACTTGGCGACCGTGTCGACCTCGGACTTGCGATTGCAGAAGACGATGCCGTTCTTGACGTCGGCGCGGCCGATCAGGGCGCGCAGGGCGGCGCGCTTCATCTTCGGCTCGCTGCTCGGGATGCGCACCAGATACTGGGTGATGGTGTCCGCCGTCGCGGCCGGGCGCGAGGCCTCGATCCGGGTCGGGTCCTTGAGGAACTGGGTCGTCAGCCGCGTGATCTCGGGGGGCATGGTGGCCGAGAAGAACAGCGTCTGGCGCTTGGGCGGCGTCAGCTTGAAGATGCGCTCGATGTCCGGGATGAAGCCCATGTCGAGCATGCGGTCGGCCTCGTCGATGACCATCATCTCGACGCCGGTCAGCAGAATCTTGCCGCGCTCGAACAGGTCCAGCAGACGGCCGGGCGTGGCGATCAGCACGTCGACGCCCTTGTTCAGGGCGGCGACCTGGTCGCCCATCGAGACGCCGCCGATCAGCAGGGCCCAACTCAGCTTGGTGCCCTTGGCGTAGCGTTCGAAGGACGAGGCCACCTGGTCGGCCAGTTCGCGGGTCGGCTCGATGACCAGGGCGCGCGGCATGCGGGCCCGGGCCCGGCCTGACGACAGCCGGTCGATCATCGGCAGGGTGAAGGCGGCGGTCTTGCCGGTCCCGGTCTGGGCGATGCCCAGAACGTCGCGGCCCGAGAGGGCGACGGGGATGGCCTGGGCCTGAATGGGGGTGGCGGTCGTGTAGCCGGTGTCGGCGACCGCTTGCAGGGTCGTGGGCGAGAGGCCCAGTTGGGAAAATTCGGTCATGGGTCCTTGGGACTGGGTACTGAAGGACGTCCCGCGCCTCGGGCCGTCGTGCGATGTGCGGAACCGCCCTGTCTCTGGGCGAGCGGGCGGCGCGGTATCGCCAGTCCTGTCCCGAACGTGGGCCGCATATAGAAGCCCCCACGCGAGAGTCAACTATTCGCGGAACCGGGGCGAGGGGTTGGCATTCCCTAAACGTTTGTTAATAATCCCGCCCGGGGAAGGGCTTAGTAGGGGTCCCATATGTTGCGAACGCTTGCCGTGGCGGCCGTTTGGGCCGCCTGCCTGCTGGCGAGCCCGGCTCGGGCCGACATCAACGCCGCCTTCGGCAATACGGTGGTGTCCCGCTATCCGGACGGCGGCTGGGTCAAGCACTGGTTCAACCCCGACGGCAGCTACGCCGCGCAGTTCTCGGACGGCCGTCGCCTGTCGGCGCGCTGGAGCGTGCGGGGCGAGCGCGTCTGCCTCAGCAACATCCGCCCCAGCGTGATGATCCCTCGCGTCTGCACCACCATGATCGACGCCGATGTCGGCGAGACCTGGCAGTCGCGCGACCCGATGGGCCGTCGCGTTCAGAACGTGCTGGTGGCCGGGCGCGACTGACGCCCTCAACCTGACTGGATGGATCTGGCCGCTCGCGGAGCGGAAAGCGCCATTCCCTGATTGAAACATCAAAGGGAATGGCGCGAGTGACGGGACTCGAACCCGCGACCTCCGGCGTGACAGGCCGGCACTCTAACCAACTGAGCTACACCCGCGTTTCCCGCCGCGAAGCAGTGCGTCGCGGCGAGGGGCGTCGTTTAGGCGGGGGCGCCTCGCGCTGTCAAGCGAGGATAGCGTGCCTGACAACAGTTTTTCCGCGCCTTTTACGGAGCCTGGCGACGCCCTGATCCGGCTCTCCAGGCCTGCGAACCATTCTCAAGAAAAACCTTTCGCCGCATGGGTTTGAATGGGCGGGGTTCCAAGGCTAGAAAGCGCCGAATCCGCCCCTCCCTTCACGGCGGACGAGGTCCTTCCGGATGAATGCATTCCTTCTCGAATATCTGCCGATCGTGGTCTTTCTCGGGATCGCGGCGGCGCTCGGGCTCGGCTTCATGCTGGCCGCCTGGGTGCTGGCCCCCAAGAACCCGGACTCGGAGAAGCTGTCGGCCTATGAGTGCGGCTTCAACGCCTTTGACGACGCCCGCATGAAGTTCGACGTGCGCTTCTATCTGGTCTCGATCCTGTTCATCATCTTCGATCTGGAAGTGGCCTTCCTGTTCCCGTGGGCGGTGTCGATGTTCGACCTGTCGCGCGCCGGGATGGTCTTCGCCTTCTGGTCGATGATGGTCTTCCTGGGCGTGCTGACCGTCGGCTTCATCTACGAATGGAAGAAGGGCGCCCTCGAATGGGAGTGACCGACAACACCTATCCGCTGATCGGCGCGGGCAACCAGGGCGCGTCGCCGTCCCCGTCGTCGCCGGTCGCGTTCGGCCAGGCCGGGCGGACGCTGGTGCAGGGCTATGACCCGGCCGTGCACGACAAATTCTTCGAGGCCGTGAACGCCGAGCTCGGCGAGCGCGGCTTCATCACCACGTCGCTGGACGACGTCATCAACTGGGCCCGCACCGGCTCGCTGATGTGGATGACTTTCGGTCTGGCGTGCTGCGCCGTCGAGATGATGCAGGCGTCGATGCCGCGCTTCGACATGGAGCGGTTCGGCATGGCCCCGCGCGCCAGCCCGCGCCAGTCGGACCTGATGATCGTGGCCGGCACCCTGACCAACAAGATGGCTCCGGCCCTGCGCAAGGTCTACGACCAGATGCCGGACCCCCGCTACGTGCTGTCGATGGGCTCGTGCGCCAACGGCGGCGGCTATTATCACTACAGTTATAGTGTGGTTCGGGGCTGCGACCGGGTGGTGCCGGTGGACGCCTATGTGCCGGGGTGCCCGCCGACGGCGGAGGCGCTGCTGTACGGGTTGCTGCAGCTGCAGAAGAAGATCCGCCGGACGGGGACGATCGACCGATGAACGCCGTCGCCCGTATCGAAGAGATGGAGTCGGCCCTGACGCCGCTGGGCGCCGAGATGGTCGGCGCGCTGGGCGTGCAGGCCCAGGTGGCGTTCGGCGAGCTGACGCTGATCGCCGAGCGCGAGAGCATCCCCGCGGTGCTGACGGCGCTGCGCGACCGCTTCGGCTTCCAGCAGCTGCTCGACATCTGCGGCGTCGACTTCCCGGACCGCGAGGAGCGGTTCGAGGTGGTCTACCACCTGCTGTCGCTGACCCGGAACGCCCGGGTCCGGGTCAAGGTGACGACGGACGAGCGTCAGCCGGTGCCCAGCGTGGTTTCGGTCTTCCCCTGCGCCGACTGGTTCGAGCGCGAGGCGTTCGACATGTACGGCATGCTGTTCTCGGGCCACCCGGACCTGCGCCGGCTGCTGACCGACTACGGCTTCCAGGGATATCCGCTGCGCAAGGACTTCCCGATGACCGGCTATGTCGAGGTCCGTTACGACGAGGAGCAGAAGCGGGTGGTCTATGAGCCCGTCAAACTGACCCAGGAGTTCCGGAATTTCGACTTCCAGTCGCCGTGGGAAGGCGCGGAATACCCGGTCCCGGTTCTGCCGGGCGACGAGAAGGGGAACGGCTGATGGCGCAGGGTTCCCACATTCCGGCGCCGCTGGGCGCGTCCGTGGACGTGTTCGAGGACGATCCGCGCACCGAGCACGCCCGCGCGCTCGACGACCGCAAATTCACGATCAACTTCGGTCCGCAGCACCCGGCCGCGCACGGCGTGCTGCGCCTGGTGCTGGAGCTGGACGGCGAGCTGGTCACGCGCGTCGATCCGCATATCGGCCTGCTGCACCGCGGCACCGAGAAGCTGATGGAGGCGCGCACCTACCTTCAGAACATCCCCTACCTGGACCGCCTCGACTACGTCGCGCCGATGAACCAGGAGCACGCCTTCTGCCTGGCCATCGAGAAGCTGCTGGGTCTGGACGTGCCATACCGGGGCCAGCTGATCCGGGTGCTGTATTCCGAGATCGGCCGCATCCTGTCGCACCTGCTGAACGTGACCACCCAGGCGATGGACGTCGGCGCCCTGACGCCCCCGCTGTGGGGCTTCGAGGAACGCGAGAAGCTGATGGTGTTCTACGAGCGCGCCTCGGGCGCCCGTCTGCACGCCAACTATTTCCGGCCCGGCGGGGTCCACCAGGACCTGTCGCCCGACCTGATCGACGATATCGGCCGCTGGTGCGCCGAGTTCCCGGCGGCGCTGAAGGACATCGAGTCCCTGATCACCGAGAACCGCATCTTCAAGCAGCGCAACGTCGACATCGGCGTGGTCACCAAGCAGCAGGCGCTGGACTGGGGCTTCACCGGCGTGATGCTGCGGGGTTCGGACGTGCCGTGGGACCTGCGCAAGGCGCAACCGTACGAATGCTACGCCGAGCTGGAGTTCGACATCGCTGTCGGCAAGAACGGCGACTGCTGGGACCGCTACCTCTGCCGCATCGAGGAGATGAAGCAGTCGGTGCGGATCATGGAGCAGTGCATCCACAAGCTGCGCAACTGCCCCGGCGAGCCGGTCATCACCGAAGACAACAAGATCGTTCCGCCCCGGCGTGGCGAGATGAAGCGGTCGATGGAATCGCTGATCCACCACTTCAAGCTCTTCACCGAGGGCTTCCGCACCCCCGAGGGCGAGGTCTACGCCTCGGTCGAGGCGCCCAAGGGCGAGTTCGGCGTCTATCTGGTCTCCGACGGCACCAACAAGCCGTACCGGGTCAAGATCTCGGCCCCGGGCTTCCGCCATCTGCAGGCCATGGACTGGATGAACCGCGGCCACATGCTGGCCGACGTGAGCGCCATCCTGGGATCGCTGGACATCGTGTTCGGGGAGGTCGACCGATGAGCGACAAGCCCCTGAGCGATCTGATCAAACAGGGCTGGGACGTGGTCGGCTATTCGGTCACTGACAGCAGCGGCGAAACCTGGAAGCACAATTTCCTCCTGCGCCGCCAAGGCCAGCACAAGGTGCTGTCCGTGCGCAAGAAGATGATCGGAGAGGGCGTCGTGTCCTCGGAGATGGAAGTCTGATGAGCGTTCGTCGTCTCGCCAAGGAACAGCCGGCGTCGTTCGCCTTCTCGAAGGCGACCAAGGCCAAGGCCGATTGGTGGATCGCCAAATACCCCGCCGAGCGCCGCGCGTCCGCGGTGATCCCGATCCTGTGGCTGGTCCAGAAGCAGGAGGGCTGGGTCTCCGAGCCCGCCATCCGCGCCATCGGCGAACTGCTGGGCATGCCCACCATCCGGGTGCTGGAGGTTGCGACCTTCTACACCATGTTCATGCTCGAACCCGTTGGTTCCGCTGCGCTTATCCAGGTGTGCGGCACCACGCCCTGCATGCTGCGCGGGGCCGGGGAACTGATGAAGGTCTGCAAGAGCAAGATCGGCCCCAAGGACGTGCTCAGCGCCGACGGCCGCTTCACCTGGCAGGAGGTCGAGTGCCTGGGCGCCTGCGCCAACGCGCCGATGGCCCAGATCAACGACTACTATTTCGAGGATCTGACGCCCGAGACTATGGCGCAGGTCATTGACGACTTCGCCGCCGGCAAGAAGCCGAAGCCCGGCAGCCGCGTCGGTCGCCACAGCTCGGAGCCGGAAGGCGGGGCGCTGACCCTGACCGATCCGAAACTCTACGACGGCTCGGCGGCGCAGAAGATCAAGAAGCTGCCCAACAGCGATCCGGTGACCGCGTGACCCGCCCGGACCTGTCAGACGACGCGGCCGTCGCCCGGTATCGCGCCGAGCTGCGTCTGGTCGGCCGCAACCAGCGGCTGGCCGGCTTCGCCCTGGTCGTCCTAGGCGCGGTCGCCGTATGGACGGCCGGCTATGCCGGGGCCGCCGGGCCCGCGGTGCAGTGGGTCGGTTATGCCGCGCTGGCCTTCGGTTGGGTGCTGATGCTGTCCGCCATCTTCCTGCGCACCCGCTATCACCGCCGGCGCATGCGGGAGATGAACCATGGCTAGGGAAACGACAGGACCGAACTACCGCCTGTTCATGGGCGTCGGTATCTCCGACGTGGCTGTGGGGGTGGGTCTGGCGGTCGCCGGCCTGGCCGGACTGCTGGGCGAGAACGGATCGGTGATCGCGCTGGTCGGCGGGGTCGTCGCCGTATTCGGCGTCGCCATGGTCGTCTGGGCGCGCAACAAGTTGAGCCAGGCCTCCGGGTCCGGCGGAGATCGGAACTGATGGTCGGAATCCTCGAAGACAAGGATCGCATCTTCACCAACCTGTACGGCTTCCACGACTGGACGCTGGACGGGGCGAAGAGCCGTGGCGCGTGGAACGCCACCAGGGACATGCTCGACCTCGGGCGCGACTGGATCATCACCAACGTCAAGAACTCGGGCCTGCGCGGACGCGGCGGCGCCGGCTTCTCGACGGGCCTGAAGTGGTCCTTCATGCCCAAGGAACTCAAGGACCGGCCGCACTATCTGGTCGTCAACGCCGACGAGTCCGAGCCCGGGACCTGCAAGGACCGGGAGATCATGCGCCACGATCCGCACCTGCTGATCGAGGGCTGCCTGATCGCCTCCTTCGCGATGCAGGCGCACGCCTGCTACATCTACCTGCGCGGCGAATACGTGCTCGAGCGCGAGCGCATGGAGGCGGCGGTCAAGCAGGCCTATGAGGCGAAGCTGATCGGCAAGAACAACGTCCACGGCTGGGACTTCGACGTCTACATCCACCACGGGGCCGGGGCCTACATCTGCGGCGAGGAAACCGCGCTGCTGGAGAGCCTGGAAGGCAAGAAGGGCCAGCCGCGCCTGAAGCCGCCGTTCCCGGCCGGCGCCGGCCTGTACGGCTGCCCGACCACGGTCAACAACGTCGAGTCGATCGCCGTCGTCGGCACCATCCTGCGCCGCGGGGCGGACTGGTTCGCCGGCTTCGGCCGGCCCAACAACACCGGCACCAAGATCATGTCGATCTCGGGCCACGTGAACCGGCCGTGCAACGTCGAAGAGGTGATGTCGATCCCGTTGCGCCAGCTGCTGGAAGAGCACTGCGGCGGCGTGCGCGGCGGCTGGGACAATCTGAAGGCCGTGATCCCCGGCGGGTCGTCGGTGCCGCTGATCACCAGGGAGATGTCCGAAACCGCCCTGATGGACTTCGACTCCCTGCGCGAGATGCGCTCGGGCCTCGGCACCGCGGCGGTGATCGTCATGGACCAGTCGACCGACCTGGTCCGCGCCATCGCCCGCATCAGCTATTTCTACAAGCACGAGAGCTGCGGTCAGTGCACGCCGTGCCGCGAGGGCACCGGCTGGATGTGGCGGGTGCTGGAGCGGATGGCCATCGGCGAGGCCGACCCGACCGAGATCGACCTGCTGCTGGAGGTCTCGACCCAGATCGAGGGCCACACCATCTGCGCCCTCGGCGACGCCGCGGCGTGGCCGGTGCAGGGCCTGATCCGGCATTTCCGGCATGAGATCGAGGAGCGCATCTCCTCCTACCGCAGCCGCCGCGCGAACTTCGCCGGCCACGCGATCGCGGCGGAGTGACGATGGGCCGGATCGCCGTCCTGATGCTCGCCTCCCTCTCCCTCGCCGCCTGCGGCGACCGGCCGGACGAGCCCGCGCCGACGCCGGCCGAGGCCGTGTCGGCCACGCCTCCGGAGGCGACAGACGCCGCCCCGGCCGCGCCGACGGTGCTCGACGCCGCCGATCTGCGCCGCGTCTGCCGCGCCGGCCTGGCCGGGATCCATGGCCAGGCGCTGACGGATATCTCGATCGACGGGCTGGAAGGCGACGTGGTCAGCGCCTCGTGGCGCGCCCCGGTCGACGGCGGACGCCGCCGGGCCCAGTGCCGGGTCGAGGGCGACCTGATCACCTGGAAGCCGCTGGAGGCCTCGGGCCCCAACCAGAACCGCTGGATGAACCAGTCCGGCGATCCGGTGACGCGCTTCGTCCTTGACGGCGAGGCCATCACCATCAACACGACGCTCCCGGATGGGACGACCGCCACGGAAACCTATTCCGCGGCGTCTGAGCAAGAGGCCCGCTGATGCCCGTCGCCAAGGTCAACGGCGTAGAAACCGAGTTCGAGCCCGGCATGACCGTGCTGCAGGTCGCCGAGCGCGCCGGGCACGAGATTCCGCGCTTCTGCTATCACGAGCGGCTGTCGATCGCCGGCAACTGCCGCATGTGCCTGGTCGAGGTGAAGCCCGGACCGCCGAAGCCGCAGGCCTCGTGCGCCCTGCCGGCCGCCGAGGGCCAGGAGATCTTCACCGACACGCCGATGGTCAAGAAGGCGCGGGAAGGGGTGATGGAGTTCCTGCTCATCAACCACCCGCTGGACTGCCCGATCTGCGACCAGGGCGGCGAATGCGACCTGCAGGATCAGGCCATGGGCTATGGCCGTGACGGCTCGCGCTATGCGGAGAACAAGCGCGCGGTCGAAGAAAAGAACATGGGGCCGACCATCAAGACCTTCATGACGCGGTGCATTCAGTGCACCCGTTGCGTGAGGTTCGTGACGGAAGTCGCTGGAGTTCCTGACATCGGCATGATCTCGCGCGGCGAGGACGCCGAGATCACGACCTATCTGGAGAAGGCGGTCGACAGCGAACTGTCGGGCAACGTCAACGACCTGTGCCCGGTCGGCGCCCTGACCCACCGGCCGTGGCAGTACCACTACCGCCCGTGGGAGCTGAAGAAGACCGAATCGATCGACGTCATGGACGCGCTCGGCTCGAACATCCGCGTCGACGCGCGCGGGCCGGAGGTCATGCGCGTGCTGCCGCGGGTCAACGAGGGCGTCAACGAGGAGTGGCTGTCGGACATCAGCCGCTATGCCGTCGACGGCCTGCAGCGCCAGCGCCTCGATCGGCCGTACGTGCGCGAGAACGGCAAGCTGCGCGCGGCGTCGTGGGAAGAGGCGCTCGCCGTCGTGGCGGGGAAGATCAAGGCCGCGAAGCCGGAGAAGATCGGCGTGATCGCCGGCGACCTGCAGGACGCGGAGTCGATGAAGGCGGCGCTGGACCTGTTCCGCGCGCTGGGATCGGCCAACACCGACTGCCGCCAGGACGGGGCCGCCCTCGGGCAGGGCCCGCGCGAGGGGTGGCTGTTCAACTCCGGCCTGCAAGGCATTGAAAACGCGGACGCCATCCTGATCGTCGGGGCCAACCCCCGCACCGAGGCACCGTTGCTCAACGCCCGCCTGCGCAAGGCCTGGCTGACCGGCAAGACCCAGGTCGGCGTGATCGGCGAACAGGCCAACCTGACCTTCGATTACAACTGGCTCGGCGCCGGCTCGAAGACGCTGGCCAAGCTGCCCAAGGCGGCGATGGACTTCCTCACCAAGGCCGAACGGCCGGCGATCATTGTCGGCTCCGGCGCGCTGACGGGCGAGACCGGGCCCGCCGTGCTGAACGCGCTCGGCGCGCTGGCGAAGAAGGTCGGCGTGGTGACCGAGGGCTGGAACGGCTTCAACGTGCTGCACACCGCGGCGTCGCGCGTCGCCGGCCTCGACATGGGCTTCGTTCCGGGCGAGGGCGGTCTGACCGCCGCCCAGATGGTCGCCAAGGGCGCGCTGGACGTGCTGTTCCTGCTCGGCGCCGACGAGATCGATCCGTCGAAGTCGAAGGCCTTCCGCGTCTATCTGGGCAGCCACGGCGACCGCGGCGCGCACGGCGCCGACGTCATCCTGCCGGGGGCCGCCTACACCGAAAAGCCGGGTCTCTACGTCAACACCGAGGGCCGCGTGCAGATCGCCGAACGCGCCGTCTTCCCGAAGGGCCAGGCCAAGGACGACTGGGCCATCCTGCGCGCCCTGTCGGCGCTGGTCGGCCAGACCCTGCCGTACGACACCCTGGACGCCCTGCGTTCGAAGCTGATGGCGGACCACCCGACCTTCGGCCGCATCGACTACTTGCCGGCCCCGGCGGCGTTTGACGTCGGTTCGCTGGGCCGCAAGGGCGATCTCGGCGACGTCGCCTTCCACACGGCGGTCCGCGACCCCTACCTCAACAACCCGATCGCGCGCGCCAGCGTGACCATGGCCGAGCTGTCCGCCCTGCGGGTGGCCCCGGTCGCGATGGCGGCGGAGTAAGGCCCGATGGATTTCTGGACCACGCCTCTGGGATGGACCCTCGCCACCGCCGGCGGCATCCTGCTCGTCACCGTCGGCATCCTGATCTCGCTGGCCTTCCTGCTGCTGGCCGACCGCAAGATCTGGGCGGGCGTGCAGATGCGCAAAGGCCCCAACGTGGTGGGGCCGTTCGGTCTGCTGCAGTCGTTCGCCGACTTCTTCAAATTCGTCCTGAAGGAGATCGTCGTTCCGGCCGGGGCCGACAAGGTGATCTTCCTGCTGGCCCCGCTGCTGACCTTCATCCTGGCCTTCATCGCCTGGGCGGCCATCCCGTTCGCGCCGGGCTGGGTCGTCTCCGACCTCAACGTCGGCATCCTCTACATCTTCGCGATCAGCTCGCTGGGCGTCTACGGCATCATCATGGGCGGCTGGGCCTCGAACTCGAAATACCCGTTCCTGGGGTCGCTGCGATCGGCGGCGCAGATGGTGTCCTACGAGGTTTCGATCGGCCTGGTGATCGTCAACGTCATCGTGCTGTCCGGGACGATGAACCTGACCCGGATCGTCACCCAGCAGGGCGACTGGATCTGGAACTGGTTCGCCTTCGGCGGCGGCGCCGACACCTGGCCGACCATCGTGGTGATGTTCCCGATGGCGATCATCTTCTTCGTCTCGGCCCTGGCGGAAACCAACCGGCCGCCGTTCGACCTGCCCGAGGCGGAGTCCGAGCTCGTGGCCGGCTATCAGGTCGAATACAGCTCGACGCCGTACCTGCTGTTCATGATCGGCGAATACGCCAACATCGTCTTCATGTGCGCCATGATCAGCCTGCTGTTCTTCGGCGGCTGGAATCCGGGCTTCCCGACCGACTTCCTCAACGACTGGCCCGAATTCCTGGCCAACCTGTTCTACTTCCTGGTCTTCTTCAGCAAGATCGTCTTCTGGTTCGCCGTGATCGCCATGGTGAAGGCCTTCGTGCCCCGCTATCGCTACGACCAGCTGATGCGGCTGGGCTGGAAGATCTTCCTGCCGACCTCGCTGGTCGCCGTGGTGGTCGTCGCCGCCTGGCGGGTGTTCGGAGTGGGCGCATGAGCCGGCTGCTGACCCTGACCGTCCTGCTCGCCGCCGTCGCGACGGGCGCCTGCACCGTCCCGGTCTACGAGCCCGAGCCGGTCTCGGTCTACCAATGGGAGCGGCGCCAGCAGGCGATCGAGCGCGAACAGGCCGAACGCGAACGCCTGTGCCGCATCACCAAGGATGAGGACCCGCGCAAGGACGAGCTGTGCCGCGGCGTCCGGGGAGTAGAAAGCTGATGTTCACCCGTCTCGTCCAGGCCGCGAAGGGGGCGATGCAACTCGACACCCTCGGCGCCATCGGCCTGTCGCTGAAGTACATGGCGCGGCCCAAGGCCACCGTGAACTATCCGTTCGAGCGCAACCCGCAGTCGCCGCGCTTCCGCGGCGAGCACGCCCTGCGTCGCTATCCCAACGGTGAAGAGCGCTGCATCGCCTGCAAGCTGTGCGAAGCCATCTGCCCGGCCCAGGCCATCACCATCGAGTCCGAGCCGCGCGCCGACGGCAGCCGCCGCACGACCCGCTACGACATCGACATGGTCAAATGCATCTACTGCGGCCTGTGCCAGGAGGCCTGCCCGGTGGACGCCATCGTCGAGGGCCCGAACTCGGAATTCACCGTCGAGACCCGGGAAGAGCTGCTCTACGACAAGGAACGCCTGCTCTCGAACGGCGATCGCTGGGAACGGCTGATCGCGAAGAATCTGGAACTCGACGCGCCTTACCGCTAAGGCGCAACCGCTGAACGGGCAGGGCGATTCCGGAAGGGGTCGCCGCCCATAACCGAAAGGGGCGCAGGCCTCAGATGTTGCAAGGAATCGCCTTCTACCTGCTGGCGGCGGTGGCCGTGGTGGGCGGCCTGATGGTCGTCACCGCGAAGAACCCCGTGCACAGCGTGCTGTGGCTGATCCTGACCTTCTTCTCGTCGGCGGGACTGTTCGTGCTGCTCGGCGCGGAGTTCCTGGCGATGCTGCTGGTCGTGGTCTACGTCGGCGCCGTCGCGGTGCTGTTCCTGTTCGTGGTCATGATGCTGGACGTCGACTTCGTGCGGCTGCGCGAGGGCTATGCCCGCTACCTGCCGCTGGCGGCGATCGTCGCCGGCGTGCTGCTGGCCGAGATGATCATGATTTCGCTGGTCGTCGTAAATGGCGGCGCCGCCTCCGATGCGACCGGCCCGGCCGTCGCCACCGCCGGCGTGACCAACGCCGAGGCCATCGGGCGGGTGCTCTACACCGACTACGTCTACATCTTCCAGGCGGCGGGGATCGTGCTGCTGATCGCGATGATCGGCGCCATTGTCCTGACCCTGCGCCACAAGCCCAACGTCAAGCGCCAGAACGCCCACGACCAGATCAACCGCGACCGGAAGACGGCCGTCGAGGTCAAGGGCGCGGTCAGCGGCGCCGGCGTCTCCGCAGAGGATCTGGTCTGATGGAAATCACGCTCGCCCACTACCTGGCGGTCGGCGCCATCCTGTTCACCATCGGCGTCTTCGGCATCTTCGTGAACCGCAAGAACGTCATCATCATCCTGATGTCGATCGAGATGATCCTGCTGGCGGTGAACATCAATTTCGTCGCCTTCTCGGCCTACCTGAACGACATATCCGGTCAGGTCATGGCCATGTTCGTGCTGACCGTCGCCGCGGCCGAAGCCGCCGTCGGCCTGGCCATTCTGGTGACCTTCTTCCGTAATCGCGGCGACATCGCCGTCGACGACGCCTCGGTCATGAAGGGCTGATCGTGAACCTCGAGCTTCTCGTCACTCTCGGCGTCTTCGCCCCGCTGCTCGGCGCCCTCGTCGTCGGCCTGTCCGGCCGCCGGCTGGGCGACCTGCTGTCCAAGTCCATCACCACCGGCCTGCTGTTCGTCTCATGCGCCATCGCCTGGATGGTCTTCAGCCAGTGGACCTGGGGTCATCTGGAGCCGTTCACGGTCCACATCGCGCCCTTCATCCACGTCGGCGAGTTCCAGTCGAACTGGTCGATCCGCGTCGACGCCCTGTCGGCGGTGATGCTGGTCGTGGTCACCAGCGTGTCGTCGCTGGTCCACCTCTACAGCTGGGGCTACATGGCCGAGGACCCGGACAAGCCGCGGTTCTTCGCCTATCTGTCGCTGTTCACCTTCGCCATGCTGGCGCTGGTCACCGCCGCCGACTTCATGCAGCTGTTCTTCGGCTGGGAAGGGGTCGGGCTGGCGTCCTATCTGCTGATCGGTTTCTGGTACAAGAAATCCACCGCCAGCGCCGCCGCCATCAAGGCCTTCGTGGTCAACCGGGTGGGCGACTTCGGCTTCGCCCTCGGCATCTTCACCGTCTTCTGGATGTTCGGCACCATCGAGTTCGCCGAGCTGTTCCCGATGATCGCCGCGCGCGAAGGGACGGGCTGGGAGTTCATCGGCCACACCTGGTCCGCGCTCGACCTCGCCGGGGTGCTGCTGTTCATCGGCGCCATGGGCAAGTCGGCCCAGTTCTTCCTGCACACCTGGCTGCCCGACGCCATGGAGGGCCCGACCCCGGTGTCGGCCCTGATCCACGCCGCGACCATGGTCACGGCCGGCGTCTACATGGTCTGCCTGCTGTCGCCGATCTTCGAGTCTGCGCCGCTGGCCTCGTCGGTGATCGCCCTCACGGGCGCGGTGACGGCCCTGTTCGCGGCCACCGTCGGCCTGGCCCAGAACGACATCAAGCGGGTCATCGCCTATTCGACCTGTTCGCAACTCGGCTACATGTTCTTCGCCGCCGGCGTGGGCGCCTACGAGGCGGCCATGTTCCACCTGTTCACCCACGCCTTCTTCAAGGCGCTGCTGTTCCTGGGCGCCGGTTCGGTGATCCACGGCATGCACCACGAACAGGACATGCGGCAGATGGGCGGGCTTTGGAAGCTGCTGCCGATCACCTATGGCGTGATGACCATCGGCACCATCGCCATCACCGGTCTCGGCATTCCCGGGATCGGCGGCTTCGCCGGCTTCTACTCCAAGGACATCGTCATCGAGAGCGCCTGGGCGGCGGCGGCTTCGGGCCACTCGGCCATGGGCCTGTTCGCCTTCCTCGTCGGCATCTTCGCCGCCGGTCTGACCGCCTACTATTCGTGGCGGCTGATCTTCATGACCTTCCACAACAAGCCTGTGTGGAAGGAGGAGGGGACGCACCACGCGGATGACCACGCCTCGCACGCCCAGCTCGAGACCCACTCCGAGCCCTTGGCCGACGATGACCACGCGCACCACGGCCCGCTGAAGCCGCACGAGAGCCCATGGGTGATGATCGTGCCGCTGCTGGTGCTGTCGGTCGGCGCGATCGCCGCCGGCTTCCTGTTCGAGCCGTTCTTCACCGGCCATCACGAGGGCGAGTTCTGGCGCGGCGCCATCTTCAACGGTCCGCACAATCACGTCCTGCACGACGCCCACGGCGTGCCGACCTGGGTGGTCTGGTCGCCGCTGGTGCTGACGCTGATCGGGACGTTCGCGGCCTTCTGGCTCTATGTCCTGAAGGAAGGCATGGCGCGCCGCATGGCCGAGCGCGGCGGGCTGATCTACCGCTTCCTCTACAACAAGTGGTATTTCGACGAGCTGTACGACTTCGTCTTCGTGCGCGGCGCCAAGGCGGTCGGCGACCTGTTCTGGAAGATCGGCGACGTCAAGCTGATCGACGGCCTCGGCCCGAACGGCGCGGCCTGGGCCTCGCTGAAATCCGCCGCCCGACTGGGCAAGATCCAGTCCGGCTATGTCTATCACTATGCGTTCGTGATGCTGCTCGGCGTGGCCGGTTTCCTCGCCTTCGCCATCTATGCGTGGGGAGCCTGATCTTGCCCCAGATCCCCTTCATCCTCAGCGTCGTCACCTTCCTGCCGCTGGTCGGCGCGGGCCTGATCCTGCTCGCCCGCCTGCTCGGCAAGGGCGAGGCCGCCGGCGCCGCGCGCTGGATCGCGCTGGCGACCACCGTGGTCACGCTCGCCGTCTCGGCGGTGCTGGTCGCGGGCGTCGACACCTCGAGCGCGGCCTATCAGTTCGTCGAGCGCTACGTCTGGTTCGCCGGCGCGGAATATCACCTCGGCGTCGACGGGGTTTCGGTCCTGTTCGTGCTGCTGACCGCCTTCCTGATGCCGCTGTGCATCCTGGCCAGCTGGAGCACGATCAAGGAACGGGTGGTCGACTACATGATCGCCTTCCTGGTGCTGGAGACGCTGTGCATCGGGGTGTTCACGGCGCTGGACCTGTTCCTGTTCTACATCTTCTTCGAAGGCACCCTGGTGCCGATGTTCATCATCATCGGGGTGTGGGGCGGGGCGAACCGCATCTACGCGGCCTACAAATTCTTCCTCTACACCCTGCTAGGGTCCGTCCTGATGCTGCTGGCCATGCTGTGGATGTCCCACGTCGCCGGCACCACCAGCATCCCCGAGCTGAAGACCTTCGCCTTCGCGCCGGAGGCTCAGCCATTGCTCTGGCTGGCCTTCTTCGCCTCGTTCGCGGTCAAGATGCCGATGTGGCCGGTCCACACCTGGCTTCCGGACGCCCACGTGCAGGCGCCCACGGCGGGCTCGGTCATCCTGGCCGGCATCCTGCTGAAGCTGGGCGGCTACGGCTTCATCCTGTTCAACCTGCCGATGTTCCCGCAGGCGTCGCAGATGTTCGCGCCGCTGGTCTTCGCCCTGTCGGCGATCGCCATCGTCTACACCTCGCTGGTCGCCTTCCGGCAGACCGACATGAAGAAGCTGATCGCCTATTCGTCGGTGGCGCACATGGGCTTCGTGACCATGGGCATCTTCGCGGGCAACGATCAGGGCGTGCAGGGCGCGGTGTTCCAGATGCTGAGCCACGGCCTGATCTCGGGCGCGCTCTTCCTCTGCGTCGGCGTGGTCTACGACCGCATGCACACCCGCGAGATCGCCCTCTACGGCGGACTGACGGCGCGGATGCCGTGGTTCGCGGCCATCTTCATGCTGTTCACCATGGCCAACGTCGGCCTGCCCGGCACCTCGGGCTTCATCGGCGAGATCCTGACCATGACCGGCGTCTACCAGGTCTCGACCTGGACGGCCCTGTTCGCGGCCTCGGGCGTGATCTTCTCGGCGGTCTACGCCCTGACCCTGTACCGCAACGTCATGTTCGGCGAGATCACCAACCCGGCGATGAAGGCCATTACCGACGTCGACAGGCGCGAGCTGCTGATCTTCGTCCCGCTGATCCTCGGCACGATCTGGCTGGGCGTCCAGCCGGGCCTGGTGCTGGACTACACCAACGCCTCGGTCGAGGCCCTGACCTCCGCCTATCAACTTGCGATTGGCGGGTGAGACCATGATGCCTGATCTGATCTCCGCCCTTCACCTCTCGGCTTCGGAAGCCGCCCTCGCGGTCGGCGGCCTCGTGCTGCTGATGATCGGCGCCTTCATCGGCGAGAAGAGCGCGCGGCTGGTTTCGGCGCTGTCGGTCCTGCTGCTGCTCGGCGCCACGGCGCTGGCGGTGACCGGCCCGCTCGGCCAGGCCTTCAACGGCGCCTATGTGGCCGACCCGCTGGCCGTCTACGGCAAGGCGCTGATCTTCCTGTCCAGCGCCGTGGCCATCGTGCTCGGCGACGGCTGGATGCGGCGCATGCGCATCGCCCGCTTCGAATATCCGATCCTGATCGTGCTGGCCTCGGCGGGCATGGGCATGATGGCCTCGTCGGGCGACCTGATCTCGCTCTACGTCGGCATCGAGCTGCATTCGTTGGCCCTCTATGTGCTGGCCGCCTTCCACCGCGACGATCTCAAGGCGTCCGAGGCGGGGCTGAAGTATTTCGTGCTCGGCGCCCTGTCGTCGGGCCTGCTGCTGTACGGCGCCAGCCTGATCTACGGCTTCGCCGGCTCGATGCGCTTCGACGAGATCGCCGCCTACGCCGCGGCCAACCCGTCGACCGGCCTGATCTTCGGCCTGGTGTTCCTGATCTGCGGCCTGGCCTTCAAGGTCTCGGCCGCGCCGTTCCACATGTGGACGCCGGACGTTTACGAGGGCGCGCCGACGCCGGTCGTGGCCCTGTTCTCGACCGCCCCCAAGGTGGCGGCCATGGTGCTGATCGCCCGCACGCTGGAAGGCGCCTTCGCCGGGTCGCACGACCAGTGGTCCCAGGTGCTGATCCTGATCTCGCTGATCTCGTTCGCGGTCGGCGCCTTCGGCGGCCTGGTGCAGCGTGATTTCCAGCGCCTGCTGGCCTATTCGTCGATCGCCAACATCGGCTACGCCCTGCTCGGCATCGCCGCCGGCACGACGCTGGGCGTGCAGTCGATGCTGCTGTTCATGACCCTGTACGTCATCGACCAGTTCGGCTTCTTCGCCATCCTGCTGTCGCTCGGCCGCAACGGCCGTCCGATCCGCACGATCGCGGACTTCGCAGGGCTGCGGAAGGAGCGGCCGGTGACCACCCTGGCGCTGACCGTGCTCTGCCTTTCGGTGCTGGGCATGCCGCCGTTGTCGGGCTTCTGGGGCAAGTGGGCCGTGTTCGGCGCCGCCGCCGACGCGGGCTACTGGATGGTCGGCGCCGCCGGTCTGGTGGCCTCGGTCGTGGCCGGCTTCTACTATCTGCGCATCATCAAGCTGATGTGGTTCGATCCGGCCCCCGAGGGCCAGCCGGCCACCGACAGGGCGCCGGTGGAAGCGAAGACCATCGCCTGGGCCTGCGCCGCCTTCGCCTTCCCGCTGGTCATCGTCGGCCTGACCTGGCTGCAGCCGCTCACCTCGGCCGCCGCCGTCGGTTTCGGAGCCGGGTAGGGCGTTCATGCCCGCCGCGCCCCTCCTGCTGCTCGACCAGATCGACTCCACCAATGCGGAGGCCCGCCGTCGGGCCGAGGCGGGCGAAACCGGCCCGCTGTGGATCGCCGCCCGCCGCCAGACCGGCGGCCGGGGGCGGAGGGGCCGGGCGTGGGAGAGCGACACCGGCAATCTGTTCGCCACCCTGCTGATGACCACGCGCAAAGCGCCGGCCGAGGCCGCGCAGGTCACCTTCGTCGCGGCGCTGGCCGTGGCCGACCTGCTGGACGCCTTCGCGCCGCCGTCGCTGGTGACGATCAAATGGCCCAATGACGTGATGCTGGCGGGCGACAAGGCCTCCGGCGTGCTGGTCGAGTCCGGAGCCCATCCGTCCGGCGGCCTGTGGCTGGCGGTGGGGATCGGGGTCAACCTGGCCCACGCCCCGGCCGGGACCGAGCGACCGGCGACGGCGCTGGCCCACCATCTGCGCGGCGACGTCAACGCCCCGCCCTCCGTCGAGATCGCCGCCGGCCGGCTGGCCGGGGCCTTCGCCATCTGGCTGGAGCGCTGGGAAAGCCTTGGCTTCGAGCCGGTTCTGGATGCGTGGCGCGCCCGGACGCCCGGTCTGGACGGTCCCGCCGTCGCGCGTCTGGGTCACGAAACCGTCGAGGGCCGGGCCGAGGGCGTGGCCGCCGACGGCGCGCTCAGGCTCCGGCTGGCGGACGGCACGCTACGGCTGATCTCGGCCGGCGACGTATTCTTCGGGGAGGCCGCGTGATGCTTCTGGCGATCGAGCAAGGCAACACCAACACCCTGTTCGCGGTGCATGACGGCGCGGACTGGATCGCCCAGTGGCGCACCGCCACCGAGAGCAGCCGCACCGCCGACGAATACGCCGTCTGGCTGAGCCAGCTGCTGTCGATGCACGACCTGAAGCTGGGGGCGCTGGACGGCTGCATCATCTCCAGCGTGGTGCCGCAGTCGATCTTCAACCTGCGCAACCTGTCGCGGCGCTATCTGAACGTCGAGCCGCTGGTCATCGGCGACAATGTCGAACTCGGCATGCCGGTGCGGATCCTCAAGCCGAGCGAGGCGGGGGCGGACCGGCTGGTCAACGCCATCGGGGCGCATCTGGTCTACCCCGGCGACCTGATCGTCATCGACAGCGGCACCGCCACGACCTTCGACGTGGTCGCCGCCGACGGGGCCTTCGAGGGCGGGGTCATCGCGCCCGGCATCAACCTGTCGCTGCAGGCCCTGCACGAGGCCGCCGCAATGTTGCCCCGCATCGCCATCCAGAAGCCGGAACGGGTGATCGGCAAGGACACCGTCTCCAACATGCAATCGGGCGTCTTCTGGGGCTATGTCGCCCTGATCGAGGGCCTGGTCGCGCGCATCAAGGCGGAGTGGGGCAAGCCCATGACCGTCATCGGCACCGGCGGCGTCGCTTCGCTGTTCGAAGGGGCCACCACATCCATCGACCGGTTCGATCCGGACCTGACCATCCGCGGCCTTCTCGAAATCTGGCGGCGGAACACCCATCTCAAGGACGTATGAAAAAGCAATCCAACGACGAGTTCGTCTTCCTGCCGCTGGGCGGGTCGGGCGAAATCGGTATGAACCTGAATCTGTACGGCTACGGCCCCGAGGCGAACCGCGAGTGGATCGTGGTCGATGTCGGCGTGACCTTCGGCGACCTGTCGACGCCGGGCGTGGACGTCATCGTGCCCGACCCGGCCTTCCTCGAGGGCGAGACCATCCGCGGCATCGTGCTGACCCACGCCCATGAGGACCATATCGGCGCCCTCGGCTGGCTGTGGTCGCGCATGAAGGCGCCGCTGTACGCCACGCCCTTCACCGCCTACCTGATCCGCGAAAAGCTGCGCGAGGCGGGCATCCTCGACCAGGTCAAGCTGATCGAGGTGCCGCTGGGCGGGACCATCGACCTGGGCCCGTTCCAGGTGACCATGGTCACCATGACCCATTCGATCGCCGAGCCGAACGGCCTGGCCATCCGGACCCCGCTGGGCACGGTCCTGCACACCGGCGACTGGAAGATCGACGACGACCCGATCATCGGCGGCGTCACCGACGCCAAGGCCATCTCGCGCCTCGGCGACGAGGGCATTCTGGCCATGGTCTGCGACTCGACGAACGTCTTCGTCGAGGGCTCGGCGGGCTCGGAGGGCATGGTGCGCGACGCCCTGACCGAGTTGATCGGCGGGCTGAAAGGCCGGATCGCGGTCGGCTGTTTCGCCTCCAACGTCGCCCGCATGGACAGCGTGATCCGCGCCGCGGAGGCCGCCGGGCGGCGCGTCTCGCTGGCCGGCCGGTCGATGCACCGCATCACCGCGGCGGCCAAGCACGTCGGCATGCTCAACGACATCAAGCCCTTCCTGTCCGAACAGGAGGCCCGGGTCTGGCCCGCCGACGAGATACTGTACCTGTGCACCGGCAGCCAGGGCGAGGCGAGGGCGGCCCTGTCGCGCGTCGCCGAGGGGACCCACCCCTACATCAAGCTGAGCAACGGCGATCACTGCATCTTCTCGTCGCGGGTCATCCCCGGCAACGAGCTGGCTGTCGGCCGGCTGCAGGACAAGCTCGCCGACCGCGGCGTGCGTATGTACACCGAGAAGGATCACCGCGGCATCCACGTCTCGGGCCACCCCTGCCGCGACGAACTGCGCCAGATGTACGCCTGGGCGCGGCCGAAAATCTCCGTCCCCACCCATGGCATGCGCCGGCACCTGGCCGAGCACGCCAATCTGGCGAAGGACATGGGCGTCCCCGAACAGGTCACGCCCCGCAACGGCGACATGGTCCGCCTGGCCCCGGGGCCCGCCGCGATCATCGACGAGGTTCCGAGCGGGCGGCTGTACGTCGACGGCGGCCGTCTGGTCACCGAACAGGGCGAGGCCCTGCACGAGCGCCGTCACGCCTCGACCAACGGCGTTCTGATCGTCAGCTTCGCCATGGACCGGCGCGGCAAGATCGTCAGCGACATCGACGTGCGCGCCATCGGCCTGCCGGGCGACGCGGAATCGCCGCTGGGCGACGCCCTCGACGACCTGGCCGAACGGGCCGAAGCGGCGGTGATGAAGCTGAAGGGCGAGGCGCTGCAGGACGAGATGGTCATCGAACAGGCCGTGTCGCGGGCGCTCAAGAAGGCCAGCCAGCAGATCTGGGACCGCCGCCCCATCGTCGAGACGGTCATCCTGAGGCTGTAATCGGGGCAGTGAGGCCTTTGAACCCACGGCGGGGCTTCCTATAAGGAGCCGATTCCTCCGCCCAAGGACGTCCCATGCCCGCCGCCCCGCCCGAGTTCCGCTACAAGCGCGTCCTGCTGAAGGTCTCCGGCGAGGTGCTGATGGGTGATCAGCCCTACGGCATCGACATGAAGACCGTCGCCACCGTGGCCGGGGCCGTGGCCCAGGTGGCGCGCGAGGGCGTCGAGATCTGCCTCGTCATCGGCGGCGGCAACATCTTCCGCGGCCTGTCCAAGGCCGCCGGCGACATGGAACGCGCCACCGCCGACTACATGGGCATGCTGGCCACGGTCATGAACGCCCTGGCCATGCAGGCGGCGCTGGAGAAGATCGGCGTCCAGACGCGGGTGCAGAGCGCCCTGACCATGAACGCCGTGGCCGAGCCCTATGTGCGCCGCCGGGCCCTGCGCCACCTCGAGAAGGGAAGGGTGGTGATCTTCGCCGCCGGCGTCGGCGCACCCTTCTTCACCACGGATTCCGGGGCCGCCTTGCGGGCCGCGGAAATGGGCTGCGACGCCCTGCTCAAGGGCACCAGCGTGGACGGCGTCTACACCGCCGATCCCAAGAAGGATCCGTCGGCGACCCGCTACGACACCCTGACCTATCACGACGTGCTGGCGAAGGATCTCAAGGTCATGGACGCCTCGGCCATCGCCCTGATGCGTGACTCGGGCATTCCGATCGTGGTGTTCTCGATCCGCGAGGACAATTCCCTGCGCAAGACCCTGACCGGCGAGGGGACCTTCACGGTCATCACGTCGAAAGCCAAATCAGCCTGACAAGCCATTAAAGAACGAGAGAAAAGACCATGGCCAAGCCTGATCTCAAAACCTACCGCGATCGGATGGACAGGGCGGTCACCGCGCTGAAGGAGGAGTTCTCCGGCCTGCGCACCGGCCGGGCCAACGCCGGCCTGCTGGAGCCGGTCCAGGTCGAGGCCTACGGTTCGATGTCGCCGCTTCACTCGGTCGCCGCGATCAGCGTGCCCGAGCCGCGCATGATCTCGGTCAGCGTCTGGGACAAGAGCATGGTCACGCCGGTCGAGAAGGCCATCCGCGCCGCCGGCCTGGGCCTCAACCCGATCGTCGACGGCCAGACGCTGCGCATCCCGGTCCCGCCGCTGACCGAGGAGCGCCGCAAGGATCTGGCCAAGCTGGCCGGGAAATACGCCGAGCAGCAGAAGATCGCCGTCCGCAACGTCCGCCGCGACGCCAACGACGATCTCAAGAAGGCCGAGAAGGCCTCGGAGATCAGCCAGGACGAGCAGAAGAAGATGGAAGCCGAGGTCCAGAAGGACACCGACGCCGCCATCAAGCGGATCGACGAGACCTTGAAGGCCAAGGAAGTTGAGATCATGCAGGTTTGACGGCGCGTTTTGCCGTAGGATACGCGCCGGTCATGCCCGTCGAACCCCCCGAGTCCCCGCCCGCGTCTGAAGGGCCCCGCCACGTCGCCCTGATCATGGACGGCAATGGGCGCTGGGCGCAGGCGCGCGGCCTGCCGCGGACCATCGGCCATCGCGAGGGCGTCCAGGCCCTGAAGCGCACGGTGCAGGCCGCGCCGGCCCTCGGCATCCGCTGCCTGACCGTGTTCGGCTTCTCGACCGAGAACTGGCGCCGGCCGGCCGAGGAAGTCTCCGATCTGATGGGACTGGTCCGCTCCTATGTCGCCAGCGACCTGAAGCGGCTGGAGCGCGAGGGCGTCCGGGTTCGCGTGCTGGGCAGCCGGGCCGGTCTGCCCGCCGACATCGTCTCCATCATCGAGCGGGCCGAGGAGACGACCGCCCACAACGACAAATTCCTGCTGCAGGTGGCCTTCAACTACGGCGGCCGCGCCGACATCGTCGAGGCGGCCCAGCGCCACGCCGACCGGGTGCTGGCGGGCCAGGCGACGGGTCCGCTGGACGAGGAGACGCTGGGGCAGGGGCTGTCGACCGCCGGCGGCCCGCCGGTCGACGTCATCGTCCGCACCTCCGGCGAGCAGCGGCTGTCCAACTTCCTGCTGTGGGAAGCCGCCTACGCCGAACTCGTCTTCCAGAACGTGCTGTGGCCGGATTACGGCCCGAAAGCGCTCGCCGACGTCGTCGAACAATACCGCAACCGTGACCGGCGCTTCGGGGGCTTGTCGGCCGCCCCGGCGCTCGCGGCCTGCTGATGGCGGTTCGGGCCGGGGACATAGGCCTCAGGGCCGCGTCGGCCGTGGTGCTGGCTCCGGCGGCGGTCATCGCCATCTGGGCCGGCGGCCTGTGGTTCCTCGCCCTGATGTTGCTGGCCTGCGCGCTGCTGGCGATCGAGTGGGCGATGATGAGCGCCGCCCCGGCCTGGCGGGTCATGGCGGGGGCCGTCGCCTTCGGCCTGTTCGCGGCGGTGATCTCGGCCCATGTCGAGCAGTTGTCGCTGGCCCTGGTGATGCTGGTCTTCTGCGCCGCCGCCGCCGGCCTGTTCGCGCGCAGCCGCGGCCAGGAGGCGCTGGATGCGGCCTATGGCGTCCTCTATCTCGGCTGGCCGGCGGTGCTGCTGATCTGGCTCCGCGACGGAACCGAAGCCAGCGGTCTGGCGTGGACCGTCTCGGCCTTCATTATCGCCTGGGCCTCGGACATCATGGCCTATCTGGTCGGCAGCCTGATCGGCGGCCGCAAGCTGTGGCCGCGCTTCTCGCCCAACAAGACCTGGTCCGGCTTCATCGGCGGACTGGCGGCCGGGACCGCGGCCGGCGTGCTGTTGGCGACCTTCCTCGACATGGGCATCGGACCGGTCTGGGGCGGGGTGCTGGGTCTCGGGGCGGCGCTGGCCACCATGGCCGGCGATCTCTGGGAATCGGCCCTGAAGCGGCGCTATGGCGTCAAGGACGCGGGCAAGCTCATCCCGGGCCACGGCGGCCTGCTGGACCGGGTCGACGGGCTGATGTTCGCCGTCGTCGTGGTGGCGTGCGGCCGGCTGCTGTTCGTGCTGTTCGGGGCGGGGTCATGATCCGGCGCCGCGTCACCGTCCTGGGCTCCACCGGATCGGTCGGCTCCTCGACGCTGGATCTGATGGACCAGGCCGAGGCGGCCGGGACCGGAGCGTTCGAGGTCGAGGCCCTGACCGGCGGCGCCAATATCGCGCGGCTAGCCGAACAGGCCCGGCGCTGGAAGCCGAAACTGGCGGTCACGGCCGATCCGGCCCGTCTCGACGAATTGCGGCAGGCGCTGGCCGGGACCGGGGTCGAGGCCGCGGCGGGGGAGGGCGCCGTGATCGAGGCCGCCGCCCGGCCCGTGGACTGGGTCATGGCCGCCATCGTCGGCGCGGCGGGCCTGCGCTCCGCCTGGGCGGCGGCGGACACCGGCGCGACCCTGGCGCTGGCCAACAAGGAGAGTCTGGTCTGCTGCGGTCCGGCCCTGCTCGAGCGCGTGCGCCGGGCCGGCGGCAGCGTGATCCCGGTCGATTCCGAGCATTCGGCCATCTTCCAGGTGTTCCCGCATCACGCCCCGCACCAGGTCCGGAAGCTGGTCCTGACCGCGTCCGGCGGACCGTTCCGGGGCATGCCGCGCGAGTCGCTGGCCGACATCACCCCTGAACAGGCGGTGGCCCACCCCAACTGGAGCATGGGCGCCAAGATCTCGGTCGACAGCGCCACCATGGCCAACAAGGGGCTGGAGGCGATCGAGGCGGCCTATCTGTTCGACATGCCGGCCGACCGCATCGACGTGGTGGTCCACCCCGAGTCGATCATTCACAGCCTCGTCGAATACGTCGACGGTTCGACCCTGGCGCAGTTGGGCCCGCCGGACATGAAGACGCCGATCGCCTGCGCCCTGGCTTGGCCGGAACGGATCGCCTGGCCGGCGCCCAGGCTGGACCTCCCGGCGTTGGGGCGGCTGACCTTCGAGGCGCCGGACGAGGCGCAGTTTCCCGCCCTCGGACTGGCCCGGCAGGCGCTCCGGGCGGGCGGTTCGGCGCCCATCGTGTTCAACGCGGCCAACGAGGTCGCGGCCCTGGCGTTTCTTGACCGCCGGCTGGGCTTTCTCAATATTGCCGCAGTCGTCGCCGACACCTTGTCGCGCGTAACGGCGTCGGGGGTGGATTCCGGTTCCCGCAACGCCTGCGATGCGGCTCTGGCCGTGGATGCGCAGGCGCGGCGAGAGGCGGAGTCGATCGTCCGGGGTCTGGCCGCGGCGGCCTGAACGGCGGAGGATATCATATCGGCATGACGGGCTTCCTGGGCCAGGCGCTGCTCTACACCGTGCCGTTCCTGCTGGTGCTGACGTTCATCGTCACCATCCATGAGCTGGGCCACTTCCTTGTCGCGCGCGCCTTCGGCGTGAAGATCGACCGGTTCTCGGTCGGCTTCGGCAAGACCATCTTCGGCCGGACCGACCGCCACGGCACGGAATGGCGGATGGCCTGGCTGCCGCTGGGCGGCTACGTCAAATTCTCGGGCGACCTCGACGCCTCCAGCGTGCCGGATCAGGCGGGGCTGGACGAACTGCGCCAGCGCGTCATCGCCGAGAACGGCCCCGGCGCCGAGCGCGACTATTTCCATTTCAAGCCGATCTGGCAGCGCGCCCTGATCGTGGCGGCCGGACCGGCGGCCAACTTCGTCCTGGCCATGGTGTTGTTCACCGTCCTGTTCAGCGTGATCGGCGAGCGGATCGTCGCGCCCCGGGTGGCCACCGTCAGCGAAGGCACGCCCGCGGCGGCCGCGGGCTTCCGCCCCGGCGACCTGATCGTGGCCGTCAACGGCCGGCCGGTCGAGGAGGGCGCCGAGGTCACTCGCCTCGTGATGATGAGCGCCGGCGATCCCCTGACCTTCAACGTCCAGCGGGCGGACGGGCCGGTGACCCTGACCGCGACCCCGGTGCGCCGCCTCGAGAACGACGAACTCGCCGGCCGCGTGCGTATCGCCCGCATCGGCCTTGGACTGGGCGCGCTCGTCAGCGCGGACTACCGGTTCCGCCGGCTGAACCCTGTCGAGGCTGCCGGCAAGGGCGTTGAAATGATTGGCGCCACCGTCGGCACGACGGCGACCTACATCGGCCGCATCTTCGTCGGCAAGGAATCGGGCGATCTGCTCAACGGCCCGATCGGCATCGCCAAGGCGGCGGGCGGCGTGACCCGTCTGGCGGTCGAGGCCAATCCCGATCCCGGTCTGATGGCCGCCAACCTGGCCCTGACCTTCCTCAGTTTCGCCGCCCTGGTGTCGATCGGCATCGGCATCGTGAACCTGTTGCCGATACCCGTTCTCGACGGCGGCCACCTTCTGTTCTACGGCTATGAAGCTGTGGCGCGCAGACCAGTCCCCGCGCATGTTCAGGAAGTCGGCTACCGCGTCGGTCTTGCTTTGCTGGCGGGATTGATGTTGTTCGCCACCTGGAACGACCTGCAGAAGCTGAGCCTGTTCAAATTCCTCGGCGGGCTCGCTTGATGAGCCGACGCCAGCCCCCGATGGTTTCCCGCATGATTCAACAAGACGCGTCCGCCCTTCGTTTCGCTCGTGGCCTGAGCCCGAGCCTGCTGGCCCTCGTGGTCGCCGCCGGTCTGACCGGACCGGCCCTGGCCCAGACGGCGCCAGCGGCCGAGCCGACCATCGTGATCCAGCCGCAGGAGGCGCCGCCTCCGGCCGAGGTGCAGCGCGTGCAGGTCAACCGCATCCTGGTGCGTGGCAACCAGCGCATCGACCAGACCACGATCCTGTCCTATCTGCCCATCCAGCCCGGCGACACGGTCGACCCGGCCGTTCTGGACGTGGCCGTCCGCACCCTCGACCGCACCCGCCTGTTCGCCGACATCCAGCTGGGCATCCAGCCGAACGGCGACCTGATCGTCGAGATCGTCGAGAATCCGATCATCAACCAGGTGGTGTTCGAGGGGAACGGCGCGATCAGCGAGGACAAGCTGCGCGAGGAGGTCACCTTGGCGCCCCGCGGCATCTACACTCGCGCCCGGGTCCAGGAGGATGTCGGCAAGATCGTCGAGCTGTATCGCCTGTCGGGCCGCATCTCGGCCACCGTCACGCCCAAGCTGGTCCAGCTCGACCAGAACCGCGTCGATGTCATCTTCGAGATCGACGAAGGCCCCGAGACGGGCGTCCGGGCGATCACCTTCCTCGGCAACACCGCCTTCTCGGACGGCGATCTGCAGGAGGTCATGGTCACCAAGCGATCGGAGTGGTGGCGCCTGTTCGGCTCGAACGACAACTACGACCCCAACCGCCTCGATTACGATCGCGAACAGCTGCGGAAATTCTACACCAACCGCGGCTACTATGATTTCCGGGTGCTCTCGGCCATCGCCGAACTGGCCCCCGACGACAGCGCCTTCGGCATCACCATCACCTTGGACGAGGGCGACCGCTACAACTTCGGCACGGTCAAGGTGGTCACCGAGAACGACCGCCTGAACCCGGACTTCCTCCAGCGCCTGCTGCCGGTCCGGTCGGGCCAGCTGTACGAGAGCGACAAGATCGAATCGGCCGTCGACGCCCTGACCTTCGCGGCGGGGTCGGCCGGCTACGCCTTCGTCGAGATCGATCCGACCTACCAGGCCAATCCCGAGACCGACACCGTCGACGTCACCTTCAACGTCCGCGAGGGCCAGCGCGTCTACGTCGACCGCATCAACGTCATCGGCAACACCCGCACCCTGGACAATGTCATCCGCCGCGAGATGATGCTGACCGAGGGCGACGCCTTCAACCGCACCCTGCTGGAGCGCTCGCGCAACAATCTGCGCAGCCTGGGCTTCTTCAAGGACGTGACGGTGGAGGAGGCCCGGGGGTCCGCGCCGGACCGTTCGGTCGTCAACGTCACGGTCACCGAGCAGCCGACCGGCGAACTGTCCGTCGGGGCCGGCTTCAGCTCCGTCGACTCCTTCGTCGTCAACCTGGGCATCACCGAGCGGAACTTCCGCGGCCGCGGCCAGAACGTCGTCGCCCGCGTCGAGTGGGGCTCGCTGCGCCAGCAGATCGACTTCCGCTTCACCGAGCCGAGATTCCTCGGCCGCGACCTGCGGGCCGGTTTCGACGCTTTCCACTCGCGCTACGACCTGAGCGAATATTCGTCGTACGACTACCGCTCGACGGGCGGCGGCGTGCGCCTGTCCTATCCGCTGAACGCCTACACCCTGCTCAGCACCCGCTACTTCCTGAAGTCCGACGAGATCATCGTCCCGTTTAACTTCTGCAACTCTGGCGGCACGGGTTCGAACGCGCTCTGCGACCAGGTCGGTTCTTTCCTGAACTCGTCGGCCGGATACACGTTGTTCGTCGATCGCAGGAACGATCCGGTTCGGCCGACCCGTGGCTGGACCGGACGTCTCATCCAGGACTTCGCCGGCCTCGGCGGCGATGTGAACTACGTGAAGACCGAAGCCGAAATCTCGGCCTATTGGGGCATCACGCCGAACTGGGTCGTCTCCACCTCGGCGTCGACCGGCTATGTGGCCGGCTGGGGCGGCGATCCGATCCGGATCAACGACCGCTTCTTCAAGGGCGGCAACAGCTTCCGCGGCTTCGAGACGGCGGGCATCGGTCCGCGCGACCTGAACACGACGGACGCCCTCGGCGGTAATTTCTACGTCGTCGGCACCATCGACCTCACCGTCCCGAACGGCTTGCCGGAGGAGTACGGCATCCGCACCTCGCTGTTCACCGACGTGGGCACCGTGGGGGCGCTGGATGAACGCTACACCGTCAATCCGGACGGCACGCCCAGTTCCCGTATCGTCGACGATCTGGAGCTGCGCGCCTCCGCGGGCCTCAGCATCCACTGGCGCTCGCCCATGGGGCCGATCCGCTTCGATCTCAGCAAAATTCTCGGCAAGGAAGACTACGACAAGACCGAGACCTTCCGCTTCTCGACTTCAACCCAGTTCTAACCGACGGGCCTTCGGCCCGCTCAAAGGCATCATGATGAAAACCCTCGCTTTCGGCGCCTTCGCCCTCGCCATGCTGGCCGGATCGGCCGCGGCCGCCCAGGACCAGAATTTCGGACCCGCCATTCCCGGCGTCTGCGTCTACCACCACGACCGCCTGCTGGCCCAATCGACCGCCGGCCAGTCCGTCCAGACGGGCATGCAGCGCCTGCAGCAGGAAGTGCAGACCGAGCTGGGCCCCTACGAACAGTACATCCAGACAGAAAGCCAGCGGCTGCAGCAGGGCCGCGGCACCATCCCGCAGGCCGAGTTCGCCACCGCCGAACAGGCGCTGGCGACCCGCTACCAGGAAGCCCGCAACCTGGCCCAGACCCGCGAAGGCGAACTGCGCTACACCCAGGCGATGCAGCTTCAGCAGATCTCCCAGGCGGCCGATCCGATCATCCTGGCGCTCTACACCGAGCGCGGCTGCGGCATCCTGATCTCGCGGGACACGGTCCTTCGGGTGAACCCCTCGATGGATCTCACCGAGGCGGCGATCCAGCGCGTCAACGCGGCCCTGCCGTCGCTGTCGTTCAGCCGCATGCCGGTCCCGGCCCAGCAACCGGCCCAGTAATATGGGCCGAGGCCCCGATGCGCGCTTCTTCGAGCAGCTGCCGGCCCTGACGGTCGGCGAGCTTGCGGGACGGATCGGGGGCGAACTTTCGCGTGGCGGGGACCGAAAGGTCTCCGCCGTCGCGCCTCTGGCGACCGCCGGCGCGGCCGACGTCGCCTTTCTCGGCGACCGCAAATTCCTTCCGGCGCTGGCCGGCACCGCCGCCGGCTGCGTCATCGTCCCGGCCTCCGCCGTCGAGGCGGCTCCCGCCGGCGCCGCCGTCATCGTCTCGAGTGAGAGCCAGGCCGCCTGGGCCCGCGCCTCGCTGCTGTTCCACCGTCCGGTTCCATTGGTCAGCGCCGCCGCCGCCGCTGACGTCATCGAGGACGACACGGTCGTGCTCGCGCCGGGCGTGGTGCTGGGGCAGGGCGCCCGCATCGGCCGCGGCACCCGCGTCGGCGCCAACACCGTCGTCGGTCCCGGCGTTCAGATCGGCCGGGACTGCGTCATAGGCTCGAATGTCAGTCTCGGCTTCGCTCTGATTGGCGACCGCGTCCGCCTGCTGTCGGGCGCGCGGATCGGCGAGCCGGGCTTCGGCGCCGCCGGATCGCGCTCGGGTCCCGTCGACGTGCCCCAGCTGGGCCGGGTCATCCTGCAGGACGGCGTCAGCGTCGGGGCGAACTCCTGCATCGACCGCGGGGCCTATGACGACACGGTCGTCGGCGAGAACACCAAGATCGATAACCTGGTCATGATCGGCCACAACTGCGTGATCGGCCGCAACTGCCTGATGGCGGCCAACACCGGCATTTCCGGCTCTGTCACCGTCGGAGACGGCGTCATTTTCGGCGGCAAGGCCGGCGTCGGCGACCACCTGGCCATCGGGGAGGGCGCGCGCGTGGCCGCGGGCGCCGGCGTGCTGCAGGACATCCCCGCGGGCGAAACATGGTCCGGTTATCCCGCCAAACCGCTTCGACAGTTCTTGCGTGAAACGATCTGGCTCGCCAAACAGGCGAGCGGAAAGGCACGCGCAGGGAAGGCCGGGAATGAGTGACCAAACGGGAGCCGGGGGGACGATCGACTACGCCGAGGTGATGCGGCGCCTGCCGCACCGCTATCCGTTCCTGCTCGTCGACAGGGCCGAGGACTTCGTGTCCGGGACCTCGATCACCGGCATCAAGAACGTCACCCACAACGAGCCCTATTTCCCCGGCCACTTCCCGATCGATCCGGTCATGCCGGGCGTGATGATCGTCGAGGCCATGGCCCAGACCGGCGCGCTGATGATGTCCAAGACCATGGACGTCGAGGTCGACGGCAAGATCATCATGTTCATGTCGATCGACGGCGTCCGCTTCCGCAAGCCGGCCCGGCCCGGCGACCAGCTGCGCATGAAGGTGGTGGTGACGAAGCAGCGCGGCGATATCTTCAAGTTCCGGGGCGAGACCTTCATCGACGGCAAATTGGCCGCCGAGGCCGACTTCGCCGCCATGGTGGTCACCGTCGATCAACCGGTCACGCCGTGAGCATTCATCCGACCGCCCTCGTCGACGCCGGGGCGCAGCTCGCGGACGGCGTCGAGATCGGCCCGTCGTGCGTTGTCGGCCCTGGCGTGGTCCTGCACGAGGACGTGCGGCTGGTCAGCCATGTGGTGGTCCAGCAGGATACGACCGTCGGCGCCCGCACCGTCATCCATCCCTTCTCGGTGATCGGCGGCGATCCGCAGCATGGCGGCTACAAGGGCGAATCGGTCCGGCTGGAGATCGGCGAGGACTGCCTGATCCGCGAGCATTCCACCTTCAACCGCGGCACGCCGCAGGGTGGGGGCGTGACCCGCGTCGGCTCCCACAATCTGTTCATGACGGGCGCCCACGTCGGCCATGACGCCGTGGTGGGAAACAATGTCACCTTCGCCAACCAGGCCACCCTGGGCGGGCATGCCCGGATCGGCGACCGGGTCTTCCTGGGCGGGCTTTGCGCGGTGCACCAGTTCGGACGGGTCGGGCAGGGGGCCATCGTCGGCGGGCTGGCGGCGGTGACCCGCGACGTGATTCCCTATGGCTCGGCCTGGGGCAATCACGCGCGACTGCACGGACTCAATCTGGTCGGGCTGAAGCGCAAGGGATACGGGAAAGACGCCATCCGTCGGATGCTCGCGGCCTATCGCGACCTGTTCGAGGGGCAAGGGACCTTCGCCGGCCGCGTCGACGCCGTGGCGACCGACTACGCGGACCTCCCCGAAATCATGGAGATCGTCGCGTTCATCCGTGAGGACGGCAAACGTCCGCTGTGCCTGCCCGGCGAATGAGCAAACTGGGCCTGATCGCGGGCGGAGGGGCCCTGCCGCTGTCCGTCGCCGCCCGTTGCGAGGCCGAAGGGCGGCCGGTGTTCGTGGTCCGGCTGGCGGGTTTCGCCGACCCGCATCTGGCCCGCTACCCGGGCGTGGACGCGGGCATGGCCGAAATCGGCCGGGTGCTCTCGGCGCTGAAGAAGGCGGGCTGCGACGCCGTCTGCTTCGCCGGCACGGTCAGCCGCCCGGACTTCAAGAGCCTGAAACCCGACTTCAGGGGCGCCACCCTGCTGCCCGGCATCGTCGCGGCGGCGACCAAGGGTGACGACGCCCTGCTGCGCAAGATTCTCTCGGTGTTCGAGGCCGAGGGCTACGCCATCCAGGGCGCCGACGACATCCTCGGCGGCGAGACACTGCCCGCGGGCGCGCTCGGCGCGATCACGCCGACGCCGGAACAGCTGCAGGACCTGAAGAAAGCCCTTCACGTCGCGGAAAAAGCCGGAGAACTTGACATCGGTCAGGGCGCGGTCGTCTGCGATGGCCTGGTGCTGGCGGTCGAGGCCCAGGAGGGCACCGACGCCATGCTGGCCCGGGTCGCCGGCCTGCCCGCCGACCTGCGCGGCTCGGCGGCCGGTCGCAAAGGCGCGCTCGGCAAGGCGCCCAAGCCGATCCAGGACCTGCGGGTCGACATGCCGGTGATGGGCTCCCGGACCATCGAACTCGCCGCCGCCGCCGGACTGGCCGGGGTCGGTGGCGTGGCGGGGCAGCTGATCCTCATTGACCACCCGGCCATCGTCGAGGCCGCCGACAGGCTGGGCCTGTTCGTCTGGGGAGAGTCCCGGTGAGCCGCGCCCTGAAGGTCATGCTGGTCGCCGCCGAGGCCTCGGGCGACGCGCTCGGGGCGGGGCTGGCGCGCGCGCTCAAGGCCCGGCTAGGCAAGGACGTGGTCTTCGTCGGCGTTGGCGGTCCGAAGATGGCCGAGGAGGGCGTGGCCAGCCCGTTCGACATCGCCGACCTGTCGGTCCTCGGCTGGCTCGAGGGCCTCAAGGCCTATGGCGTGGTCAAGCGGCGGGTGGCGGACACCGTGGCGCTGGCTCGCGCCGAACGGCCCGACGTCGTGGTCCTGATCGACAGTTGGGGCTTCACCATCCGGGTCGCCAAGGCGCTTCGCGCCGAACTGCCGGGCGTGCCGCTGATCAAGTATGTGGGCCCCCAGGTCTGGGCGTCGCGGCCGGGTCGGGCGAAGACGCTCGCCGCCTCCGTCGACCACCTGCTGGCCCTCTACGCTTTCGACGCGCCCTGGTTCGAGAAGGAGGGCTTGCCCACGACGGTCGTGGGCTCGCAGGCCCTGCACGTCGACATGAGCGGGGCGGATGCCGCCGCCTTCCGGGCCTCGCGCGGCATCGCCCCGGAGACACCGCTGCTGCTGGTGCTGCCGGGCAGCCGTCCCTCCGAAATCCGGCTGATGACTCCGGTCTACGAGGCCGCCGCGGCCCGCCTGAAACGCCACGACCCGTCGCTGGAGATCGCCGTCGTCGCCGCCGGCACGGTCGCCGACGACGTCACCGCCCGGGTGGCCGCCTGGCCCTTCCGCGCGCACATGGTTCCGGAGTCGGAGAAGTACGCCGCCATGAAGGCCGCCACCGTGGCCCTGGCGACCAGCGGCACGGTTTCCACCGAACTCACGCTGGCCGGCGCACCCATGGTCATCGCCTACCGCTTCCAGCCGCTCAGCTACGCGATCATGAAGCCATTCTTCACCGGCAAGTACGCGACCCTGTTCAACCACGCCGCCGGCGAGGAGATCGCGCCCGAACTGATCCAGGCGGACGCCACGCCCGTCAGGCTGGCCGACGCCGTGGGCCATCTGCTCGCCGATCCCGGGGCCCGGGCCGAGCAGGCGGCGCGCCAGACGGCGGCGTTGGACCTGATGGGGCGGGAGGGGCGCGATCCGTCCGAGATCGCCGCAGACGCCGTACTGCGGACCATCGTCGAGCGACGGAACGGGGCGGCGATCCCGGGCTGAACGCCGGGCTCCGCCTTGTCATCGGGGGTCGAGTCGCTAGGCTCGGTCGATGACCCAACAACCCATAGAGACCATCGCCGTCATCGGCGGCGGCACGGCGGGCTGGATGGCCGCCGCGGCGCTGGCCCGAAAACTCCGCGATACGGTCCGGATCACCCTCGTGGAGTCGGCCGAGATCGGCACGGTGGGCGTGGGCGAGGCGACGATTCCTCCCATCGTCGACTTCAACAACTTTCTCGGCCTCGACGAGGACGCCTTCGTCCGCGCGACGCAGGCCAGCTTCAAGCTCGGCATCGAGCTGCGCGACTGGGGCGCGCTGGGGGACCGCTATCTGCACCCGTTCGGCCGCTATGGCCTCGATTTCGACGACACGCCGTTTCACCAGCACTGGCTGCGTCAGCGGACCCTCGGCGACCCCGGGCCGCTGGACCAGTACTGCCTGCCGGCGGTCGCGGCGCGGGCCGGGAAATTTTTCCGGCCGGTGAAGGATCCCCGGAACATCCTGTCGATGCTGGCCCATGCCTTCCACTTCGACGCCGCGCTCTACGCCGCCTTCCTGCGCGCCTATGCGGAGGAGCGGGGCGTGGTCCGGCGCGAAGGCCGGATCATCGAGGTCGTGCAGCGCCCGCTTGACGGCTTCATCGAAGGCGTGCGCCTGGAATCGGGGGAGGTCATCGAGGCGGAGCTGTTCATCGACTGCACCGGCTTCCGCGGACTGCTGATCGAACAGACGCTGGAGGCGGGGTTCGAGGACTGGACCCACTGGCTGCCCTGCGACCGGGCCGTAGCCGTCGCCAGCGAGAATGTCGGCGAGCCCGAGCCCTACACCCGCTCGACGGCGCGCACCGCCGGATGGCAGTGGCGCATCCCCCTGCAGCACCGCACCGGCAACGGCTATGTCCACTGCAGCCAGTTCATCAGCGAGGACGAAGCCACCGCCGATCTCCTGGCGGCCCTGGACGGCGACGCCGTGGCGGAGCCCAGGACCCTGCGGTTCACGACCGGCCGCCGCCGCCGGTCGTGGATCAAGAACTGCGTCGCCCTCGGCCTGGCTTCCGGTTTTCTCGAGCCGCTGGAGTCGACCAGCATCCACATGATCCAGAGCGGGCTCTTCCGGCTCCTGGCGCTGTTCCCCGACCGCGCCTTCGATCCAGCCCTGACCGACGAATACAATCGCCGGACCGCGACCGAGTACGCCCGGCTGCGCGACTTCGTGATCCTGCACTACCACGCCACCACGCGGTCCGATTCGCCGCTCTGGGATCACGTGCGGACCATGGAGGTTCCCGAGACCCTGCAGCGCAAACTGGCCCTGTTCAGGGGGCAGGGCCGCTTCCTGCGCGAGGACGAGGAGCTCTTTTCGGAAACCAGCTGGGTCGCGGTCATGCTCGGGCAGGGCGTCGAGCCGCGCGGCTTCGATCCGGTGGCGGCGGCGCACGATCCCGGCGCCATCCGCCGGCGCATGGAGCGATTCCGGGACGTGGTGGCCCACGCCGCGGCCGAGATGCCGACCCACCAGGCCTTCATCGACCGCTACTGCAAGGCGCCGCCGGTCTGATCAACCGACGCCGGGGCGGAACCCCGGCGCCGTCATCGATGGTGTCGCGCTCCTAGCCGCGCGACTGGATCGGCACGTAGTCGCGTTCGGTCGGACCCGTGTAGAGTTGGCGCGGGCGGCCGATCTTCTGGGTCGGATCGCCGATCATCTCCTGCCACTGGGCGATCCAGCCGACCGTGCGGGCCAGCGAGAACAGCACCGTGAACATCGAGGTCGGGAAGCCCATCGCGGACAGAGTTATGCCTGAATAGAAGTCGACGTTCGGGAACAGCTTGCGCTCGATGAAATACTCGTCGTTGAGCGCGATCCGCTCCAGTTCCTTGGCCACCTGGAACAGCGGGTCGTTCTTGTCGCCGACCGCCTCGAGCACCTCGTCGGCGCTCTCCTTCATCACCTTGGCGCGCGGATCGTAGTTCTTGTAGACGCGATGGCCGAAGCCCATCAGCTTGTATTTCTTGGCCTTCACGCCCTCGATGAACTCCGGGATCCTGTCCGGCGTGCCGATCTCCTTGAGCATGTTCAGCGCCTCCTCGTTGGCGCCCCCATGGCTCGGGCCCCACAGGCAGGCGATGCCGGCGGCGATGCAGGCGAAGGGATTGGCGCCCGACGAACCGGCCAGGCGGACGGTCGAGGTCGAGGCGTTCTGCTCGTGGTCGGCGTGCAGGATGAAGATGCGGTCCATGGCCCTGGCCAGCACCGGATTGACCACATAGTCCTCGGCCGGAACGGCGAAGCACATGCGCAGGAAATTCTCGGCGTAGCTCAGGTCGTTGCGCGGCGAGATGAACGGCTGGCCGACGTGGTACTTGTACGCCCGCGCCGCGATCGTCGGCATCTTGGCGATCAGCCGGATCGCCGAGATGTTCCGCTGCACCGGATCATGAATGTCCAGGCTGTCGTGATAGAACGCCGACAGCGCCCCGACCGTCCCGACCATGATCGCCATCGGGTGGGCGTCGCGGCGGAAGCCCTCGAAGAAGCGTTCGAACTGCGAGTGCAGCATCGTATGCATGGTGATGTTGCGTTCGAACGCCTCGTATTCGGACGCGGTCGGCAGTTCGCCGTGCAGCAGCAGGTGGCAGACCTCGACGAAGTTGGACCTCGAGGCCAGCTGGTCAATCGGATAGCCGCGGTGCAGCAGGGTGCCCGCGTCGCCGTCGATGAAGGTCAGGGCGCTCTCGCAAGCCGCCGTCGAGGTGAAGCCGGGATCGTAGGTGAAGGCCTCGGTCGCGCCGTACAGCTTGCGGATGTCGATCACATCGGGACCGGTCGAACCCGACAGCACCGGCAATTCCACGGACTTGTCGCCGTAGGTGAGGGTGGCCGAGCCGGCGGGTTTGGCGAGTTCAGTCATATAAGCCCCTTGGTCAGACGGCGGCCTCGCGCGGGGAGGCGGCGGGTCGTGTTTCGGTACGCAGTTCAGATAGTCTGTTGCAGCGCATCATTCAAACGGCCGAGGCTTTCTTCCCGGCCGAGCGCCGCCAACGTTTTCGCGATGTCGGGTGATGTGGAGCCGCCGGTCAGGGCCGCGCGGGCGGCCGGGCCGATCTTGCCGAAGCCGACCGCCTCTTCCTCGGCGAAGACCCTGAGTTCGGCCTCGAGCGCGAAGACATCCCAGCTTTCGAACAGGGCCAGCCGGTCGCGCAACCGCCCGATCCGCTCGCCGGCCTCCCCGGCGAGCAGGTCACGGCCCTTCGGTTCAATGGCGATCGGCCGCGGCTTGAGCACGAAGGCGGTCTGGTCGGCCAACTCGAGCGTGGTCTTCGCCCGGTCCTTGATGAAGGGCAGGGCCCGGGTCAGCCGGACCTCGTCGTCCGGTCCGAGCGCATGGCCCCGGGCCAGATGCACGTCGAGCGTCAGCTTGGCCAGCCGGTCGTCGTCGGCCAGCCGGATCCAGTGGGCGTTGACGTGCGCCAGCTTGTCGAAGTCCAGCCGGGCCGGGGCCTTGCCGACGCCGGCCAGATCGAACCATTCGGCCGCCTGGGCGTCCGAGAACAATTCATCGTCGCCGTGCGACCAGCCCAGCCGGGCCAGATAGTTGCGCATGGCTTCGGGCAGGTAGCCCATCTCGGCGTATTCGTGCACCGCCTGCGCCCCGTGCCGCTTTGACAGCTTGGCCCCGTCCGGGCCGTGGATCAGCGGGATGTGGGCGAAGGTCGGCCGGGTCCAGCCGAGGGCGTCGTAGATCAGGCTCTGGCGCGCGGCGTTGTTCAGGTGGTCGTCGCCGCGGATGACATGGGTCACGCCCATGTCATGGTCGTCGACCACCACGGCGAGGTTGTAGGTCGGCGCGCCGTCCGAGCGCAGCAGGACCAGGTCGTCGAGGTCCTCATTGGCCCAACTGACCGTGCCCTGGACCTCGTCCTCGACGACCACCTGGCCGGGCAGGGGGCGACGGAAGCGGACAACATGGGCCTGGGTCAGGTCGTCGACGGTCGGCGCGCGGTCGCGCCATGGCGACTCGAAGGTGCGCCGCTCGGCCTTGGCCAGGTCGCGCAGGCGTCCCGTCTCTTCGGCCGAGGTGAAATCACGGTAGGCCGCGCCCCGCTCCAGCAACTCGTTGACGACCTCGCGATGCCGGTCGGCGCGGGCATGCTGGAACACGGGCTCGTCGTCGGCGAAGAGGCCGAGCCAGCTCAGGCCGTCGAAAATCGCCTGCACGGCCGCCTCGGTCGAGCGCTCCCGATCGGTGTCCTCGACCCGCACCAGGAACTTCCCGTTGTGGCGCTGGGCATACAAATAGTTGAAAAGCGCCGTGCGAGCGCCGCCTATGTGCAGGAAGCCGGTCGGCGAGGGGGCGAAGCGGGTGACGACTTCGGGCATGGAGGCGGACGGGGAGGTCATGGCGGGCGTTATACCGTCCGCTCCGGCGATGCACAGTCTCCGCTCGCGCTTCGGCGGATTTCTGGGAGCCCAGGTCGTCGCCCAGACCCTGCGCTGGCGGCTGTGGGCCCCCGTGGCGATGGGCGGCGGCTGCGCGGTCTACTTCTTCCTGAAGTCCGAGCCGGCGGCCGCGCCGCTGCTGCTGTTCGCGGTCGCGACGGCCGCGGCCTGGCTGGGCGCGCGGCGGCTCAGGGCGAGCCGCGTCTGGACCCTGCCGCTGATGCTCCTGGCGTGTTTCACCTTCGGACTGGCCGTCGCCAAACTGCGCACCGATGCGGTCACGGCTCCGATCGCTCCGGCGATGAGCGAGCCGACCGTGGTCGAGGGCTGGGTCGTCGACGTCGACAGCCCCGGCGCCGCCGGTCCGCGCGTGGTGATCGCGCCCGTCCGCATCCGCGGCCTCGCGCCGGAGGACACGCCGGTTCGCCTGCGCGCTACGGTGCGCGGCGTCGCGCCCGAACCCGGAGAGGCGATCCGCCTGTTCGCCATCCTCAATCCGCCGCCCGCCCCGGCCAGCCCCGGCGCCTACGATTTCGGCCGCAACGCCTTTTTCCAAGGGCTTGGCGGGGTGGCCTTCGGTCTGGGCGAGGTCCGGCCGGCGTACCTGCCGGAGCCGCCGTGGCGACTGCGCGCGGCGATGGCGGTCAACGGGCTGCGCTATGACCTGGCCCGCCGAATCGTGGCGCGGCAGGGCGAGCGGGCCGGCGGCATTGCGGCCGCCATGACCACGGGCCACGAGGCCTGGCTCGACCCTGACGATGTCGACGTGATGCGCGACTCGGGGCTGGCCCACATCCTGTCGATCTCGGGCCTGCACATGGCGGTCGTCGGGGGCTTCGCCTTCTTCCTGGTGCGTCTGCTGGTCGCCGCCTGGCCGTGGCTGGCGTTGCGCGTGCCGGGCAAGAAGGTTGCGGCCTGGGGCGGCCTGCTGGCGGTGGGGACCTATCTGGTCGTGTCCGGCGCGCCGCCGCCGGCCGAGCGGGCGGCGATCACCGCCTCGATCGCCTTCCTCGCTGTCCTGCTGGACCGGCAGGCCATCACCATGCACGCCCTGGCCGTCGCGGCCTTCGTGGTCCTGCTGCTCCAGCCCGAAGCCATCGTCACGCCCGGCTTCCAGATGTCGTTCGCGGCCACGGCGGCGCTGGTGGCGCTGGTCGAGGCCTGGCCGGTCCGCCCACGCGAGATTTCCGCGCCCCTGCCCATCCTGATCGTCCAGAGGAGCGCAGCCTGGGTCGGGGCGGCGGTCCTCGCCAGCCTGGTCGCGGGCGCGGCCACCGGGCCGTTCGCCATGCAGCATTTCAACCGCACCGCCATGTACGGCCTGGCCGCCAACCTGGCCACCGCGCCGGTGTCCGACTTCCTGATCATGCCGGCGCTGGCCCTCGGGGCCCTGCTGGAGCCGCTCGGCCTGGGCGCGCCCTTCCTGTGGCTGGCGGCGCGGGGGATCGAGCTGATGCTGGCCATCGGCGCCTGGACGGCGGCGCTGCCTGGCGCGGTGCGGACTGTGGCCAGCGCGCCCGACTATGTGCTGCCGATCGCCTTCCTCGGCGTGCTGTTCTGCTGCCTGTGGCGCGGGCCGCTGCGCTGGCTGGGCCTGCCGTTCGCGGCGGCGGTGATGCTGTGGCCGCGCGCGCCCACGCCCGACCTGTGGATCGGCGACGGCGGGACCAACGCGGCCTGGATCGAGGCGGGGGAGGCGGTCGTGGCCCGCCCCGGCGTGCGCCAGTTCGCGGTCGACGTCTGGTCCCGCCGACGCGGCGTCACGCCGGTCGGGCGGCCGGACGAGGGCTGGACCTGCACCCGCTTCTCCTGCGCCCCGTCGCCGCCGTCGGCCGGCCCGCTGGCCCTGTGGTGGGGCAAGCGCGCGCCGTCGGTGGAACAGATGGACGCCCTGTGCGCCGCCGCGCCGGTCGTCAGCGTCCGTGCGCCCGTCCATGTCCTTCCCGCCTCATGCGAAGGCCGGTTGATGCTGGACGGGATCGACTACGCCCGCGGCGGCGCGGTCGAACTGTGGCGCGAGGGGCCGCCGTCGGCCAACCGCTGGCGCGCCGTCTGGTCCTCACAGGTGCGCGGTGACCGGCCGTGGAGCCCGCGCGGCGTTCCCGCAGTCAGTGATAGCGGCGGATGAGGCCGACCAGCTTGCCCTGCACCTCGACCTGGTCCGGGCCGAAGATGCGGGTCTCATAGTTGCGGTTGGCCGGCTCCAGGGCGATCGAGCCGCCCTTCTTGCGCAGCCGCTTCAGCGTCGCTTCCTCGCCCTCGACCAGGGCCACGACGATCTCGCCCGACGAGGCGGTGTCGACGGATTTGATGATCACCAGGTCGCCGTTGAGGATGCCGGCCTCGATCATCGAATCGCCCTCGATCTCGAGCATGTAGTGCTCGCCGGCCCCCAACATGGTCTCGGGCACCGGATAGCGGGCCTGCTCGTGCTCGATGGCGGCGATCGGCGTGCCGGCGGCGATCTTGCCCATGACCGACAGTTCGCGGGTGTCGTTGGCGGGCTCGGCGGCGAAGGGCCGTCCGCCGCCCTCGATGACGTCCGGGCGGAACGGTTGCCGGCTGCGCGTCTGCGCCGTGGCCTGCTCCGGCAGCTTGACCACCTCCAGCGCCCGGGCGCGGTGCGCCAGGCGGCGGATAAAGCCGCGCTCCTCCAGCGCCGTGATCAGCCGGTGGATGCCCGACTTGGACGCCAGATCCAGCGCCTCCTTCATCTCATCGAACGAGGGGGAGACGCCCGTCTCCTTGATCCGTTCGTGGATGAACATCAGCAGTTCGTGCTGTTTGCGCGTGAGCATGGCGACCTCGGCGGCGAATCCCGTTGCGAGAACGCTAACGGAACAAACCGCAAACGTCCACAAGGTGTTCCTGAGGTGTTCCGGTTAAGGTGTGGTTACCGTGGCGCTGGCCGGAGCGGGCAGTCCAACGGCCTCGGCGATCCTGCGGCCGATCTCGGCGGTATCAGGCGTGAGGTTGAGCGTCTGAATCCGTCGGACGGAGCCATCGAGGGTCGTCAACGTCACCATCGGCTGGCTGCGCGACAGAATTCCGAAGCGGGATATCGCCAACGCCCTGATATCCGACAGCGCCACAGGTGCGCGCCACTCCGCGCAATACAGCGCGCCGTCGCGGATGAAGACTGCAGGCCCTCGATGGCGCAGCGTCCGGAAGAGCGCACGCACCATCATCGGCAAGAGCACAAGGGCGGCGATCGCTGGGATCGGCCACCAGCCGCGTCCGCCATCGTCGCCGGCCATGAGCGCGCGCAGCCCACCCGGATGCCAAAGCGGCTGCATCAGGATGTAGAGAGCCGAGCCTCCGAGGAAGATGAAACCGGAATAGGTCCTCGCCTTTGACAGATGCGCAATGACGGTCACGCCAGCAGCGTCCGCGTCGCCGCCTCGACGTCCGCCTGCCGCATCAGGCTCTCGCCGACCAGCACCGCCTGCGCATGCGCGGCCGACACCCGCGCCACGTCGTCCGGCGTGAAGATGCCGCTCTCCGCCACCAGCAGCGCCCGCACCGGGCTCAGCATGGCCAGCCGCTCGGTCGTCTCGAGATTGACCTCGAACGTCCGCAGCGAGCGGTTGTTGATCCCGACCAGATCGCCGCCCAGCTTGCAGGCGCGGGCCATCTCGGCCTCGTCGTGGGTCTCGACCAGAGCGTCCATGCCGAACCGCTCCGCCTCGGAGAGCAGTTCGGCCGCAAGCCCGTCATCAATCATGGCGAGGATAATCAGGATGCAGTCGGCCCCCAGCGCCCGGCTCTCGGCCACCTGCCACGGGTCGACGATAAAGTCCTTGCGCAGGCAGGGCAGGGCGACGGCGTCCCGCGCCTGTCCGAGAAAGGCGTCGTCCCCCTGGAAGCTCGGTCCGTCGGTCAGCACCGACAGGCACGAGGCTCCGCCGCGCTCATAGGCCCGGGCCAGCGCCGGCGGGTCGAAGTCCTCGCGGATGAGTCCCTTCGACGGACTGGCCTTCTTGATCTCGGCGATCAGCGCCGGCCTGCCGGTCGCCTCGACATGCCGCTCCAGCGCGGCCCGGAAGCCTCGCGGGGCCGACGCCTGCCGCGCCCGCGCCTCGACGGTGTCCTGCGGCAGGGCGGCCTTGCGCGCCGCCACGTCCTCGCGCTTGTAGGCGGCGATCCGTTCCAGCACGTCAACGGTCACGTCGGCTCTTCCTCGATGTCCGTGTTGGTGGCCTCGACCAGATCGGCCAGGGCCTTGGCCGCCCGGCCGTCGTCGATCACCGCCGCCGCCAGCGCCGCGCCCTCCGCCAGATCGGCCGCCTTGTCGCCCACGACCAGCGCCGCCGCCGCATTCAGCAGCACGATGTCGCGATAGGCCCCCTTCGCCCCGTCCAGCAGCGCCCGCAGGGCGGCCGCATTCTCCTCGGCGTCGCCGCCGCGCAGGTCGGCGAGGTCGGCCCGCGCCAGCCCCGCGTCCTCGGGTGTGACGGCGAAGCGGCGCACCGCCCCGTCCTTCCACTCCGCGACCTCGGTCGCGCCCGTGGTGGTCAGTTCGTCCAGCCCCTGCCCGTGCACGGTCCAGGCCCGCACGGCGCCGAGTCGTCCCAGCACCTCGGCCAGCGGCTCCAGCAGGCGCGGATCATAGACCCCCATCACCTGCCGCTTCGCATTGGCCGGATTGGAAAGTGGTCCCAGCAGGTTGAACACCGTGCGGAAACCGATCTCGGCCCGCACCGGCCCGACGTGCCGCATGGCTCCGTGGTAGGTCGGGGCGAACAGGAAGGCGATGCCGGCCCGGTCCAGCGCCCGCAGCTGCTGCGCCGGCGTGGCGGCGAGGTTGACCCCCAGCACCGACAGCACGTCCGACGAGCCGGATTTCGAGCTCATCGCCCGGTTGCCGTGCTTGGCCACCTTCAGTCCCGCGCCGGCCAGCACCAGCGCCGCCGCCGTCGAGATGTTGAAGGTGTGCTGGCCGTCGCCGCCGGTGCCGCAGGTGTCGATGACCTCGTACGGATGATCCAGCGTCAGCGCCGCCTCGCGCATGGCCGTGGCGAAGGCGGCGATCTCCTCGACCGTCTCGCCGCGGATGCGCAGGGCGGTGACGGCGGCGGCGACCTGGGCGGGCGTCGGCTCCCCCCTCAGGCAGGCGGCGAAGAAGGCGTGCGCCTCGTCCGCCGACAGCACGCGGCCATCGACCAGCTTGGCCAGCAGGGGCTTGAATCCGTCGGCCACGTCAGACCATCGCCCGGCGTTTGATGTTGGCGAGGTCGAGGAAGTTGGCCAGCAGGTCGTGGCCGTGCTCGGTGGCGATCGATTCGGGATGGAACTGCACGCCGTGGATCGGGCGCGTCCGGTGCGCCAGCCCCATGATCTCGCCATCGGCGGTCCAGGCGGTGACTTCCAGCACGTCCGGCAGGGTTTCCCGCTTCACCGCCAGGCTGTGATAGCGGGTCGCCGTGAACGGCGAGGGCAGGCCGGCGAACACGCTCTTGCCCTCGTGTTCGATCGGTGAGGTCTTGCCGTGCATCAGGCTCTTGGCGCGGATCACGTCGCCGCCGAAGGCCTGGCCCATGGCCTGATGGCCGAGACAGACCCCGAAGATCGGCATCTCCAGCGGCGCGCTGTCCAGCAGCGCCAGGCAGATGCCCGCCTCGTTCGGCGTGCAGGGCCCCGGCGACAGCAGCACCGCTTCCGGCTTCAGCGCCCAGGCCTCGCCCGCGGTCAGGTCGTCGTTGCGCACCACGCGCGTCTCCGCGCCCAGTTCCGCGAGGTAGTGGACCAGGTTCCAGGTGAAGCTGTCGTAGTTGTCGACGACGAGGATCATGCTTGGGCTTCTAGGGGGTGCGTGCCCCCGCGCCAAGCAGGCACAAGGGTAAGTGTTCATTAACCACGTTCGGTCGAACTGGGGCCTCCAGCGGAGGGGCTCGCATGGCCGACATCAGGATCGACAAGGCGCGCAGCCTGCTGACGCCTCCGGAGGCGCGGGGCGCCAGTCCGTGGGCGGCGCTGGGCGCGGCGGCGCTGGCCGCGACGGGCGCCATGCTGATGGCCGGCGTCATGGTTCTGGGCCCGGGCGTCCGCTTCGAGGAGCCGGCGGTGGCTCAGCCCCTGTTCCCGAACGGATAGCGCCAGGCTTCCTCCGCCGCCTGCATCGGGGCCCGCGCCTTGGCCTTCGTCTCGGCGTATTCGGCGGCCGGATCACTGTCGGCGACGACCCCGGCGCCGGCCTGCACGTGGATCTTGCCGTCGGCGAACAGGGCGGTTCTCAGCACGATGCAGATGTCGGCCTCGCCGCCAGCCGAGATGTAGCCGACGCCGCCGCCATAGCCGACGCCGCGCTTGTCGCTCTCCAGCTCGTCGATGATCTCCATCGCCCGCACCTTGGGCGCGCCCGACAGGGTGCCGGCGGGCAGGGCGGCCAGCAAGGTATCGACCGCGTCCAGCTGCGGATTGGCCTGACCCTGCACGTCGGAAACGATATGCATGACAGAGCTGTAGCGCTCGACCTTGAAGCTTTCCGTGACCTCGACCGTGCCCGGCGCGGCGACGCGGCCGACGTCGTTGCGGCCCAGGTCCAGCAGCATCAGGTGCTCGGCGCGCTCCTTCGGATCGGCCAGCAGTTCGGCCTCCAGCGCCCGGTCGGCTTCCGGGGTCTGGCCGCGCGGCCGCGTCCCGGCCAGGGGGCGGATGGTCACCCGCCCGTCCTTGAGCCGCACGAGGATTTCCGGGCTCGACCCAGCCAGCTGGAAATCGCCGAAATCGAGGAAGAACAGATAGGGCGACGGGTTCTGGCGCCGCAGGGCCCGGTAGAAGGCGAACGGATCGCCGGCCCACGGCGCGGCGAAACGGTGGCTCAGCACCACCTGGAAGATGTCCCCGGCGGCGATGTAGTCCTTGGCCCTCGCCACCATGGCCCCGAAGGCCGGCTCGTCCACCGGCGAGCGGAACGGCGGGACCGGGGCCTCGACCGGCGCGGGAATCGCGGGCAGGGGCGCGCGCAGCTCGGCCTCGAACGCGTCGAGCCGGGCTACGGCGGCGTCGAAGGCCGCGTCGGCGGCCAGCCCGCTGTCCGGCCAGGCGGCCGAGACCAGCACGATCTCGTGCTTCACCGAATCGAAGATGGCCACGAGCGCCGGGCGGGTCAGGACCGCGTCGGGCAGGTCCAGCGGATCGGGATTGGGGGCCCCCAGCGGCTCGAGCAGCCGCACCATGTCATAGCCGAACACCCCGAACAGTCCCGCTGCCATCGGCGGCAGGTCGACCGGCAGGTCGAGACGCGAGGCGGCGATGAGACGACGCAGCGACGCCAGCGGATCGCCCGCCTCGGCTTCATAGGCCCCGGCCGCCACGTCCGCGCCCCGCGCCAGTTCGGCCCGGCCGTCCCGGCAGCGCCAGACCACATCCGGCTCGCGGGTGATGATCGAATAGCGCCCGTTGACCGCGCCCCCCTCGACCGACTCCAGCAGGAAGGCGTGGGTGCGGCCATGGCCGACCTTCAGGAAGGCCGAGACCGGCGTCTCGAGGTCATCGACGAGGCGGCGGACGACGACCTGCGGCCGGCCCTCCGACCAGCCGCGTTCGAAGCCGGCCGGGGGCGACGCGCCGCCCGCTGCGCTCATTGCGCCGGCGGGGTCGGCGTGGCTTCCAGCCCCAGCGCCTGGCGGCCCAGTTCCTCGTCGTAGGTCGCCTTCATCCGCTCGGCGGCGGCGGCCACGGCGCGCGCGAACAGCGGATCGGTCGTGGCCTGGCCGAGACGGGCCCGCCATTGCTGGGCCTCACCGGCGGCGAGGGCGGCCGTGGGCGGGGTGACCCGGTTGACGCGGCCGATGGCGATGCTGTCCCGCGACTGCGGTTGGGCGAAGGGTTGGCCCCGCCCGGTGCTGAACAGGCCGGTCATCACGCCCTGGCCGAGTTGCGCCATCGTCTCCTGATCCTGCTTCACGCCGGTCCGGCTGGTCACCGTGGCGCCGACCGAGGCGGCGACGGCCGCGATATCCTCGCCGCCGCGCAGGCGCGCCATCAGGGCGTCCGAGCGGGCCGACAGCAGCCGGACGTTCTCGCGCGCCGTCCAGGCCTGGGTCAGTTCGTCGCGAACGTCGTCGAGCTTGGGCATGGCGGCCGGAATGACGTCGTCGACGCGAACCACGAAATAGCGGCCTTCCCCGGCGCTGACGACCTCGCCGGTCCGGCCCTTGGACAGCTTCCACATCTGCTCCAGGACCTCGGCCGGGACGCCGAGTTGCTGACCGTCGCGGGTGCGGCCCTCACGGCTGACGGCGGGGATCGGAACGATCACGGCCCCGACCTCGCGCACGGCGTCGTCCAGGCTCTTGCCTCCGCGGCGCGCCGCTTCGAAGGCCTCGACCCGGCGGGCGATGGCCGCGCGGCTTTCCTGGCCCCGCAGTTCCTCGACGATCTGCTCGCGCACGTCGTCCAGCGTCACCTCCCGCCCGGGAGTGATTCCGCTCACCTTGGCGACGACGAAGCCGACGCGGGCCTGCACCGGGGCCGACACGCCGTCGACATGCAGGCCGAACACGGCGCCGGCGACGGCCGGGTCGCTGATCGCGCTGCGCGGGGTGTCGGTGAACTGCGCCGCCTGCAGGTCATTGGCCTGGCCGACGGCGGCCGGGGTCTGGCCGGCGCGCAGGGCGGCGGCGATCCGTTCCGCGGCCGCCTGGGTCGGCGCCGTCAGGGTGGTGAAGGTCCGGCGCTCCGGCAGGGACAGGGCGTCCTTGCGGAATTCGAACCGCTCCTGGATCTTCGCGTCCGTGATGGCGAGGTTCTGGTCCGCCGGGCTGCTGAAGCCGACCAGCGCGCCGCTCCGCAGCTCGGGCAGGCGAAGCTGGGCGGCGTTCTGGCTCATGAACGAGGCCAGTTGGGCGTCCGTCGGGCGCGGCGCGGTTCCGGCCATGCTCTGGGTCAGGAGGAACCACTGGCCGTCGCGGGCCTGTTGGGTGTGGTTGGCGATCGCGGCGCCGTAGATGCGCGGCAGGCGAAGGCCGGCCACCAACGCTGAGCCATAGTGAGCGCGGCTGTATTGGTCGCGGGCCTCCTGCTCCAGAAGCGCGGGGGTCATCTTGGCCTCGGCCAGGCGCGCCCGGTAGAGGTCCTCGTTGAACTGGCTGGTGACCGGATCGAAGAAGGCCGGAATGGCCCGGATCTGGCGCAGGATCAGTTCGTTGCCCGGGCGGATGCCGGTCTTCCAGGCCCAGGCGTAGAAGCCCAGTTCCTCGGCGCGGCTTTTCAGCACGGCTGTCAGGCTGGCCTGGGCGAACAGCTCGTCATAGGTGACCGCCCGGCGCTGTTCGGCCTGGATCTGCTCGAGGCGGCGATCCATCTCGGCCCGGAACTCCACCGGGCTGAGGCCGCGATCGCCGGCCGACACCACCTTGGGCGCGCGCAGGCTGCCCAGCACGTCGGTCTGCGCGCCGCCGGTGATCAGCAGGCCCAGGGCCGTGAGGATCAGCAGGCCCATCGCGAACTTGGACCTCGCGAAATTGCGGAAGATGGCGATCATGGGCGAGCGGTCCTGGCGGAGGGCGACGAACGATAGTCGCTTCGGCCTATAGGGGGTGACGGGCCAGCACGGCAAGACAATGGCGGTGGATCGGCGCGCCTGACGGCTTGGCTTGGCGAAAAGCTCCGCCTAGACAGGCCTGATGAAACAATCCGTGAAGCTGATCGCCGGCAACTGGAAGATGAACGGCCTCGCCGCCGATCTCAGCGCCGTCGTTCATGACCTGAAACTCGCGCTCCAGGCGGAGCCCGCGTCCTGCCGGGTGGCGATTTGCCCCCCCGCGACCCTGATCAGCCGGCTGGCGGACGCCGTTCGGGACCATCCGATCGAGGTGGGCGGTCAGGACTGCCGGGCCGAGAGCCACGGGGCCTACACCGGCGGCGTCTCGGCCGCGATGCTGAAGGACGCGGGGGCCGGCCTGGTCATCGTCGGCCACTCGGAGCGTCGGCAGGAATTCGGCGAAACCGATCTGCTGGTCTCCGCCAAGGCCGAGGCGGCCGTCCGCGCCGGCCTGGCCCCGATCGTCTGCGTCGGCGAAACCCTGCAGCAGCGCGAGGCGGGCAGGGCGGTCGAGGTCGTCCGCGGCCAGATCATGAACTCGCTGCCGCAGGCCGTGACCGGGCAGGATTTCGCGGTCGCCTACGAGCCGGTCTGGGCTATCGGCACGGGCCTGACGCCGACGCTGGAGCAGATCGAGGAAGTCCACCGGGCGGTCCGCGCGGCCATGCTCGAACGGCTGGGACTGGCCAGCGCGGCGGCCCCGATCCTGTACGGCGGCTCGGTCAAGCCCGAAAACGCCCGCGACATCCTCGCCGTGCCCGAGGTCGGCGGCGCCCTGGTCGGCGGGGCCTCCCTGAAGGCGGCGGACTTCCTGCCGATCATCCGCGCCGCCTGACGCCGCCAGCCCCCGTTTGCTCCCACTCCTCATCAATGATAGACGCCGCCGCTTGATCGGCGCGGTTCGGCGCCACACATATCGGCTGCCATGCTCCAGACCATTCTCCTCGTCGCCATGATCCTCATCTCGGTCGCCCTCGCCGGGCTGATCCTGTTGCAGAAGTCCGAAGGCGGGGCGCTGGGCATGGGCGGCGGCCCGTCGGGCTTCATGACCGCCCGCGGCGCCGGCAACCTGCTGACCGTGACGACCTGGTGGCTGGCGGTCGCCTTCTTCGCCTGCGCCATCGGCCTGACCATCGCCGGCAACGTCAGCCGCTCGCAACAGTCGATTGTCGACCCGGACGCCGTCGGCGCCCTGGTCGCCCCGACCGGCGCGGACCAGGCGGCCCCGGCCGCTGATCCGGCCACGGCTCCGGCCCAGCCGACCGGTCCGTCGCTCGACGACTTCCTGAGCGGCTCGGCGCCCGCCGCCCAGCCCGCTCCGGCTCAACCCGCACCGGCGCAATAGACGTGGGCGGGGCCCTTATCCCCGCCTTCCTCTCCCGCCCTCATAGTCTCCGCAGTACGCCGCTCGAATCAGCGGTAGAGTGATCTCCCATGGCCCGTTACGTGTTCATCACCGGCGGCGTGGTTTCCTCATTGGGAAAAGGCCTCGCTTCCGCCGCTCTCGGCGCGCTTCTGCAAGCGCGCGGCTACAAGGTCCGGCTGCGCAAGCTGGACCCGTATCTCAACGTCGATCCGGGCACGATGAGCCCGTATCAGCACGGCGAGGTCTTCGTCACCGATGACGGGGCCGAGACCGATCTCGACCTGGGCCACTACGAGCGCTTCACCGGCGTCTCGGCGGCGAAGTCCGACAACATCACCACCGGCCGCATCTACTCGACCATCCTCGAGAAGGAGCGGCGCGGCGACTATCTGGGCGCGACGGTGCAGGTCATTCCGCACGTCACCGACCAGATCAAGCAGTTCTGCCTGACCCCCGCCCTGACCGACGGCGGCGAGGAGGTCGACTTCGTGCTGGTCGAGATCGGCGGCACGGTCGGCGACATCGAGGGGCTGCCGTTCTTCGAGGCCATCCGCCAGCTCGGCCAGGACTTGCCGCGCGGCCAGAGCTGCTTCGTGCATCTGACCCTGCTGCCCTTCATCAAGACCGCCGGCGAGATGAAGACCAAACCGACCCAACACTCGGTCAAGGAATTGCGCTCGATCGGCATCCAGCCCGACATCCTGCTGTGCCGCTGCGAATTCCCGATCCCGCCCGAGGAAAAGCGCAAGATCGGCCTGTTCTGCAACGTCCGTGAGAGCGGCGTCATCCAGGCCATGGACTCGGCCGACATCTACGCCGTGCCGCTCGACTATCACCAGGAAGGCCTCGACGCCGAGGTGCTGGCTCATTTCGGCATCGCCGACGCGCCCGCGCCCGACCTGTCGCGCTGGCAGGAGATCGCCCGTCGCCGCCTGCACCCCGACGGCGAGGTCACCGTGGCCGTGGTCGGCAAATACACGGTGCTCAAGGACGCCTACAAATCCCTGATCGAGGCGCTGCACCACGGCGGCGTCGCCAACAACGTCAAGGTCAACATCGACTGGGTCGAGGCCGAGACCTTCGAGGGCGACCGCGAGGCCTGCGAGGCCCGCCTGCAGGGCGCCCACGCGGTCCTGGTCCCCGGCGGCTTCGGCGAGCGCGGCTCCGAGGGCAAGATCGAGGCGGCCCGCTTCGCCCGCACCCGCAACATTCCCTATTTCGGCATCTGCTTCGGGATGCAGATGGCCGTCATCGAGGCGGCCCGGAACCTGGCCGGCTTCCCCGAGGCCTCCTCAACCGAATTCGGCCCCACGTCCGAGCCGGTCGTGGGCCTGATGACCGAATGGACCCAGGGCAACCAGCGGGTCCTGCGCCAGCAGGGCGACGACCTGGGCGGCACCATGCGCCTAGGGGCCTACGACTCGACGCTCAAGCCGGGCTCGAAGATCGCGCAGATGTACGGCTCGACCACGATCAGCGAGCGCCACCGCCACCGCTACGAGGTCAACATCAACTACCGCGAGGCGATCGAGCAGAAGGCGGGCCTGACCTTCGCCGGCCTCTCGCCCGACGGCGTCCTGCCCGAGACGGTCGAGCGTGAGGACCACCCGTGGTTCATCGGCGTGCAGTATCACCCCGAACTGAAGAGCCGTCCCTTCGCCCCGCACCCCCTGTTCGCCGGCTTCATCGAAGCCGCCGTGGTGCAGAGCCGGCTGGTCTAGGCGGACTCGTCAGGCGGGCGGCGTCTCCGGTCGCACCAGCAGGGCGTCGACGGGCTGGAAGACGCCGTTGCTGGCCAGCCGCTCTTCGCCGGTCAGCCGGCCCCGCGCGCCGTTCTCGGCGCTGACGACGATGGCCTCGCCGTCCCGCGAGAAGGTCAGCAGCGTATTGGCCATGGTGCGCATCTGGACGTCGCCGCCGCCATCACGCTCGATCGCCGCTACGATGTCTTCCCGGGTCAGGGCGCCCGGCACGATGTGGGCGCGCAACAGGGCCGCGCTCTGGGCCCGCAGGCTTTCGTCGGTGAGATCGGTGGCCGTCCCGCCCGCCGTGAAGGCCGCGTCGGCCGGGGCGAACACCGTATAGGGGCCGACCCCCTCCAGCACGCTGGTGAGTCCGGCATTCGTCGCCGTCTCCCGAAGCGTTCCGAAGCCGTCCTCGCCCTGCAGGGTGGCCGCCAGGGTCTGCGAAGAGGGCTGGGTCTGTTCGGCCGCGTCCCCGCCCGTCTTGCCGTCTTCGTCGCCGCCGCCGCAGGCCGCGAGCAAGAGGACGGCGAGGGGCGTCAACGCCCGGCGCATGATGATCCGCATAGTTCTATCTCCTGCCGGGGTGTTCAGGTGAGCAGCTGGATGACCGCCTGGACCAGCTGGGTTGTCGGATCGACCCGATAGACGTAGCCGTCGTTGTATCGATACAGGCTGTTGGGCGAGTCCATGTACTGGCCGCGGTACGCGTACGGCACGTTGTAGACGTCGTAGCCGGCCGGCATCGGCTGGCCGACGGTGATCGGCTGGCCGGTCAGCAGGGCTGCCACCTGGGTGATCGCCTGCGTCCGGGGATCCACGCCGTACAGCGCCCCGTTGGCGTAGCGATAATCGTACGGAGCGTTCAGCCGGTAATAGTCGCTGTAGTAGGCCGGAACCGGTTGGTAGGCGTACTGCGCGGGCCAGACCGCCCCCGGCGACAGCGCCCCGCCCAGCACCGGCAGCCAGCCCATCACCGAGCCGCTCCGGTCCAGCCGGTACAGATAGCCGTCGTCATAGCGATAGCGTACGTCGTCGTTCCGCGATCCCCACAGCCAGTCGTAACGGGCGCGTTCGATCTTGCGCTCCTGTCCCGGCGGCAGGCAGCCGTTATTGCGCTTGGCCAGTCCCGGCGGACAGCCGGCGATCAGGCCGCGATCCGGCTCCAGGCGGAACACAGGGCTGCTCGCAACAACCGCGCGTCGCACATCCCGCACGACAGCCCGCTCGCCGCGGTCATTGTCGCGTCCCCGGCCGCGATCCTGATCCGGTCCGCGCGCCGCCTGGCGGGCGACCTGTGGCGTCGGCCGATCCCGGTCGGCGCGATCCTGCGCGCGACCGCGGGCCTCGCCGCCCCGGCCGCGGTTTTCGCGATCAGCCCTGTCCTGGCCGCCGCCCTTGCTCTGCTGCGCGTGATCGCCGCCGTGTCCTTTGCCCTGGCCTTGATTCTGCGCGAGCGCCGCGCCGGGCAGGGTGAACGCCAAGGCGAGCGCGGCGGCTGTGGGGATGATCTTGTTCATGGAAACCTCTCGTGGAGGCTCCTGAAACGTCTGGACACAGACACCGTTCCGGCCAGGCCATGCCCGACTCGCGGACTCAGGCGGCGGGCCGCGTCCCGGAAACAGAACCGCCCGTCACCGGGCGGGCTTCACAGTCGGCCCTGGTCGTAGCAGTCCGGCGTCGGGTTCTGCTGACACATCTGGTTCGCCGTCGCGTCCAGCATCGCCGCCGTCTCCGCACAGCCGGCGAGCAGCAGGACCGAGGCGATCGCCACGACCTTGATCATCGTCCTGTTCGACATGTCTGTTCCCCGACGCCCCATTGAGTTTCACCATTGGTGGAGCGCGCCGGACGCCCGGTCAATCGCGGAAACCTGACGATGCCTGACCGGTATGGCTCGAACGGCGCCGGGATTGGCGGACAGGGTGGGATTCGAACCCACGGTAGGCTCACACCTACGGCGGTTTTCAAGACCGCTGCCTTAAACCACTCGGCCACCTGTCCGTGTCCCGCGAGCGGACCCGCCGCATACCGCCAAACACCTCGTTAACCAAAGCGGAAATGTCTTTCGCCATGCTCGCGCCGATCAAGGGCGAGGTCATGACGGCGAAACTTCTCAAGGGCGCGGGGATCGCGGGAGTGCTGTCGCTGCTCGGGGCCTGCGCCGGCGGCGCCGGCTCGGTCGGGCCAGGGATTCCCGTGGTCACCGATCCGGCTCCGATCGTCTCAGGGACCATGCGGCCCTATCAGATCCGCGGCCGCTGGTACCACCCCGCCGAACAGCCCGACTATCAGGAGACCGGCATGGCCTCGTGGTACGGCGACCAGTTCCACGGCCGCCCCACCGCGACCGGCGAGCGTTTCGACATGAACGCCCTGACGGCGGCCCACAAGACCCTGCCGCTTCCGGGCCTGGTCGAGGTCACCAACCTCGCCAACGGTCGCCGGGTCGTGGTGCGGGTCAACGACCGCGGGCCGTTCGTCGACGGGCGCATCATCGACCTTTCGCGCGGCGCCGCCGACGCGCTTGACCTGCGCCGGGCGGGCGTCGGCGAGGTGCGGGTGCGCTACCTGGGCCGCGCGCCGCGCGTCGGCGGGGGCACGACCCTGCAGTACGCCGAGGCTCGCACGCCGCCCGCGCCGGAGCCTCCGCCGATTCTGATGCCCGTCGCCCCGGCGCCCTACGTCCCGGCCGCACCGGTCGCGCCCGCGCCGCCGCCCGCGCCGGTGCTTGCGTCGGCGGCGGCGCCGTCCCGCGCCGGGCTCTGGATTCAGGCCGGGACCTGGGCCGATCCCCGGGAGGCGCGAAGAGCCGCAGCCCGCCTGGGCGGAAGCGCGACCGTCGAGGAGGCTTCGCCGGGCCAGTTCCGGGTTCTGGTCGGTCCGTGGCCGGACGCCGGCGCGGCCGAGCGCTCGCGCCGCGCCGTGATCTCCCGGGGTTATCCCGAAGCTACGATGATTTCCGGAACCTAGACCCTTCCGGAACCGGACCGGCGCCGCCATTGTGCGCCGGTGACCCAGGGCAGATTCATCACATTCGAAGGCGGCGAGGGGACCGGCAAGTCGACCCAGGTGGCGCGTCTGGTCGAGCGCCTGCGCGCCCGGGACCTCGAGGTCGTCCAGACCCGCGAGCCCGGCGGTTCGCAGGGCGCCGAGGAGATCCGCAACCTCGCCCTCAACGGCGACGCCGGCCGCTGGTCGCCGATGACCGAGACCCTGCTGATGTTCGCCGCCCGCTCGGACCATCTCGAGCGCACCATCCGCCCCGCGCTCGAGGCCGGCCGCTGGGTGGTCTGCGACCGATTCGCCGATTCCAGCCGCGCCTATCAGGGCGTCGGCGGCGGAACCCCGGCCGCCTTCATCGAGACTCTCGACGCCGCCATCGTCGGCGCGACCCAGCCCGACCTGACCCTGATCTTCGACCTGCCGGTCGAGGTCGGGCTGGGTCGCGCCTTCGGCCGGGGACTGTTCGAGACCCGGTTCGAGTCCAAGGGGCTCGAATTCCACGAGCGCCTGCGGCGCGGCTTCCTCGACATCGCCGGCGCCCATCCGGAACGTTGCGTCGTGATCGACGCCGACGGCGATCAGGATACCGTCGAGGCCCGGGTCTGGGCCGCCGTCGAGGCGCGGCTGCCATGAGCGAACACCCGCGCGACCGCTTCGACCTGATCCCCGACGCCGCCGCCGAGGCCGCGTTTCTCGACGCCTTCGACAAGGGCCGGCTGCATCACGCCTGGCTGCTGTGCGGGGTCGAGGGCTCGGGCAAGTCCACCTTCGCCTACCGCGCCGCCCGCCGCCTGCTGGGCGCGGCGCCCGATCCCTCGCGCGGCCTGCTGGGAACCCGTCCCGACGATCGGGTGGCCCAGTTGATCACCGCCCAGTCGCACCCCGACCTGCTGGTGCTCGAACGCGCCGTCGAGGGCGGCAAGACGAAGAAATCCATCTCCGTCGACCAGGCCCGCGACCTGCCCGAGTTCTTCTCCAAGAGCCCGTCTCAGGCCAGGTATCGCGTCGCCATCATCGACGCCGCGGACGACCTGAACCTCAACGCCGCCAACGCCTTGTTGAAGGTTCTTGAGGAACCGCCGGAGCGGGGCGTGCTGTTCCTCGTCACCCACGCCCCCGGCCGTCTGCTGGCCACCATCCGCTCGCGTTGCCGCCGCCTGGCCTTCCCGGTCTGGCCGCCGCACGCACTGGAGGATCTGGTCCGCAACCGCACCGGCGTGAGCTCCGCCGAGGCCGTCCGCATCGCCGGCATGGCCGCCGGCTCGCCGGGTCAGGCGCTGGCCCTGGCGTCCGGCGCCACGCTCGAGGCGGACCAGCTGGCCCAGGCCTGGGTCGCCGCGCCCTCGCTCGACCGCGCCGAGGTGATGGCGGTGGCCGACAAATTCCGCGGCGCCGAGGGGCAGGAGCGGTTCGAAATCCTGATGGACCGGCTGATCGCCGCCGTGAAGCTCCGCGCCCTGGACGAGGGCAAGTCGGGCGCGCGCTGGGCCGAGCTGTGGGAGCGGCTGTCCGAGCTCCCGGACCGCGCCGCCGCCATCAACCTCGACCGCGCCGATGTGCTGGCCGGGGCGCTGGCCGACCTGCAGCGCGTCAAGGCCCGCGCCTGATGCTGATCGACAGCCACGTCAACCTGCACGCGCCCCAGTTCGACGACGACCGCGACGCCGTCATCGCCCGCGCCCGCGAGGCCGGCGTCGGCCTGATGGTCGAGATCTCCGACAAGCTCTCGACCTTCGACGCCACCCACGCCCTCGCCATGGCTCATGACGACATCTGGGCCACCGTCGGCGTTCATCCGCACGAGGCGAAGGACTACGCCGACCTGACCGCCGACCGGCTGGTCGAACTCGCCGGTCGGCCCAAGGTCGTCGGAATCGGCGAGTGCGGCCTCGACTTCCACTACGATCTCAGCCCGCGCGACGTGCAGGCCGTCGTCTTCCGCCAGCATATCGAGGCGGCCCGCCGCACCGGCCTGCCGCTGGTCGTCCACACCCGCGAGGCCGACGCCGTCATGGCCGACATCCTGACGGAAGAGCAGGCGAGGGGGCCGTTCCGGTTCCTGATGCACTGCTACACCAGCGGCCCGGAACTGGCGGAAAAGGCGGCGGAACTGGGCGCGTGGTTCTCCGTTTCCGGCATCGCCACCTTCAAGGCCGCCACCGAGGTGCGCGAGATCATCGCCGGCATGCCCGCCGACCGCATCATCGTCGAGACCGACTGCCCCTACCTCGCGCCCGTGCCGCACCGGGGCCGCCGCAACGAGCCGGCCTGGGTCGGCCACGTCCTCGAGAAGCTGGCCGGCATCCGCGGCTGGTCCCGCGACGAGGCCGAAGCCCGCACCACCGACGCCTTCTTCGCCCTGTTCGACCGCATCCCGAGGCCGCCAGAGACCGGAGGCGCCGCATGAGCGAACTGGAGGTCGTCATCCTCGGCTGCGGCTCCTCCGGCGGCGTCCCCCGCGGCGACGGCGACTGGGGCGCTTGCGACCCGGCTGAGCCGAAGAACGCCCGCACCCGCTGCTCGCTTCTGGTCCGCCGCCACGGCCCCGACGGCGTCACCAGCGTCCTGATCGACACCTCGCCCGACCTGCGCGCCCAGATGCTTGGAGCGCAGGTCAAACACATCGACGCCGTCCTCTACACCCACGACCACGCCGACCAGACCCACGGCGTCGACGACCTGCGCGTCTTCGCCATGCGCACCCGCAAGCGCATCCCGGCCTTCATGGACGCCGCCACCGACGCCGCCATGCGCGAGCGCTTCGGCTACATCTTCGACAGCGTCGAGGGCTACCCCGCCATCCTCGACGCCCAGCCGCTGCCCCCGCACGGTGAAGCCTGGACCCTCGAAGGTCCCGGCGGCCCCGTCCCGGTCGTCACCTTCGACCAGGCCCACGGCCCGATCCGCTCGGTCGGCTACCGCATGGGCGGCATGGCCTATTCCAGTGACGTCTCCGATCTCGACGACGCGGCCATCGAGGCGGTGCGCGGGTGCGACCTGTGGATCGTCGACGCCCTGCGCTGGACCCCGCATCCGACCCACGCCCACGTCGAAAAGACCCTCGACTGGATCGCCCGCGCCGGGGTCAGGCGGGCGGTGCTCACCAACCTGCACATCGATCTGGATTACAACGCCTTGTCGGCGGCTGTTCCGGCGAACGTCGAGGTCGCCTTCGACGGCTGGAACGCTCGTTTACCGCTGTAGGAGCTTCGCCGCCTGCGGAGCAAAATACGTCAGCACCCCCGCCGCGCCCGCCCGCTTGAAGGCGTGCAGGCTCTCCAGGATGGCCCGATCCTCGTCCAGCCAGCCATTGGCCATGGCCGCCCGCATCATCGCGTACTCGCCCGACACCTGATAGGCGAAGGTCGGCACCCGAAAGGTCTCCGACACCCGCCGGACGATATCGAGGTACAGCATCCCCGGCTTGACCATGACCGCGTCGGCGCCCTCCGAAATGTCCATGGCCACCTCGCGCAGCGCCTCATCCGAGTTCGCGAAGCTCATCTGGTATGTTTGCTTGTCGCCGGTCAGCGCCTTCGCCGAGCCCACCGCGTCCCGGTACGGCCCGTAGAAGGCCGAGGCGTACTTCGCCGCATAGGACAGGATCAGCACATCCTGCAGCCCGTTGGCCTCCAGCGCCTCGCGGATGGCCTGCACCCGGCCGTCCATCATGTCCGAGGGCGCCACCACATCCGCCCCCGCATGCGCATGGATGAAGGCCTGTTCCGCCAGCCGCTCCAGCGTCGCGTCGTTGACGATCCGGCCGTCCTCCAGCACCCCGTCGTGGCCGTGGTCGGTGTAGCAGTCCAGCGCCACGTCGGTGATCACCCCGACCTCCGGCGCCGCGTCCTTGATGGCCTTGATGCAGTCGGGGATCAGCCCGTCCGGATCTGTCGCCCCGGTCCCGACGCCGTCCTTGATGGCCCCGTCGACGTTGGGGAACAGCGCCACCGCCGGAATGCCGAGGTCGCGCGCCTCGACGGCCGCCTTGGCCGCCGCCTTCGGGCTCAGCCGGAACACGCCCGGCATCGAGCTCACCGCGACCCGCTCGTCCGCCCCGTCGTGCACGATCAGCGGCCACACCAGATCCGCCGGCGTCAGGGTCGTCTCGGCGACCAGCCGGCGCACCCACGGCGCGCTGCGCAGCCGGCGGGGGCGGGCGTAGGGAAAGGCGGCGGGGGCGAACGGTTGGGTCATGGCCGCGCTTATAGACGAAGCCTCGCGGCCGGGGGGAGGGTTCAGTTTGTCGCCGGTTCGGATAGAAGCGCTTCAACGATTCAGGAAACGCCCCATGGACTTCGCCCTCACCGACGATCAGCGCGCCATCCAGGACGCCGCCCGCGCCTTCGCCGAGGCCGAACTGGCCCCGCACAGCGCCGAATGGGACGAGACCAAACACTTCCCCGTCGACGTCATGAAACACGCCGCCGAGATGGGCTTCTGCGGCATCTACACCGGCGAGGAGCACGGCGGCATGGCCCTCGGCCGGGTCGAGGCCGCCGTCATCTTCGAGGAGCTGTCGCGCGGCGACGTCTCCACCGCCGCCTTCATCTCGATCCACAACATGGCGACGTGGATGATCGACAAATTCGGCTCCGACGACCTGCGCGCCCGCTATGTGCCGCGCCTCGTCTCGATGGAGTTGATCGCCAGCTACTGCCTGACCGAGCCCGGCTCCGGCTCCGATGCCGCCGGCCTGCGCACCACGGCGAAACTGGACGGCGACCATTACGTCCTCAACGGCTCCAAGGCCTTCATCTCCGGCGCCGGAACCTCGGACGTCTACGTCGTCATGGCCCGCACCGGCGCCGACGGCCCCAAGGGCATCTCCACCTTCGTCGTCGAGAAAGACACGCCCGGCCTGTCCTTCGGCGCCCAGGAGAAGAAGATGGGCTGGAACAGCCAGCCCACCGCCATCGTCGCCTTCGACGACTGCCACATCCCCGCCGCCAACCTGCTCGGCAAGGAGGGCGACGGCTTCCGCTACGCCATGATGGGTCTGGACGGCGGCCGTCTGAACATCGCCGCCTGCTCGCTGGGCGGCGCCCGCCTCGCGCTCGAGACCACCCTCGACTACGTCGCCAGCCGCAAGCAGTTCGGCAAGCCGATCGCCGACTTCCAGAACACCCAGTTCAAACTGGCCGACATGGCCACCCAGCTCGACGCCTGCCGCCTGATGGTGATGCGCGGGGCCTGGGCGATGGACACCAACCATCCCGACAAGACCAAATGGTGCGCCATGGCCAAGCGCATGGCCACCGACGCCTGTTTCCAGATCGCCGACGAGGCGCTGCAGCTGCACGGCGGCTACGGCTATCTGAAGGACTACCCGCTGGAGCGCATCGTCCGCGACCTGCGCGTCCACCGCATCCTCGAGGGCACCAACGAGATCATGCGGGTGATCACCGCGCGGGAGATGATGCGGCAGTGAGCGACGTCGTGACCCCCGAACCCGAAGTCCTCGCCCGCGTCCAGTCCGGCGTCGGCCGCCTCACCATGAACCGCCCCAAGGCCCTGCACGCGCTCAACCGCGCCATGTGCGACGCCATGAGCGAGGCGTTGCTCGCCTGGCGCGACGACGACGCGGTCAAGTCGATCCTCATCGACCACGCCGGCGAGCGCGGCTTCTGCGCCGGCGGCGACATCCGCATGATCGCCGAGAGCGGGGCAGGGGACGCCTCCGAGGCCCGCGCCTTCTTCGATACCGAATACAAGCTCAACCACCTGCTGTTCGACTATCCGAAGCCGGTCACCGCCCTCGTCGACGGCATCGTCATGGGCGGCGGCGTCGGCATCAGCGAGCCCGCCGTGGTCCGCATCGCCACCGAGCGGACCACCTACGCCATGCCCGAGACGGGCATCGGCCTGTTCCCCGACGTCGGCGGCGGCTGGTTCCTGCCGCGCCTGCCGGGCCAGACCGGCGTCTGGCTGGCCCTGACCGGGGCCCGGCTCAAGGCGGCCGACACCGTCTTCCTTGGCATCCACACCCACTACCTGCCGTCCGATGCGCTCGACGCCTTCCGCGCCATCCTCGCTGCCGACCCGGCCCACCCGGTCGACGTCGCCGACGGCCTCGAAACCGACGCCGGCGAGCCCCCGATCGAGCCGCACCTGCCGGCCATCGAACGACTGTTCGCCTTCGACACGGTCGAGGAAATCTTCGCCGCGCTGGAGGCCGACGGCTCCGACTGGGCGACGGCCCAGCTCGCCACCCTGAAGACCAAGTCGCCCCAGTCCCTCAAGGTCACCCTGCGCCAGCTGCGCACCGGCGCGGCCCTGACCGCCTTCGCCGACAACATGGCCATGGAGTACCGCCTCGGCGGCCGTGTCGTCCGCACCCCCGATTTCCAGGAAGGCGTCCGCGCCGTCATCGTTGACAAGGACAACGCCCCGAAGTGGTCGCCGGCCGAGCTGTCGGGGGTGACAGACGCCGAACTGGACAGGCTGTTCGCCCCGCTGCCCGCCGACGAGGAGTGGACGCCGCTCGATTGACGTCTTCCTTCCCCCGCGAAGGGGGCAAGGGATTCGGACATGCAAGGGGCTTGCATCCCGTCCCCAACCGGAGCTTGGCTGTCGCCGCTGGATTCAGGAGACGATCATGCTCAAGCCGTCCGTTCTCGCCGTCGCCGCCGCCCTCGTCCTGTCCGCCTGTGGTTCCGTGACCGCCCCGTCGCCGCAACTGGCCGGCGTCTATGACGCCGTGGTGGCCGATCCGCGCCGCCCCGCCGACGAGGTCGCCCGCGACCCGTTCCGCCACCCCGCCGACATGCTGGCCTTCGCCCGGATAGAGCCGGGCGACAAGGTCGCGGACATCCGCCCCGGCGCCGGCTATTTCACCCGCCTGTTCGCCCCCGTGGTCGGCGACATGGGCAAGGTCTACGCCTTCGTGCCCAACCGCACCGCCGAACGCGAGAATCCCCGCGCCGACGCCCTCGTCGCGGTCTGGCCGAACGTGGTCCGGGTCAACGGCGACCTGAACACTCTCAGCTTCCCGGAGCCGCTCGACGTGGTCTGGATGAGCCAGGAATACCACGACTTCCACATCCCGGCCTTCAACACCGACGTGGCCCTGATGAACCGGGCCATCTTTAACGCCCTGAAGCCCGGCGGCCTTTTCGTCGTCGTCGACCACTCCGGCCGCCCCGGCACGGGCCACACCGAGGTCCAGACCCTGCACCGCATCGAAGGCGCCTCGCTGCGGGCCGAGGTCGAGGCGGCCGGCTTCGTCTTCGACGGAGAAACAACGGTGCTGGCGAATCCCGCCGACGACCGCACCGTCAACGTCTTCGACGAGGCCATCCGCGGCCGCACCGACCAGTTCGTCTACCGTTTCCGCAAGCCGGGCTGATCCCCGCGCTCCACGACAGGAGGATATGATGCGTCGTTCCCTGCTTCTCGCCGCCTCGGCCCTGGTCGCCGTCTCGACGGCCGCCTTCGCCTCCGCTCCGCCGCTGCTTCAGGAGCCGTCGTCCTACGCGGCCGCCCTGGCCGACCCGATCCGCCCCGCCGAGGACCGCGCCCGCGACGCGGCCCGCCACACGGCGGAGACGCTCGCCTTCGCGCAGGTGGCGCCGGGGCAGAAGATCACCGACATGATCATCGGGGGCGGCTATTTCACCCGCGCCTTCTCTGCCGCCATCGGCCCGGAAGGCCGCGTCACGGCATGGCAGCCGGCCGAGTTCATCGGCTTTCAGGCCAGCTACGGAGAAGCCCTGACCGCCGCCGACGCCCTGCCCAATGTCGACGCCGTCAGCGTGTCTCTCGCCGACCCCGAACTGCCGACCGGCCAGGATCTGGTGTTCACCGCCCAGAACTATCACGACCTCCACCTCGGCATGGCGGCCGCCGACACGGCCTCGAAGGTCAACGCCGCCGTGTTCGACGCCCTGAGGCCGGGCGGCCTCTACGTCATCGTCGACCACCACGCGGCCGCCGGCTCCGACCTCGCCGCCGCCGACACCCTGCACCGCATCGACATCGAGGCGGTCAAGCGTGAGGTGACCGCCGCCGGCTTCGTTCTCGAGGCGGAAAGCGACCTGCTCGCCGACCCCGCCGACCCCCTGACCGCCAGCGTCTTCGACCCGTCGATCCGCGGCAAGACCAGCCAGTTCATGCTGCGGTTCCGCAAACCGGCCTGATCGTCTCCTCCCCGTTCGCGCCGCGCCACTGCCCATTCGTCGGAGGACGATGACGGCCGTCTGGCGCCTGCGCCCGCGAGCCGCTAATCCCGGCGCAACGAATTCAGGGAGACCTCGCCATGACCCACACCATCGCCTTCATCGGCCTCGGCAACATGGGCGGGGGCATGGCCGCCAACCAGGCCAAGGCCGGGCACAAGGTTCTCGCCTTCGACCTGTCGCAAGCCGCGCTCGACCGCGCCGCGGAACACGGCTGCACCCCGGTCGGCTCGGTCGCCGAGGCGGTCAAGGAGGCCGACGTCGTCATCACCATGCTTCCGGCCGGGCCGCATGTGCTCAAGGTCTATTCGGAGCAGATCCTCGGCGCGGCCCCGACCAGCGCCCTGCTGCTCGACTGCTCGACCATCGACGTCGACACCGCCCGCAAGGTGGCCGGCCTGGCGAAGGACGCCGGCTACGCCTTCGCCGACGCTCCCGTCTCCGGCGGCACCATGGCCGCAGACGCCGGGACCCTGGCCTTCATGGTGGGCTGCGACGAGCCGGAATTCGGACGCATCGAGGCGGCGCTGGAGCCGATGAGCCGCGCGACCTTCCGCGCCGGCGACCACGGAGCGGGGCAGGCGGCCAAGATCTGCAACAACATGATCCTCGGCATCACCATGCTCGGCACCTGCGAGGCCATCGGCTTGGCCGAGAAGCTGGGCCTCGATCCGGTGAAGATGTTCGACATCGTCGCCAAGTCGTCGGGCCAGTCGTGGAGCGTCACCACCTACTATCCGTGGCCTGGCCCGGTCCCGACCGCGCCTTCGAACCGCAACTACGACGGCGGTTTCGCCGCCGCGATGATGCTCAAGGACCTCAAGCTGGCCCAGGACGCCGCCGCCAAATCCGGCGCCTCCACCCCGCTGGGCGCCCAGACCGAGGCCCTGTTCCAGATGTTCAACGGTCTCGGCTACGGCGGCCGCGACTTTTCGGCCATCCTGCAGATGCTCCGCGGCAAGCTCGACGAACTGCCGAAGGGTTAAGGCATGGCGACGCTCTGGATCGTTCAGGTGTCTGCGGAGAGCGACGGGCGCGCCTTCAATGTCATCGTTCGCGACGACGATCGCTCGGTCGCCGAGATGACGGCGCAGAGTGCGGTGTCTTCCGACGGTTGGACCGACGTTCGTGTGTTGCGCTCAGGCCTCATCGCGGAGGATCGCCTGTCGGAGCGGGATGCCGTTTTCCAGGGTGCAGCGGCGGCGGCCCGCGATCTGGGATGGGCCATCATCCGGTATCGGCCAACGATCTAGGTTTTGAGAACAGTTATCAATTAAGGGTTTGCGGCGTTTTGTCCGGCGCGATTCATGGACAAATCAGCCCGATCGGCGCATCACGCCGCAAGTTTTCGCCGCCGGCAGAGTGACCACTTGTTCGACTACAAGGCCGCATTCCAGACCGCCGTGGAGCAGGTCAAGGGCGAGGGGCGCTACCGCGTCTTCGCTGACCTGAAGCGCGTGCGCGGCCAGTTCCCCAAGGCCATCCGCCGCCGCGCCGACGGCTCGGAGCAGGACGTCATCGTCTGGTGCTCGAACGACTACCTCGGCATGGGCCAGCACCCCGCCGTGCTCGCCGCCATGACCACGGCGATCGACCAGGCCGGCGCCGGCGCCGGCGGCACCCGCAACATCTCGGGCACCACCCGCTCGGCGGTCGACCTCGAGGCCGAACTGGCCAGCTGGCACCAGAAGGAAGCGGCGCTTCTCTTCACCTCCGGCTATGTCGCCAACGAGGCCACCCTGACCACCCTGCAGCGCATCCTGCCGGGCCTGATCGTCTTCTCCGATTCGCTGAATCACGCCTCGATGATCGCCGGCATCCGCAATGGCGGCTGCGAGCGGCACATCTTCGCCCACAACGATCTCGAACACCTCGAACGCCTGCTGCGCGACGCCCCCGCCGATGCGCCCAAGCTGATCGCCTTCGAGAGCGTCTATTCCATGGACGGCGACATCGCCGACCTGGCCGGGACCATCGCCCTGGCGAAGAAATACGGCGCCATGACCTACCTCGACGAGGTCCATGCCGTCGGCCTCTACGGCGCGACCGGCGCCGGCGTCGCCGAGCGCGACGGGGTGCTGGACGGCATCGACATCGTCGAATGCACCCTCGGCAAGGCCATCGGCGTCATGGGCGGCTACATCGCCGCCGACGCCGTGATCGTCGACGCCGTGCGCAGCTGGGCCGCCGGCTTCATCTTCACCACCAGCCTGCCGCCCGCCCTGACCGCCGGCGCCCTGGCCTCGGTGCGCCACCTGAAGGCTCACCCGGAACTGCGCGAGGCCCATCAGGAGCGCGCCGCCACCCTCAAGGCCCGCTTCGCCGCCGCCGGCATCCCGGTCCTGCCGTCCGAGAGCCACATCGTGCCGGTCCACGTCGGCGACCCGGTTCACTGCAAGATGATCTCGGACATGCTGCTCGAGGAGCACGGCGTCTACGTCCAGCCGATCAACTATCCGACCGTGCCCAAGGGCACCGAGCGGCTGCGCTTCACTCCGTCGCCGAACCACACCGACGCCATGATGGACGACCTCGTCGCCGCCATGGACCGGCTGTGGACCCACTGCAACGTGGCGCGCCTCCCTGCCGTCGCCTGACGCCGATCTGGGCGAGGTCATCATCGAGATGACCCGCAACGGCCCCTATCTGAAATGCTCGGCCGTCCACGTCGCCACCGGTATCGAGGTCTCCGCCCTCGGCCCGGCCGCCGAACCGAAGGCTCTCGAACGCATCGCCATCGCCAAGCTGAAGCGGGCGCTTCTGTCGCGGTGACCCACAAGATGTTGTGGTGAATGGTCGCGGGGCCTAAATGAACAACCGCAAAGTTCGAGGACCCGCAGTGACCGCCTTCACCCACGCCGCTTACTTCTCGAAATCCCTCGCCGAGGCCGATCCCGACATCTTCGGCGGCATCCAGGGTGAACTGCGCCGTCAGCAGGAGCAGATCGAGCTGATCGCGTCCGAGAACATCGTCTCGAAGGCCGTTCTGGAGGCGCAAGGCTCGGTCCTGACCAACAAATACGCCGAGGGCTATCCGGGCCGCCGCTACTACGGCGGCTGCGAATACGTCGACGTCACCGAGGACCTGGCCCGGTCGCGAGCGAAGCAGCTCTTCAACTGCGCTTTCGCCAACGTCCAGCCGCACTCCGGGGCCCAGGCCAACCAGGCCGTCTTCCAGGCCCTGCTGACGCCCGGCGACACCTTCCTCGGCATGGACCTCGCCGCCGGCGGCCACCTGACCCACGGCTCGCCCGCCAACCAGTCGGGCAAATGGTTCCGGCCGGTGACCTACAAGGTCACTGAAGACACCCATCTGATCGACTACGACCACGTCGCGGAAATGGCCGACAAGGAGAAGCCGAAGCTGATCCTCGCCGGCGCCTCGGCCTACAGCCGCCACATCGACTTCAAGCGCTTCCGCGAGATCGCCGACAGCGTCGGCGCGTACCTGATGGTCGACATGGCCCACTACGCCGGCCTGATCGCCGGCGGCGTCTATCCCGACCCGCTGCCGCACGCCCACGTCGTGACCACCACCACGCACAAGACCCTGCGCGGCCCGCGCGGCGGCATGGTGCTGTCGAATGACGTCGAGCTCGGCAAGAAGATCAACTCGGCGGTCTTCCCCGGCCTGCAGGGCGGGCCGCTGGAGCACGTCATCGCCGCCAAGGCCGTGGCCTTCGGCGAGGCGCTGAAGCCCGAGTTCAAGGCCTATGCCCGTCAGGTCGTCGACAACGCCCAGGCGCTCGCCGCCGTGCTGGTCGAGCGCGGCGCGGCCATCGTCTCGGGCGGCACCGACAGCCATCTGATGCTGGTCGACCTGCGGCCCAAGGGCGTCACCGGCAAGGCCACCGAGGCCGCGCTCGAACACGCGCTGATGACCTGCAACAAGAACGGCGTGCCCTTCGACACCGCGCCCTTCACGGTCACCTCTGGCGTCCGCCTCGGCACCCCGGCGGGCACCACCCGAGGCTTCGGCGTCGCCGAATTCCAGCAGGTCGGCCACTGGATCGCCGACGTCATCGATTCGATGAAGGGGACGGACGAGGCCGACGCCGCCGTGTCGCAGCGGGTCGCCGGCGAGGTGCGCGAGCTGACGCGCCGCTTCCCGATCTACGGATGACGCGCCGATGAAATGCCCTTTCTGCGGAAACCCGGACACTCAGGTGAAGGACAGCCGCCCGTCTGACGACGGCGCGGCCATCCGTCGCCGCCGGTCCTGCCCGCAGTGCAGCGGGCGTTTCACCACCTTCGAGCGGGTCCAGTTGCGCGAGCTGATGATCCTCAAGCGCAACGGCCGTCGCACGCCCTTCGATCGGGACAAGCTGGAGCGCTCGCTGGCCGTGGCCCTGCGCAAGCGCCCGGTCCAGCCCGAGCAGATCGAACAACTGGTCAGCCGCATCACCCGCCAGCTGGAAAGTCTCGGCGAGACCGAGATCCCGTCCTCGACCGTCGGCGATTTCATCATGAAGGCGCTCAAGGCGGTCGATGAGGTCGCCTATGTTCGCTACGCCTCGGTCTACAAGGACTTCCGCCACACCAACGACTTCGCCAAATTCCTGGGCGACGAGGGTCTGGACGACGAGTCCGGCCGGAGCTGATGCGCCCCCGCGTCACCCTGAAGCTGGCCACGTCTCTCGACGGCCGCATCGCTACGGCTTCGGGCGAAAGCCAGTGGATCACCGGCGAGCTCGCCCGCGCCGAGGGCCACCGGCTGCGCGCCTCCCACGACGCTATTCTGGTGGGCGTCGGCACGGCCCTGGCCGACGATCCGCTGCTGACCGTCCGGCAGCCGGGGCTTGAGGACCAGCAGCCGATCCGGATCGTGCTGGACAGCCGCCAGCGGCTGAAACCCGCCTCGAAGCTGGTCCGCTCGGCGCGCAAGACGCCGCTGATCGTCATGACCGTCCAGCTGCCGTCGCCGGCCCTGGTTCGCGCCGGCGTCGAGGTGATCAAGGTGCACGCCGGGAGAGACGGACGGGTCTCGCTGCGCCACATGCTCACGATCCTGCGGGGCAGGGGACTCATCTCCCTGCTCGTCGAGGGCGGCGGCGAGGTCGCGGCCAGCTTCCTTCGCGGCGACGCGGTGGACCGCATCGAATGGTTTCGGGCCCCGATCCTGCTCGGCTCGGAGGGGCGTCCGGGGGTTGGCCCGCTCGACGTGGCGGAGCTCGGACTGGCGCGCCGGTTCCGGCGCCTTGCGGTCGCGCCTTGCGGTGACGACCTGTGGGAGCGCTACGAGAGGCTCTGATGTTCACAGGCATCATCACAGACATTGGCCGGGTCCGCTCGGTCCGGCAGACCGAGCGTGATCGGCGCTACGAGATCGAGACGGCGTGGGATACGTCGGGCATCGACCTCGGCGCCTCGATCAGCCACGCCGGCTGCTGCCTGACCGTCACCGAAAAGGGACCGGGCTGGTTCGCGGTCGAGGTTTCGGGCGAGACCCTGTCGAAGACTACGCTGGGCGACTGGAGCGAGGGCGACCGGGTCAATCTGGAGCGCGCCGCCCGACTGGGCGACGAGATGGGCGGCCATGTGGTCTCGGGCCACGTCGACGGGCTGGGCCGCGTCGTCTCGGTCACGCCCGAGGGCGGCTCCCGCCGGATCGTGATCGAGGCGCCGGAGCCGCTGCACCGCTATATCGCGCCCAAGGGCTCCATCACGGTTGACGGCGTATCGCTGACCGTGAACGCGGTGGAGGGCCGCACCTTCGGCCTGAACATCATTCCCCACACCTGGGAAGCGACGACCCTGGGCGACCTCAAGCCCGGGGACGCGGTCAATCTCGAGATCGACATGCTGGCGCGATACCTCGCGCGGTGGCAGGAGACGGCGTGATGCAACTGGCGGCCAACATGAACGACAGCCCGATCAGCTCCATCGAGGACATCCTCGAGGACGCCCGCAACGGCAAGCCCTACATCCTCGTCGACGCCGAGGACCGCGAGAACGAGGGCGACATCATCATCCCGGCGCAGTTCGCCACACCGGACCAGATCAATTTCATGGCTCGCCACGCGCGCGGCCTGATCTGCCTGGCCATCACCGGCGAACGCGCGCGCCAGCTGCGCCTGCCGCCGATGTCCGCCGAGAACCGCGAGAGCATGGGCACCGCCTTCACCGTCTCGATCGAGGCGAAGGACGGGGTCACGACGGGCATTTCCGCCGCCGACCGGGCCCGCACCGTGCAGGTCGCCGCCGATCCGACCCGGGGGGCGGACGATATCGTCTCGCCGGGCCACGTCTTCCCGCTGGTCGCCCGTGACGGCGGCGTTCTGGTCCGCACCGGCCACACCGAGGCGGCCGTCGACATCTCCCGCATGGCCGGGCTGACGCCGGCCGGCGTGATCTGCGAGATCATGAACGATGACGGCTCGATGGCGCGGATGCCCGACCTCGTCGCCTTCGCCCAGCTGCATGGGCTGAAGATCGGCACCATCGCCGACCTGATCGCCTATCGCCGTCGCACCGAACGCTACGTCGAGCGGGTCATGGACACGCCGTTCGAGAGCATCCACGGCGGGCCGTTCCGCCTGATGCTCTACCGGAACACCATCGAGGGTCACGAACACGTCGCGCTGGTCCACGGCAAGATCGAGCCGGGCAAGCCGACGCTGGTGCGGATGCACCAGGTGGATTTCGCCGCCGACCTGCTCGGCCATGTCGAGGCGCGTCAGGACTACGTGCCCCGGGCGCTGCGAGCGATCGGCGACCATAACGGCGCAGGCGTCACCGTCTTCCTGCGCGATCCCGACCTGCACGGCCTGGCCGAACGGCTGGCCGGCATCGACAAGCCCAAGGCCGTCGACCGGGCCCTGCGCAACTACGGCGTCGGGGCCCAGATTCTGCTGGATCTCGGCGTGCGCGACATGATCGTGATGAGCTCGACCCGCCCCAATCCCACCGCGCTGGAGGGTTACGGCCTGCGCATCGTCGGCTGGCGCGACATGGACGGAGAAGACCAATCATAAGCGACCCCTTCCGCGTCCTCATCGTCGAGGCGCGCTTCTATGACGACCTGGCCGACGCCCTTCTGGAAGGGGCCAAGGACGCCCTGCGCGCCCAGGAGGTCGAGTTCGACGTCGTCTCCGTGCCAGGCGCGCTGGAGATCCCGACCGCCATCGCCCTGGCGGAGGAGGCCGGCCGCTTCCCGACCGCGCCGCGTTACGACGGCTATATCGCGTTGGGCTGCGTCATCCGCGGCGAAACCTACCACTTCGAGATCGTCTCCGATCAGTCGGCGGCGGGGCTGCGCAACCTCGGCCTCAAGGGCGTCGCCATCGGCAACGGCATCCTGACGACCGAAGACGAAGACCAGGCCTGGGCCCGGGCCCGCATCAGCGAAGGTGACAAAGGCGGCGGCGCGGCCCGCGCCTGTCTCGATCTGATTGCCTTGCGCAAGCGGCTGCGCGTAGGACTGGCGTCGTGACCGAACCCGCCAGCCTCAAGTCCGTGCTCGAGCAACTCGCCGAAGCCGAAAAACAGCGCGCCGAGCCGCAGCTGACCAGCAAGCAGCGCCGCGCGCGCACCGTGGCGCGCCTCGCCGCGGTTCAGGCCCTGTATCAGATGGAGCTGGCCGGGGAGGGGGTCGAGACGGTCATCACCGAGTTCTCGAACCATCGCTTCGACGCCGACATCGAGGGGGAGCCGCTCGCCGAGGCCGACGAGGCCTGGTTCGCCGAGATCGTGCGGGGCGTGGTCGGCGGACAACGGGACATCGACAATGCAGTAAAGGCGCGCCTGGCCTCCAACTGGCGACTCGAGCGTCTCGACTCGACCCTGCGGGCTCTCCTGCGCGCCGGCGCCTGGGAGCTGCGCGAACGACAGGACGTGCCGAAGGAGATCGTGATCGACGAGTATGTCGAACTGGCCAAGGCCTTCTTCGACGATGCGGAGGCGAAATTCGTCAACGCCGCCCTGGACGGCGTGGCGCGGGACGCCCGCGCTTCCTGATGGCGGCGGTCGATGTCGCCGGTGAGTTCGAGACCATCCGGCGGCTGTTCGCGCCCCTCGCCCACCCTGAATGGGGCCGGGGCCTCAAGGACGACGTCGCGGTCGTCCCCTCAAAGGCCGGACACGACCTCGTCCTGACCAAGGACGCCCTGGTCGAGGGCGTTCATTTCCTGTCCACCGACCCGCTCGACACCGTGGCGCGGAAGCTTCTGCGGGTGAACCTGTCGGATCTGGCCGCAAAAGGCGCCGAGGCGTTCGGCTATCTGCTCGCCTGTCACTGGTCCGAGCGTTGCGGCTGGCCCGAGCGCAAGACGTTCGTAGATGGCCTTCGCACAGACCAGAAGGCGTTCGGCGTCGCCCTGCTCGGCGGCGACACCGTGGTCACGCCGGGACCGGCCAGCTTCTCGATCACCCTGCTGGGCTGGACGCCGAAGGGGCGCACGGTGGGTCGCGCCGGCGCCCGCGTCGGCGATCTGGTGTTCGTGACCGGCTCCATCGGCGACGGCTGGCTGGGCCTGCAGGCGGCGCAGAACAAGCTGTCGCTTGAGCCGGACCGTATCGCGGCCCTGATCGAGCAGTACCGGATGCCGACGCCGCGCGTCGAATTCACCGGACCGATCCGCGACTTCGCCAGCGCCTCCATCGATATTTCCGACGGGCTGGTCGCTGACCTCGGACACATGGCCGAGGCCAGCGGGGCCCGCATAGAGATCGACCTGGAGGTTACGCCCCGATCCGCCGCGGGCCAGGCCTGGTACGACGGCCGGGTGGATGAACAGGCGGCGCTGGAAAAGCTGGTCACCGGCGGCGACGACTACGAGATCGCCTTCACCGCCCGCGCCGCCGATGAGGCCGCGTTGCGGCGCGAGGCGGACCGGCGCCACCTTCGGCTCACCCGTATCGGCCGGGTCGTGGCGGGGCAGGGGATCGTCGCCCGGTTCGCCGGTCAGCCGGTCGCCATCGACCGGCCCGGCTTCACCCACGGCTGACAACGAAATCTCAAGGCGCGCGCCCCATGGTCGATCCATGCGCCGCCGTGACCTGATCGCCGCCTCCGTCGCCTTGCCGTCCCTCGCCGCGGCCACGATCGCCGACGCCGGCGACACGCCGGCGTCGGGCGCCAGCCTAGCCATCGCCGGCGTGGGCCTGCCGATCATCGCCGGCGGGCGTATCCGCAACTACGTCTTCGTCTCGCTGCGTCTGCACCTCGGCGGCTCCGCGACCCCCGAATCGATGCGACCGAAAGAGGCCTATCTGCGCGACGCCCTGGTTCGCGCCGGGCACCGGACGCCGTTCGTGGTGGCGGATGACTGGACCCGAATCGACGGGGCGGCGCTGTCGGCCAGCCTGATGCGCGCGGCGGTGCCTATCGCCGGACGCGGGGCCGTGACCCGGGTCGAGGTCGTCAGCCAGGCGCCGCGACGGCGCACCGGCCTGCGGGGCAGCTGAGCCTCGTTCACCAACCCTGTTGCGTAGCTCCGGCGCATTTGGCACGTTTCCGCCGCATTTCCCCAGGGACGCAGACTCGCGTCCGGTGCGCACGGGGGGACCGGAAGGCGGAAAGAGGCGAATAACGCCCGCCGCGCCAAGGGTCCGGGCGCCTCTAGAACACAGGGTTTGGAAACGCCATGAGTAACTATCTGTGGCTTGTCATCGCCGCGGGCGCGCTGGGGGTCCTTTACGGACTGGTCCAGACCGCCTCGCTGATGAAGGCCTCGACCGGCACCGACAAGATGCGCGAGATCGCCGCCGCGATCCAGGAAGGCGCCTCTGCCTATCTGCGGCGGCAGTACACGACCATCGCCATGGTCGGCGTCGTCATCCTGATCGCCGCCTGGTTCCTGATCGGCCAGTGGGCCGCCTTCGGCTTCGTGATTGGCGCGGTCCTGTCGGGCCTGGCCGGTTTCGCGGGGATGCTGATCTCCGTCCGGGCCAACGTCCGCACCGCTCAGGCCGCCTCGGAGAGCCTGTCCAAAGGTCTCGACCTGGCGTTCCGGTCCGGGGCCATCACCGGCATGTTCGTGGCCGGCGGGGCCCTGCTGGGCGTGGCGGGCTACTATGCCTTCCTGACCATGGGCGTGGGCTTCGAGAGCACCAGCCGCGAGGTCATCGACGGCCTGGTGGCGCTGGGCTTCGGCGCCTCGCTGATCTCCATCTTCGCGCGTCTCGGCGGCGGCATCTTCACCAAGGGCGCCGACGTGGGCGGCGATATGGTGGGCAAGGTCGAGGCCGGCATTCCGGAGGACGATCCCCGCAACGCGGCGACCATCGCCGACAACGTGGGCGACAACGTCGGCGACTGCGCCGGCATGGCCGCCGATCTGTTCGAGACCTATGCGGTGACCACGGTCGCCACCATGGTGCTGGCCGCGATCTTCTTCCGTGACCTGCCCTACGTCGAGACCATGATGCTGCTGCCGCTGGCGATCTGCGGCGTCTGCATCGTCACATCGATCATCGGCAGCTTCTTCGTCCGGCTGGGCAAGAAGCAGAACATCATGGGCGCCCTCTATCAGGGCCTGATCGTCACCGGCGTCCTCTCGGTCGGCGCCCTGTGGCTGGTGATCAACCAGCTGCTGCCCGACAACGCCGTGGTCACGCCCGTCGGCGGCGACCCGATCACCGCCATGAACCTGTTCTGGTCCGGCCTCGTCGGGCTGGCCGTGACGGCCGCCATCGTGGTGATCACCGAATACTACACCGGCTCGAACTTCCGCCCGGTGCGCTCGGTCGCCAACGCCTCGGTCTCGGGCCATGGCACCAACGTCATCCAGGGTCTGGCCGTCTCACTTGAATCGACGGCCCTGCCGGCCCTGACCATCATCGTCGGCATCGTGGCCAGCTACCAGCTGGCGGGCCTGTTCGGCATCGCCATCGCCACCACCACCATGCTCGGCGTCGCCGGGATGATCGTGGCTCTGGACGCCTTCGGACCGGTCACCGACAACGCCGGCGGCATCGCCGAAATGGCCGGGCTTCCGTCGGAAGTCCGTCACTCGACCGACGCCCTGGACGCGGTCGGCAACACCACCAAGGCCGTGACCAAGGGCTATGCGATCGGTTCGGCGGGCCTCGGCGCGCTGGTCCTGTTCGCGGCCTATACCTCGGACCTGCAGTATTTCGCCGCCAATGCGGCGGAGTTCCCCTTCTTCGCCAACATGGGCGCGATCGACTTCGCCTTGACCAATCCGTACGTCGTCGTCGGGCTGCTGTTCGGAGGGCTGCTGCCCTTCCTGTTCGGCGGCATGTCGATGATGGCCGTGGGCCGCGCGGCCGAGTCGGTCGTGGCCGAGGTCCGTCGCCAGTTCCGCGAGAACCCCGGCATCATGACCTATGAGGTGAAGCCTGAGTACGGCCGGGCCGTCGACATCCTGACCAAGGCGGCGATCCGCGAGATGATCGTACCGTCGCTGCTTCCGGTGCTGTCGCCGATCGTGCTGTTCGTCGTGGTGCTGATGATCCAGCCGGAGAAGGCGCACGCCTTCGCCGCCCTCGGCGCCATGCTGATGGGTGTGATCGTGACCGGCCTCTTCGTGGCCATCTCGATGACCTCGGGCGGCGGCGCCTGGGACAACGCCAAGAAGGTGATCGAGGAAGGCTTCACCGACCGCAACGGCGTCGTCCACGGCAAGGGCTCCGAGGCCCACAAGGCCGCGGTGACCGGCGACACGGTGGGGGATCCCTACAAGGACACCTCCGGTCCGGCGGTGAACCCGATGATCAAGATCACCAACATCGTCGCCCTGCTGCTGCTGGCCGTGCTGGCCAGCGGCAACGTCGGCTGATCACCGGCCTTCCGCCGCGTTCTTCGAGCGCGGCGGAAGCGCAACGAAAGACGCCCCGGAGAGCGATCTCCGGGGCGTTTCCGTGTCTACGATGCGCCTGGCCCTAGTCGGGACGGCGTTGGCCGGGAACATCCTCGTCCGTGCGCGGCAGCTGGCCGCGGCCGACGTTGCCGAGCAGTTGTTCGAGGATGGTCAGCTGACGACCGCGGGTCGGGGTCTCGCGCCGGTTCATGGCGACGTGCTGCCCGTCATCGAGCCCGAGCGTGCGGACCTCGGCCACCTGACCGGCATCGTTGAAGGTGATCTCGGTGACCGTCCGCTGGGTCACCTGCGGAAGGTTGTAGGTGTATTTCTCGGTGACCTGGCTGATGTAGTACCAGATGTTGTCGCGCTCGAAGGTCGAGGTCGTCGACGGCGTGCCGAGCTTGGTCAGCACGGTCTGCTTGGTGTCGGTCCCCGCCACGATGTCGGCAGGCTTGGCATCGATGGCCTGAAAACCGTTCTGACCCACCATCGGAGCACATCCGGCGGTCAGCGCTGCGGCTGAAAGGGCAGCGAAAAGGAGCTTGGTACGGAGCATGGACGGCGCCTGCGAGAGAACAAGGTCTTTGACCTAACCGGACCCGAGCCTTAGTTCAACGGCGCGGCGGAAAAGGGGCCGCACGATCATGCTTCAGAATCTGTTCCGAACCCGTCCCCGCGAGCGTCTGGGCGAGCCGCTGTATGAACTGGCGGTGCGGCAGGCGCGCGACCCCGGCTTCTATACGCGGATGGGCGTCGCGGACCGCATCGACGCGCGGTTCGAACTCTACACCCTGCATGTGCTGTTGCTGGTCATGCGGCTGCGCGACGAGGGCGAGGCGGGCAGCGAGGCCGCGCAGGCCCTGTTCGACGTCTATGTGTCCGCGCTGGACCATGCGCTTCGTGAGCTGGGCGTTGGCGACATCTCGGTCGGCAAGAAGATGCGCAAGCTGGGCGAGGCGATGTACGGCCGCATGACCGCCTATGAGCCGCCGCTGCGCTCGGGGGACGCGGCCGGCCTGGCCGCGAGCCTGGCCCGCAACGTATTCGAGAGCGAAGAGCCGGCTGCGGGCGAGGCCCTGGCGGCCTATGCGCTGGCCAGCCGCGCCCGACTGGCGGCGCAGGATTTCAAGGCCGCCACGGCGCGGCCCGACTGGGCGGAGATCAAGGGATGACCGGCGTGGACCTGCCCTACAGCGAGCCGGTGCGGCTGCATCAGGTCGGCGGCGGCGTAACCCGGACCCTGGAGCCGGACGCGGCGGCGCGAGCCCGCATCGCCAAGGCCCTGGACCTCGCCTCACTGGACACGTTCGTGGCGGAGATGACCCTCGCACCGTCGCCCGGCGGCTGGCGGCTGTCCGGCCGGGTGCGCGCCAGCCTCGCCCAGACCTGCGGCATCACCCTGGAACCGCTGCCGGTCGAAATCGACGCCCCCTTCGCCGTATCATTGGCGGAGGCGGTCGATGAGGAGTCCGACGAGATCGTCATCACCCTGGACGACGAATCGCCCGATCCGATCGAGGGCGGACAAGTTGACCTGGGGCAATATGCGGTCGAGCAGCTGGCGCTGCGGCTGGATCCCTTCCCCCGCAAGCCCGGCGCGGAGTTCGTGCAGCCCCCGGAGCCGACGGAAATCTCGCCCTTCGCGGTGCTGAAGCAGCTTCGGCCGTCCGACGAAGGTTGACGCAAAGGCGGCGCGGTTGCATCCCCTCGGTGCGGCGCTATCGTCGCCCCAGACGAGCGCCGGGCTGAAGGCGCGACGGAGTCGAAGCGGCTTGTCATCCCCAGTTCTGATTTCGCTCGACGCCATGGGCGGGGACCACGGTCCGCCGGTCGTGGTGGCGGGGGTGCGCGATTACCGAAGGCACCACGGCGGCGAGGGCGTGCGCTTTCTGCTGCACGGCGACGAGGCCTCGATCCGGGCGGAGATGGCCAGATGCGCCCTGGGCGACGACATCTGCGAGGTGCGCCACACGGACAAGGTCGTGGCCATGAACGAGAAGCCCGCCCAAGCGATGCGGCGGGGCAAGGGCTCGAGCCTGTGGAACGCCATCGAGGCCGTGAAACTGGGTGAGGCCGGCGCGGTCGTCTCGGCGGGCAACACCGGCGCGCTGATGGCCATCTCCAAACTGATCCTGCGCATGTCCGCCCACGGGCTCGAGCGGCCGGCCATCGTCGCCAGCTGGCCGACCCTGCGGGGCGTCACGGCGGTTCTGGACGTCGGAGCCAATATCGAGAGCGACGCCGAACAGCTGGTCGAGTTCGCCATTATGGGCGAGGCGTTCCACGCGGCGGTGCACGGCGCGGCCGGCGGGACCGATCGTCCGACCATCGGCTTGCTGAACGTCGGCTCGGAAGACATGAAGGGGCACGAGGAGGTCCGCGAGGCCGCCCGTATCCTGCGTGAAGGCGGGTTCGGGCTCGACTACAGGGGCTTCGTCGAGGGCGACGACATCGCCAAGGGCACGGTCGACGTGGTCGTCACCGACGGCTTCACCGGCAATATCGCCCTGAAGACCGCCGAGGGGGTCGCGCGGTTCATCTCGACCCTGATGAAGGAGGCGCTGACCTCCAGCATGCCGGCCAAGGCGGGCGCCCTGCTGGCCCTGCCGGCGCTCAGGCGGATGCGCCAGAAGATCGATCCAAGCACCATCAACGGCGGGCCGTTGCTGGGCCTGAACGGCATCGTCGTGAAGAGCCATGGCGGCGCCGACGCCAAGGGCTACGGAAATGCGATCCGCATCGCTGTCGAACTGGCGCGGAGCGACTATCTGAAGAAGGTCAGCGACAGCCTGAACCGGCTGACCGTCGTGCTTGAACAGCCGGCCGCAGAGGATGCGGCCATGGAGACTCCCCAGTGAGCGTCATTCGCAGCGCCGTGACCGGCGTCGGTTCCTACCTGCCGGAACAGGTCGTGACCAACGCCGACCTGGCGAAGATCGTCGACACCTCGGACGAGTGGATCGTCGAGCGCACCGGCATTCGCCAGCGGCACAAGGCGCGCGACGACCAGCCGACCAGCGATCTGGCCGTGGAGGCGTCGAAGCGGGCGCTGGCCGACGCCGGCCGCAGCGCCGGGGACGTCGACATGATCGTGGTGGCCACCACGACGCCGGACATGACCTTCCCGTCGGTCGCCTCGATCGTGCAGCGCAAGCTCGGCGTGCCGACCTGCATCGCCTTTGACGTCCAGGCGGTCTGCTCGGGCTTCGTCTACGCCCTCAGCGTCGCCGACGGTTTCGTGGCGCGCGGCATGGCGAGGTGCGCCCTGGTCATCGGCGCCGAGGAGATGACCCGGCTGATGGACTGGACCGACCGGTCGACCTGCGTGCTGTTCGGCGATGGGGCCGGGGCCGTGGTCGTGGAGCCGCGCGAGGGGCAGGGGACCAAGGCCGACCGCGGCCTGCTCGGCTTCGCCCTGCGCTGCGACGGGACCAAGACCGACCTGCTCTACGTCGACGGGGGTCCGGCCACGACCGGGACGGTCGGGCATCTGCGGATGGCCGGCAACCAGGTGTTCCGCAACGCCGTGGTCAATATCGCCGAGGCGATCACGGCCTGCTGCGCCGCCTCGGGCATCGAGATCGCCGACGTCGACTGGTTCGTGCCGCACCAGGCCAACCAGAGGATCATCAAGGGGGTGGGCGACCGTCTGGGGCTGGACGAGAACAAGGTGATCTCGACTGTGGCCCTGCACGCCAACACTTCGGCGGCCTCCATCCCGCTGGCGCTCGACGCGGCCATTCAGGACGGACGGATCAAGCGCGGCGACCTCGTTCTGGCCGAGGCCATGGGCGGCGGTTTGACCTGGGGCGCCTGCGCCTTTCGCCTGTAGGGCGCAATTCGGCTTTCCATTTGAAGGCGCTTGCTCTTTTATGGGCGTGACGGACTTTTCTAGGGGAGCGGACCATTGGCTCAGCACCAGACCCTGACGCGGGCGGACCTGTGTGAGGCGGTCCACGAGGAGGTCGGCCTGTCGCGGCAGGAGTGTTCGGCCCTCGTCGAGCGGACCCTTGAGCTGATCATCGAATCCCTCGAGCGCGGCGAGACGGTGAAGCTGTCCGGCTTCGGTGTCTTTCAAGTTCGCGACAAGCGCGCCCGGATGGGCCGCAACCCCAAGACGGGCGAGCCGGCGGCGATCCATCCGCGCCGGGTCATCAGCTTCCGGGCCTCGCAGATCATGAAGGGCCGGGTTCACGACGCCGTCGTGGAGGCCTGACGCGCCGTGGCCAAGAGCCCGAACGCCTTTCGCACCATTTCCGAAGCGGCCGACGAGGTCGGGACGCCGCAGCACGTGCTGCGCTTCTGGGAAACGAAGTTCCCGTTCATCACGCCGCTGAAACGGGCGGGCGGGCGGCGCTTCTATCGCCCGCAGGACGTGGTGCTGCTGAAGGCGGTCAAACGGCTGCTGCATGAGGACGGCCTGACCATCAAGGGCGTGCAGCGCCTGCATCGCGAACAGGGGCTGAAGCGGCTGGCCGTCTATGGGGACCCGGACGGCGCAGTACCGTTCGAGCCGGAGGCCGGCGCCGGAGCGCCGCCCGCAGCGGCGGTGCCGCAGGGAAGTTCGTCGATCCGCTTGCGGCAGATCCTGGCCGAACTGGAGGGTGCGCGGGCGCGTCTCGAGGCCGTTCTTTCGAGAACCGCCTGACAGGTCGCTTTTGGGTTTGCGGGGCGACGGCGCCCCGTCTATAGGGAGCGCCTCTCGGAGCGTGGCGCAGCCTGGTAGCGCACTTGACTGGGGGTCAAGGGGTCGCAGGTTCGAATCCTGTCGCTCCGACCATTCTTCCCTTGACCCGGAAACCGCGGCCCCGCCGCGACGGCTGATTTCACCGCCTGCCGGAGCCGCGTTCCGCCCATTTGAACAGCGGGTAGAGCGGTACGCCCCAGCCGATTCCGGCGACAGCGAAGACCACGAGGTCGATGAGCTGGCCGGGCGGCAGGGCGTCGCGCAGGGCGATGGCGCCCCAGATCCAGAAGACCAGGAAGGCGAGTACGCCGAGCATGGCGATGAAGCGGCGGCTGCGCGGCCCCATGTCAGCGCTTGTTCCGGAACAGGAAGAAGGTCGCCAGGGCGAGGGCCGAGGCGGCCAGCGACCAGCCGACCCAGGTCCACTGGTCCATGGTCGAGACGGCGAAGACGCGGATGGCCAGGAACCAGCCCGCCACGGCGGCGACGCCGGAGACCAGCGAGGTGGCGAACAGGCCGCGCCGTCCGGTCAACTGGTCGGCGGTCCAGGCCAGGGCGAAGGCGCCCAGAGCGGCGATTACGATGTCGGCGTATGGCAACCGCGTTCTCCTGACCTGCGACGCTCCGGCGCCGAAAACCGACTCGATCTCGCCACCGTGGGCGGGCATACCGCTCAAGCGGGCGCCGGACCAGCGGCGCGTCGCCCAGTGTAACGGTCGGGATGGCGAGCGTCGAATGAAGCGTTTCAGCGGAGGCGATCAAAGTCGGGCGGTTGCGATCTGGCTGTTCGCGACGGCGGCGCTGGTCTTCGCGATGGTTGTGGTCGGCGGGGTGACGCGGCTGACCGGATCGGGCCTGTCGATCACCGAATGGAAGCCGATCATGGGCGCCCTGCCGCCGATGAACGCGGCCGACTGGGCCGAGGCGTTCGAGAAATACCGGGCCATTCCGCAGTACGCGCAGGTCAACGCCGGCATGAGTCTGGGCGAGTTCAAGGGCATCTTCTTCTGGGAATGGTTCCACCGGCTGCTGGGGCGGCTGATCGGCGGCGTGTTCGCCGTGCCGTTCGTGGTCTTCCTGGCGTTCCGCCAGATTCCGCGGCGGCTGATCGGGCGCTGCGCGGTGCTGCTGGCGCTGGGCGGTCTGCAAGGGCTGATCGGGTGGTGGATGGTGACCAGCGGGCTGAGCGAGCGGATCGACGTGGCGCCGGAGCGGCTGGCCGTGCACCTGGGACTGGCGCTGCTGATCTTCATGGGTCTGGTCTGGACCGGGCTGGAGGCGTGGAACGGCGCGGAGCGGTCGCGGCATCCGGTCGGCTGGAGCCGGGGCGCGGCGATCCTGCTGGGCGCGGTGTTCCTGCAGTGCCTGCTGGGCGGTCTCGTGGCGGGCGCCAAGGCCGGCTTTGTCTTTACCGACTGGCCCTTGATGAACGGCGAGATCCTGCCGCCGATCGAGTGGGGGCAGGGGGCGCTGGCCTTCCTGCACGACCAGGGGCTGGTCCAGTTCAATCACCGGGCGATGGCCTACGGCCTGCTGCTCGGCGGGACCCTGTATGCGTGGCAGGCGTGGCGGTGGCGGCTGGCCGAGGGGCTGGGCGCGGCGGCCTTCACCCTGGCGGCGGCGTTGTGGCTGCAGGCGGCGCTGGGCGTCGTCACCCTGATCCACGCCGTGCCGCTGTGGCTCGGCGCCCTGCATCAGGCGGGGGCGGCGCTGGTGCTGGCGATCGCGACGGTGAACCTGTGGCTGGTCCGACGTTCGCAACCGCGCCTGTTCATGTCCGGACCGAGGTCCAGGGTCCTCTGATCGCGAAGGTGATCCCGGGGTACATGATGTTGACGAACAGGACCTGGCCGTCGGGCGAGAACACCGCGCCGGCGAACTCGCTGTTGCCGGTGAAGACATTGCGGCCGATCGTATAGGCCTTGCCGTCCGGGGTGACACCCTTGAGGTGGTTGCGGATGTCGGACGAGTAGTTGTCCTCGCAGACGACCAGGTGGCCCCAGGGCGCGACAGTGATGTTGTCGCCCATGTTCATGGTCCGCTCGTCGGCGCTTTCGAGGAACAGCTGGATGCGGCCGCCCCCGGCCGAGGGGACGTGGCGCAGGATCTGGCCGCGGCGCAGGGGCCCGCCCGAGGTGGCGGTCATGTAGAGCTCGCCGTCGCCCCAGAAGATGCCCTCGCCGCGGGCCACCAGCGCCGCGCCGGCGGCGTGGCCGCGGTGGCGCAGGTCGTCGTTTGGCGATTCGACGTCGTCCAGATCGATCCAGACCACTTCGCGCCAATCGCCGACGGCCCATTCGCGGGCTTCCTGATTGGTCGAGTCGGCGCCGGGCTTGTCCCTGAAGGCCATGGCCTGGAGGCGGCCGCCCTCGGCCAGACGGCCGGGCGTGACCGGGATGAAGCGGTAGAACAGGCCGTCGTTCTTGTCCTCGGTCAGGTAGACGACGCCCGTGCCCGGATCGACGCAGACCGCCTCGTGCTCGAACCGGCCCATGGCCTTGAGGGGGACCGGATCGACGAGGCCCGTGGCCGTGGCCGGGACCTCGAAGACGAAGCCATGGGGTTTGGTCACGTCGGCCGTGTCGGCGGTCTCGGTGTTCTCCTCGCAGGTCAGCCAGCTGCCCCAGGGGGTGTGGCCGCCGCAGCAGTTGGTGGAGGTTCCGGCCAGGGACAGGTGCTGGCTGACGGTGCGGCGGGTCTCCAGGTCATAGACGAGGGTGGTGGTTCCGCCGGGGAGGGCGCGGCCGTCCTTGTAGGTGTCGTAGCCCTTCGACGGGTCGAGCAGGCCGATGCGCTCCTGATGGAAGCCGCCGGGGCCGAGGTTGCGGTGCAGGCCGCTGGAGCCCTTGAGTTCGTGGTTGCGGACCAGGGCGACCTTGCCGCCGCCGAGGTCGAAACAGCCCATGCCGTCGGGCTGGCCCGGGACGAACAGGCCGTCGTCCATGGTGTCGCCGCTCTGGGAGATGACCTGGTAGGTGAAGCCCTCGGGCAGGTCGAGCAGGCGGTTGGGATCGCGGACCAGCGGGCCGTAGCCATGCACCTCGTTGACGTAGGTTTCCTCTGTCGCCGCGGTCTGGGCCTGGACGTTGCGGGCGAGGCCGGCGAAGGCGATCGCGGCGGCCGAGCCGGTGAGAAGGTCGCGACGTTGCAGGCGCATGGGAGACTCCGAAGGGACAGGGCGTTATGGCGGCGCGGAGGGCGATGGTCATCAGGGTTCTGTGACAATGGCGCAGCCGGAAGCGCCGCTTGCTTCCAAGCGGTGTGGGGAGGGAGCGGGACGGCCGGGCCTCGCCCGGTGCTGTTGTAGTGTTACCGTTTCGACGAGACTGCCGCCCCGCGTGGCCGTTATCCACTCGCCCCGCCGGCTGGCGGCCCTTCTCGGGCCTCACCGGCGTCCCGGACCGCCCCTTGCGGGAAGGCCGGAAGGCGGAACGTGCTGACCGTGCTCAGTCATGTAGCGGTTCCATCCGAAGGCGCGCGGCGAGCAAGCAGAGGCCATCCATCGACCTCCAACGAGGACCCCCGGGCTCTCCTCCGCCCGGGCTTCATCGCTCGACCACAGCCCGCCGTCATCGAGAACGTGGATCCGACGCCCTCCCCGTCGACGGGATGGGCAGGAGTGTAGGGGCGGGTCTTCCTATGGCGGGAAGATTGGCTCGAGAATCGATGATGTCATTGATATTGCCGGATACTTTCCGCTGAACCCGACTATAGATCCGCGAACTGTAAGCACAGCGTCACGGCTTCCTTCTCCCCTTGGGGGAGAAGGTGGGCGGCGGAGCCGCTCGGATGAGGGGGCTGTTGGACGTGAGCTGGTGGCCAGCGGGTCAGACGCGGGCCTCCCCCTCATCCGTCTCGCTCCGCGAGCCCCCTTCTCCCCCGGAGGGGAGAAGGGGGTGATAAGGTATTTTAATACCGCAGTGCGTATCACATTGAAATGTAAGGAAGTAATGGGATAGCAGGGACAAATCCCACCTTGACCCGGCCACACCCTTCCTCTATCAGCGCGCCTTCCGCTCCTCCCGGTCGCCCGGGACGGGCACTCTGTTCGTCCCCTCCCAGGAACCCTCGTCATGCTGAAGAGCACCACGGCTTCGCTGAAGCCGGCCGAGGTCACGAAGAAGTGGATCCATATCGACGCCGAAGGCGTCGTGGTGGGCCGTCTCGCGACCTTCATCGCCAACCGTCTGCGCGGCAAGCACCGCGGCGACTACACCCCGCACGTCGATTGCGGCGACTATGTCGTCGTCACCAACGTCGACAAGGTGGTGTTCACCGGCAAGAAGAACACCGACAAGATCTACTACCGCCACACCGGCCACCCGGGCGGCGTCAAGCAGACGACCCCCGAGAAGGTTCTGAACGGCCGCTTCCCCGAGCGCGTGCTCGAGAAGGCCGTCGAGCGCATGCTGCCCAAGGAGAGCCCGCTGGCCCGCCTGCAGATGACGCACCTGCGCCTGTTCGCCGGCGCCGCGCACACCCACGAAGCCCAACAGCCGGAAACGATCGACTTCAAGTCGGCGTCTCCCAAGAACACCCGGAGCGTCTGAGCATGACCGACGTGACTGCTGAAACGCCCGCCGTGGAAACCCCGGCCACCGAAACCCTGACCGGCTTCGACGCCCTGAAGGGCATGCAGAGCCCCGGCGTGGGCGAAGAGCACCCGGTGTACGTCCAGAAGCTGGACGCCCAGGGCCGCGCCTATTCGACCGGCAAGCGCAAGAACGCGATCGCCCGCGTGTGGATCAAGCCGGGCACCGGCAAGATCACCATCAACGGCAAGGATCAGATGCAGTATTTCGCCCGCGAAATCCTGCGCATGATGATCGCCCAGCCGCTGGAAGTGACCGACCGCGTCACCCAGTTCGACGTCGACTGCACGGTCCAGGGCTCGGGCCTGTCGGGCCAGGCCGGCGCCATCCGCCACGGCCTGTCGCACGCCCTGACCCACTATGAGCCGGCGCTGCGCCCGGTCCTGAAGCCGCACGGCTTCCTGACCCGCGACAGCCGCGTCGTCGAGCGCAAGAAGTACGGCCGCGCCAAGGCCCGCAAGTCCTTCCAGTTCTCGAAGCGCTAAGCCGTTTCACCACGGTATGGATGGGGGCGCTTCGGGAAACCGGAGCGCCCTTTTTCTTTTTGGAGCGAACGATGACGCCGTTTCCACCGAGTGATCAGATTCAGTTCCTCCTGGATGGCGAGGCCTGGATCAACCAGATCACGATCAACTGTTCGGCTGTGATTTTCGCGTTCGAGAACGGATGCCGGGTCGAGGCAGGAGCACTTGTCACCTACATCGACGAGAAGGGTCGAGAGACCGTTCATGATCGCGAGTGGTTTGACGGCCAGCCGATTACCTTCCACGGGCTACTGGAGAAACCGCTCAAGCAGGTGGAAGCGAACGGCCTGCTATTGACGCTGACTTTCGCTGACGGCCGACAACTGGTCGTTCATTCCGACCTCCAGAGATCTGAGGCGGGAGCAGTCCTTGGGCCGAACGACTCTCGGCTCGGCTTCTATTTTTGAGCTGACATGACCCACACCATCTTCATCGACGGCGAGGCCGGGACCACGGGGCTGGAGATCCGCGAGCGGCTGGAGGCGCGCGCCGACCTCGAGCTGCTCCTGCTCGGCGACCGGCGGCGCGACGTCAAGGCGCGGCGCGAGGCGCTGAACGGCGCCGATGCGGTGATCCTGTGCCTGCCCGACGAGGCGGCGAAGGAAGCCGTGGCGATGATCGACAATCCAGCGGTGCGGGTGATCGACGCCTCGACGGCGTATCGGGTCGATCCGGCCTGGACCTATGGCTTCGCGGAAATGGCGCCGGGGCAGGCGGAGAAGATCGCGGGGGCGACGCGGGTGTCGAACCCCGGCTGCTATCCGACGGGCTTCATCGGGCTGGTGCGGCCGCTGGTCTCGGCAGGGATCGTGCCGGCGGGGTGGCCGGTGACGGTCAATGCGGTGTCGGGCTATTCCGGCGGCGGCAAGGCGATGATCGCCGAGTTCGAGGCCGGGGCGGAGGCGTATCGCGCCTATGGCCTGACGCTGAAGCACAAGCATGTGCCGGAGATGACGACGCACACCGGGCTGGAACGGCCGGTGCTGTTCGCGCCGGCGGTGGGGTCCTACCGGCAGGGGATGCTGGTCGAGGTTCCGCTGCATCTGGGGGCCCTGCCGGGGTCGCCGTCGGTGGAGGTGGTGCACGGGGCGCTGGCCGAGGCCTATGCGGGCGCGCGCTTCGTCGAGGTGGCGGACCTGGAGGTCACCGAGGCGATGACCGGCATCGATCCGGAGGCGCTGAACGGCACCAACCGCATGCGGCTGCACGTGTTCGGGGACCGGGGCGGGGAGCAGGTCCGGCTGGTCGCCCTGCTGGACAACCTCGGCAAGGGGGCGTCGGGAGCGGCGGTGCAGAACCTCAACCTGATGCTGGGTCTGGACGAGGGGACGGGGCTGAACTGACCCTCCCCATCGGGAGGGAGATGCTTGAAAACCGCGGCCCTCGCTCCGACGTATCAGGATCATGACCCATCTTTCCCGCCGCCATCTGATGCTGACCGTCGGCGCCCTCGCTGCGGGCGGCTGCTCGCCCGGGCCGGCCGACGCCTCGGAGCGACAGTATGCAGACTCGCCGTTCCGACGGCTGACGGACGCGCAATGGCGGGCGCGGCTGCCGGCGGCGAGCTATCAGACGCTGCGGCACGAGGCGACGGAGCGGCCGTACACCAGCGCGCTGAACAACGAGCACCGGCGCGGGACCTATGTCTGTCGGGGCTGCGAGCTGCCCCTGTTCCGCTCGCATTGGAAGTTCGAGAGCGGCACCGGCTGGCCGAGCTTCTACGACGTGATCAAGGCCAACATCGGCACCAAGACGGACTACGGCATCGGCATTCCGCGCACGGAGTATCACTGCGCCCGCTGCCTGGGGCATCAGGGGCACATCTTCGACGACGGGCCGCGGCCGACCGGCAAGCGCTATTGCAACAACGGCGTGGCGTTGAGCTTCAGGCCTGCTTGAGCGCCGCGCGAGCCGACTGCAGGGTCAGGCCCGTCCAGACGCCGGCCATGATCAGCATCAGGCCGTAGTCGCCGTTCGGGGCGATCAGCGGCAGGGCGGCCGAGAGGATGATGGCCAGCGGGAAGACCATGGCCATGATCAGGGTGACCGGGGTGGCGCGGTCGATCAGCGGCTTGGGCTTGCGCTTGCGGCTGTGCATCCACAGGCCGTTCAGCACGATGAAGCCGAGGGCGCTGAACAGGGCGCAGGCGAGGTAGACCGGCGCCTTTTCGGCCGTGGCCGTGGAGATGGCGCTGAAGGCGACCAGGAACAGGGCGAGGACGCTGGTCACGGCCAGCAGGACGTTGGGGGTGCGGTTCAAGACTTGACCTTCACATAGGCGCCGGGGGCGGGTTCGATGGGCTTCAGGGGTCCTCTGGACGGATTCCGCGCCGGGACCCAGTCGCCCGAGCGTGCGTGCAGCCAGTCGGCCCAGTGGCTCCACCAGCTGCCGGGGCGTTCCTCGGCCCCGGCCTGCCATTCGACAAGGCTGTCGGGGAGGGCCGGGTTGAGCCAGTGCTGGTATTTGTTGGCGGCGGGCGGATTGACCACCCCGGCGATATGGCCCGAGCCGGCCAAGGTCAGGGTGACGGCGGCGTTCCTGAAGGCCTTCGCCGAGCGGTAGACGGAGGCCATGGGCGCGATGTGGTCCTCGCGGCTGGCCTGGAAATAGAGCGGGATGCGGACCTTCGACAGGTCGACGCGAACGCCGCCGATCTCGAACTGGCCCTGCGACAGGGCGTTGCGGCCGTACATCGAGCGCAGATAGTCCATGTGCAGGGCTTTGGGCATCCGGGTCTGGTCGGCGTTCCAGAACAGCAGGTCGAAGGCGGGCGGGTCCTTGCCCATCAGATAGTTGCTGACGAAGAAGGACCAGATCAGGTCGTTGGCGCGCAGGGCGTTGAAGGTCTCGGCCATGGCCGCGCCGGGCAGGACGCCGCCGGCCGCGTCCATCTGCTGCTCGATCTCGTTGAGCCAGTGGTCGTCGGTGAACAGCAGCAGGTCGCCGGCCTCGGCGAAGTCGTGCTGGGCGGCGAAGAAGGTGTTGGCGCTGACCCGGTCGTCGTTGTGCGCCGCCATGTGGGCGAGGGCCGCGCCCATCAGGGTGCCGCCGATGCAGTAGCCGACCGTGTTGATGTGGTCGGCCTGCGATTGCTCGAGCGCCTTCTCAACGGCGCGGTAGATGCCCTTCTGGAGGTAGTCGTCGAAGCCGTAGTTCGCCTTGTCGACGTCCGGATTGACCCAGGAGCAGACGAAGACGGTGAAGCCCTGGCTGGACAGCCAGCGGATCATCGAGTTCTCCGGCTGGAGGTCGAGGATGTAGAACTTGTTTATCCAGGGCGGGAAGATCAGCAGCGGGATGGCGCGCTGCTGGTCGGTGGCCGGGTCGTACTGGATCAGTTCGAACAGCTCGTCGCGCCAGACCACCTGGCCGGGGGCGGTGGCGACGTTTTTTCCGACCTCGAAGCGGCCGTAGTCGGCCTGGCTGATCTTCAGCTTGCCGGCGCCGCGCTCCAGGTCGGCGGCGAAATTCTGCATCCCCTTCACCAGCGATTCGCCGTTGGTCTCGGCCAGCGCCTTGAGGGCGGCGGGGTTGGAGGCGAGGAAGTTGGAGGGGGAGAAGGCGTCGGTGAGCAGTTTGGTGAAGAATTCGGCCCGGCGTTTGGTGCGCGGATCGATATCCTCGACGCTGGAGACGAGGCCGTTCATCCAGTCGGCGGTGACCAGATAGGACTGGCGCATGACGTCGAACATCGGGTTCTCGGACCAGGCCGGATCCTTGAAGCGCTTGTCCTTCGAGGGTGGGGCGGGGACGTCCTCGCCGGCGGCTCGGCGGGTCGTCGAGGCCCACAGATCCATGTAGCGGTTGAACAGGTCGGCCTGGGCGGCGAACAGTTTGTCGGGGCGCGAGGCGAGGCCGGTCATCACCTGGGTCATGGCCGGGCCGACGTTGAACGGGTCCGGCGACAGAGCGGCGGGGCGGTCGGCCTGACTGAGGGCGGCTTCGGCGATGGCGGCCTGGGCGGTCATGGCCGCCTTGGCCAGGTTGAGCGACAGGGTCTCCAGCATCTGGCGCTGGTCGGCGCCGGGGAAGGCGAGGGCGGGATCGGGGGCAGGCCGGGGCTCCGCGGCCGGTTGGGGCGCGGCGGCGGCCTTCGCGGCGCGGGGGCGCGGGGGCTTGGCCGAGGTGGGGCGGCCGGACTTGCGGGCCGGGCGCGGGGCGTCGGTTCCGGGGGCCGGAGGCGGGGGGATCGGACGCTTGGCCATGCGCAGGGACTCCGGGGGAGGGCGTCAGGATCGGACGCAAGGGCCGCCGTCGCCCTTCCGCCGGTCGCGATCATGGCATATGACCGGCCCTGAAATGAACGCGCCGATCCGGAAATTCGCAGCGGTCCTGGCCGCCGCCGTCGCCTCGGCCGGTCTGACGGCCTGCGTGGGAGCGTTCAATCCGCAGACGGACCCGACCTCGCCCGTGGCGCCGCGGGTCCAGGCGCTGGTCGACGCCAACCGCGAATACCCCCGCTGGGCCGACTTTCCGAAGTCGCCCGAGCCCCAACCCGACCCGGCCGTGGTCGCCGCCGAGGTCAATACGCTGCGGGTGACGAGCGGGGCGCTGGCGGGCGAGGTCTCGCGCATCGAATGGACGCTCAATGAAGATCCCGCCGCCTTCGCCGAGGCGGTGCGGGCCCGGGTCGACGCGGTGCAGGTCGCGCCCGTGACGCAGAACACCGCCGCCGAGATCGAGGAATTCGCCCGGCGCGTCCGTGAGCGGGGCCGCGCGCCGCCGCCGATTCCCCGCCGCTAATCCACGCCAACGCTCGCCGGGACGACAGAATCCCGGGATCATCGTCCTCAGGAGAACGCCATGGCCGTCACGGCCCCCTACGCTTCGACGCTGGCCGCAGACGCGGCGCGGGTCACCGAATTGGCCGCCATCGCCAGCTACGCCCAGATCGGTCGCGGCGACGAGAAGCAGGCCGACCAACTGGCCGTCGACGCCATGCGCACGGCGCTGAACGCGCTCGACATCGACGGCAAGATCGTCATCGGCGAGGGCGAGCGCGACGAGGCGCCGATGCTCTACATCGGCGAGAAGGTCGGCACCGGCAAAGGTCCGGCCATCGACATCGCCCTCGATCCGCTGGAAGGCACGACCCTGACCGCCAAGGCGATGGCCAACGCCCTGTGCGTGCTGTCGATGTCGGCCGAGGGCGGCATGCTGCATGCGCCCGACACGTATATGGACAAGATCGCCATCGGGCCGGGCTATGCGCCGGGCACCGTCGACCTCGACATGAAGCCGCAGGACAACGTCCGCTCGCTGGCCGCGGCCAAGGGCGTCGATCCGCGCGACATCACCGTCTGCGTCATGGACCGGCCGCGCCACGCCGAACTGATCGCGGCCCTGCGCGAGGTCGGGGCCAAGGTGCTGCTGATCACCGACGGCGATGTGGCGGGCGTGATCCACACCGCCGAGCCGGAGACCGGCATCGACCTGTATCTGGGATCGGGCGGAGCGCCCGAGGGCGTGCTGGCGGCCTCGGCGCTGAAATGCGTCGGGGGGCATTTCCAGGGCCGGCTGATCTTCCGCAACGACGACGAGAGGGCCCGGGCCGAGCGCACCGGGGTCAAGGATTTCGACCGGAAATACGACCTGCACGAGTTGGTGTCCAAGGACGCGGTGTTCGCGGCCACCGGGGTCACCAAGGGCGCCATGCTGGACGGGGTGCTGGTCCGTGACGGCTTCGTCTCGACCCACACGCTGGTGATGGATTCCTCGACCCGGACCATCCAGCGCATTCGCACGACACGGCCGGTCTGATGGCCGACGGGGGGAGCCTGCCTGCGTTTCTGGGCGTCTCCCGCTCGCTGTCCGGACGCGCCTGGCGGCAGAGGCCGGCCGAGGCGGCGCTGATCCGCGCCCATATGCAGGCGCTGAACCTCGAGGAGCCGCTGGCGCGGGCGCTGGCGGCGCGCGGGGTGGGGGCCGACCAGGGCGCGGACTTCCTGCAGCCGACGCTGAAGGCGCTGTTCCCCGATCCGTCCAGCTTCATGGACATGGACGCAGCGGCGGAGGCGATCCTCGACGCCCTGCAGGCGCAGGCCTCGATCCATGTGTTCGCGGACTACGACGTCGACGGGGCGTCCAGCGCGGCCCTGCTGGTGCGCTGGTTCCGGGCCATGGGCGCGGACCTGCCGATCTATGTGCCCGACCGGGTCACCGAGGGCTACGGTCCGAGCCCGAAGGCCTTCGACACCCTGAAGGCGTCGGGCGCCGAGCTGGTCATCACCGTCGACTGCGGCGCGGCGGCCAACGAGGCGGTGGCCCATGCGGCGGCGATCGGGCTGAAGGTGGTGGTGATCGACCACCATATGATGCGCGAGCATCCGCCGGTCTGCGCCGCCGTGGTCAATCCGAACCGGCCGGGCTGCAACTCCGGGCAGGGCAATCTGGCGGCGGCGGGCGTGGTGTTCGTGCTGCTGGCGGCGCTGAACCGCGAGGCGCGGCGGCGCGGTATGTTCGAGGGTGGCGAGCAGCCGGATATCCGCCAGTGGCTGGATCTGGCCGCCATGGGCGCGATCTGCGACGTCACCGGCCTGACCGGGTTCAACCGGGCGCTGACCAGCCTGGGCCTCAGGGTCATGTCGGAGTGGGGCAATCCGGGGCTGCGGGCGCTGCTGGCGGCGGCGGGCAGCGAGCCGGGGCCGGCCAAGTCGAATCACGCCGGCTTCATTCTTGGGCCGCGCATCAACGCCGGCGGGCGGATCGGCAAATCGGACCTCGGCGCGCGGCTGCTGTCGACCGACGACCCGGAGGAGGCGCGCGAACTGGCGCAGGAACTGGACGCGCTGAACATCGCCCGGCGCGAGGTCGAGCGGCAGGTGACGGAACAGGCGACCCGCATGGTCGAGGCCACCGGCGCCCACGCCGACGGCTCGGCGATCGTGGTGATCGAGGGGGCCGACTGGCATCCCGGCGTGGTCGGCATCGTCGCCGGCCGGCTGCGCGAGCGCTGGCGCAAGCCGGTGGTGGTGATCGGGGTCGACGCGGTCAACGGCGTCGGCAAGGGCTCGGGCCGGTCGCAGCCGGGCATGAACCTGGGCCGGGCGGTGCAGGCCGCCTGGGAGGCCGGCGTGCTGCTGGCCGGGGGCGGCCACGCCATGGCGGCGGGGCTGACCGTCAAGGCCGACGACATCGGGCGGCTGCGCGACTTTCTCAACGAGCGGATGGCCGGAGAGCAGGCCGCGGCGGACGCGCTGGACGGGGTCGAGATCGACGCCCTGATCGAGCCCGGGGCGGCGTCCCGGGCGCTATTCCAACAGTTCGAGCAGCTGGCTCCGTTCGGCCCGGCCAATCCCGAGCCGCTGTTCGCCCTGGAACATGTCGCCGTGCGAGACCCCGTGGCCATGAACGGCGGCCATGTGCGCTGCCGGCTGGTCGGGGCGGACGGGGCGTCCGTGAAGGCCATCGCCTGGCGCTGCGCCGACCTGCCGTCGGGCAAGGCGCTGCTGGCCGGGCAGGGCGGTCTGAGCGTCGCCGGGCGGCTGAAGGCGGACGACTGGAACGGCCGGCGGGGCGTGCAGTTCGAGATCGAGGACGTCGCCGATCCGCGGATGGCGTAAACGTCGATCACCTCGGGCATTTTCTACGGCAAAGCCGCTTGCACCCTTCGGAATCGGCGGCTATATCGCCGCTTCCCCGCGCCGCGGTCCCTTCGTCTATCGGTTAGGACGTCAGGTTTTCAACCTGAAAAGAGGGGTTCGACTCCCCTAGGGACTGCCACGCGGGGCTTCCCTCTACATCGCTGACGCCGCCGTCTTCCGAACCCCGCCCGGCCGGCGCGGTCGCCATGGATCGGCGCATTCAAGCACGATCCCACCCCGGCGAGCCCGATCCCCGGCCGACAGGCCCCGCCGTTGGAAGCGGTTACAGGCATCAGTTGAAAAAAATGTTCGCGTTCGGGCTGAAACTTACGTTTTTGGCTTTTCCGACATTCACAGAACCGTGTTAAATAACCGCCGCTCGCACTGATCGCGGGCCGGGGGAAGACTGTGTCCGACTACGAGGGCGTTGAGACGGTCGAGACGGTGCGGATCGCCGGCCGGATAAAATGGTTCGATCCCGGCAAGGGATACGGTTTCATCGTACCCGATGAGCCGAGCCTGACCGATATGAAGGATGTGCTGCTGCACATCTCCAGCCTGCGCGACAGCGGACGCGACAGCGCCGCGGAGGGCGCCCCGATCACCTGTGACTGCGCCCGCCGGCCCAAGGGCTGGCAGGTGACCGAGGTCCATGACCTGGGAGAGGGCGACCCCGAGGCCGTGAACCTTCCCCGCCGCGGCTACGACGCATTGCGGCGGGAAGGCCGCGCCCTGCCTGTCCTCGACGACAGCGGCGGCATGGAGACGGCCGTGGTCAAATGGTTCAACCGCACCAAGGGCTACGGCTTCGTGGTCCGGGACGGCCAGCCCGGCGATATCTTCGTCCATGTCGAGACGCTGCGACGCTGCGGGCTGGACGACCTGCTGCCCGGCGAGGCGGTGGCCGTGCGCTTCGCGGAGGGCCCGAAGGGGCTGGTGGTCGCGGAAATCCGCCCGACCGGCTGACCGGCCTCCCCAGCGGCGGCCGGGCGCGCTAGACTGGGTTTGCCGCGCGCTCTGATCGGCGCAGTCTGCGGCGGAATGGTCCTGAGGATGGAATGATGTTGGTTCGTCGCGGCTTTCTCGCCGGCCTCGCCGGTTTGGTCCTGCTGGCGGGATGCGCGGGCGCGGGTACGGCCCAGGGGCCCAACGGGGAGCCGCTGGAGGCGCTGACGGTGACCACCTCGACCGGCGAGCACCGATTCATGGTCGAGATCGCCGACGACGAGATGGAGCGTCAGCGCGGCCTGATGCACCGCGAGCCGCTGGCCGACGACCGCGGCATGCTGTTCCAGTTCCCCGACGTGGCCGAGCGCGGCTTCTGGATGCACAACACGCCCAGCCCGCTGGATATCATCTACATCGACCCCTACGGCCGCATCGTCTCGATCGCGAAGAACGCCCCGCCCAACTCGGACGCCATCATCCCCTCGAACGGACCGGCCATGGGCGTGCTGGAGCTGCGCGCCGGACGGGCCGACGAGATCGCCGCCAAACCGGGCGACAAGGTCCGCCATCCGTTCTTCGCCGAATAGGCTCCGTTCCGCGTTGCGGCGGGGGGCGGCGCGTGGCAAACACCGCGCCTCTGGATCGGGGTGTAGCGCAGCCTGGTAGCGCATCTGCTTTGGGAGCAGAGGGTCGGAGGTTCGAATCCTCTCGCCCCGACCATTTTAGTAGGCCGCGATCGTCGGCCCTTCGGGACCTCCCGACCCGACGCGGCCGGCTAGTAGGCCGCGGTCGTCGGCCCTTCGGGACCTCCCGACCCGACGCGGCCGGCTAGTAGGCCGCGATCGTCGGCCCTTCGGGACCTCCCGACCCGACGCGGCCGGCTAGTAGGCCGCGGTCGTCGGCCCTTCGCGACCTTCCGATCCGACGCGGCCCGGGTTGACCGGGCCGCGGTCGTCGACCGGGCCGGTCAGATGGCCGCCAGCGCCTGTTCAAGATCGGCGTACAGGTCGTCGACGTTCTCGATGCCGACCGACAGCCGGACCAGGTTGTCGCCGATGCCGCAGCGGGCCTTGGCCTCGGCGCTGTAGTCCGAATGGGTGGTGCTGGACGGGTGGGAGACGAGGCTCTCGGTGCCGCCCAGGCTGACGGCCAGCTTGAACAGACGCAGGGCGTTGAGCATGCGGAAGGCTTCCGCCTCGCCGCCCTTGAGCCGCAGGGAGAAGGTCGAGCCCGCGCCCGAGCACTGACGTGCGAAGATGGCCTGCTGGGCCGGAGAGCTCTCGGCTCCGCCGGCGTCCAGCACGGCCTCGATCCTGGCGTGGCCGCGCAGGCGGCTGACCAGGTCCATGGCGTTCCGCTGCGACCGCTCCATGCGGATGTGCAGGGTCTCGAGGCTGCGCATCAACAGCCATGCGGTGTGCGGGTCGGTGACCGTGCCGCAGATCGTGCGCATCTCGGCGACCCGTCCCATCAGGTCGGCGCGGCCCATGCAGGCGCCGGCGATCAGGTCGGAATGGCCGCCGACGTATTTGGTCAGCGAATACAGGATGAGGTCGGCCCCGTGCTGGAGCGGCTTCTGCCACAGCGGGCCGAGGAAGGTGTTGTCGACCACCAGCGGCGGCGCTTCCGCCTGGCCGAGGGCGCGGATCGCGGCGGCGGCGGCTTGGAGGTCGATCAGCTGGTTGGTCGGGTTGGCCGGGGTCTCGACGTAGACCGCCGCCAGCCGGCCGCCCCGGGATGCCGCGGCGGCCGCGGCCTCGCCGATGGCGCGGGTCAGGGCCTCGCCGCCGTCGCAGTCGGCGACGCTGACGGTCTCGACGCCCATGCGGGGCAGGATGCGGTCGAACAGGTATTCGGTGCCGCCATAGGCGGGCGCCGTGTAGACCACGACGTCATTCGGACGGCTGAGCGCCAGAATGGTGGTCGAGATCGCCGCCATGCCGCTGGAGAAGACCAGCGCCTTGTCGGCGTCGTCCCAGACGGCGAGCCGGTCCTCGAGGATCTCGAGATTGGGATTGTTGATCCGCGAGTAGATCAGGCCGAGCGCCTCGTCCGGGTCCTTTTCGCGCAGGCCGTAGGCGACCTCGAAGAAACGCTTGCCGTCCTCGGCCGACCTGAACACGAAGGTCGAGGTCTGGAAGATCGGCGCCTTGATCGAGCCCTCCGACAGGGCTGGATCGTAGCCGTAGCCCATCATCAGGGTTTCGGGGGACAGCGGACGATCGCCCAGGGTGCGGCTGCGGTGGCGACTCATAGGCGTGTTCCCCTCACTGACGATCGCTCCTGATAGGGGGTTCGAGGGTATGCGCCAAGCGGTGGTGGACCCGCCGTGGAGCAGCCGCTATCAGGAGCGCAATGAGCCCTCGCGGCCCACCACCAGGACGTCTCCATGCTCGCCCGCATCTATCGCCCCGCCAAGACCGCCATGCAGTCCGGCAAGGCCAACACCAGACAGTGGCGGCTCGAATTCGAACCGGCTTCGGCGCGCAGCATCGATCCGCTGATGGGCTGGACCAGCTCGGCGGACATGAACGGCCAGGTGCGGCTGGATTTCGACTCGAAAGAGGAGGCGATCGCCTACGCCGAGCGTTACGGCATCCCGTTCCGCCTGCACGAGCCGCAGGAGCCCCCGGTGATTCTCAAGGCCTATGCCGACAACTTCGCCACCAACCGCCGGGTCCCCTGGACGCACTAGACGCCGGCTTGCCTACCGCGCCTCGCGCTATATTGAGCCGCTGCCCGGGCGCCCATAGCTCAACCGGATAGAGCACCCGCCTTCTAAGCGGACGGTTGCAGGTTCGAGTCCTGCTGGGCGCGCCACGGGCTCACGGGTCTGATCCGCCTTTCGACGAGGCGAGTGATGCGCCCGCGCAACGGTCCGGGGCAAAAGGACCCCGGGACACAACTTCTGATGAGAAAACCTTGGCCTGAAGGTTGAAACGTCACGAAAATCGCGGCCTATAGCTTGGCCATTAAGGGAGTTTTCCATGAAGAAGATCGCCACCGCCGTTTTGGTCGGCACCATGCTTGTCGCCGGCCAAGCTTTCGCCACGACCGAATCCGCCGCCCGCGTGGGTGACCGGGTCGGCGCCGCCTCGACCGAGTCGAGCGAATTCGCCGGCGGCATTCCTGCCGGCGTCATCTTCATCGCCGCCGCGGTCGCCGGCTTCGCGCTCATCACGAGCGTCGACGACGACAGCGAAAGCGATTGATTCTCGCGTCCCAGGACGTCTGAGTTCGAAGGGCCTCCGTCGCGAAAGCGGCGGAGGCTTTTTCGTGGGCGAGGCGCGGCAACCGGCGCCGAAGCCCGCCGTTGAGCTCCGGTGCGGATCGCCACCTTCAACATCAACGGGGTCAACACCCGGCTGGCCAATCTGCTGGAATGGCTGGAGGCGGCGCGTCCGGACGTGGCCTGCCTGCAGGAACTGAAGGCCACCGACGCCCAATTTCCGGCCGCGGCGATCCGGGCGATGGGCTACCACGCCGTCTGGAACGGCGAGCATCGCTGGAATGGGGTGGCGGTCCTGGCCCGGGACGCCGAACCCGTGGTGACGCGGCGAAGTCTCCCGGGCGATCCGGCGGACGTTCAGAGCCGCTATCTGGAGGCGGCGGTCGGCGGGGTGCTGGTGGCGTCGCTGTACCTGCCCAACGGCAATCCGCAGCCGGGACCCAGGTTCGATTACAAGCTGGCGTGGATGGAGCGGCTCAACGCCCATGCGGCGGCGCTGCTGGCCACCGGCGCGCCCGTGGTGCTGGCGGGGGACTATAACGTCGTGCCGACCGAGGCCGACATCTACAACAGCCGCTCGTGGAAGAAGGACGCCCTGCTGCAGCCCGGGAGCCGGGCGGCCTTCGCGCGGCTGCTGGCCCAGGGCTGGACCGACGCCTTGCGCGAGCGGTACCCGCAAGATCCGCCGCCGTGGACATTCTGGCAGTATTTCCGGCAGGCGTGGGAGCGGGACGCCGGCCTGCGCATCGACCACCTGCTGCTGAGCCCGGCGGCGGCGGCGCGGCTCACCGACGCGGGCGTCGACCGGGAGGTGCGCGGGCGGGAGCGGGCCAGCGACCACGCGCCGGTGTGGATCGAACTGGACTGAACCGGCGGCGGCCGGGGCCGTTGGGTCGGGATGGCCCGCAAGCTGAAGGTGTTCTGTTATTCGGACGGATTCCACTCGTGGACGGTGGCGGCGCCGTCGCGGGCCAGGGCGCTGGAGGCGTGGGGCGTCAGACGCGACCTGTTCAAGGACGGCTCGGCCAAGGAGATCGACATCGGTCCGGACCGGGAAGCGGCGCTGGCCGCTCCGGGAGAGCTGATCGAGCGCGGACTGTCGGTGGATATCGGCAAGGTCGAGCGGACAGCCGCGCCGAAGGCGAAGGCGAAGCGCGAATCGGACGCGAAGGCGCTGGCGAAGGTGGCGGCGCTGGAGGCGGACCTGGCGGCGCTCGACGAGGCCCAGGCGGAGGAGACGGCGGCCATGGAGGCGGAGCGCGAGGCGCTGGAGCGGCGGGCGGCGGCGCTGACCAGGCGGCAGACGAAGGCGCGGGACGACCTGAAGGCGAAACTGAAGGCGGCCCGGGCGAAGCTCAGCTAGCCGCGCGCCAGGCGGCGAGGCCGCGCTCCAGGTCGGCGATCAGGTCGGCGGGGTCCTCGAGGCCGACATGGAGGCGGAGCAGTTCGCCGGCGAGGGTCGGCGGCGAGCGACGGAAGGCGAGCTGGCCGGTCTCGTGGGTGATCAGGCTCTCGAACCCGCCCCAGGAATAGCCGAGGCCGAACAGCTCCAGCGTCGACATCAGGGCGTGGGCGGCCGTCTCCGAGCCGCCACGCATGACCACGCCGAAGATGGAGGCGGCGCCCGCATAGTCGCGGCCCCAAAGGTCGTGGCCGGGCGCGCCCGGCAGGGCGGGGTAGAGGACTTCGGCCACCTCCGGACGGGTTTGCAGCCATTCGGCGACGGAGAGGGCGGATCGGGCCTGTTCGGCATAGCGCAGCGGCAGGGTGCGGAGACCCCGCAGAGCCAGCCAGGCGTCGTCGGGCGAAACGCGCCAGCCGAGATCCTCGATGGTTTCGCCGATCTGGCGGGCGACGGCGGGGTCGGCGACGGCGATGGAGCCCATCAGCAGGTCGGAATGGCCGCCGACGTATTTGGTCACCGCCTGGACACTGACATCGACGCCGTGGGTCAGCGGACGGAAGGCGAGTCCGGCGGCCCAGGTGTTGTCCATCACCGTGAGCACGCCGCGGGCCCGGCAGGCGGCGGCGAGGGCGGGGACGTCGAGCATTTCGAAGGTCAGCGACGCGGGCGATTCGATCAGCAGCAGCCGGGTCCGGTCGGTCAGGGCCGCGAGGATGTCGTCCACGCCGGCGCCGGGAGCGTGGAAGGCGCTGTCGATTCCGCGGGCCTTCAGGTGACGATTGAGGAAGCGGCGGCTGGGGCCGTAAAGCGCATCGGTGGCCAGCACCGAATCGCCGGGGCGAAGCAGAGCCGTCAGGGGCACGGTGACGGCGGCGAGGCCGGACGGCACAAGCCAGGCGTCGGCGCCGCCCTCGAGATCGGCCAGGGCGGCGCGAAGCTCGCGGGCGGCGGACAGGTCCTCGATGCCGTAGACCGGGCCGGCGCTTTCGTCGCGCATGGCTCCGGGCGCATCGTTGAGCAGGGTCGAGGCGCGCTCGACCGGCGGACTGACCGGGCGGCGGCCCAGGCCGCGGCGGGTGGCCGAAGCGATCAGGCGGGTTCGGTCGGAGCGGTCAGCCATCGGGAGCCGGTGAAGGGTTGCGGTTCATCCGGCAAAAGCCTCTAAAGCGGGCAGGGGCGCAAGGTCTGGAATCGCGAGGGCGAGGAGCAGCATGCGGACAGAGGTGGTTCGGCAAGCGGGTGTAGCGGGCGTGGCGTTGGTCCTCGGACTGACCGTCGCGGCGTGTGGCGGCGGCGACCGGAAGAACGAGACCGATACGGTCGCGCCGGTCGTGACCGCGACCGAGGCGCCCGAGTTCGCCAGCCCCACCTTGCAGGCGATCAAACGCCGGGGCCGGCTGAATTGCGGCGTGCACGAAGGGCTGGTCGGCTTCGCCTATACCGACAATCGAGGCGAATGGCGCGGCTTCGACGCCGACTTCTGCCGGGCCCTGGCCGCCGCGGTGCTGGGCAGCCCCAACGCCGTGCGCTTCGTGCCCCTGACCTCAAGCCAGCGTTTCGACGCGTTGCGCAGCGGTCGTATCGACGTGCTGTGGCGCGCCACCTCGTGGACGATGTCGCGCGAGATATCCGAAGGGGTCCGGTTCGCCGGGATCAACTACTATGACGGACAGGGCTTCCTGGTCCGCCGCGCGCTCGATCTGGCCAGCGCGGCCGAGCTGAACGGGGCCCGGGTGTGCGTGCAGCGGGAGACGACGTCGGAGCTGAATGCGGCCGACTTCTTCCGCGCCCGGAACATCGAATACCGGCCGGTCGTGACGGCCAATGAGGAGGCGGCGCGCAACGCCTATGCGCGGGAGGACTGTGACGCGTTCAGCGCCGACATCTCGGCCCTGGCGGCGGCGCGGACCCTGCTGCCAAACCCGGAGCAGCACGCCATCCTGCCCGATGTGATTTCCAAGGAGCCGCTCGGCCCGGCGGTGAAGCGGGGCGACGAGTCGTGGACGTCGATCGTGCGCTGGACCCTGAACGCCCTGGTGCTGGCCGAGGAGCTGGGAGTCACCGCCGGCAACGCCGAACAACTGGCCAAGGAATCGCGCGATCCGCAGATTCGCCGGCTTCTGGGCGTCGAAGGCGACCTCGGGGCGAGCATGGGCCTGTCGAAGGACTGGGCGAAGAACGCCATTGAAGCCACGGGAAATTATGGCGAAATATTCAACCGAAACATTGGGCCCGATTCATCTCTCGACCTGGCGCGAGGGCTTAACGCACAATGGAAGGCTCGGCCGGGCGGCCTGATCTACGCCCTGCCGATCCGATAACGACATCGGCCGCGCGCCGGGGGGAAACATGGAAACCACGAAACGCGGCGGGATCGCCCTGCACTGGCTGATGCTCATCGGCTTCATCGTCGGCCTGGGCGGCGGGCTGGTCGTCAATCTGGCGGTGGGCGCCGACGCGCCGTGGGTGCTGTGGCTGACCTCGAACATCACCGGGCCGGCGGGGCAGATCTTCCTGCGCCTGCTGTTCATGCTGGTGATCCCGCTGCTGTTCTCGGCGCTGGTCATCGGCGTGGCCGAGATGGGCGACCTGAAGGCGCTGGGTCGGGCCGGGTGGAAGACCCTGGCCTTCACCGTGGTCCTGTCAGGCATGGCGGTGGTGATCGGGCTGGTCATGGTCAATCTGTTCCGCCCGGGCGACGGCGTCGATGCGGACCTTGCGGCGGCGCTGCTGGCCCAGGGGGAGGCCGGCGCGGCCTCGATCGTCGGCAATGCGCCGGAGACCATCAACCTCGGCCAGTTCTTCCTCGACCTGATCCCGTCCAACGTCTTCACCGCCGCGGCCGAGAACCAGATCCTGCCGGTGATGGTCTTCGCCCTGCTGTTCGGCATCGGCCTGGTCATGGCCCGGAGCCCGGCGACCGACCGGCTGCAGGAGGTGGTCCTGGGCCTGTTCGAGATCACCATGAAGCTGATCAACCTGGTGATCAAACTGGCCCCGTTCGCCATCGCGGCGCTGATGTTCAACCTCGCGGCCCTGTTCGGCTGGGACCTGCTGGTGCGGCTGGCGGCCTATGTCGGCGTCGCGGTCGGCGCGATGCTGATCCACATGTTCGTGGTCTATCCGATCGCGGTCTGGACCCTCGGCGGCATGTCGCCGCTGAAATTCTTCCAGGCCATCCGCGAGCCGATGGTCGTCGCCTTCTCGACCGCCTCGTCGAACGCCAGCCTGCCGGTGTCGCTGCGCGCCGCCGAGTTCGAGCTCAAGCTGCCCCGCAAGATCGCCCGCTTCGTCCTGACCGTGGGAGCCACGGCCAACCAGAACGGCACCGCCCTGTTCGAAGGGGTGACGGTGTTGTTCCTCGCCCAGTTCTTCGGCATCGACCTGACCATCTGGCAGCAGGTGGTGGTGATGCTGGTCTGCATCCTCGGCGGCATCGGCACGGCCGGCGTGCCGGCGGGGTCGCTGCCGGTCGTGGCGATGATCCTGGTGATGGTCGGGGTGCCCGCCGAGGGCATCGGCCTGATCCTCGGCGTCGACCGCTTCCTCGACATGTGCCGGACCACGCTGAACGTCACCGGCGACCTGGTGGCGGCGACCGTGGTCTCGCGCGGCGAGAGCGATGAGGTGGTGCCGCCGGGGCTGCCCGAGCCGGTGGCGCCGCGGGCCTAGGGGCCGGCGACGACCGGCGTATCGTCCCGTCCGCCCCACTCGGCCCAGCTGCCGTCGTAGACGCGGGAGGGGCGGCCGAGGGCGGCGAGGCCGAGGCTGAGAATGGCGGCGGTGACGCCGGAGCCGCAGCTGGTGACCACGGGTCTGTCCGGATCGACGCCGGCGTCGCGGAAGGCCGCCTCCAGCCCGGCCGCGGACTTCATCGTGCCGTCCGGGTTGAGGATGCGGGGAAAGGGCAGGCTCAGGGCGCCGGGCATGTGGCCGGAACGCAGGCCGGGGCGCGGTTCGGCCGCGCGGCCCTCGAAACGGTCGGCGGCGCGGGCGTCGACCACCTGGGCCTCGCCCGCCAGCGCGGCCCGGACGGCTTCGATATCGGCGAGGAGCTCGCGGTCCGGTCGGGCGGTGAACACCGCCGGGATCGCCGGCGCCGGCGGCCCGGATTCGACCGGTCGGCCCTCGGCCCGCCATTTGGGCAGCCCGCCGTCCAGCGTCTGCACCCGCGAGACGCCCATGGCCCGGAACATCCACCAGGCGCGGGCGGACGAGCGGATGCCGACGGTGTCGTAGACGACGATGTGATCGGTCTCGCGGAGTCCCAGTCCCCCCATGCGGGCCCCGAAGGCCTCGGGGGACGGCAGCATGTGGGGCAGATCGCTGTTCGGGTCGGAGCTGGCCTCGAGGTCGAAGAAGACCGCGCCCGGCAGGCGGGCCGCCTCGAAATCCGGGCGGCCGTCGCGGCCGTCCAGATGCCAGCTGGCGTCGACGAGGCGGAGATCCGGTTCGCCCATACGCGCGGCGAGATCCGCGGTGGAGATCAGCGGCGGGAGGTCGGGCATGCCCCCAGTCTAGCAGACCGGCGGGTGTCGTCCCAAGCGCGGTGGCCTTGCTCCCGGGCTCCGTGTAGCTTGCCAAGCTGAAGGTCCGGCGCCACCTGATCGCCTTACAGGCGCCGCAAGGGGCGCGCGCCCCTCCGCTGTCATTCCGGAAAGATCGCCGTGTCCAAGCCCAACGCCATCATCGACATCAAGGACGGCCTGAAGCGCCCCGTCAGCATCGGCGGCGGCCAGCGCATCGTCTTCATCGCCGGCCCCTGCCAGCTGGAAAGCCGTCAGCACGCGCTGGAGATGGCCCATGCGCTGAAGGAGATCGGCGAGCGGCTGAACGTCGGGATCATCTACAAGACCAGTTTCGACAAGGCCAACCGGACCTCGGCGACCGCCGCGCGCGGCTTCGGGCTGGAAGGCTCGCTGCCGATCTTCGCCGAAATCCGCGAGGTCACGGGTCTTCCGGTGCTGACCGACGTCCACACCGAAGAGCACTGCCGCATCGCCGCCGAGGCCGTGGACGTGCTGCAGATCCCGGCCTTCCTGAGCCGTCAGACCGACCTGCTGCTGGCCGCCGCCGCGACCGGCAAGGCCATCAACATCAAAAAGGGGCAATTCCTCGCGCCCTGGGACATGAAGAACGTCATCGCCAAGGTGGTCGGCGCGGGCAATCCGAACGTCATGGCCTGCGAGCGCGGGGCCAGCTTCGGCTACAACACCCTGGTCAGCGACATGCGGGCCTTGCCGATCCTGCGCGAGATCGGGTGTCCGGTGGTGTTCGACGCCACCCACAGCGTGCAGCAGCCGGGCGGGCAGGGGACGTCCTCGGGCGGTCAGCGCGAGTTCGTGCCGGTGCTGGCGCGGGCCGCGGTGGCCGTGGGCGTGGACGCCGTGTTCATGGAAACCCACCAGGACCCCGACAACGCGCCGTCGGACGGGCCGAACATGGTGCCGCTGGACCAGTTCGAGGCGCTGTGCGCCGACCTGATCGCCTACGACGACCTGACCAAGGCGCGGATGGCGAAGGCCGCGTGAATCCGTTAGGCCATGGTCATGGCTGAACGGACTCTCGACCTCGGCGGACTGCAGGCCCTGCTGGAGCGCGTGCGCGGGCTGAAGGTGGCCTGCGTCGGCGACCTGATGCTGGACCGCTATGTCTATGGCGAGGTCAGCCGGATCTCGCCCGAGGCTCCCATTCCCGTGCTGAAGACGAAGCGCCGGACGGCCATGCCCGGCGGGGTCGGCAATGTGGCGCGCAACGTCGCGGCGCTGGGCGGCGTGGCGCGGCTGGGCGCCGTGGCCGGTCAGGACGCGGCCGGGGACGAGCTGGCGGCCCTGATCGCGGCCGAGGCGGGCGTGGAAGACGCGGTCGAGCGCCGGTCGGGCGTGGAGACGATCGTCAAGACGCGGTTCGTCGCCGCCGGCCAGCAGCTGTTGCGGCTTGACGAGGAAGCGACGGCCTTAATGGCGACGGAAACCGCCGCCTTTACCGACGCCTCGGTGTATTTATTGTCAGACTACGCAAAGGGCGTGGTCAGCGATCTGGTGATCAGCCAGGCGCTGACGGCGGCGCTGGAGAGCGGCGCGCCTGTAATCGTCGATCCCAAGGGCCGCGACTTCGCCCGTTACGGCGCGGTCGACCTCATCAAGCCCAACGCCAGCGAACTGGCGGCCGCCACGGGCTTGCCAGTGGACACCGACGAGGAGGTCGAGACGGCGCTGGGCGCGCTGCTGCGGACGACGACCGCGAAGGCGATCGTGGTGACCCGGGCCGGCAAGGGCATGAGCCTGATGCGGCGCGCAGAGGCGGCGAAACATTTCCCCGGCCGGGCGCGCGAGGTGTTCGATGTCTCGGGCGCCGGCGACACCGGGCTGGCGGCGCTGGGGCTGGCGCTGGGCGCCGGCGCGTCGCTGGAGACGGCGGTGGAGTTCGCCATCCTCGCCTCGGGCGTGGTGGTCGGCAAGGCGGGCACGGCCGTGGTCACGCCGGCCGAGCTGATCGACGCCGAGATGAGCCAGCACGCGGCCGGGGCCCACGCCAAGGTGATGCCGCTGGACGAGCTGTCCCATGTGGTCGAGGGCTGGAAGCGGCAGGGGCTGAAGGTCGGCTTCACCAACGGCTGTTTCGACATCCTGCATCGGGGGCATGTCGCGTATCTGGCGCAAGCGCGGTCGTGGTGCGACCGGCTGGTGGTGGCCTTGAACACCGACGCCTCGGTCCGGCGGCTCAAGGGCGAGGGACGGCCGATCAACGACCTCGACAGCCGGGCCGTGGTCATCGGCGGGCTGCAGAGCGTCGACCGGGTGACCTCGTTCGACGAGCCGACGCCGCTGGCCTTGATCGAACGGCTGCGGCCCGACGTGCTGATCAAGGGGGCGGACTACACCCGCGAGGGTGTGGTCGGCGGCGACCTGGTCGAGAGCTGGGGCGGGGAGGTCAGACTGGCGACGTTCGAGGACGGCTTCTCCACCTCGCGGACGATCGAGAAGATGAAGGATCAGGGATGAGCCGGCGGATGATCGTGGTCACCGGCGGGGCCGGCTTCATCGGATCGAACATCGTGGCGCGGCTGTGCGCCCGGGACCAGGCGGACGTGGTCGTCTGCGACCGGCTGGAGGACGCCGCCCTCGGCAAGTGGAAGAATATCGCCAAACACCCGATCGCCGACTTCTGGCAGCCCGAGGAGTTGTTCGAACAGCTGGAGCGGCACGCCGAACAGGTCGACGCCGTGGTGCACATGGGGGCGATCTCCTCGACCACGGAGGCGGACGCCGACCTGATCCTGAGGACCAATTTCACCCTGTCGCGCGACATCTGGGACTGGTGCGCGCTGCGGGACGCGCGGATGATCTACGCCTCGTCGGCGGCCACCTATGGCGACGGGGAACAGGGCTTCGACGACGACGACAGCCTTGAGGCGCTGGCCTCGCTTCGGCCGCTGAACGCCTACGGCTATTCGAAGATGCTGTTCGACCAGTACGCGGCGCGGCAGTCGGACCGGGGCCAGTCTCCGAGCCAGTGGGCGGGACTGAAATTCTTCAACGTCTATGGCCCGAACGAGGGCCACAAGGGCGGCATGAAATCGGTTGTGGCGCAGATCTGGCCCAAGGTCGCGGCCGACGAGCCGGTGACCCTGTTCCGCTCGCACAACCCGGCCTACGCCGACGGGGGCCAGATGCGCGACTTCGTGTTCGTCGACGACGTGGTGGACATCATCGACTGGCTGCTGGAGACGCCGGCGGTGTCGGGGGTGTTCAACGCCGGATCGGGGCAGGCGCGATCGTTCCTCGATCTCGCCAACGCCACCTTCGCGGCGGCCGGCAAGACGCCGCGGATCGAATACGTCGATACGCCCGAGAGCATCCGCGACAAGTACCAGTATTTCACCGAGGCCCGCATGGAGCGGGTGCGCGCCGCCGGGTTCGAGGGGCAGTCGACGCCGCTGGAAGAAGGCGTCCGGCGCTATGTGCAGGACTTCCTGGCCACGGCGGACCCGTATCGATGAAGGGGCCGAGGCTGACCTTCCGGCAGTGGGTCGGCTGGATCGGCTTCGCGCTGGTCTTCCTGCTGACGGCGGCCTCGGCGGTGTGGCGCGGCGACATCCTCCGGGCCGGGCTGGACCCGCAGGTGCCGTTCCAGACCTATCAGCCGCCGCCGGCGCCCGATTACGGACGGCCGGACGCCTGGGCGTTGCGCGACGCCCGCGCCACGGAGTCCGGACCGGCGGCCGTCTTCTTCGTGCATTCGACCACCTATGACGGCGGACGCCACTGGAACGGGCCGATCGGCCATCCGGAGGCGGACGCCTGGCTGCGGCGGGTGGTGCTGCCCAACTATGCGGGGCCGTTCGCCGTGCTGGGGCCGGTCAGCGCGCCGCGCTACCGGCAGGGCAGCCTGTATACCCGGCTGACGCTGCGCGACGATGCGCGGGAAGCCCGGGCCTTCGCCTGGCGGGACGTCGTCGCGGCGTTCGAGGCCTGGATTGAGCGCCATCCGGACGGGCCGATCGTGCTGGCGGGGGTGGAGCAGGGCGGCGAACTGGTCGAACGGCTGCTGCGCGAGCGGGTGGCGCCCGATCCGGCGCTGCGCCAACGGCTGGTGGCGGCCTATCTGATGGACGTGGTGGTTCCGGCCGACGGGCTGTCGCCGCTGGTTCCGGCGTGCGAGCGGCGCGAGCAAACGGGCTGCGTGGTCGGCTTTTCGCCGGTCAGCGAGGGCAATGACGGGGCGGCGCGACGACGGCTGAGGCGGGCGCTGGTCTGGAACGAGCGTGGGCGGCTGGTCGAGCTCGGAGACCGCGAGGCGCTGTGCGTCAACCCGGTGACGGGATCGACCTCGACCGCGCCGGTGGCCGCGCGACAGAACCGCGGCGCGACCAACGCCACAGGGCTGGAATGGGGGACCCATCCAGCCCTCCTGGCGCGCGAGATCGCCACCCAGTGCCGCGACGGCCTGCTGCGCTACAGCGAACCCGATCGGGAGTCATTCCGCCAGTCCGGCAGCTGGGCCGATCGTAGAAAGTCGCGCCCATACAATCTTTTCTATGGCGATATTGAAGCGGACGCCAAAGCGCGACTGGCGGCCTGGCAGGGGCGACGCGCCGCCTAACCGGGGCTATCCGGCATTCGTTCGTATTTCGGCAGCGTGGGATCCAGCCTGTCCCACGCATGGGCGCGGACGCCGAACGTCACCGCCTGCGGCCTGAACCGGCCGGGATCGTCGAGGCTGGCGGCGGGCACCGCGATCATGTCCGGCATGAACGAGAACGCCAGATGGACGGGCGTGCCGCACGTCGGACAGAAGGCGTGAAGCTTCTCGTTGCCGTTGTCGGCCGCAACCCGCCAGGTGCTGGCTTCGCCGGTTATCGCCATATCGGCGCGGCGGGGGAAGGTCAGCCAGGACCCGTGCCCCGCGCCGCTGCGCTTCTGGCAGTCGAGGCATTGGCAGAGGTTCTGGAACACCGGTTCGGCGGACGTCTCATAACGGATGGCGCCGCAGGCGCACCCGCCGGTCCAGGGGCCGGCCATGGTCAGGCCGCCTTCGGCTTGGCGAAGACGTCGAGGCCGCGGCCGGTCTCGAGGAAGGATTTCAGGCTGGAGAGAACGACCGGCCAGCCCTTCTGGACGCCGTTGGCCATCCCGCTGCCGGCCTGGAGTTCGTCATGGCTGACGGTGAGCCGGACCATGTCGTCATAGGGTTCGATGTCGAACGTCACCCGGCTGTAGGCGTCCGGATCGGCGGCCTGGGAGGCGTTGGCCCAGGTGATGACGAGGCGGGTGGGCGGCGACGTCTCGACGACCTCGCCGACGAGTTCGACGGTCCGTTCGTCATTGGCGCGGACGTGCTCCCACTTCGACCCGGGCTTCCAGTCGGAGACATTCTCGTGGCCCCAGTAGCGGCGGGCCAGCTCGGGTCTGGTGATGGCCTCGAAGACCTTTTCGGCGGTGGAGGCGATGTAGGTCACATAGACGAAGCTGATGGTTTCGCGCGTCATTTCGGGTCTCCTTCGAGGTCCTGTTTGAGGTCGTGCAGCAGGCTGAGCCGCTGCGTTTCGAACTTCCGCACCCAGCGCTCGTAGACTTCATGGATCGGGACGGGGTTGATGAAGTGAAGCTTCTCCCGGCCCCGCCGGACCGTGCTCACCAGATTGGCGGCCTCGAGGAGCTCGAGGTGCTGGGTGGCGGACTGGCGGGCCATGTCGAGGTTTTCGCAGAGCTGGCCGAGCGTCTGGCCGTTCTTCTCACAGAGAAGATCGAGCAGCTTTCTGCGGGTCGGGTCGGCCAGCGCCTTGAAAACCTTGTCGTCGTGCATCGGTCTCACTCGGTGTGAGGAGACAATAGGCAGGCAAATGACTGCATGTCAAACCCCCGTCATCCTCGGCAGAGCCTGAGGAAACCTAGTCGATGCCCGGCCGGTCGTTGCGCCAGTCGAACAGGGCCTCGAGCACTCTGATCGCCTCGCCGCGGGGCGAGGTCAGGTCCGGATCGCGGCCGAGCACCAGACGGGCGTCGTCGGCGGCGGCGAGCAGCAACTCGCGGTGGCGGATGGGGTCGGCGAACCGGTAGGCGGGGAAGCCGCTCTGCTTCAAGCCCAGGGGATCGCCGCCGCCGCGCAGGCGGAAATCCTCCTCGGCGATCTCGAAGCCGTCCTCTGTGCGGCGCAGGGTCTCGAGCCGAACGCGGGCCGTCTCGCCAAGGCCGTCGTCGCCGCCGCCGTAGAGCAGCAGGCAGGTGCTGGCGGCGGTCCCGCGCCCGACCCGGCCGCGCAGCTGGTGAAGTTGGGCCAGGCCGAAGCGGTCGGCGTGTTCGATGACCATGATCGAGGCGTTGGGCACGTCGACGCCGACCTCGACCACGGTCGTGGCGACCAGCAGGGGCAGGCGGCCGTCGGCGAACTCGGCCATCACCGCCTCGCGCTCGGCGCCGGCCATCTGGCCGTGGGCGAGGCCGACCTCGACGCCCATGATGCGGCGCAGGTCCGTGGCGCGGGCCTCGGCGGCGGCGAGGTCGGTGGCTTCGCTCTCGGCCACCAGCGGGCAGATCCAGTAGGCCTGGGCGCCGCTGTCGAGGGCGGCCTTGAGCCGCTTGGCCACCTCGCCGATGCGGGCCAGCGGGAGGACGGCCGTGGTCACCGGGGTGCGGCCGGGCGGCTTTTCGGTCAGGCGCGACACCTCCAGCTCGCCGTACTGGGTCAGTTCCAGCGTGCGCGGGATCGGCGTGGCCGACATGGTCAGCAGGTGGACGCCGCCGGTGCGCGGGTCGCCCTTGGCCTGCAGCCGCTGGCGCTCGTTGACCCCGAAACGGTGCTGCTCGTCGATCACGGCCAGCGCCAGCCGGTCGAAGCGGACCGCGTCCTGGAACAGGGCGTGGGTGCCGATGGCGACCTTGGCCTCGCCGGAAGCCAGAGCGGCCAGCCGGACGCGCCGCTCGGCCGGGGTGTCGCGGCCGGTGAGGAGGACGGTGGGCACGCCGGCGGCTTCCAGCATCGGGGCCAGTCGCTGCCAGTGCTGGCGGGCGAGGATTTCCGTCGGGGCCATCAGGGCCGACTGGAAGCCGGAGGCGGCGGCGTCGGCGAGGGCCAGGGCGGCCACGGCGGTCTTGCCGGAGCCGACGTCGCCCTGCAGCAGCCGCCCCATCTGTTCGCCCGAAGCAAGGTCGCGGCGGATCTCGGCGATGGCCTGGACCTGGGCGCCGGTCAGGTCGAAGGGCAGGGTGGCGAGCACCCTTTCCGAAGGCTCGCCGGGCGTGACGACCGGGGCGGGAGTGATCTGGCGGGCCCGGCGACGGCGGGCGAGGGCCATCTGGTGGGCCAGCAGTTCATCGTAGGCCAGTCGCTGGCGGACCGGGGTGTCGGGCAGGAGGTCGGGCTCAACGGCGGGGGCGTGCAGGGCGCCGAGGGCCGCCCGCCAGCCGGGCCAGCGCCGTTTGGCCAACCAGGCCGGGTCCTGCCACTCGGGAAGCTCGGGCGCGTGCTCGAGCGCGCCCTGCACCAGTTTGCGGATCACGCGGGAGGTCAGGCCGGCGGTGGCCGGATAAACCGGCTCGACGGCGGCGATGTCGTCGGCCTGGGCCAGGGTGAAGACGTCGGGGTGGACGATCTGGACCTCATTGTTGAAGCGCTCGACCTTGCCGGAGACCAGCCGGCGCTCGCCCTTCGGCAGCAGGCGGTCGATGTGCTGGGCCGAGCCGCCGAACCAGATCAGATGCACGAAGCCGTCGGCGTCGGAGGCGCGGACCTTGATCGGCGCGCCGGGCTTGCCGGGGACGATCAGGCGGTCGACGACGACCTCGAAGATTCCGACCTGGCCCTCGACGGCGGTCGTGGCGGTCATGGGCCGGCGCACGATCAGGCCGGAGGGCGACAGGAACAGCAGGTCGCGAACCAGCGGTCCGGCCAGCTTCTGGACGAGCGGCAGGATTTTCGGCCCCACGCCTTTCAGGGTGGAGACCTCGGCGAACAGGGGAAAGAGACTCGGCGGCCGCATCGGCGACAGCATAGCTGGCGAAAGCGCGTCTGGAACGCTATCTGACCGCACTCATTGTCGAGGGCCGCCCCGTCGGGGCCGGCGGTCGACCCGAACCGACCGGGCAAGGAAGCTTGTGGCCGATATCGACGCACGCCTGAAAGAGAGATTGGGCCGCATCGCCTTCCGGGCGTGGCGGCGCGGCTTCCGCGAGGCCGACCTGGTGCTCGGCCCGTTCGTGGACCGGGTCGGACCGACGCTGGACGAAACGGAACTGAATTCCCTGGAGGCTCTGCTGGCGCAGGATGACGACCACCAACTCTACGCCTGGATCATCGGCAGCGAGCCGACGCCGGCCGAGCACGACACGCCGGTGATGGCGAAGATCCGGGGCTTCATGCGCGAGCACGTCGCCGCGGCGGTGGCCGAGGGAGCCGGCTGATGGACGCCGTCACGCCGAAACGCACCGATCAGGAATTGGGTGGCGCGCCGGAGGGGCTGGACGCCCTGACCGTGGCCGGGCGGTTGCGCGCCGACGGCGGCGTGGGCGCCTTCGTGGCCCGCGACTACGCCCGCATGGGCGAGTTCGTGCAAGCCTTCCGCTTCTTCGCCAATGACATTGAAGTGGTTGAGTTTCCGGCATGGGACTGCCTGCCCTACGACCGGCTGAGTCCGACCTCATCGGTGTCGGCCGAGCGGATGGCCGCCCTGACCCGGCTGGCGCAGCGCGAACCCGGTGACAGACGTCCGCTGCTGGTGGTGACGACGGTCGGCGCGGCGATGCAGCGGACGCCGCCGCGCGAGGTGACCTGCGGAGCCGGGTTCGCGACCACGGTCGGGCTCGACCTCGATACGGCGGCGCTGGAGCGGTATTTCGCCGCCAACGGCTATATGCGCGCCTCGACCGTATCGGAGCGCGGCGAGTTCGCGGTGCGCGGCGGGGTGATCGACGTCTTCCCGCCCGGCTTCGAGGAGCCAGTGCGGCTGGACATGTTCGGCTCGGAGCTGGAGTCGATCCGCACCTTCGACCCGGCCACCCAGAGGTCGACGGGGCAGCTGCGCGACGTCTCGCTGGCGCCGGTGTCGGAGGCCCTGCTGGATCCGGACAGCATCTCGCGCTTCCGCACCGGCTATCTGGAGCTGTTCGGCGCGCCGGGGGAGGACGCCCTGTATTCGGCCATCAGCGAGGGCGCGCGGCGGCAGGGCATGGAGCACTGGCTGCCGCTGCTCTACGCGCGGCTGGAGACGCTGTTCGACTACCTGCCCGACGACGCGCGGCTGTTCCTCGACAACCAGGTCGAGGCGGCGCGGGCCGAGCGCTGGACACTGACGAAGGACGCCTATGACGCCCGGCGCGATGCGGCCATGGGCAAGGGCGGGGCGGCGTACCGGGCCTTGCCGCCGGAGCGGCTGTATCTGCCGGAGAGCGACTGGAACAACGCCTTGGCGGGCCGCTGGGTGCGGCGGCTGTCGCCGTTCAGCGGACCCGGAGAAGATGCGGGCGGGCGGCTGGGGCGCAGCTTCGCGGCCGAACGGGCGCAGGACAGCGTCAACCTGTTCGAGGCGGTGGCGCGGCACGCCGAGGCGGTGAAGGCGGCCGGCAAACGGGTGCTTTTCGCCTCGTGGACCGAGGGCTCGTCTGAACGGCTGGCCTCGATGCTGGCCGACCACGGGCTGGAGCATGTGGTCGCCGTGCGCGACTGGGCGGATGTCCAGAAGGCGCCGAAGGACATCTATCTGCGCGGCGTTCTGCCGGTCGAGCACGGGTTCGAGACGGCGGACATCGCCGTCATCTCCGAGACCGACATGCTCGGCGACCGGCTGGCGCGGCCGAAGAAGAAGCGGCGGGCGTCGAACTTCCTGGCCGAGGCCTCGGCCCTGACCACCGGCGACCTGGTGGTCCACCTCGACCACGGCATCGGCCGCTACGAGGGGCTGAAGACGCTGGAGATCCAGGAGGCCCCGCACGACTGCCTCGAACTGCTCTACGCCGGCGAGTCGAAGCTGTATCTGCCGGTCGAGAACATCGACCTGCTGACCCGCTACGGCACGGACGCCGACGGGGTGCAGCTGGACCGGCTGGGCGGTGCCGGCTGGCAGGCCCGCAAGGCCAAGGCCAAGGCCCGGCTGCGCGACATGGCCGAGGGGCTGATCGCCCTGGCGGCCAAGCGGTCGCTGCGGACCTCGGACGCGATCACGCCGCCGCAAGGGCTGTTCGACGAATTCTGCGCCCGCTTCCCCTATGAGGAGACCGACGACCAGCTGGCCGCCATCGGCGACGTGCTGGAGGACCTCGGCAAGGGCACGCCGATGGACCGGCTGATCTGCGGCGATGTCGGCTTCGGCAAGACAGAGGTGGCGCTGCGGGCGGCCTTCGTGGTGGCCATGACCGGCCAGCAGGTGGCCGTCGTCTGCCCGACGACCCTGCTGGCGCGGCAGCATTTCAAGACCTTCAGCGAGCGCTTCGCCGGCTGGCCGATCAAGGTGCGGCACCTGTCGCGGATGGTGACGGCGAAGGACGCGGCGGAGACCCGCGCGGGGCTGAAGGACGGCTCGTTCGAGATCGTCGTCGGCACCCATGCGGTGCTCAGCGAACAGGTCGGGTTCAAGGACCTCGGCCTGGTGATCGTCGACGAGGAGCAGCACTTCGGGGTCAAGCACAAGGAGAAGCTCAAGAGCCTCCGGGCCGACGTGCACCTGCTGACCCTGACCGCCACGCCGATCCCGCGGACGCTGCAGATGGCGCTGTCGGGCATCCGCGAGATGTCGATCATCGCCACCCCGCCGGTCGACCGACTGGCGGTGCGGACCTATGTGACGCCGTGGGACCCGGTGCTGGTGCGCGAGGCCCTGCTGCGCGAGAAATACCGCGGCGGACAGGCCTACTATGTCGTGCCGCGCCTGTCGGACCTGCCGGACATCGAGCAGTTCCTTCGCGAGAAGGTCCCGGAGATCAAGTTCGTGGTCGGCCACGGCCAGATGTCGCCGACCCAGCTGGAAGACGTGATGAGCGCCTTCTACGACGGCAGCTACGACCTGCTGCTGTCGACCACCATCGTCGAGAGCGGGCTGGACGTGCCGACGGCCAACACCCTGATCGTGCACAAGGCCGACATGTTCGGCCTGGCGCAGCTGCACCAGATTCGCGGCCGCATCGGGCGGGCCAAGGCGCGCGCCTTCGCCTATCTGACCACGCCGCCGAACAAGCCGATGAGCCTGTCGTCGGAGCGGCGGCTACAGGTCTTGCAGTCGCTGGACAACCTCGGCGCCGGATTCCAGCTGGCCAGCCACGACCTCGACCAGCGCGGCGGCGGCAACCTGCTGGGCGACGAGCAGTCGGGCCATATCCGCGAGGTCGGGGTCGAACTGTACCAGCAGATGCTGGAGGACGCGGTGGCCGAGTTGCGTCAGGCGGGGGAGGGCGGCGGAACGGTCGACCGCGGCTGGTCGCCGGCCATCAACGTCGGGGCGGCGGTGCTGATTCCCGAAGAGTATGTGCCCGACCTGAACGTGCGGCTGAGCCTGTATCGCCGCCTGTCGGACGCCGAGAATTCGGAGACGCGGGAAGCGCTGGCCGCCGAGCTGATCGACCGGTTCGGGCCGCTGCCGGACGAGGCCAAACAGCTGCTGCGCATCGTCGGGATCAAGGCCAACTGCAAGACCGCCTGCATCGAGCGCATCGACATCGGGCCCAAGGGGGCCGTGCTGACCCTGCGCAACAACGAGTTCCCCAATCCGATGGGGCTGGTCGGACTGATCCAGAAGAACCACGCCTTCTGGAAGATCCGGCCGGACCAGAAGATCGTGGTCAAGGGCGACTGGGACACGCCCGAGGACCGGTTGAAGGTCGCCGAACGCATCACCGCCGACCTGGCGCGGGTGGCGGGAGCGGGCTGAGATGGAGATACGGGAGGCGACGGAGGCCGACTGGCCGGCGATCTGGCCGATCGTGGAAGCCGTCGTGCGCGCGGGCGAGACCTATACCTATCCGCGCGACATGGACCCGACATTCGGACGGACCCTGTGGATGCAGCCGCCGCCGGGGGTGACGCTGGTGGCGGTCGATGAGGGCGGCCGCGTGCTCGGGACCGCCAAGACCGGCCCGAACCACATGGGGCCCGGCGCGCATGTGGCCACGGCCAGCTTCATGGTCGCGACGGAGGCGCGGGGGCAGGGCCTGGGCCGGGCGCTCGGCGAGGCCGTGATCGCCCGCGCGACGGCCGACGGCTACCGCGCCATGCAGTTCAACGCCGTCGTCGAGGCCAATCGTTCCGCCGTCCGCCTGTGGCAGTCGCTGGGCTTCAAGATCATCGGCACGACGCCCGAGGCGTTCGACCACCCCCGCGAGGGACTGGTCGGCCTGCACATCATGCACCGGCGGCTCTGACGGCCTAGCTCGCGTGCGGCTCGGCGTTGTCGAAGCGGGCGTCCCACCAGCCCTTCCAGCGGGCTTCCAGATCGGCGAAGGCCGCGTCGGACAGGCCGTAGGTGGTCAGGGTCAGCATGGTCGAGCCGCGCGGGCGCTTGTCCTCCCTGGGCGGGCTGTCCACCACCACCAGCAGGCCGTCGCCCCAGCCATCGACGGTCACGCCGATCTGATGGCGCGCGGTGAACCAGACCTGGCCGGAGGCGTCCGCGTCGGGTCCGAGCGGCGTCGACCACGGCTCGCCCGGGGCCGGGGCGGCGTCGAGGCCCAGCAGCGACCGGCCCAAGCGATCGGCGTGCGGCGGACCCGAGAAGAACAGCGTGCGGCGCGTCTGGCCGGGGTGGCGGGCGAAGGCGAAGGCCAACTGATGCGTGAAGGAAATCCAGCCTTCGACCATGCCGTCGAAGACATCGGTCCACTCGCCGGCGGGGGCTGAGCGGACCACGCGGACGAGGGTGTGGTCGCCCCGCGCCTCGACCTCGTAGCGGTCGTTGACGCCGACGAAGGTGACGGTGCGGCTGGCCTCGTCGGCCTCGGCGTGGGTGATGAAGATGAAGTCGATCTCGTCCTTCAGGCCGTCGGTCTCCCAGCCGAACCAGTTCCTGATCTGCTGGGGATCGCGCAGGGCGGCCCAGACCGCGTCGGCGGAGGCGGGGACGGTGACCTCGACGAGGACGTGATCTTCCATGGGCTTGGCGGCTTCGGTCATGGGTTCAGTTCCTGGCAGGCAAGGGCTTGCGAACCGCCGGATGGGCGGCTGCGGTGAGGCGGTAGCGGCGTCCCGACGGCGCGGCGTATCTGCGGGCCAGCGCGGTGACGGCGGCGCTGACCTCTTCGGTGAAGGCGTCGAAATCCGTCGGCGTGGCGAAGCTCACGTCGGCCTCGACCGTCAGGGTCAGCAGGCGCGATCCTTCGGCGGCGGCGTCCTGGCGCATCCGCGCGACGTCGCGGACGATGGTCGAGGCGGTCGAGATCAGGTGGTCGGCGGCGTGGCGGTCCTGGGCCTCGATCGCATCCGGATCGGGCGGAGCCTGCATCAGGGCCGGGTCGAGGACATAATCCCGGGCGGCGACGAACAGGCGTTCGGTGAAGCCGCGTTTGCGTCGCTCGCCCGCGGGCTGGACCAGACCGGCGGCCTCGAGGGCGCGTAGATGATAGCCGATCTTCTGGCGCGGCATATCGAGCCGTTCGGCCAGTCCCGCCGCCGAAGCCGGTTCTCCGAGGGCGTTCAGGATGCGGCGACGGATGGGCGCCAGCGCCAGCAGGGCGGTGTCGAGATCGTCAAGCAGGGCTGAGGGTCGGGCCGTCATGGCTCCAAACCTGCATTAGACAAATATAGTTGTCAAATCGACTAGGCGCGCGAGCCGACGTCCTTCGACGCACGCTCGAGCACGGCGGCGGGCGGTTCTCCGGGCGCGACCTCGGCCACGCCCACCTCGAACTCGACGACGAAGGGCGAGCGGTCGGGGCCGGCGTCGAAGGCGGTGCAGCCGATGACGGCGGCGATGCGGTCGGCGGCGATCCGCGCGGACGGACCCCGTGTGGCGGGCAGGGCGAGGGCGAAGACGTCGGGCGACAGCCGGGCGGCCGTGTCCTCCGTGCGGATCAGGCGAGAAACCATGGCCCCGATCTGGGGCAGGGCGCGGTCGAGCCAGCCGTCCTTGCGGGCCTCCGTCACGGCCGGGGTTTCCGAGACCCGGAGGACGACGACCGACAGGGGACGCCGTCGCAGGCGCGCGCCCTCGGCGATCCGGGCGAGGTGGCTGGCGAACAGTTCGGGCGTGAACAGGCCGGTGGCGGGATCGGTCAGGCCGGATCCCCGCGCGCTTTCCAGCGCCCGCCGGACGGCGACATGGCGCCGGTGGTGCCGGGCCAGGGCGACGATCCGCTCGGCGGTCTCGTCTTCCGGCGTATCGGCGGCGGCGACGTCCGCGAAGCCGCGGTTGTAGAGCTCCGACAGGTTTATCTCGCCGGACCCCCGCAGATAGAGCACCGCGGGGATGTGATAGAGGCGGGTGTTCCGCTTCATGCCCGAGGCGATCGACAGGGCCGGGGCGTGGTCCTCCGCCCCCCACAGCACGGCGGCGTCGAACGGCCGCTCATGCAGGTAGTCGAAGGCGGTGTAGGGCGTCGGCGCGGCCACCACCTCGCAGCCGTGGGCGACCAGGGCGTTGGACAGGGCCAGGAAGTGGCGGTCGGGCTTGCCGGCGGCCAGCACCCGCAGGGGACTTAGGTCGGCGTCGGCGAGCGGCAGGGGCTCGCCCCGGGCGGCGAAGGTGGCCTCGCGCAGGCTCACCTCCTCCTCGGCGATGGCCGAGCGGACGAGGTTCTCGAGCCGGAGGGCCGCCTGGGCGGCGTGTGGCGGGCTCGACATGGCGATGTCGGCGACTCCGGGGGGCCAATCCACCGCTTCGGGGCCGATGGCCATGACCGGGAGGCAGCGTGGCGAGACGGTCTGACGCAGGGCGGTGACGCCATCGGCCGCATCCGGGATCCGCGTGTCCAGGATCACGGTCTCGAGCGGCCAGTCGATCAGGACCTGCACGGCGCCGGCCAGCGACCGGGCGGTGACCGTGCGCCAGCCCAGCGCATCCAGTCCCTGGCACAGGGAGCCGATCAGGTCGTCATCGGGGGCGACGACCAGAATACGCGGATCGGAAGTCAAAGGCGGTGTCTCCAGCAGCCCCCCACCCGGGCTGCGCTCTCAAGCGGGCGGACCATAGCGAGGGTCGCCTTGGCGAGGCAACCTGGCGGGCCGTCCTTTCCCCATCGTCGAATTAGGTTAAAGGAAAGCGGCATCGGGGGCGGGACAGGGTATCAGTTTGCAGGCCAGGGCGGATATCAAGGAAGCCGTGCGTTGGGCGACGCCCGCGCTGTGGGGGCGTCTGGCGGTCAAGGCGTTCGCGCGCAGCTGGGGCCGGGACGTCATGCTCTACACGGGCGGCGTGTCGTTCTTCGCCCTGCTGGCGGTGTTCCCCGCGATCGCGATCCTGATCGGCTTCTACAAGGCGGTGCTGTCGATCGGCCAGGTCAGCGAGCAGGCGGCGGCCCTGGCCGACGTCATGCCGCACGCGGCGCGCGCCATCTTCATGACCGAGATCGACCGGCTGGCCCACGCATCGGCGCGGACCGTGTCCGCCCAGAGCGCCTTCGCCCTGATCATCGGCGGATACGCGGCGCATCGGGGATTCAAGGCCCTACTGGCCGGACTTAACCTGATCCATGACGAGACGGAGCCGCACGGCTTCCTCAAGTTCAACCTGCTGGCCTTCTTCGTGGCGCTGTTCGCCTTCGCCCTGTTCACCGTCGTGTCGGGCGCCGTCGTGACCTCGCGGCTGCTGGAGCATGCCGGACCCGGCGCCGCACCCGGCGGCGTCGGCCAGGAGGTGGCGCTGGTCGGCCTCTGGCCGGCCCTCGGGCTGGGGGTGGGGCTGACCATGCTCTACCGCTACGCCATGTCGCACCGGGACCGGGTCGAGTGGTTTCCCGCCATCGTCGGCGGCGTGGTGGCGACGGTGATGTCGACCATCTCGTCCTGGCTGTGCGCCATCTATGTCGAGCAGATCGCCCCGTTGGGCGCGACCTACGGCTCGGTCGGCGCGATCGTCGTGCTGCTGATCTGGCTGTCGTGGAACGTCAACGCCATCTTCTACGGCGGGGCCTTCGCGACCGAGATGGAGATCGTCCAGCGGTCGAGGGGCGCGCCCGAGCTGGAGCCGGCCGATCCGCTGCCGGAGTCCGTGGTCAGTCTGTCGGAGCGACGGGCGTCTCGACGTCGATAGCCAGGACGCCGTCGGTCTCGATGATCGAGATCACCCGGCCGCCGATCCCCGCCATCAGATGCGGCACGTCGATCCGGGCCATCGGATCGGTGGCGAGCAAGGTCAGGCGCGCGCCGGGGGCGGCGTCGCGCATGGCCTTCTGCAGTTTGAGGCTGGGGGTCGGGCAGCGGTGGCCGCGGGCGTCGACGATCATGCGCCGATCCGGTCCAGCAGCAACTCGAGCGCGACGCGGACGCTGTCCGCCCTGACGGCCTCGCGGCCGATGTCGCCGAAACGGCGCTCGACGTGGATCAGGCCGGCGGGACCCGCCGCCGCGAAATGCACCAGTCCGACCGGCTTGTCGGCCGAACCCCCGCCCGGGCCGGCGATTCCGGTCACGGCCACGGAAAGCCGCGCCGGCGAGCGGGCGAGGACGCCTTGCGCCATGGCGCGGGCGACCGGTTCGGAGACCGCGCCATGGCGTTCGATCAGCTCCATCGGCACGCCCAGCAGATCGACCTTAGCGGCGTTGGAGTAGGTGACGAAGCCGCGCTCGACGACCGCCGAGGAGCCCGCGATGGCGGTCAGGGCCCCGGATACCAGGCCGCCGGTGCAACTCTCGGCCGTGGCGATCGTCAGGCCGCGCGATGCGGCGGTCTCCACGACGGCGCGGGCGAGGGTCTCGATATCGTCGGCAAACATCAAACGGGGCCTTCCGAAGCGGCGGCGAGTCGGTCCAGGGTGCGCGAAGCGCCCGGGGCGGCGCCAGCATACGGGGCGGGCATGAGCGACACCACCGGCGACTCTGGCGTCTCCGCCGCACCCGTTCGGCCGGTCGACCGGTTGACCCCGCTGCTGTTCGCGGTGGCCATCTTCACCTCGGCCTCGCTGGTCTTCGTGGTCCAGCCGATGGTGACAAAGCTGGTCCTGCCGATGCTGGGCGGATCGCCGGCGGTGTGGAACACGGCGATGGTGTTCTTCCAGGCCGCGCTGCTGGCCGGGTATCTCTATGCTCACCTGCTGCAGCGGATCGCCTCGATCAAGCTGCAGGTGGCGGTCCACCTGGGACTGCTGCTGCTCGCCGCCCTGTTCCTGCCGCTGCACATCAACGGCTGGCTGGGCGACCCCGATCCGGCGGCGCCCATCGCCTGGCTGCTGGCGACGCTGACCCTGTCTGTCGGCGCCCCGTTCGCGGTGCTGTCGGCGACGGCCCCGCTGCTGCAGGCGTGGTTCGCGCGGGTGCGGGTCGGTTATCCCGACGGCAAGAACCCCTACGTCCTCTACGCCGCCTCCAACCTGGGCAGTTTCCTGGCGCTGCTGTCCTACCCGTTCCTGATCGAGCCGCTGACAAACCTGGCCGGACAGAGGCTGGGCTGGAGCGGCGGATACGCGGCCTTCCTGCTGATGGTGGCGGCGCTGGCGTTCACGGTCTGGCGCCGGCGTCTCGACCGCACCGTCGAACCGGCCCCGCTGGCCGCGACGCCGCCGATCCCGTGGCGCGAGAAAGGCGTCCTCATCCTGCTCGCCGCGGCCCCGTCCAGCCTGATGCTGGGCGTGACGGCCCACCTGTCGACGGACGTGGCGTCGGCGCCCTTCCTGTGGGTCATGCCGCTGGCCCTGTACCTGCTGACGTTCGTCATCGCCTTCCAGACGAGGCCGTGGATTCCCCTGCCGGTGACCCTGGTGCTCCAAGGGGCGCTGGGAGCGCTCTGTGTCGTGGTGGTGGCTTTCCGCACGCTGGACTTCCGGATCGCCTTCGCGGTCCACATCCTGACCTTCTTCCTCACCGCCCTAATGTGCCACCAGACCCTGGCGGCGCGGCGGCCGCCGCCGGACCGGCTGACGGAATTCTACCTGCTGCTGTCGGTCGGCGGCGTGGTCGGGGGAGCGTTCACGGCCCTGCTGGCGCCGGTGATCTTCAACGTGGTCTGGGAATACCCGCTGGTGCTGGTGCTCGTCGGCCTGGCCCGGCCGTGGGGCCACGGCCGGCTGCGCGGCGAGGAGGTCGGGACGCTGGTCGCGGCGGCCGCCGTCACCGGCCTGGCCGCAGGCCTGTCGTGGTGGCTGACGACCGATCTCGAGGCCTGGGGCGCCCTGTGGCGCATGGCGCCCGGCGTGAACCTGACCAGCCTGTGCATGATGCTGCTGGGGCCGGCCGCGATCTGCGCCTTCCTGCTGCGCGACCGGGCTCCGGCGTTCACGGCGGTGCTGCTGATGACCGCCCTGGCCTCCCAGTACGTCTCGCGCGGGTATGACTACAGCTATTCGGAACGCAGCTTCTTCGGCGTCATGCGGGTGGCGAAGATCGTCGATCCGCGGCTGGGCGGCGACGTCCACGTGCTGATGCATGGCACCACCCTGCACGGGGCCCAGGCGCGCGACCCCCGCTTCGACTGCACCCCGTCGCTCTACTATAATCCGCAAACCCCGATCGGGCAGGCGGCGGATATCGTCGAGGCGCGGGGGCCGGCCAATATCGGCGTCGTCGGACAGGGCTCGGGCGGCATGGCGGCCTACAAACGGGCCCAGGACACCATGACCTTCTTCGAGATCGACCCGATGGTCGACCGGATGTCGCGCGATCCCCGCTGGTTCACCTACATCTCGGACTGCGCGGCGGGGGACATCCGAACCGTGCTGGGCGACGCGCGCCTGACCCTGAACCGCGAGCCGGCCGGGTCGTACGACCTGCTGATCATCGACGCCTTCTCGTCGGACGCGGTGCCGACCCACCTGCTGACGATGGAGGCGATCGAGGGCTATCTGCGGCTGCTGAAGCCGGACGGGGTGCTGCTGCTGCACCTGTCGAACCGGAACCTGGAGATCACCCTGCCTGCCGTCGCAGCGGCGCGGGCCCTGGGCAAGCCGAGCCTGCACAACCTCTACCTCGAGGACGGCACGCAGCCCGACATGGCCGTCGCCTCGACCGAGGCCCTGATCATCTCGCCGACCGAGGCGGGCCTGGCCGGCTTCCGCTCGCATCCGGACTGGGCCGTGTCGCCGGAGACGTCGGTGCGGCCCTGGACGGACGACTACGTCAACCTGTTCGGCTCGCTGTGGCGCGCCTTCCGGCCACCGCCCGAGCGGCCGAACTAGAGCGGCAGGTCTATCGTCGCCACGGCCTGGGCGGCGAGGCCTTCGCCGCGGCCGGTGAAGCCCATGGCCTCGGTCGTGGTCGCCTTGACGCTGACGGCGTCGAGCGGGAGCGACAGCAGGGCGGCCAGTCGCTCGCGCATGGCCTGACGGTGCGGCTTCACCTTCGGCCGCTCGCAGATCAGGGTCACGTCGACATTGACCAGCCGGCCGCCGCGGGCGTGCAGCCGCTCGACGGCGTGGATCAGGAAACGGTCGGAGGACGCGCCCTTCCACTGCGGGTCGGTGGGCGGGAAGTGGTCGCCGATGTCCCCGTCACCCATGGCCCCGAGAAGGGCGTCGGTCAGGGCGTGCAGGCCGGCGTCGGCGTCGGAATGGCCGATCAGGGTCTGGTCGTGGGCGATCTCGACGCCGCACAGCCAGACCGAAGCGCCGGGGCCCCAGCGGTGGGCGTCGAAGCCCTGGCCGACACGGGTCTGGCGGGGAAGAAGGGCCTCGGCCATGGCGAAATCCTCCGGATAGGTGAGCTTCATCAGGCGGGGATCGCCCTCGACGAGGCGGACGCGGCCGCCGGCGCGCTGGACCACCGTCGCCTCATCGGTGGCCGACTCGTTCGCGGGCCAGCCGGCGTAGGCGTCCGTAATGGTTCCGAACCGGAAGGCCTGCGGCGTCTGGGCGCGCCACAGGCCGTCGCGCTCGACCGCGCGGTCCATGAGGCCGTCCGACGCCCGGCGCAGGCTGTCGGCGACGGGCAGGGCGGGCAGGGCGCCGTCGGCCTCCGCCAGCGCCTCGAGCGTCCGGCGGATCACGGCGGCGTCCAGCATCGGCCGCGCGGCGTCGTGGACCAGCACCGGCCGCTCGCCCGGACCCCCGAGGACGGAAAGACCGTTGCGCACCGAATCCGCGCGGGCCGCCCCGCCGGTGGCGAGCCGCCATCCCGTCAGGCCGGCCAGGGCGTCCCCGGCCTCGGCCCCAGACCCGGGCGACACCACCACGACCAGATCCTCGGCCCCCGCGGCCAGCAGCGCCTCGACCGACCAGCGGATCACGGGCTTGCCGCCCAGAAGCCGCCACTGCTTGCCGCCGCCGGCGCGGGAGCCGGAACCGGCGGCGACCACAATGGCGGCGAAGGCGGGGAGGGGCGATGTCATTCCGGCCTTCTAATCGCCGCCGTCGTGCTTGACGAGGGCGCGTCAAGCAGCGGTAAGGGGCCGATGGCCACAGGCGTGCAGATTGGCGACGTGTGGACGCCCGGTCGGGTGTTCATGGCGCCCATGACCGGGATCACCGACCTGCCGTTCCGGCGGCTGGCCTCGCGGCTGGGCGCGGCCTATGTCGCCACCGAGATGGTCGCCGCCGCCGAACTGGCCCGGGCGCGGCCCGACGTGGTGCGGCGCGCGGCCGTCGGAGAGGGCCTTCCGCTGACGGTGATCCAGCTGGTCGGGCGCGATCCCGCCGCCATGGCCGAGGGCGCGCGCATGGCCGAGCGGGCCGGAGCCGACATCATCGACCTCAACTTCGGCTGTCCGGCCAAGGAAGTCACGGGCGCGGCGTGCGGCTCGGCCCTGATGCGGACGCCGGACCTGGCCTGCCGGCTGATGGAGGCGGCGGTGACCGCCACCTCCCGCCCGGTCACGGTCAAGATGCGGCTGGGCTGGGACGACGCCAGCCGCAACGCGCCGGAACTGGCCCGGCGGGCCGAGGCCATCGGCGTCCGGGCGATCACGGTGCATGGCCGGACGCGTCAGCAGTTCTACACCGGCGCCGCCGACTGGAGCGCGGTCGGCGAGGTCAAGGCGGCGGTGGGCGTGCCGGTGATCGTCAACGGCGACATCGTCACCGCCGAAGACGCGCGGGCGGCGTTGGCGCAGTCGGGCGCCGACGCCCTGATGCTGGGCCGCGGCGTCTATGGGCGGCCTTGGCTGGCGGCGCATCTGGAGCGGGCGCTGGCCGACGGCACGGTGCTGGAAGAGCCGGGCGCGGCGGAACGGCTGGCCATCGTGATCGAGCATTTGCGGGCCTCGGTCGCCTTCTACGGCCTGCCCCTGGGCCTGAAGATGTTCCGCAAACATCTCGGCTGGTACATCGAACAGGCGCCCTGGCCCACCGATCCGCTGGAACGGCGCGCCGCCAAGGCCCGGTTGTGCCGGCTGGATGCGCCGGAGGAGGTCGAGACGGCGCTGGCCGAGCTGTGGCGGCCGGTGACGCTTTCCGGCAACTCCGCTGTTGATATTGAGCCACAGTTCGCCGAAGCTGGAGCGGCATGACGGACGCGCCCCCTACGGCAACCGGACCCGACGCCGCCCCGCTCCGCGGGCCGGCGCGCTGGTTCGCCGGCTGGTCGGAAGAGCGTCGGCGCACCACCTTCCTGATCGCCTACACCGTGGCCTTCCTGATCACGATCGCGGCGATCTGGCTGGTGGCCGTGGCGCCCGGCGCCAGCGGCGAGGGCGCGCGGGGCATGGCGAGCCAGGCCGTGCTGATCGTCCTGGGCATCAATCTGCTGCTGATCGGCGGACTGGCGATCGTCATCGGGCGACGGGTGTTCTCGCTGTTCCAGCGCCGGACCCACGCCGGGGCCCGGCTGCATCTGCGCTTCGTCACCGTGTTCTCGCTGGTGGCGCTCGTGCCGGCGGTGCTGATCGCCCTCGTGTTCGGGGTGCTGGTCAACCGGGGCGTCGACCAGTGGTTCAGCGGCAATGTTCAATCCGCGGTGCAGAACAGCGCGAAGATCGGTCGCGCCTACGTCCGGGACGTCAGCCTCCAGGTCGAGTCCGACCTCGAGGTCATCGCGGATGAGCTGGCGGCCCCGGAGGCCCGCTCCCGTTTCGCCTACCGGATCCAATTCTCGGAGGTCCTGGCCCAGATGGCCGACCTGTTCGGCTATCCCGCGCTCTATATCGTTGACGGACAGGGGCAGGTATTGGCCCAGGGCGAACTGGCGGGCGCTCCCCCGTATCTCGCTCCCTCGCAGCAGGACATCCAGATGGCCGCGCAGGGAGAGACCGCGCCCATCAACGTAACGGAAAACCCCGACACCATCCGCACGCTCTATCCGCTATCGGGTTATGGCGACGCCTATCTCTATCTGGTGCGCCCGATGCAGCCGGGCCTGATCGCCCAGATGCGCAACGGCGAGGCGGCGATCGTCGCCTACCGCGAGGCGCAGGAGAGCCGGGAACGCATCCAGGTCGCTTTCGCCCTGAGCTATATCGAGACCGCCCTGCTGGTGCTGGTCGGCGCGGTGTGGCTGGGCATGTCGGCGGCGACGGCCATTTCGGCGCCGATCGGCCGGCTGGTCGAGGCGGCGGACCGGGTCGCCGGCGGCGACCTGACAGCGCGGGTCGAGGGCGAGGACGGTCCGGGCGAGATCAAGAACCTGACCGCCGCCTTCAACCGCATGACCGGGGATCTCGAGGCGCAGCAGGCGGCGCTGAGGGCGGCGAGCGAAGAGGCCACGGGCCGGACTCTGTTCATCGAGACCGTGCTGTCGGGCGTCTCCGCCGGAGTCATCGGCGTGGACAAGCGGCGCCGCGTCTCGGCCATCAACGACAGCGCCGTGGAATTGTTGGGCCTCTCCGACGCCCGGATCATCGGCCGGCCGCTGGGCGAGGCGGCGCCGGAGCTGAGCGAACTGGCCGGCCGGGCCGAAGCGCATATCGAGGAAGAGATCGACGTCAGCCGCGATGGCGAGACGCGGCGCCTGCGGGTGCGGATCGAGGGCGGCGTCGGCGGCGAGATGGTGCTGACCTTCGACGACATCACCCGACTGGTGACGGCCCAGCGCAACGCCGCCTGGCGCGACGTGGCCCGTCGCATCGCCCACGAGATCAAGAACCCGCTGACCCCGATCCAGCTGTCGGCCGAGCGGCTGCGGCGGCGCTACCGCAAACAGGTCGGCGACGACGTCGAGGTGTTCGACCGCTGCACCGAGACCATTATCCGCCAGGTTGGCGACATCGGCCGGATGGTGGACGAGTTCTCGTCCTTTGCGCGCATGCCGGCGCCCCGCTTCACCGCCGAGAATCCGGCCGAACTTCTGCGCGAGGCGGTCTTCGCCCAGCGCGTGGCCGCGCCCGATATCGGCGTCGAACTGATCGAACCCCTGCCCAAGGTGGTGCTGCACGCCGACGGACGAATGGTCGGACAGGCCCTGGCCAACATTCTGAAGAACGCCGGCGAGGCGGTGGCGGCGCGGCGGGCGGCCGCCCCGAAGCCGGCGGACGGCAAGCGCCCCGGCGTATCCGCGCGCCTGGAAGTGGCCGACGACATGGCCACCTTCATCATCGAGGACGACGGCGTCGGCCTGCCGGCCCGCGACCGCGACCGGCTGACCGAACCCTATGTGACCACGCGCGAGAAGGGCACCGGCCTGGGCCTGGCCATCGTCAAGCGCATCTGCGAGGAACACGGCGGCGAGCTTAAGCTGGCCGACGCCGAGCAGCTGTCCGGCGCGCGCGTGTGCCTGATCTTCCCCCTGAAATCTCCACTGCAAGCGACCGGCGCGACCGGAGGCAAGGACGCGAAGGCGTCCCGGTCCCGGACTGTTCCGGCCGGCGAATAGCGAGGCGACATGCGATCCACGGGAGCCGATATTCTGGTCGTCGACGACGAGGCGGACATCCGCGAACTGGTCTCCGGCCTGCTCGAGGACGAGGGCCACGCGGTGCGCGTCGCCTCCAACTCGGACGAGGCCCTCGCCGCGATCCGGGCGCGCAAGCCATCTCTGGCCCTTCTGGACATCTGGATGCAGGGCGGGGGCCTGGACGGGCTGGAGCTGCTGGACGTCATCAAGGAGCTGGATCCCGACCTGCCGGTCGTGATGATCTCGGGGCACGGCAACATCGAGACGGCGGTCACGGCCCTGCAGCGTGGGGCCTATGACTTCATCGAGAAGCCGTTCAAGTCCGACCGCCTGGTCGTGGTTGTTCAGCGCGCGCTGGAAGCCTCATCCCTGAAGCGCGAGAACCGGCGGCTGCGGGCCCAGGTCGCGGCCCCGACCGGTTTCATCGGCCGGTCGGCTGCGGCGCAGGCGCTGCGCGGCACCATCGCCAAGGTCGCCCCGGCCAACAGCCGGGTGCTGATCTCCGGCCCGCCGGGCTGCGGCAAGGAACTGGTGGCGCGCCAGATCCACGAGGCCAGCGCGCGGGCCCGCGGCGAGTTCGTGGCCATCGCGGCGGCCGGCATGACGCCGGAGCGTCTCGACCTGGAGCTGTTCGGCGAGGAAGGTCACGACGGCCGTCCGAGCAAGATCGGTGTCTTCGAGCGGGCCCATAACGGCACCCTCTACCTCGACGACGTCGGCGACATGCCGCGTGAGAGCCAGAGCCGCATCCTGCGCGTGCTGGTCGAGCAGCGCTTCCGCCGGGTCGGCGGCGAGCAGGACGTCCAGGTCGACGTCCGGGTGATCACCTCCACCTCGCGCGACCTGAAGCAGGAGATCGCCGAGGGCCGGTTCCGCGAGGACCTGTTCCACCGGCTGAACGTGGTGCCGATCCGCGTGCCCGCCCTGTCCGAACGGCGCGAGGACATCCAGGAACTGGTCGACTATTTCATCGAAACCCTCGCCGTATCGCAGGGGCTGCCGCGGCGGCGGCTGGGCGACGACGCCATCGCCGTGCTGCAGGTCCACCCGTGGCCCGGCAATGTCCGCCAGCTGAGGAACAACGTCGAACGGCTGCTGATCCTGGCGACCGGCGACGTCAACGAACCCATCGGCGCCGAGGCCCTGCCGCAGGAGGCGACCAGCGCAGGGTCGAGCGGCTCGCTGGGGGCCGAGCGGATCATCGCCCTGCCGCTGCGCGAGGCGCGCGAGGTGTTCGAGCGCGAATATCTGGCCGCGCAGATCATGCGCTTCGGCGGCAATATCTCGCGCACCGCCGCCTTCATCGGCATGGAGCGCTCGGCCCTGCACCGCAAGCTGAAGTCGCTGGGCGTGTCGCCCGCGCGCGGGGCTGTCGAGGACGAGGAAGAAGGAGCCCTCGAGGCATGAGCCGCGTCGCCTATGTCAACGGAACCTACCGCCAGCACGCCGATGCGACGGTGCATGTCGAGGACCGCGGTTTCCAGTTCGCCGACGGCGTCTATGAGGTGTGGTCGGTGTTCGAGGGGCGGCTGGCCGACTTCGACGGCCATATGACCCGCCTGCACCGCAGCCTGGACGAACTGCGCATTCCGATCCCGATGACCCGCGAGGCGCTGGGCCGGGTGCTTAAGGAGACGGTGCGCCGCAACCGGGTGCGCGAGGGGCTGGTCTACATCCAGGTGACCCGCGGCACGGCCCGGCGCGACCATCCGTTCCCGCCCGAAGGCACGCCGCCGAGCGTGATCGTCACCGCGCGTTCCCTGCCGCTGTCGAAAGGCAATGCGGCGGCCGACAAGGGCGTCGCCGTCATCACCCAGCCGGACATCCGCTGGGGCCGTTGCGACATCAAGACGGTCGGCCTGCTGCCCAACGTGCTGGCCAAGCAGGCGGCGAAGGAACGCGGCGCGGCCGAAGCGTGGATGGTCGACGAGATGGGGCTGGTCACCGAGGGCTCCTCGACCAACGCCTGGATCGTCGACGAGGACGGCAAGCTGCGCACGCGGGACACCCAGTCAAACATCCTGCACGGCATCACCCGCGCGGCGGTGATGCGGATGGCCGCCGACGAGGGGCTGGCGGTCGAGGAGCGGGCCTTCTCGGTCGACGAGGCCAAGCGGGCGCGGGAGGCCTTCTACACCTCGGCCAGCGGCTTCGTGATGCCGGCGGTGTCGATCGACGGGACCCGGATCGGCGACGGCAAGCCCGGCCCGGTGGCGACGCGGCTGCGCGCCCTGTACCTCGATCAGGCGCGCCGCGACGCCATCTAGGCGTTGCGAGCGCCGCAGGGGCGGTTAAGGTGCGGGGCCGGACGCGCGATCCGGCCCCGACCGCTCCCCCGGCCGGCGCAACAAGCAAGAACAGGCTGAACCTGCCATGTCGCAAGACAAGTCCAAGAACCTTCAGGACACCTTCCTCAACAGCGTCCGCAAGACCAAGACGCCGCTGACCATCTTCCTCGTCAACGGGGTCAAGCTGCAGGGCATCGTGACCTGGTTCGACAACTTCTGTGTGCTGCTGCGCCGCGACGGCCAGTCCCAGCTGGTCTACAAGCACGCCATCTCGACCATCATGCCGTCGGCGCCGGTGCAGCTGTACGAGCCGGAAGCGGACGAGGACTGATCCCTCAGGGATAGCCCCGCGGCTGTCGCATACCTATCTGTCGTCACCGCCCGACTCCCAGAAAGCTGCACGCCCACTTGGCCACCCCACTGATCGACCACGCCGTCCCGCTGATCCGGGCCATCGTCATCCACCCCGACGGTCGCAGCGAGAGCTCGCGGCTGGCCGAGGAGCGTCTCGAGGAGGCCGCCGGCCTCGCCCGGGCGCTCGACCTCGACGTCCGCGCCGAGGAGATCGTACGCGTGCGCAAGCCGACGCCGGCCACCTTGTTCGGCTCGGGCAAGGTCGAGGAGCTGGCCGCGCTGGTCCGCGCCGCCGACGCCGAGGCCGTGGTCGTCGACGACGACCTGTCGCCGGTGCAGCAGCGCAATCTGGAGAAGGCCTGGGACTGCAAGGTCATCGACCGCACCGGCCTGATCCTCGAGATCTTCGGCCGGCGGGCGCGAACCAAGGAAGGCCGGCTTCAGGTCGAGCTGGCGCGGCTGGACTACGAGCGGTCGCGGCTGGTGCGGACCTGGACCCACCTGGAGCGCCAGCGTGGCGGCACCGGTTCAACCGGCGGCCCCGGCGAGACCCAGATCGAGCTCGACCGGCGCCTGATCGCCGACCGGATCGTCAAGCTGAAGACCGAACTGGAGGAGGTCCGCCGCACCCGCGGCCTGCACCGCAAGGCCCGGGCCCGCGTGCCGTTCCCGGCGGTGGCGCTGGTCGGCTACACCAACGCCGGCAAGTCGACCCTGTTCAACCGGCTGACCGGCTCGGACGTGGTCGCCAAGGACCTGCTGTTCGCCACCCTCGACACCACCCAGCGCACCATCCGCCTGCCGCAGGGCCGGCCGGCGATCGTGGCCGACACCGTCGGCTTCATCTCCGACCTGCCGCACGAACTGGTCGAGAGCTTCCGCGCCACCCTGGAGGAGGTCGGCGAGGCCGACCTGATCCTGCACGTACGGGACATTGCGTCGCCGGACAGCGAGGCGCAGCGCAAGGACGTCGAGGCGGTGCTCAAACAGATCGAGACGCCGGAGGGCAAGACCCGCCGGGTGCTGGAGGTCTGGAACAAGATCGACCTGCTGGACGCGGAAGCGCGCGAGGCGGTGCTCGGCCAGGCCGAGCGGCTGCGGGCGCAGGGCAACGCCGTGGCGGTGTCGGCCTGGACCGGGGAGGGGATCGAGGCGTTGCGCGAGACCATCGCGGGGCTGATCGACGACGATCCGGAGACGGAGCTGGTGCTGGACCCGTCGCAGGGCGAGGCGCTGGCGTGGCTGTACGAGAACGGCCGCGTCACGGGGCGCGAGACGGACGGGGAGGGGCGCACGCATGTGGTGGTGCGGCTGCACCCGGCGGCGCTGGGGCGGTTCGAGCGGCAGTTCGGTTAGAGCAGCCACTCAGCCGAAGCCGCGGAGACCTTCAACGCGGGTCTTCTGTCGATCTCTCGCCATGTCCCGTCGGAAGTGTCGAATTCAATCAGCACATATTCGCGTCCGCAGGTCGGCCAACTCGTACACGGCGCTTTGTTGGGTGCAGAATCCCAAGGCGAGTCGGCCCACGCGCGAAGGGCCTCAATAGCTCCAGTGCGGGTTTGAAATCGGCCAATAACCTCGGCGTGGAAATCATCTTCGATCACGAACAAGCATGACGACGCAGTTTCGCTCATCCCCGCTCCGCCGCCTTCGCCGCGTCCCACAGCCCGTCCATCTCCGCGAGGTCCGACTGCTCCGGCGTCCGCCCGTCCTTTGCCAGTTCCGCCTCGATAAACCCGAACCGCCGCACGAATTTCGCATTCGCTCCGCGCAGCGCGTCCTCCGGCTCCACCCCCAGTTTGCGCGCCAGGTTGGCGAGCACGAACAGCAGGTCGCCCATCTCGTCGCGGGCCTTGTCGAGATCGCCGGCGGCGATTTCGGCGCGGAGTTCGGCGACCTCCTCGTCGAGCTTGTCGAAGACCTCGTCGGTCGAGGGCCAGTCGAAGCCGACGCGGGCGGCGCGTTTGGTCAGCTTGGCGGCGCGGGCGAGGGCAGGGAGGCCGACGGGGACGTCGTCGAGAACGCCGTGCTGGGCCCGGGCCACACGCTCGGCGGCCTTGATATCCTCCCAGCGGACCTTCTGGGCGGCGCCGTCGGGCTTGGCCGCCTCGTCGCCGAAGACGTGCGGGTGGCGGCGCTCCAGCTTGTCGGCGATGGCGGCGGCGACGTCGTCAAAGGCGAACAGACCCTGTTCCTCGGCCATGCGGGCATGGAAGACGACCTGGAACAGCAGGTCGCCGAGTTCGGAGCGCAGGTCGTCCATGTCGCCGCGTTCGATCGCGTCGGCGACCTCATAGGCTTCCTCCAGCGTATAGGGGGCGATGGTGGCGAAGGTCTGCTCGACGTCCCACGGACAGCCGCCGACCGGGTCGCGCAGCTTCGCCATGATGGCGTTGAGGCGGTCGATGGGCGTGGTCATGCGGCCTCGCCGTCCCGGGCCTGCAGCGCCAGCCGGATTTCATCGTGCCGGGCAGGAGTGAGGGGATAGCCCTTCAGCACCAGGGCCGCCGCGGCCAGCAGCAGGCCGGGGACGAGGATGAACAGGATCTGCAGCGTCAGCAGCGATGTCTCGCTGTTGCCGTCGGGTCCCGGCAGGGCGCGGAAGCCGACCCATTGCAGGATCAGATAGGGGATCAGAGCCACGACGTGACCGATCTTGGTGGTGGCCGAGAGGATGGAGAACATCAGGCCCGTACGGTCGATTCCCGTGTCCAGCCGCACCTCGTCGCCGGCGTCGGCCATCATCGCACGCAGCAGGAACAGGCCGGCGGCGTAGGGCAGGCCGGCGATGAACATGGCCACGGCGGTCAGGGCGAAATTGCCGCCGGGCACGAGGGTGGCGCCGATGTAGAAGGCCGCGAACACCAGACTGGCCGTCGCCAGCGCCTTGTCCTTGCCGATCTTGGTGGCGAGCCAGGCCCAGAACGGGGCCCCGACCAGTCCGGCCACGAAATAGAACAGCATGAACAGCGACGCCTCGGTGTGGTCGTAGCCCTTGATCTGGCCGAAGAAGAAGAACAGCAGCGAGCCGGTGATGCCCGGCGCGACGCCCAGCAGCAGGTCGGCGAACAGCAACTTGCGCACTGTCTTTTTGCCGAACAGGGACAGGTAGGCGCGCGGCCCGCCATGCGGGGCGGCGCCGGCGTTGACCGGCTCGGGCACGACGAACATCGCCAGGCCGATGGTGACGGGCAGGGCGATGAAGATGGCCCAGCCCATGATGCGCACCCCGTCGGCGTAATCGCCGATGCCGCTCTTCACCACGATGGTCGGCAGGACCAGGATCAGGATCACGCCGATGATGTTGAACACCTGCCACCAGCCGTAGACGCGGCTGCGCTGGTCGTATTGCGGCGCCAGCACCGAGGCCCAGCCGAGCTGGCCCAGCGTGCCGATCGAGAAGCCGAGGTAGAGGACCAGCAGCCAGCCGAACAGATAGGCCGCGCCCGCCCCCGGCTGGACCAGCACGAACATCATCAGCGCCGACAGCATCAGGATGGGCGTCGACAGCGCCATCCACGGGCGATAGCGGCCGAAGCGGGTCTTGGTCCGATCCATGCCCCAGCCGATGAAGGGGTCGAAGACGATATCGATCAACCTGACGGCCATGAACACCGCCGCCACGACGCCGAGCTCCAGCCCGACGAAGGTGGCGTAGAACTCGGGCAGGGTCACAGGCAGGGCGACGCCGAAGGCCGCCAGCGGCAGGCATGGCCCCGAAAAGGCGGCGAGAATGGCGTTGGAGCGGCGCGGGGCGCCGGGAGCCAGGGCGGGCGAGGCGGCGTCGGTCATGGACGGGTCCGGAGCGCGGCGGATGAGTCGCCCGCAGCGTCACCATGCCGACTTTGAGCGTTCCGCGCGAGCGGTCCCGAACCCGCGGAGCCCCAGACGCGAAGGGCCTTGCCGTGGACACAGGGCTGGGGTCACCATCAGGCCATGTCGAAGCGCGTGATCCTGTCCATGCTGGGCGCCCTGCCGATCCTGTTCGCAGCCTTGGCGGCGACGGGCGGGGCGCATGCACAGGCCCGATCCGAGGCTTCCGGGGCCGAGGTCTGCGACGCGGACCAGATCGAATGGGGCGCGCCGGCGCTGGCCAACGCCATCTCCCACTATTCGCTGGAATGGGCCCCGTTCAGCGCCACCGAATGGGGGTGGGAGACCTATCTGCCGCTGATCCAGCAGGAGCTGGGGACCGGTTGCCCGCCCAATTCTCCCCGCTTCGCCCGCGCCCTGGCCGTGTTCCAGGCGGCCCACGGCCTGCCCGCGACCGGCTGGTTCGACCAGGCGACCTTCCAGGTGTTCCGCGGCGTCTGGCAGGAGCGCCGGCCCTTCATCATGGCCCGGGTGCGCAATGAACCGTGCCCCGAGCCGCCGCCGTTGTACCAGCTGGGCTATCTGGTCGAGTCGGAGGAACACGCCGACCGGCTGACCCGGCTGCTGCGCCGGGACGTGCTGGACGCCTACCGGCGCCTGGTCGCGGCGGCCCGCGCCGAGGTCCCGGAGGTGGCGGCGAACCCGGAGCTGCTGCAGATATTCTCGGGCTTTCGCGATCCGGAGGCGGACGCCGCGCGCTGCGCCGCCCAGGGCAATTGCGACGGCCTGCGCCGCGCCGTCTGTTCGCCGCACCGGACCGGGACCGCCGTGGACCTGTATGTTGGCCAGATGGCCGACCTTGGCGTCGACAACACCTCTCCGGCCAGCCGGCTGCACATGACCCGAAGCGCGACCTATCGCTGGCTGGTGCGCAACGCCGGGCGGTTCGGCTTCGTGCCCTATGTCTATGAGCCGTGGCACTGGGAATGGGTCAGCCCGACAGGCGGCTATGCGGCGACGGCGGCGGGCCCGTGATCCGGCCGCTGACGACGGGGGAGACCAAACTCGCCCGTGAAGCGTTCGGCGAGCACCTGCGCTACGACACCGTGCGGATTCTGGGCGCGCCCTGGCCGCTCGTCCGCGCTTTCGTCCCGGGCCGCTGGTTCGGGCGGGACTGGATCGTCTGGCCCCACCGGACCCTGCCGCCCGACATCGCCGCCGCGCCGCTGCGGCTCCAGGCCGTGCTGATCCACGAATTGACCCACATCTGGCAAGCCCAGCAGGGCGTCAACCTGCTGACCGGCAAGCTCAGGGCGGGCGACCGGCCGGCTTCATACGAATACCCGACGGGCATGGACTGCAGCTGGGGCGGGCTGAACATCGAGCAACAGGCCATGGTGGTCGAACACCGGTTCCGGTTGGTCCGCGGCGGCGCGGTCCCGGCTCCGGCCGACTTCTACGACCGCGTCTGTCCGTTTGGCCCGAGGATCAAGCGCTGACTCCCGGGCTTGCCACAGGGTGAAACGATCCCCACTTCAGCTACAGTCATTGTTGCTAATAGATGAGAACCATGTCCCGAACCCCTGATCGTCAACCCGCTGTCTTCTTTGGCCACGGCTCGCCGATGAACGCCCTCGGCGGCCGGTATGCGGACGCCTGGGGCCAGCTGGGCCAGGAGATCGGCAAGCCCAGGGGCGTGGTGATGATCTCAGCCCACTGGGAAACCGGCGGGCTCGCCGTCACCGCGCAGGCCAATCCCGAAACTATCCACGATTTCGGCGGCTTCCCGGACGAACTGCATGCGATGCAGTATCCCGCGCCGGGCTCGCCCGAGCTGGCGGCGCGCGTGTCCGACCTGACCGGGGCCGTACAGACGACGCAATGGGGGCTGGACCACGGGACCTGGTCGGTGCTGGCCCACGTCTGGCCCGAGGCCGACGTGCCGGTGGTGCAGTTGTCGCTGGACCGCCAGCTGGACGCCCGGGGACATTTCGATCTCGCGCGACGGCTGGCGCCGCTGCGGGACGAAGGCGTGGTGATCGCCGGCTCGGGCGATTTCGTGCACAACCTGCGGACCTGGAAGCGGTCGGGTGGCGAACCCTATGGCTGGGCGACCCGGTTCAACGAGGCGGTCAAGGCGGCGCTGGTGCGCGGCGACGACGCGGCCCTGGTCGACTGGGTCGGGCTGGCCGAGGACGCGCAGATGAGCGTGCCGACCGACGAGCATTTCCTGCCGCTGCTGTACGTCGCCGCCCAACGGATGGAGGGCGACGACGTCAGCTTCTTCAACGACGTCATCGAGGGCGGATCGATCTCGATGACGGGCGTGCGGATCGGCTAGGCGCGACGGCGGCCGATCATGTTGTCCAGCGCCCAGGCGCCCGGACCGGCGAAGACCAGGTACAGGAAGACGAAGCAGTACAGCACCGCCAGCTCGCCGCCGTTGTTGATGGGGTAGGGGCTCTGGCCCGCATGGACCATCCAGTAGGCCACGGCCGTGAAGCCGGCCAGGACGAAGGCCGCCGGCCGGGTGAACAGGCCGAGGATGATCAGAATGCCGCCGACCAGTTCGATCGGGCCGGACCAGCCGGCCAGGGTCGACAGGTCGAGGCCGCCACCTTGCCCGCCGGGCGGAAAGCCGAGGAGCTTCTGGGCCCCATGTTGCAGCAGCAACAGACCCGCAACGATGCGCAAAATGCTCAGGGCGCGCGGCGCCCAGGCCGAGAGAGCCGAAGAGTTCAACATGCAGTCCTCCGTCCAGCCGCACCGACCGGTCACCGCGACTCGGCCACAGTGCAACCCCGGGGAGGAGAGTAGACCGTCGTTCCGTGTCCGCAAGCGGACGCTTCAGGCCGCCTTGTCGAGCTCGGCCATCTGCTGGATGGCGACATAGTCGGTCTTGCCGGTGCCGAGCACGGGCACCTCGCCGACGCGCATGATCTTCTTGGGAACCGCCAGTTCCGGCGCGCCGTGGCTGCGGGCCCATTCGGCGAGCCGGGACACGTCGGCGTCCTTGCGGTCGGTGACCAGCACCAGCTTCTCGCCCTTGCGGCTGTCCGGGATCGAGACCACCGCGTGGCGGGCCTCGGGCCAGACGGCGCTGGCCAGACCCTCCACGGCGGTCAGGGAGACCATCTCGCCGCCGATCTTGGCGAACCGCTTGGCCCGCCCGAGGATGCAGACATAGCCCTCGTCGTCGATCGAGACGATGTCGCCGGTGTCGTGCCAGCCGCCCGGCAGGGGCTCGATCTTGAGCGGATCGTCGGGCGACAGGTAGCCCTTCATCACATTGGGGCCGCGCAGGTACAGCCGGCCGCCCTCGTCGATGCCCTCGACAGGGTCCAGCCGCCAGTCGATGCCGGGCAGGATCTGGCCGACGGTGCCGGGTCGGTTGCGGTCGGGATGATTGACGGCGACGACCGGCGCCGCCTCGGTGGCCCCGTAGCCTTCGAGCAGCTTGAGGCCGTGGAAGCGGGTGTTGAACAGGTGGTGCGTCTCGTCGCGAACCCTCTCGGCTCCCGCCACCACGAACTTCAGGGTCGAGAAATCGTTCGCTCCGGCGACGCGGGCGTACTGGTTCAGGAAGGTGTCGGTGGCGAACAGGATCGACGCCTTCACCTGCGGCAGCAGTTCGACGATCTGTTTGGCGTGCAGCGGCGACGGATACTGGAACGCCTTCAATCCCTGCAGCAGCGGCAGCAGCACCCCGCCGGTCAGGCCGAAGCAGTGGAAGGTCGGCAGCGGGTTGAACATGACCCAGTCCGGGTCCAGCGCGATGTGCTGCGCCACCTGCCGGCAGTTCGCCACCAGGTTCCACTGGCTCAGGACCACGCCCTTGGGCGCACCGAAACTGCCCGAGGTGAACAACACCACGCCCGGCGACGAGGGCTCGGTCTTCACCCGGAACCGCTTCGGCATCAGGCCGGCCATCAGGCCGTACAGCTTGTCGGGCAGGCCGATCGAGGCGCGCACGTCGTCCAGCCAGACCACTTCGGCGACCGTCTCGATATGACCGATCAGCTCCTCGAGCTTCGCCTGCTGGATGAAGCGTTTCGCGGTCAGCACCTTGCCGACGCCGGCGGCCTTGATGGCGGCCTTCACATTGCGTTCGCCCGAGGTGAAGTTGAGCATCACCGGCACGCGGCCGTGGGCGTGCAGGCCGTAGAAGGTGACCACCACCCCCATGCTGGACGGCAGCAGGATGGCGACCCGTTCAGACGGTTCGGTCATGGCGGCGATCTTGCGGCCCAGCACAAAGGCGGCGCGGATCAGGCCGGTGTAGGTGAGGGGCTTGCGATCCTGGTCCTCCAGGATCTCCTTGTCGCCGTAGGTGTCGCGGGCCGCGATCAGGGCGTCGAAGATCGTCTCTTCGACGGCCTTGGGGTCCAGGGGTACGCGCAAAGACAGCCTCCGTGGCGCGTTGGCCGCGCCTTGTCCGGCGGCAAACTAGTGCGCGGCGGGGGCGTTGAAAAGATACGTTACCTTGCGTGAGCTTCGTCCCCGCCTTGCCTTCGCCTTGCGGAAGGACGACATAGCGGTTTCGCCACGCCCGGAGCCCGCGACGCCTTGGTCACGCTGATTGACACCCTGACAAAGACGCCGGCTGAACTGCGTCACCCCGAAAAGCAGAACCGGCCCGAGACGGCGGTGCTGAAGAAGCCCGACTGGCTGCGCGTCAAGGCGCCGGGGTCGGGCCAGTACAACGCCACCCGCGCCATCGTGAAGGAGAAGGGTCTCCACACCGTCTGCGAGGAGGCCGCCTGCCCGAACATCGGCGAGTGCTGGAGCCAGAAGCACGCCACCCTGATGATCATGGGCGACACCTGCACGCGGGCCTGCGCCTTCTGCAACGTCAAGACCGGCCTGCCGCAGCCGCTGGACCCGGAAGAGCCGGTGAAGGTCGGGCTGGCGGTGGCGCAGCTGGGTCTGAACCACGTCGTCATCACCAGCGTGGACCGGGACGACGTGTCCGACGGCGGCGCCGCCCATTTCGCCGAGGTGGTGCGCCAGATCCGCCTGCAGGCGCCGAACACCACCATCGAGATCCTGACGCCCGACTTCCTGCGCAAGGACGGGGCGGCCGAGGTGATGATCGACGCCACGCCGGACGTGTTCAACCACAACCTCGAGACCGTGCCGCGGCTGTATCTGAAGATCCGGCCCGGGGCCCGCTACTTCCACAGCCTGCGCCTGCTGCAGATGGTCAAGGAACGCGATCCCAACCAGTTCACCAAGTCCGGCATCATGGTCGGCCTGGGCGAAACCCGCGAAGAGGTCATGCAGGTGATGGACGACATGCGCTCGGCCGGCGTCGACTTCATCACCATCGGCCAGTATCTGCAGCCGACCCGCAAGCACGCGGCGATCGAGCGGTTCGTGACGCCGGAAGAGTTCAAGGCCTATGAGGCGATCGCCCGCGCCAAGGGCTTCCTGATGGTGTCGTCCAGCCCGCTGACCCGCTCGTCGCACCATGCGGGTGAGGACTTCGCCCGTCTGAAGGCGGCCCGCGAGGGGCAGAACCGGCGGTGATCGTGGCCGTGACGGCTCCGCCGCGGTCCAGGTTCACCTTGAGCGGTTTGGTGTTCCCGCTCTCGCTGCCACTGGCCCTGCTGAACGGACTGGCGCTGTTTTTCATGGCGAGTTGGAGTTCTGTTCCCGCACACCACGCCGTGCCGGACGGGCAGGCCTTGCCAACACCGGAAGCTGCGGCGGCGGCCGGGTTGCCGTATTGGGGACTTCTCATCCTCATCGCGATGGCGCTCATGGCGTCTATCGCGGCGGCGTTGGGAGGGCAGCCGCGTCTGGCAAGGCGGTTGGCGGGCGTCCAGTTTATCCCGGTCGCCCTGCTGGCCGGCGCCACAATCGTTTCACCATTTCTCTGAGCCCCCTTTGGCCGTCCACCGCGTGACCAAAATCCTGCCCTACAAGCCGGAGCAGCTGGCGGCGCTGGTCGCCGACGTGCGCGCCTATCCGGAGTTCGTGCCCTGGGTGTCATCGATGCGGGCCTGGGGCGAGCGCGAGGAAGCGCCCGGCGTGACCCTCGTCGACGCCGAGGCCGGGGTCGGCTTCTCGTTCCTCAAGGAGCGGTTCTCGACCTGGGTGCGGCATGACCGCAATGCGCCCAAGGTCGAGGTCGGGCTGCTGCGCGGGCCGTTCCACCATCTGAAGAACCGCTGGGAATTCTTCCCGCATCCGGAAGGCACCCGGGTCGAGTTCTTCATCGACTTCGCCTTCAAGTCGCGGGTTCTGGACATGATGCTGCAAGCCAATTTCGACCGGGCGGTCGGGGCTCTGATGCGCTGTTTCGAGGCCCGGGCGGCGCATCTGTACGGTCCCACGGCGTGAGTTTCGACTTCGACGCCGTGGTGGTCGGCGCCGGGGCGGTGGGGCTGGCCTGCGGCCGGGCGCTGGCGAAGCGGGGCCTGTCGGTGCTGGTGCTCGAGAAGGAGCCTCACATCGGTCAGGGCGTGTCCTCGCGGAACAGCGAGGTGATCCACGGCGGGCTCTACTATCCGACCGGCTCGCTGAAGGCGCGGCTCTGCGTCGAGGGCCGGCGGCGGCTCTACGCCTTCCTCGACAGCCACAAGATCGACTACCGCAAATGCGGCAAGCTGGTTGTGGCCACGGACGAGGCCGAGGTCCCGCGCATCGAGGCCATCTTCCGGCAGGCGACGGCCAACGGGGTCGAGGGGCTGGAGCACCTGACCGGCGAACAGGCGCGGGCGCTGGAGCCCGGACTGAACGCCCACGCCGCCATCCTGTCGCCGGAGAGCGGCGTGTTCGACAGCCACGGCTACATGCTGGCCCTGCAGGGGGACATCGAGGAGGCCGGCGGTTCGGTCGTGGTCTCGACGCCGTTCGAGCGGGCGGAGCCGCTGGCCGGCGGCGGGTTCACTGTCACCGCAGGCGGGGAGGGCGGGGCGACCCTGACGACGAGATTGCTGGTCACCGCGCCGGGGCTCGCCGCGCAGGGCGTCGCCGCACGGATCGACGGCTATGCGGCCGAGCGCATCCCAGCCTCCCATCTGGGGAAGGGCGTCTATTTCCGGCTGAGCGGCAAGGCGCCGTTCGAGCGGCTGATCTACCCGCCGCCGATCCCCGGCGCCCTGGGCACCCACTATCGCAAGGACCTCGGCGGACAGGCGGTGTTCGGGCCGGACCTCGCCTATGTCGAGACCGAGGACTATTCGGTCGACCCGGGCAAGGCGGTGGAGTTCGAAGGCTATATCCGCCGCTTCTGGCCGGGCCTGCCGGAGGGGGCGCTGACGCCCGACTACGCCGGCATCCGCCCCAAGCTGCATGGGCCGGGCGAGCCGCAGCCGGATTTCCAGCTTCGCGGCCGCGACGATCATGGGATCGACGGCCTCGTCGCCCTGTTCGGCATCGAAAGCCCGGGCCTGACCAGTTCGCTCGCCATCGGCGAAGCTGTCGCCGAAATCCTGCACCATGACTGAGATCCTCCGGGACGCGACCTCGGCCGACATTCCGGCCCTGCATCGCCTGATCGAGAGCGCCTATCGCGGCGAGGCCTCGCGGGCCGGCTGGACAACCGAGGCCGACCTTCTGGACGGCCAACGCACCGACCCCGAAGATCTGGCCACCCTCCTGGCCGATCCGGCGCAAACCATGCTGACGGCGTGGCGCGGCGACGAATTGGTCGGCTGCGTCCTGATCGCGGACCGGGGCGAGGGAACGGGCTATTTCGGCATGCTGTCGGTCAGCCCGACCCTGCAGGGCGGTGGTCTGGGCCGGCGCCTGGTCGAGGCCGCCCACGCCGCCATGGCCGAGCGGTTCGGCGCGCGCCGGGTGCGCATTTCGGTGTTTCCGCAGCGGGACGAGTTGATCGGCTGGTACCGACGGCTCGGCTACGGCCTGACCGACGAGACGCTGCCCTTCCCCTACGACGAGCCGCGGTTCGGGATACCGCTGAGGGACGACCTCCATTTCGTGGTCATGGAGCGGGCGCTGGCTTGACCATTCCGGCATCCGGCTGCACTGGCCGGAGATGGAGATCGTCACCGCCCGATTGACGCTGCGTTCGGCCCGCCCGGACGATCTGGAGGCGATGCACGCCGTCCTGTCGGATCCGCGCGCCACCCGCTGGTGGTCCACGCCGCCGCACGACAGCCTTGAGCAGACCGCCGCCTGGCTGGACAGCATGATCGCCAACGGCCCCGACCACCCGGACTTCGTCATCGAGCGCGACGGCGTGGTGATCGGCAAGGCCGGTTTCTGGAAACTGCCCGAGGTCGGCTACATCCTGCATCCGGACCATTGGGGGCAGGGGCTGGCCAGCGAGGCGGTGGCGGCGGCCATCGACCACGTCTTTGCGGGCGGAGACATCGATCCGCTGACCGCCGACGTCGATCCCGACAACGCCGCGTCGATTCGCCTGCTGGAGCGGCTCGGCTTCGTGAGGACCGGCTTCGCCGAGCGAACCTGGAACATCGGCGGGGAGTGGAAGAACAGCTTCTACTACGGACTTTCCCGGGCCGACTGGAGCGCGCGTCTCCAGACTTGAACTCCCCGGCGGGTTCAGGCATAAGCCCGCGCTCACGTGGCGGCTCTTCCGGGGGCCGCCGCAGTTGTTTTCGCGCTTTCCCAGCGCCCGACCCTAGAAGATTGAGACGGACATGGCCGTTCCGAAGCGCAAAGTATCGCCCTCGCGTCGCAACATGCGCCGCGCCCACGACTCGCTGGGCTCCAACCCGCACGTCGAGGACAAGGACACGGGCGAGCTGCGCCGCTCGCACCACATCGACCTGAAGACCGGCACCTACCGCGGCCGCCAGGTCCTGACGCCCAAGGAAGACTAGGTCTTTCGACCGGTCCGGGCCGACGGCCCGAGGAAGCTTTTCACGGCGCGCGAGTAGCCTCGCGCGCCGTTTTCGTGCGTTCTGTCCGGGCAACCCATGCTGGAGAGGTCCCATGAGCCGCCTCGTCGCTTCCGTCGCCGCCCTGTCGCTCGCCGCCTGCGGGGCGCCGCCCGCTGAACCTGAAGCGCCGGCCCGGCCGACCGAGCCCGCTTCGGCCCCCGCTACGCCCGATGCGTCGGGAACGCCGGTCTCCGCCGCGAACAAGCTGACGGCCCAGGGCTACGGCCCCCTGCGCATCGGCATGACCCTGGCCGAGATCGAGGCGGCGATGGGTCCCGACGCCAATCCGGACGCCGTGGGCGGGCCCGAGCCTGAGCGCTGCGACATGTTCCGCCCGGCGCGCGCGCCCGAAGGCCTGCTGGTCATGGTCGTGGACGGCGCCCTGGCCAGCGTCTGGGTGAGCCGGAACGCCGCCGTCGAGACCGACCGGGCGCTGAACGTCGGCGACACGGCGGCCGAGGTGAAGCGGGTCTACGCCGCCGCCGCCGAGGTCATGCCCCACAAATACGCGGAGGCCCCCTCCGAGTACGTCACCGTCTGGTCGACGGCCGATCACCAGAGCCCCGCCGCGCGAGGCCTGAAATACGAGATCGGACCGGACGGCCGGGTCCAGTCGATCGCCGGCGGCGGGCCCAGCATCCAGTACGTCGAAGGCTGCGCCTGAGGGCGAAGACCCGTCGCCGGATGAGAACCTTCCGCCATCTGCTGGCGAACAACCTGGTCGCCAATATCACCAATTTCACGGTGTGGTTCGCCGTGACCTTCTGGGTCTTCCTGGAGACCCGGTCGGTGTTCGCCACCGGGATGATCGCCGGCTTCTACCTCGTGCTGACGGCGGGGCTGGGATTCTGGCTCGGCAGCCTGGTCGACCATCACCGCAAGAAGCGGGTCATGCTCGGCTCGAGCATGGCCTCCTTCGCGCTCTACGGTCTGTCGCTCGCGGCCCACGAGCTGGTCCCGGAGGGGGCGCTCTCCGACGTATCAGGCGCGCCATTGTGGCTGTTCATCGGCTTGGTGATGTCCGGAGTCATCGCCGGCAATGTGCGCAGCATCGCCCTGCCGACGCTGGTGACGCTGCTGATTCCCGAAGACCGGCGCGACAGGGCCAACGGGCTGGTGGGCATGGTGACCGGGATCGGCTTCCTGGCCACCTCGGCGGTCAGCGGCTTTCTCGTGGCCTGGGGCGGGATGCGCTACACCCTGATCTTCGCCCTGATCCTCACCTTGGCGGCCTTCCTGCACCTCCGGTTCGTGCGAGTGGATGAGCCGCGAGCGGAGGTCGTTCCCGGCAAGCCGGCCGAGCCCCGGCGCGTCGATATCGCCGGGACCGTCCGCGTGGTCGGGGCCGTGCCCGGCCTGTTCGCCCTGATCCTGTTCGCCAGCTTCAACAACTTCCTCGGCGGCGTCTTCATGGCCCTGCTGGACGCCTACGGCCTGTCGCTGATGCCGGTGCAGGCGTGGGGCCTGCTGTGGGCCTTCGTCTCGTGCGCCTTCATCCTGAGCGGCATCGTCATCGCCCGGACCGGTCTCGGGCCGAAGCCGCTGCGCACGCTGATGATCGTCAACCTGATTGTCTGGTCGGTGGCCGCCGTCTTCACCGTTCAGTCGTCGATCCCGCTGCTGGCGGCGGGCTGTTTCATCTGGTTGTTCCTCGGCCCCTATGCGGAGGCGGCGGAGCACACCACGCTTCAGAAGGTCGTTCCCTACGAGCGGCAGGGGAGGGTGTTCGGCTTCGCCCAGTCGGTGGAGATGGCCGCCTCGCCGCTGACGGCATTTCTGATCGGCCCCCTGACCCAGTTCTTCTTCATCCCGTTGATGACGACCGGGGCCGGCGCAGACGCGATCGGTGACTGGTTCGGCCGCGGCCCGGAGCGCGGCATCGCCCTGGTCTTCACCCTGGCGGGTGTTCTCGGGGTGGCGATGACGATTCTCGCCTTCAACTCGAAATATTACCGCCAGCTGTCGGCCGCCTACGCCCGCGGGCTCGCGGCGACCCCGGCGCCGGGCTCGGGGTAGCGAGCGGACCCGGCCCGGTGACGCCTTTCCTTGCTAGGGTCTGGCGCCGCGGGCTAAACCCCGGCTTCCGATCCCTTCCCCTGACAGAGCTGTCCCATGACCGACATCGCCGACATCGTCGCCCGCCAGATCCTCGACAGCCGCGGCAATCCGACGGTCGAGGTCGACGTGATCCTGGACGACGGCAGCTTCGGCCGCGCCGCCGTGCCCTCGGGCGCCTCGACCGGCGCGCACGAGGCGGTCGAACTTCGTGACGGCGACAAGGACCTGTGGGGCGGCAAGGGCGTCGGCAAGGCCGTGGACGCGGTCAATGGCGAGATCTTCGACGCCCTCAGCGGCATGGACGCCGAGGACCAGCGCCGCATCGACGAGGCCCTGATCTCGCTGGACGGCACGCCCAACAAGGCCCGCCTCGGCGCCAACGCCATCCTCGGCGTCAGCCTGGCCTGCGCCAAGGCCAGCGCGATCTCGTCGGGCCTGCCGCTGCACCGCTACCTCGGCGGCGTCTCGGCCCGCATCCTGCCGACGCCGATGATGAACATCATCAACGGCGGCGCCCACGCCGACAATCCGATCGACATCCAGGAGTTCATGATCCTGCCGACCGGCGCCGAAAGCTTCTCCGAAGCCCTGCGCATGGGGTCGGAAATCTTCCACGCCCTGCGCAAGCAGCTGAAGGACGCCGGCCACAACACCAATGTCGGCGACGAGGGCGGCTTCGCCCCCAACCTGGCCTCGGCCGAGGAGGCGCTGAGCTTCATCACCAAGGCGGGGCAGGCGGCGGGTTATCTGGCCGGCGAGGACTTCCACCTCGGCCTCGACGTCGCCGCCACCGAGTTCTTCAAGGACGGCAAATACGTCATGGCGGGGGAGGGCAAGACGTTCGAGGCCGACGCCATGGTCGGCTACCTCGCCGACCTGTGCGAGCGCTTCCCGATCGTGTCGATCGAGGACGGCTGCGCCGAGGACGATTTCGACGGCTGGAAGCTGCTGACCGACCGGCTGGGCGACCGCATCCAGATCGTCGGCGACGACCTGTTCGTCACCAACCCGGCCCGCCTGGCCGCCGGCATCGGCGAGGGCCTGGCCAACTCCATCCTCGTGAAGGTCAACCAGATCGGCACCTTGTCCGAGACTCTGGACGCCGTGGATATGGCGCATCGGGCCGGCTACACCGCCGTGATGAGCCACCGTTCAGGCGAAACCGAGGACTCGACGATCGCCGACCTGGCGGTGGCCACCAACTGCGGGCAGATCAAGACCGGCTCGCTGGCCCGTTCGGACCGGACGGCGAAATACAACCAGCTGCTCCGCATCGAGGAGATGCTGGGCGATCAGGGCGCCTACTACGGCGACGGCATGCTGCTGAAATAGGCGCATGCACGAATGGCGGGGTCGGCCGGCTCCGCGGTTCGGTAGCCGGACTTAATTGCGGTTCAAGACCGGCGCCGGACTGCCGCGTTCGCGGCAATTGCGGTCATCTGAGAAACTACAGTCAAGCTACGGTTCGTTAGGCATTTTCGGTCAGGATTCATTGATTACGATTCCACGCTCGGAAGGAGCGTCCGTCGGTGCCCGAACGGCTGAAGCCCTATTTTCCCTCGGCGATGTTGCTGTTGCTGATCGCCTACCTGGGCGTTCAGGCCCTGACCGGCGAGCGGGGGCTGCTGAGCGGCGGCGCGCGCGACGCCATGCTGACGCAACGCGAGGCCCAACTGGCCGGCATTCTCGAGCAGCGTCGCGATCTCGAGATTCGGGCCCGCTACCTGCAAGCCGACAGCCTGTCACGCGATCTGCTGGAGGAGCGCGCCCGGGCCGTGCTCGGTTTCGCCGACCCGCGCGACTACGTCATCCGGGTCTCGTCGCCCGCTTCGGATGCGACCGAAACGCCCACGGCGTGAACTTTCGTTACAGCTTGGCCGGCCCGCTTTGCCTTTCGGGAACGAAGGCTGCTAAAGCCCCTTTCCGTAACGACAAGAGGCCCTGCATCCTGCCATTTGGCGAGGGCCCAGCCGGGAGATGACGGATGGCGAAAGCCCCCGCCGCCAAAGCTGATTCCAGCAAGGCGACAAAGTTGCCCAATACGCCCCAGGCCTCGAAGGAGGACCTGCTGCGCTTCTATCGCGAGATGGTGCTGATCCGCCGTTTCGAGGAGCGCGCAGGCCAGCTGTACGGCATGGGCCTGATCGGCGGCTTCTGCCACCTGTACATCGGCCAGGAAGCCGTGGCCGTGGGCGTTCAGGAGAGCGTCAAACAAGGCCACGACAAGATCATCACCGGCTACCGAGACCACGGCCACATGCTGGCCGCCGGCATGGACCCGAAAGAGGTCATGGCCGAGCTGACCGGCCGCATCGGCGGCTCGTCCAAGGGCAAGGGCGGGTCGATGCACATGTTCGACACCGCCACCGGCTTCTACGGCGGCCACGGCATCGTCGGGGCGCAGGTCGCGCTCGGCACCGGCCTGGCCTTCGCCGGCAAATATCGCGGCGATGACTCGGTCGCGTTCGTCTATTTCGGCGATGGTGCGGCCAACCAGGGCCAGGTCTACGAGAGCTTCAACATGGCCCAGCTGTGGAAGCTGCCGGCCATCTACATCATCGAGAACAACCAGTACGCCATGGGCACGAGCATCGAGCGCTCGTCGTCCACGACCGACCTGAGCCAGCGCGGCGCCAGCTTCGGCATCCCCGGCGAACAGGTCGACGGCATGGACGTGCTGGCCGTGCGCGACGCCGTGGCGCGCGCCGTGAAGCGGGCGAGGGAAGGGGGCGGCCCCTTCATCCTCGAGGTGAAGACCTACCGCTATCGTGGCCACTCCATGAGCGATCCGGCCAAGTACCGCACCAAGGAGGAGGTCGACGAGGTCAAGAAGACGCGCGACCCGATCGACCATATCAAGACCCTGCTGGCCGCCGCCAAGGCGACCGAGGACGAGCTCAAGGCCATCGACAACGAGGTGAAGACCATCGTCGCTGAGGCCGTCCAGTTCGCCCAGGAAAGCCCGGAGCCGGACCCGTCCGAGCTCTACACCGACGTCTACGTGGAGGCCTGACCGTGACCGACATTCTCATGCCGGCGCTGTCGCCCACGATGGAAGAGGGCACGCTGACCAAATGGCACATCAAGGCGGGTGACACCGTCTCCGCCGGCCAGGTCATCGCCGAGATCGAAACCGACAAGGCCACGATGGAAGTCGAGGCCGTCGACGAGGGCGAGGTGCTGGAAATTCTCGTGGCCGAGGGCTCCGAGAACGTGAAGGTCAATACGCCGATCGCCCGTCTGGCGGGCGAGGACGGCGCCGCCGCTCCGGCCCCGAAGGCTGAGGCGCCGGCGGCCGAGGCTCCCAAGGCCGAAGCAGCGCCGGCCCAGTCCGACGCCTCAGGCGAGCCCGAGAAGAAGGACGCCACCGCCGCCGGGCCGAAGGTCGAGCTCCGCGACCCCGAGATCCCCGCCGACGCCAAACTGGTCAAGACGACCATTCGCGACGCCCTGCGCGACGCCATGGCCGAGGAAATGCGCCGCGACGACAAGGTCTTCCTGATCGGCGAGGAAGTCGCCCAGTACCAGGGTGCCTACAAGGTCAGCCGCGAACTGCTGCAGGAGTTCGGCGACCAGCGCGTCGTCGACACCCCGATCACCGAGCACGGCTTCGCCGGCCTCGGCGTCGGCGCGGCCATGGCCGGGCTGAAGCCGATCGTCGAGTTCATGACCTTCAACTTCGCCATGCAGGCCATCGACCACATCATCAACTCGGCGGCCAAGACCCTGTACATGTCCGGCGGCCAGATCCGCGCCGGCATCGTCTTCCGCGGCCCCAACGGCGCCGCTTCGCGGGTTGGAGCCCAGCACAGCCAGGACTATTCCGCCTGGTACGCCCAGGTGCCCGGCCTGAAAGTCATCGCGCCGTACGACGCCGCCGACGCCAAGGGGCTGATGAAGTCGGCCATCCGCGATCCCAACCCCGTCGTTTTCCTCGAGCACGAGATGATGTACGGGCTGGAGTTCGACGTTCCGGAGGTCGAGGACTATCTGGTCCCGATCGGCAAGGCCAAGGTCCGCCGCGAGGGCGCTGACGTCACCATCACCGCCCACAGCCGCATGGTCGGCTTCGCCCTGCAGGCCGCCGAACAGCTGGCCGGGGAGGGGATCTCCTGCGAAGTGGTCGACCTGCGTACCCTGCGCCCGCTCGACCACGAGACCATCGTCGAGAGCGTCAAGAAGACCAGCCGTCTGGTCTCGGCCGAGGAAGGCTGGGGGCCTATGGGCGTCGGCGCCGAGGTCGTGGCGCGGGTCATCGAGCACGCCTTCGACTACCTCGACGCGCCGCCGTTGCGGGTCCACCAGGAAGACGTGCCGCTGCCCTACGCGGCCAACCTCGAGGCCCTGTCGCTGCCCGGCGTCGACAAGATCGTCGCCGCCGTCAAGAAGGTGATGGCATGAGCGAGCGCGAGGAATTCCAGCTGAAGACGCCGGACAGCGTCGCGGCCGATCCCGACGCCGTCGAGATCACCCGCATGTGGTGGTCGAAGGGCGAACCGGTCATGTCGATCAAGCCGGCCTTCAACGATCCCAAACAATACGGCCAGCTGCTGGCGATCGCGGCGAAACACATGGCCCACGGCTATGCGGTGCGGCACGGCCACGACGAGCGACAGGCCTACCACCTCATCCTTCAGGGCCTCAGCGAGGTCATCAAGGCCGACAATGTCCAGACCGTCGCCGAGGCGACGGCCGGCGCGGGAGGGCATGCCTGATGACCGATATCCTGATGCCCGCCCTGTCGCCCACCATGGAGGAGGGCGTGCTGACCAAATGGCACGTCAAGGTCGGCGACGTGGTCAAGGCCGGCGACGTCATCGCCGAGATCGAGACCGACAAGGCGACCATGGAGGTCGAAGCCGTCGACGAGGGCGAAGTGCTGGAGATTCTCGTGGCCGAAGGCTCCGAGGGCGTGAAGGTCAATACGCCGATCGCCCGGCTGAAGGACGAGGGCGGCGCGGCCGCCCCGGCTCCGAAGGCCGAGGCCGAGGTCGCCAGGGCTGAACCCGCGAAAGCCGAATCCGCGCCTGCTCCGGCCGAGCCCGCGAAAGCCGCGCCGGCTCCGAAGACCGAGGGCGAACGGATCTTCGCCTCGCCGCTGGCCCGGCGCATCGCCGCCCAGAACGGCGTCGACCTGAAATCCATCAAGGGCACCGGCCCGCACGGCCGCATCGTCCGGCGCGATGTCGAGGCCGCCGGGAAGGGCGGCGCCAGGCCCGCCGCGACCGGCGCCGCCACCGCCGGCATCGAACCCCGCAAGGTCCAGTCGCTGGCCCAGATGGGCATCCCGGACGGAAGCTACGACCTGATCCCGCTGGACGGGATGAAGAAGGCCATCGCCCGGCGCATGGTCGACTCCATCCAGAACGTGCCGCATTTCCCGCTCTACATCGACTGCGAGATCGACGCCCTGCTCGCCGCCCGCGCACGGGTCAACGCCCTGCTCGAGAAGTCCGGGGTCAAGGTCTCGGTCAACGACTTCGTCATCAAGGCCGCCGCCATGGCCCTGAAGGCCGTGCCGGAAGCCAACGCCAGCTATTCGCCCGAGGGCATCGCCATGCACCACAACGCCGACGTGGCGATGGCGGTGGCGATCGAGGGCGGCCTGATCACCCCGATCATCTTCAAGGCCGAGACCAAGTCGCTGTCGCAGATCGCCACCGAGTCCAAGGACCTGGCCAAGCGCGCCCGCGACCGCAAGCTGAAGCCCGAGGAATTCCAGGGCGGCACCTTCTCGGTGTCCAACCTGGGCATGTTCGGCATCAAGGCCTTCGCCTCGATCATCAACGAACCCCAGGGCGCGATCATGAGCGTGGGGGCAGGGGAGCAGCGGCCGGTCGTGAAGGACGGGCAACTGGCCGTGGCCACCGTCATGACCGTGACCCTGACCTGCGATCACCGCGTCGTGGACGGGGCGACGGGCGCGCGCTTCCTGCAGGCGTTCAAGCCCCTGATCGAAGATCCCGTGACGATGCTGGCGTAGGGAAGACACCGTGGCTGAATTCGACCTCATCGTCATCGGCTCGGGCCCCGGCGGCTATGTCGCCGCCATCCGGGCTTCGCAGCTGGGCCTGAAGACGGCCATCGTCGAGCGCGAGGCGCTGGGCGGCATCTGCCTGAACTGGGGCTGCATCCCGACCAAGGCGCTGCTCAAGTCGGGCGAGAAGTACGAGAGCCTGTCGCATCTGAAGGACTACGGCCTCTCGGCCGAGAAGGTCGGTTTCGACTTCGACGCCATCATCCAGCGCTCGCGCGGGGTGGCCGCCCAGATGAACAAGGGCGTCGCCTTCCTGATGAAGAAGCACAAGGTTGAGGTGATCGAGGGAACGGCGAAGCTGGAGAAGGGCAAGGACGCGCCGAAGGTCGTCATCGCCCTGAAGGCCGGCGGCTCCCGCACGGTCGAGGCCAAAAACGTCATGCTGGCCGTGGGCGCCCGCGCCAAGGCTATTCCGCAGATCGGCCTGGAAGCCGACGGCGACCGCATCTGGGCCTATCGCGAGGCCATGGCGCCGAAGAAAATGCCCGCCTCGATCGTGGTCATCGGTTCGGGCGCGATCGGTGTTGAATTCGGCAGCTTCTACAGAGCCTTGGGCGTTGAAGTTACTGTTGTGGAAGCGGTCGACCGGATCATGCCGGTCGAGGACGAAGAAGTCTCCAAGGCCGCGCAGAAGGCCTTCGAGAAGCGCGGCATGAAGTTCCGCACCGGCTGCAAGGTCACCAAGGTGTCGAAGGGCGGCAAGGGCGTGCAGGTCGCCATCGAGGCGGGCGGCAAGGCCGAGACGCTGGAGGCCGAGGTCTGCATCTCGGCGGTCGGCATCACCGCCAACACCGACGGCATCGGCCTTGAGGCGCTGGGCGTGGCCATGGACCGCGGCCACATCACCATCGACGGCCACTGCCAGACCAACGTGAAGGGCCTGTACGCCATCGGCGACTGCGCCGGCGCGCCCTGGCTGGCGCACAAGGCCTCGCACGAGGGCATCCACGCCGCAGAGCACATCGCCGCCTTCAAGACGCCCAACGTGAACTCGCCGATCGCCGGCTGCACCTACGCCCAGCCGCAGGTCGCCTCGGTCGGGATCACGGAGCAGGGGGCCCGCGAGGCGAAACGCGAAGTCAGGATCGGCCGTTTCCCGTTCCGGGTGAACGGCAAGGCCGTGGCCGCCGGCGAGGTCGAGGGCTTCGTGAAGACCATCTTCGATGCGAAGACGGGCGCCCTGATCGGGGCCCATATGATCGGCGCGGAAGTCACCGAAATGATCCAGGGCTACGTCACCGCCATCACCATGGAGGCGACGGAAGAGGACATTCACGGCATCGTCTATCCGCACCCGACCATGTCCGAGGCCATGCACGAGGCCGCGCTGGACGCCTATCAGCGGGTGCTGCACCTGTGACCGTCACGGTCCAGTATGCCATCCGACGGGATGAGCTGTGGACCTGGTACTGGACTGCCTGGAAACGCAGGCTCTGGATCTACCATGTCGCGATCGTCGCCATGGCTATCCTGACATTCGCCCAACTGGGCGTCGGCGGATCACTGGCGCCAGCGATCGTCGCGGGAAGCGCGGTCGGACTGATGCTCGTCGGCGTGATGATCGTGTATCCTCAAATAAGATACCGACCTGAGGCGCGGACCCTGACATTCGATGAGACGGGCCTGTCGTATCAACGCGGCAAGAAGGCAGGGCGCATGCCGTGGAGCAGGATACGCTCATTGACCGGAAACGGTGACGCCATCGTCGTCATGGACCGGGGTCAAAACGCGTTCATCATTCCCGGGCGGGCCTTCAGAGACGCGGGCGAGCGCGGAGAGGCGCTGGTGAAAATCGCAGCGCTTCATCAGGGCGCGACCTAACGCTTCTTGCCGAGTTCGGCGGCGATGTCCTTGACCATGCGGCCGGCCTTGCGATGTGCGGCGGTGATCTGGTCGCGGGTCACGCCCCAGCGCTTCATCCAGTATTCCACGGCCTGACGCTCCGACAGATCGAGCCGGTCCTTGTCAATGAAGCCGCGCTTGTCCTTCAGGCCCGCCATGGTCGCTCCTTGTGTGAGGGGGTGGGTAGCGCGATAGGGGGCGAATTGCGAGGCCCGGACTGCCGATCCGTTTTGCGCCTAAGATATATTATGCGAAATGATATCTGCTACACGACATGCAATACGCCTCTTAGCCATTTGAATTACCGTCTCTCACGGTCCTGCAGCCGGGCCGCCAGGCTGGACGTGTCCCAGCGCGCGCCGCCCATGGCCTGCACTTCGGAATAGAACTGGTCGACCAGCGCAGTCAGCGCCAGGTGGGCGCCGTTGGCGCGGGCCTCGTCGAGGACCAGGCCGAGATCCTTGCGCATCCAGTCGACGGCGAAGCCGAAGTCGAACTGGCCGGCCGCCGCGGTTTTCCAGCGGTTGTCCATCTGCCAGGACTGCGCCGCGCCCTTGGACACGGCGTCATAGACCGCGTCGGTGTCCAAGCCGGCGGTCTGGGCGAAATGCACCGCCTCGGCCAGACCCTGGACCACCCCGGCGATGGCGATCTGGTTGACCATCTTGGTCAGCTGGCCGGAGCCCGACGGGCCCATGTGCCTGACGGCCTTCGCGTAATGCATGAGGACCGGCTCGATCCGCGCCAGCGCCGCTGCGTCGCCGCCGGCCATGACGCTGAGCTGGCCGTTCTCGGCCCCGGCCTGACCGCCGGACACGGGCGCGTCGATGAACAGGACGCCCCGCCCCGCCGCCAGCGCGGCCATTTCGCGGGCGACCCTGGCCGAGGCCGTGGTGTGATCGACGATGATCGCGCCGGCCGTCAGCGCCGGCAGCGCCGCCGTTACGACCTCGCGGACGTCGTCGTCGTTCCCGACACAGAGGATGAACAGCTGCGCGCCCGCCGCCGCCTCGGGGACGGTCGCGGCGAAGCGGCCGTTTGTGGCCCCGGCCCATGCCCGCGCCTTCCCGGGCGAGCGGTTGAAGCCGGCGACGTCATGGCCCGCCTGCACGAGGTGGCCCGCCATCGGCGCGCCCATCACGCCCAGGCCCGCGAAGCCGATCTTCATGTCCTGATCCTTACGTCTGCGGTTCGGTCGCGGTCCCGTAGCGGCCGCGGTAGTAGGTCAGGGCGTCGCCCGGCCGGGTCTCGAAGCCCTGCACTTCGCCGACGATGGTCAGGTGATCGCCCATGACGATGCGTTCGCGCGCCGTGCAGTCGAGCCGCGTCAGGGCGTTCTTCAGGCGCGGCGGCTCCGGGCTGGAGCTGTCGAACTCGTCCGACGACAGCCGGCAAACGCCCCAGGCGAAGCGGTCCGACATCTCGCGGTCCTCGACCGGCAGCATATGAACCGCGAACCGGTCGGCCCTGGCGAAGGCGTCATGCCGCCAGGAAGCGCGGTCGAGACACCACAGGATCAGCGGCGGCCGGAGCGAGACCGAGGTGAAGGAGTTGACCGTGATCCCGAACGGACCCTCGTCGGTGTGGGCGGTCACCACGCAGACGCCGGTCGCAAAGCCGCCGAGGGCCCGCCGGAAGGCGGTGACGTCGAAATCGGTATCGATCGGCTGGCTCACGTCCGAGGACTAGGCGACGGCTCCCGCGTGAGCAAGCCGGGAACAGCCGCATACGGCTTCTTAACGCGCCACGCCGATGCTGTGACTAACGAACAGCCTTAAGGCCCCTGCTCCATGTCCATGAGCGATCGCCCGATCCTCATCAAGAAGGTCAAGAAGGTCACCGCCGGCGGCCACCATGGCGGCGCCTGGAAGGTGGCCTATGCGGACTTCGTGACGGCGATGATGGCCTTCTTCCTGCTGATGTGGCTGATCAACACGACCGATCCGGAACAGAAGCAGGGCATCGCCGAATATTTCGCTCCGGCCAGCGTGTCCCAGACCACGTCGGGTTCCGGCGGTCTGCTCGGCGGAACCGCGCTGGGCGAGGACGGCTCGAAGGGCGCGGGCTCGCAATCGGTCATCAGCCAGCTGGCCCCCGAGGCCCCGCCCGACGCGCCGCCGGACGCCGGCCAGAGCCCCAGCCTCGCCGCCGCCAGCGAGGCGGCCCTGCGCGACGAGATCGCCCGGCGCGAGGCCGCCGAGTTCTCCTCCGCCGCCGAATCCCTGCGCCAGGCCATGCAGTCGATGCCGGAACTGGCCGAGCTGTCGAAACAGCTGATCATCGACCAGACACCCGAAGGCCTGCGCATCCAGCTGGTCGACCAGGAAGGCCGGTCGATGTTCGAGAACAACTCGGCCCGGCCCAATCCGCGCGCGCAGCTGCTGCTGCGGGCGATCTCGAAGGTCATCACCCAACTGCCGAACCGCATCTCGGTGACGGGCCACACCTCGGCCGCCCCCGGTTCGAACCGGGCCACCAGCCCCAACGACTGGCCGCTGTCGGCCGCGCGGGCCAACGCCTCGCGCCAGATCCTGCAGGCCGCCGGCGTCGACGGCGACCGGGTCTACCAGGTCTCGGGCAAGGCGGGGTCGGATCCGCTCTATCCCGACGATCCCACCCTGGCGGGCAACCGCCGGATCGCCATCGTGCTGTTGCGCGAGGCTCCGGTGCTGCCGACGGACACCAGCCTGTGACCGCCCGCCCGCCGCTCAGGCGCCGGGCGAAGGGACTTGTCGCGACGCGCGACACGGGGCCAAATCGGCCGATGTCGCAACGGGCGCCAAACTGTCGTCGGAATTGGGTGGGGAGCTATATCCCGTGACCCAGTTCGTACCCCAGCGCCAGCTTCGCTTCTACATGACCTCGGTGGCCCCCTGCCCCTATCTGCCGGGCCAGACCGAACGGAAGGTGTTCGCCAACCTGCCCTTCAGCGAAGGCGCCCACGTCAACGACGAACTGACCCAGGCGGGGTTCCGGCGCAGCCAGAACATCGCCTACCGCCCTGCCTGCGAGGGTTGCGACGCCTGCGTTTCGGTGCGGCTGCCGGTGCCCGAGTTCAGCTTCTCGCGGTCCGAGCGCAAGGTGCTGAGGCGCAACGACGACCTGACCCGCGATCTGGTCGAGGCCGAGGCCACCATGGAGCAGTTCGACCTGCTGCGCCGCTACCTGCACGGACGTCACCCGGGTGGCGGCATGAGCACCATGGGCTGGCTCGACTATGTGGCCATGGTCGAGGACACGGCGGTGAGGACGCACCTGATCGAATATCGGCTGCCCTCCCCGGACGGCGGGCCGGGCGATCTGGTCGGTGTCTGCCTGACCGACCTGCTCTCCGACGGGCTGTCGATGGTCTACAGCTTCTTCGATCCGGCGCTGGAGGCGCGCAGTCTGGGACGGTTCGCGATCCTCGACCACGTCCGGCAGGCGGCGATGGTGGAGCTGCCGTTCGTCTACCTGGGCTACTGGGTCCGGGGTTCGAAGAAGATGGACTACAAGGCCGGGTTCCGGCCGCTGGAGCAGCTGACCCGGCTGGGCTGGGAGCGCCTGCCCTAACCGGCCGTCGGCACCGAGGTTTCGTACGCGGACGCCGCCTCCCCGCCCGACCACACGCCCGGATCATGGCCGCCGCCGAACTTCACCAGGGCGTCGATGCGTTTCTGGATCGGCGGGTGGGTGGCGAACAGCCCCTCGAGGCCGCGACCGTCAGGCTGGTTGTCGAGGAACAGTTGCTGCACCTCGTCCGGCCCGCGCACGCTGGAGCGCCCCTCGATCTTGCGCAGCGCCGAGATCATGGCGTCGGGATTCTTGGTCAGCTCGACCGCGCCGGCGTCGGCGACGAACTCGCGGGTCCGCGACAGCATCATGCGGATGATGATGGCCAGGGCGAAGCCGATCGCCGCGAACGCGAGGCCGATCAGGATCAGCGGCAGGGCGTTCTTGTTGTCGCGCCGCCCGCCGCGCCCGGAGTAGATGAGGCCCCGGAACACCAGTTCGGCGATGACGCTGATGATGCCCGCGAAGATCGAGGCGATCACCATGGTCCGCACGTCCTTGTTGATGACGTGGGTCAGTTCGTGGGCCAGCACCGCCTCAAGCTCGTCGCGGGTCAGGGTGTTGACCAGGCCGCGGGTGACGGTGACGCTGTAGCGGCCCTCATGCAGTCCGGTGGCGAAGGCGTTGAGACTGTCGCTCTCGATCATGCGCAGCGCCGGCGTGCGCAGGCCGCGCGAGATGGCCAGGTTCTCCAGCAGGTTATAGAGCCCCGGCTCAGTGCGCCGCTCGACCTTGCGGGCGCCGGTCATGACGTCGATCAGGGCCTGATTGCCGAAATAGGCGATGGCGAACCAGACGGCGGCGATGACCAGGGCCGTCGGCACGGTCCAGCCCAGCCACGACGCGGCCAGGGCCATGTCGTCGCCGAGCCCGCGGCCGGTCCCCGGCAGGAAGCCGAACCCCATCAGGATCAGCTGCACCCCGTAGAGGATGCCGATCATCAGCACCGGGAAGGCCGCCAGCAGCAGGATCGACCGCGTGTTGTTCGCCCAGATGTGGGTCTGGAGCCCGACGGCGCCCATGGATCAGGCCTGGAAATTCACCGTCGGCGGCGCCGCGCTCATCGCGGCCCGGTCGGCCTCGCCCAGATCGAAGAACGGCTTGTCGGCGGCGAAGCCGACCATGCCGGCGAACAGCACGGTCGGGAACTGGCGGCGCACGGCGTTGAACTCGCTGACGGCGTTGTTGAAGAAGCGGCGCGCGGCGGCGAGCTTGTTCTCGATGTCCGACAGTTCGGATTGAAGCTGCTGGAAATTGGTGTTGGCCTTGAGGTCCGGATAGGCCTCGGCGACGGCGAACAACCGGCCCAGGGTGGCGGTCAGCATGTTCTCGGCCTGGACCTTGTCGTTGACCGAGGTGGCGCCGGCGGCGGCGGCGCGGGCGGCGGTGACGGCGTCCAGGGTGCCGCGCTCGTGCGTGGCGTAGCCCTTCACCGTTTCGACGAGGTTGGGGATAAGATCCTGCCGCTGCTTCAGTTGCACGTCGATGTCGGCGAACGACTGATCCGCCCGCTGGTCCAGGGCGACCAGCTTGTTGTAGCCGCCGACGACGACGAACAGCACGACGGCGACGATGACGGCGATGACGATCAGGGTCGTGAGCATATCGATCTCCAGTCCCGGCCGAGCTCTGGCCACGCCTGAATATGAGGCCGATAACGGGCGGCCGATAGTGAAATCGGCGTCACCATAAATCCGGGGCCCGCAGCAGCGGAGCCGGCCCCTCCGGACCTAGTATTCGTGGCTCTCCGCCGGCCGCTCCTCCAGATGGCCGTCCTTCAACGCGAAGACGCGGTCCATGTGGCCCGCCAGCTCCATGTTGTGCGTGGCGATCAGGGCGGCGACGCCGGTCTTCTTGACCAGGTCGTGCAGGGCCTCGAACACCGTCTGGCTGGTGGCGGGGTCGAGGTTGCCGGTCGGCTCGTCCGCCAGCAGCAGGCGCGGGCGGTTGGCGAGGGCGCGGGCGACGGCGACGCGCTGCTGCTCGCCGCCGGACATCTGGGCCGGCTGGTGGGTCAGGCGCTCGCCGAGGCCGAGGGCGGTCAGCACCTCCTCGGCGCGGCCGCGGGCCTCGGCCTGGCTGACGCCGGCGATGCGCAGCGGCAGGGCGACGTTGTCGCGGGCGTCGAACTCGGCCAGCAGGTGGTGGAACTGGTAGACGAAGCCGATGCTGGCGAGGCGGATATGGGTGCGGGCGCGCTCGGGCAGGTCGCCGACGTCCCGGCCGTCGACGCGGATCTCGCCAGAGGTCGGCCGTTCGAGCAGGCCGGCGGCGTGCAGCAGGGACGATTTGCCGGAGCCGGACGGGCCGATCAGGCCGACGACCTCGCCGGGCATGACATCGAGGTCGACGCCCTTGAGTACGGTCAGGGGACCGGCGGCGGACTCATAGGTGCGGGTCACGCCGCGGACGGAGAGGACGGGAGTCCCCTGCCCTTCGCCGGAGGCTTTGCGGGGGGCCTTACTCATAGCGAAGGGCCTCCACGGGATCCATTTTGGCGGCGCGCCACGACGGCAGCAGGCTGGCCACGCAGGACATGAACACCGACCACAGGGTGACCCAGAGGACGTCGAGCGGATCGACCTCGGCCGGGATCGCGTCGAGCATGTAGACGTCGGCGTCGAACAGCCGGACCTGGAACAGGCCTTCGAGGAAATGCTGGATGGCCCCGATGTTGAGGCAGAACAGCAGGCCCAGGACGAGGCCGGTGACCGTGCCCGCCACGCCGATGGCGGCGCCGGCGATGAAGAAGATGCGCAGCATCGACGACTGGCTGGCCCCGACGGTGCGCAGGATGGCGATGTCGCGGGTCTTGTTCTTCACCAGCATGACGATGCCGGAGATGATGTTGAGCGCGGCGATGGCCACGACGAGGCCGAGGATGATGCTCATCGCCACCCGCTCGACCTTGAGCGCGCCCCAGAAGGCGGCCAGCCGGTCGCGCCAGTCGCTGACGATGGCGCCGGGGCCCGCCGCCTCGCGCACGGGGAGCAGCAGATCGCCGACGCGGTCGGGCTCGGCGACCTTCAGCTCGATGACGTCCCAGAGACCTTCCTTGGCGAAGAACAGCTGGGCCTGCTCAAGGGGCATGAAGATGAAGATGCGGTCGAAGTCCGCGGTGCCCGAGCTGAAGGTGCCGCCGACGCGGTAGGTCTTCTCCAGCCCGCCCAGATTGCCGAAGGCGCTGTCGGCGCCGGTCGGCGAATAGAGGGTGATCGGGTCGCCGACGCTCAGGCCGAGGCCATCGGCCAGAGCCTTGCCGATCAGGACGTTGTCGCCGCCCCATGCGCCCTGACCGAAGGTCCGCTTCGCCTCGTCGGACAGGCTGTCGTTGACATAGGCCATGGAGCCGAGGTCGCCGGGGCGGATGCCCCGGACCATGGCGCCCGTGGTCTGGCCAGCGGCGCGGACGATGCTCTGGTTCTCGGTCAAGGGAGTGACGCTGACCACGCCGGGGACGCCGGCGATGCGCGTGACAGCGGCGTCGCGGGCGGGGTCGTTGAGGACCTGGCCCTGGACGTACATGTGGCCGTTGAAGGACAGCATCCGGTCGAGCAGTTCGTTCCTGAACCCGGCCATGATGCTCATGACCACGATCAGGGCCATCACCGCCAGGGCGATGGCGACGTAGGAGATGATGGCGATCAGGGCGATGCCGCCCTCGCGCCGCCTGGCCCGCAGATAGCGCAGGGCCAGGCCGAACTCCCAGGCCGAGAACGGACCGGCCGGCTTGACCGGCTTCATCGCCGCCGCGTCGTCCGTCATGCCGTCAGCCTCGCCATCGCCTCGTCCAGGGGCACGGAGATCTTCTCGCCCGTGGCGCGGCGCTTGAGTTCGACGAGGCCGTCGGCGAGGCCCTTGGGCCCGATGGTCAGCTGCCACGGCACGCCGATCAGATCGGCAGTCGCGAACTTGCCGCCGGGGCGCTCGTCGGTGTCGTCGTAGAGCACGTCCTTGCCGGCGGCCTGGAGCCGGGCGACGGCGTCCTCGCAGGCGGCGGAGACGGCTTCGTCGCCGGCGCGCAGGTTGATGACAACGACGTCGAACGGGGCGACGGCGTCGGGCCAGATGATGCCCCCGGCGTCGTGGCTGGCCTCGATGATGGCGCCCAGCAGGCGGGAGACGCCGACGCCGTAGCTGCCCATGTGAACCGGCGCGTCCTTGCCGTCTGGGCCGGCGACGTGGGCCTTCATCGGCACGGAGTATTTGGTGCCGAAGTAGAAGATGTGGCCGACCTCGATGCCGCGGGCGGAGAGACGGTCGGCCTCGGGCGTCTCGCTCTCGAAGCGCGCGGCGTCGTGCATTTCCTCGGTCGCCGCATACAACGACGTTCGACGATCAACGATTGATTGAAGGTCGTTCCAGTCGACGTCGGCGCCGGGGGCGGGCATCTCGACCAGCTTGCGGTCGCAGAAGACGGCGCTCTCGCCGGTGTCGGCGAGGACGATGAACTCGTGGCTGAGGTCGCCGCCGATCGGCCCGGTGTCGGCGCGCATCGGAACGGCCTTCAGGCCCATGCGGGCGAAGGTGTTGAGGTAGGCCACGAACATGCGGTTGTAGGCCTTGCGGGCCGAGGCCTCGTCGATGTCGAAGCTGTAGGCGTCCTTCATCAGGAACTCGCGGCCGCGCATCACGCCGAAGCGGGGGCGGCGCTCGTCGCGGAACTTCCACTGTATGTGGAAGAGGTTGAGCGGCAGCGCCTTGTAGCTCTTCACGAAGCCCCGGAAGATGTCGGTGATCATCTCCTCGTTGGTGGGCCCGTAGAGCAGTTCGCGCTCGTGTCGGTCGGTGATGCGCAGCATCTCGGGGCCGTAGGCGTCGTAGCGGCCCGACTCGCGCCACAGGTCGGCGAGCTGCAGGGTCGGCATAAGCAGCTCGACGGCCCCTGCCCGCTCCTGCTCCTCGCGCACGATCTGCTCGATCTTGTTCAGCACCCGCAGGCCCAGCGGCAGCCAGGCGTAGATGCCGGCGGCCTCCTGCTTGATCAGGCCGGCGCGCAGCATCAGCTGGTGCGAGACGATCTGGGCGTCCGAGGGCGCCTCTTTCAGAGTGGGGAGGAAGTAGCGCGACAGGCGCATGGGCGGAATCCGGCGAACAGAGGTGGAGCACCGCTTTAGCCGGGACGACGGGGCGAAAGCTAGGCGGTCGTGGCCAAACGCGCGGATTGGCTCACGGATGCGGCAGGCCGATGCCGTAGCGGGCGGCGAGATACGGGATGATGGCGTGGTCCTGCAGGAAGCGGCGGCCGGTGGTCTCGCTGGTTTTCGCCTCCGGCCAGTCGAAGTCGCCGTCGAGCACGAGGATGGGGCAGGACTGGTGCTCCTCGCCGACCAGGTCGATCACCGGCGGGCGAGGCCGCGGGAAGGCGAGGCGCGTGATCTCCAGCTGGTTCTTGAGCGCCGGGTAGAAGGCCAGCACGCCCTCGACGAAGGCGCCGGCCGGGCAGAACCACGGGCCGCCGACATCGTCGGTCCAGTCCGGATCGATCAGGAACAGGCGGTCGGTCATGGCGTCAGCCTCCGGGCGGAGAGAGGTCGGGCAGCGGCATCCAGCCGATATAGACGAGCGCCATGACCACCAACCAGACGATCAGGGCGACCCAGCTGGTGGTGAGGAATTTGCGCTTCAGCTGCGGCTGGACCGGCGCGCCCCACTGACCGCCGTCGGTCGGGCGCTCCTGATCGGCCTGGTTCATGCCCAGCGGCAAGATGGCGAAGAGGACGACCCACCAGCAGACGATGTAGATCGCCAGCATGGTGATGGGGCCGATCGGCATATCCATCAGTGGGCTCCGTCTTTCGGGGTTTCCATCAGTTCGACCAGCACGCCGCCCATGTCCTTCGGGTGCACGAAGAGGATCGGCGTGCCGTGGGCGCCGATGCGCGGCTCGCCCGTGCCGAGGATTGTGGCGCCCTTCGCCCTGAGCGCGTCGCGGGCGGCGAGGATGTCCTCGACCTCGAAACAGACGTGGTGCTGGCCACCCTTCGGGTTCTTGGCCAGAAAGCCGTGGATCGGCGAATCGTCGCCGAGCGGCTCGATCAGTTCGATCTGGGCGTTGGGCAGGTCGACGAAGCAGACGCGCACGCCCTGCGCCGGCAGGTCAAAGGGGGCGTGGGCCCGGGTGGCGCCGAGCAGGTCGCGGTACATCGCGACGCTGGCGTCGATGGACGGGGTGGCTACGCCGACGTGGTTGAGTCTTCCGATCATGAGATGGACTTAGCCGGTCTGCGGGCGCGGGAGAAGGCGAGCCATGGTCGCGGCGCACCGCCATTTCGACGCGGTCCGCCATTGCCTTGCCTCCTTCCATGAGGGAGGCTTTCGTCGTGGCGTCCGCGACCGGTGTGCGGCATGAGCGACTCCTGAGGTCTTGCTGAAAAAATGGCGCCTGGCAGCTTCCGCTTCGAAGGCTTCTCCCTTGATGTCCGCGACCGCCAACTCAGGCGCGACGGCGCGACGGTGGAGTTGAACGGCCGTTATCTCGATGCGCTGGCCCTGCTGGTGCGCGAGCAAGGCCGGCTGGTCTCGAAGGACCGCTTCCTTGAGGAGGTCTGGCGCGGCGTTCCCGTCACCGACGAGGCCCTCACCCAATGCATCAAGACGCTGCGGCGCCAGCTCGGGGACGACGCCGGCCGGCCGCGTTTTATCGAGACGGTTCCCAAGCACGGCTACCGCTTTATCGCTCCGGTCGAGTTGAATGACGTCGAGCCGAGGGCCCATGCTTCGCCGCCGGCGACCGCTGCGCAAGCCGCCCGGACCTATTCCTGGCCGCAGTTCGGCCTGCAGGGCGGGGCGGGAATGGTCGGAGGCGGCGTCGCGGGCGTTTTCATCGGCCTGTTCTATGGGTTCGGCGCCGCCCCGGAGCCCTTGCAGGCCGGCATGGGCGCGGCGTCGGTGCTGCTCGTCCTGGTCTGCCTCAGCGTCGTCCTCGGGCTGATCGCGGGCGGCGGGGTCGGCTTCGGCATCGCGGCGGCGGGGTTCGCGCCCGGCCGGCCGTGGCTGTGGAGCATCGCCGGCGGCGCCTTTGGAGGTCTGCTCACCGGCGCCTTCGGCAAGCTGATCGGCCTCGACGCCTTCAACCTGCTGTTCGGCCAGTCTCCGGGCGCCATCACCGGGGCGGCCGAGGGCGCGTTGCTCGGGGGCGCGCTGGGGCTGGGGGCGTGGCTGGCCCGTTGTTTCCCCGGCCCGCCGCGGCTGACGCCCAGCTTCGCGGCCGGCGGTTTGGCCGGGGCCGCCGCCGGGATGATCGTTCCACTGCTCGGCGGACGGCTGATGGGCGGCAGCCTCGATCTGCTGGCCCGCCGCTTTCCGGAATCCCGCCTGAGCCTGGACCAGATCGGCGCCGTGTTCGGCGAAACCGGCCTCGGGCCTGTCAGCCAGATCGTCACGGGCGGGATCGAAGGCCTGCTGTTCGGCGGCTGCGTGGTGGGCGCGATGATGCTGGCGCGGCGAGCGATCACCGGATCCGCCCCAAGATAAAGGGCTGGCGGCCCACCGGCCGCCAGCCCTTCAACAGTCGTCGTCCCTGCCCCCCGTTCGGGAGGAGGAAGGGTTCAGGCGCCGCCGGTCATCGAGGCGACTTCGGTGGCGAAGTCCGGGCCCTCGACCTTCTCGACGCCTTCGCCCAGCGCCAGGCGGACGAAGCCGGCCAGGTGCAGGCCGGGCGCGCCCAGTTCCTTGCCCGTGTCGGCGACCAGCTGTTCGATGGTCACGTCCGGGTTCATCACGAACGGCTGCTTGGTCAGCACCACGTCCTTCTGGAATTTGGCGATCTGACCCGAGACGATCTTCTCGATCATGTTCTCGGGGCGGCCTTCTTCCTTGGCCTTCTCGGTCAGGACTTCGCGTTCCTTCTCGATGGCGGCCGGGTCCAGATCGTCCGTGTTCAGCGACAGCGGGGCGGTCGCGGCGACGTGCATGGCGATCTTGCGGCCCAGTTCACGCAGGGCGGCCTTGTCGCCGCCGCCGTGCAGGGCGACCAGCACGCCGATGCGGCCGAGGCCCGGCGACACCGCGTTGTGGACGTAGGACGCGACGACGCCCTCGTCGACCGACAGGCGGGCGGCGCGGCGCAGCTGCATGTTCTCGCCGATGGTGGCGATCATCTGGGTCACTTCGTCCTGGACCGTCTTGCCGTTCTCCAGCTCGGCGCCGTGCAGGCCCTCGATGGTGGCGTGTTCCAGGCCCAGCTGGGCGAACGACTTGGCGGCGTTCTGGAACAGGTCGTTGCGGGCGACGAAGTCGGTCTCGGCGTTGAACTCGATGGCGGCGCCGACTTCACCGGCTCCGACTTCCTTCGAGGCGACGGCCACCAGGCCCTCGGCGGCGACGCGGTCGGCCTTCTTGGCGGCCTTGGACAGGCCCTTGGCGCGCAGCCAGTCGATGGCGGCGTTGATGTCGCCGTCGGTTTCCTGAAGGGCCTTCTTGCAGTCCATCATGCCGACGCCGGACTTGGCGCGCAGTTCCATCACGAGGGCGGCGGTGATCTCGGCCATGGGGTGTTCTCCTTGGAGTATGCGTATGCGGAACGGCCGGACCCTGTTCCGGGTCCGGCCGCATATTCAGGTCGCCGTCGAGGAAGGCGGAGGTCGGTTAGACCTGGGCCGGCTCGGTTTCGACGGCGTCGTTGGCTTCCGAAGTCGCTTCCTTGGCGGCTTCGTCGGCGACCGGGGGCTCTTCCGCGGCGGGGGCCTCGGCGGCGGCGATCATTTCCTCGGCGACGGCTTCCGTGCCGGCCGGGGCGGCGTCTTCAGCCTTGGCCTTGGGAGCCTTGGCTTCGCGCAGCATCGGCTCGTCCGGATTGACGGCGGCGCCCAGGTCCACGCCCGACGAAGCGGCGCCGGCAGCGAGGCCGTCGAGGACGGCGTCGGCGATCAGATCGCAATAGGTCTGGATGGCGCGGGCGGCGTCGTCGTTGCCCGGGATCGGATAGGTGATGCCGTCCGGATCCGAGTTGGTGTCGAGGATGGCGATGATCGGAATGTTCAGCTTGCGGGCTTCAAGGATGGCGATGGCCTCCTTGTTGGTGTCGATCACGAACATGATGTCGGGGATGCCGCCCATGTCCTTGATGCCGCCCAGCGACAGCTCGAGCTTGTCCTTCTCGCGCTGCAGGTTGAGCAGCTCTTTCTTGACCCGGCCTTCGCCGCCGCCTTCCAGCAGGCCTTCCAGCTCGCGCAGGCGGGCGATCGAGCCCGACACGGTGCGCCAGTTGGTCAGGGTGCCGCCGAGCCAGCGGTTGTTCATGTAGTACTGGGCGCAGCGCTGGGCGGCCTCGGCGACCGGATCGGCGGCCTGGCGCTTGGTGCCGACGAACAGCACGCGACCGCCCTTGGCGGCGACTTCGCGCACCGCGACCAGGGCCTGGTGCAGCAGCGGGATCGTCTGCGACAGGTCGATGATGTGGATGTTCGAGCGCGAGCCGAAGATGTAGCGGTCCATCTTCGGGTTCCAGCGGTGCGTCTGGTGGCCGAAGTGGGCGCCGGCCTCGAGCAGCGAACGCATGGAGAATTCAGGCAGAGCCATGAGGGGTAGTTCCTTTATCCGATAGACGTTGCGCGGGCGATTAAAGGACCATCTGGTCCCTCGGAACGGAGCGGACAGGGATGTCTCCCCTGAACGCGCCTCGTCCGCGTGCGAAGTGCGGGCGGCTTCTAGGCGGGATAGGGGGAAAAGGCAAGCGGCGCGGCTCCGACCTCGCCATGTTCGCGTAACGGCGCTATTGTGAAGCCCGGGAGGGACTTCACCATGAGCATCCGGAACCGGGCCTTCGTGGCCGGCGTGGTCGCGGCCGCGGCCGTAGCGGGCGTGGCCACGTCGCAGCAGCAACCGCCGTCTCCGGTCGCCGCCACCCAGACATCCCTGCCCCGGACCCGGGCGGACAACGCCGCCCTGGCCCAGGCGCGGCAGGACCCGGTCTCGGCCCGGCTGCGGGGAGCCCTGAACCAGAACAAGGGCCTGACCGGCCTGCTGCAGCAGGTCGACGCCTCGCCCGTGCCGGTGCTGGCGCCGGCCGAAATGGGCCTGCTCGACACGGCCGAGTTCACCACCCGCGACCGGGTCTACATGCTGACCATCCAGCGCGGCGAGCAGATCATCGAGATCTACGGCAGCGTGAAGGCCTATCAGTCGCCGCTGGCCGCCCCGGCGGCCCAAGCCGCGGCCACGACGGCGCCGCGAGGCCCGCGCATGGCCGCCGCCCGGGTTCCCGACGCCGCCGGCCGCGCGCTGGCGCAGGCGCGGGCGCGGGGCCTGACCAACATCCGCACCGAACGGACCGAGTATGGCGTCGACGTGACCTTCAACCGGTTCGGGGCCGCCTATAACGTCAGCTTCCTGTGCGAGGGCGCGCCGAACTGCACCGAGGCCGACGCCGTCGCCTTCGCCGCCGGGCTTCAGCTGATCGGCGGAGGCGCGTCGTGAGGCGGCTGGCCGTCGCCGGCCTGCTCCTGACGCTGACGGCCTGCGCGCCGGGCGGGTGCCAGCAGACGGGCGCGCCGGAGACCGCCGATCCCGGGCCGGTGGAGGAGCCCCTGCCCGGCGATCCCGATCCGGCGCCGGAGCCCGAGCCCCCGGTTCCCGAGCCGGTCTCGTGGCCGCATGAGCCGGGCGGCGCCCTGTATCCAGGCTCAGGCTCGGGAGCGACCGACGCCACCCTGTGGGCGGCCGGGATGCGCTTTCCGATCGAGGCCGGCCCGGCCTACGCCAACTCGCAGGTCTACGGCTACGGCGGCTACCTGGCGCCCGGACCCGGGGGCCAGTGCGACGCGCGCAACTACGCCTATCCGTGGCGCGACAATTTCTGCGAGACCCGCTCGTGGACCAACGGCATGTGCCCGGCCGGCAAGGGCCACCAGGGCCAGGACATCCGCCCGGCCACCTGCGAGAAGAAGGTCCACTGGGCGGTGGCGGCGGAGAGCGGGCGGGTCACCTCGATCGGCAGCTACACGGTCACCCTGCTGGGCGATTCCGGACGCATCTACCGCTATCTGCATCTCGACATGGCCGGGGTGCGCGCCCTGTTCCCCGACGCCGCCTCGCGCAACGTCACGCGGGGCCAGCATCTGGGCAAGGTCTCCTCGGACTTCGGCGGCAACGCCACCACCATCCACCTGCATTTCGAGATCAAGGCGCCCGTGGCCTCGGGCGGCGGGGCGACGGTGATGTTCGTGCCGACCTATTCCAGCCTGGTCGACAGCTATGCGCGGCTGCTCAGCGTGACGACCTGAGAGGGCGCGTCCCGCGCGGCTCGCTAACCGAGCGGGACGGCCAGCGTCGCCTTGTGACGCTTCTTGACGAAGCTGGTCTCGAACCGGCGCACGATCGGTTGCTCGAGGAGCGCCAGGGTGAAGGCGTTGAAGACGTCCATGTTGGCGGCCACGACCAGCAGGACGATGTCGAAGGTCCCGGCCACATCGAGACACAGCTGGACCTGGGGATGGGCGACCAGACGCTGGCGCAGCAGATTGCCTTCGTGAGCGACGTGTCGCTCCAGCTGGACATGGATCACCGCCGTCAGCGGATGACCCGCCGCCGCGTCGGACAGGACCGCGGTCTCGGCGACGATCGCCCCTTCCGCCCGAAGGCGCCGGACGCGGCGTGCGACCGCTGAGGACGAGCGGCCGACCTGCCCGGCCAGCCGATCCGCCGTCTGCAGGTTGTCCTGCTGCAGACAGACGAGGAGCGCCCGGTCCAGATGATCCATTTGCGCATTCCCCGCGACCGGCCCGCCATTTTGCCAAAATCTGGCAAGCCGGGGTGCATGAATGCCCGAATTGCCCGTCGCTTCCAAGCCATATTGGGTGATCAAACAAGGGGTTTCCATTATGCGTTTCGCCGTTCTGCTGGCCTCCCTCGCGCTCTCGGCGGCCGGTCTGCCCGCCCACGCCCAAAGCCAGGCTCCCGGCTCGCCCGCCGCCGCCCGCACCGTCGACGCCGCGGCGGTCGTGGCCGAGGTCCGTCGGGTGATCGGCGAACGCTATGTTCTGCCCGAGCGCCGCCCCGCCCTGGACGCGGTGCTGGCCGAGGGCCTGGCCTCGGGTCGCTACGCCGTCACCGACGGCGCGGTCCTGGCCGATCGACTCAACGCCGATCTCGAGAGGGTCGGACAGGACCGTCACCTGAGTTTCAGCTTCGATCCGCGTGAGGCCGCGGTGATCGCGGCCGGATCGGTCGAGGAGCCGGGTGAAAACCCCGCCTTCGAACGGCTGATCCGCCGGGCCAACCACGGCGTCACCGACCTGCGCCTGCTGCCGGGCAATGTGCGGCTGATGACCTATGACGGCTTTCACTGGATCGGGGCCGAGAGCGCCGCGGCGCTCGACACCGCCATGCGTTTCCTGGCGGGCGGCGACGCGGTGATCATCGACCTGCGCGGCAACGGCGGCGGCGACCCCAAGGCGGTGCAGTATGTCATCAGCCGCTTCCTGCCCGCCGGGACGCCGCTGACCACTTTCTACATGAACGGGTCGGCCGAGCCCGACGACTTCTCGACCCTGGAGACCCCGCCCGAGCAGCGGATGATCGGCAAGCCGCTCTACATCCTGACCAGCGGCGACACCGGGTCGGCCGCCGAAGAGTTCACCGGCCACGTCGCCGGATATCACCTCGGCGAGATCGTCGGCGCGAACACAGCCGGGGCGGCGTTCCGCAACGACATCGTCACCGTCGGCGACCAGTTCGTGCTGAGCGTCTCGGTCGGCCGCCCCGTGCTGGCCTCCACCGGCAAGGACTGGGAGGCGGTCGGCCACGCGCCGACGGTCGAGACCGAGATCCCCGCCGCCCTCGATGTCGCCCACGCCGCCGCGCTGCGGAGGCTGGCTCCCGACGCGCCCGCCGAAGAACGACCCGTGCTGGAGGCCGTGGCCGAAGCGATGGAAGCCCGCGCGCTTCAACCCGCCCCCGAACTCGACCTGGCGGCCTACGCCGGCGTCTATGGGGAGCGCACCCTCACCACGGATGGCGTGCGGCTGTCCTCCCGGCGGGGCGACGGGCCGTCGTTCCCGTTGATCGCCCTGGGGGGCAACCGCTTCGCCGTCGAATCCGCCCCGGCCATGCTGATGGTGTTCGAGGCGACCGGCGGGGCCGTCCAGGCCATGACGGTCGAGTACGTCGGCGGCCCCGTCCAGCCGCGGATCGAGCGATCGGCCCCCGCCCGCTGACCCTCAGGTCCCGCGCGGCTTGGCGCGAGTCGTGGGCTCGGCCTTCGTCGGGTCCTCGGGCCACGGATGGCGCGGGTAGCGGCCGCGCATGTCGGCGCGGACGGCGGACCAGCTCCCGGCCCAGAAACCCGGTAAATCCTTCGTCACCTGCACCGGACGACGGGCGGGCGACAGCAGGCTGAGGGTCAGGGGGACGCGGCCGCCGCCGACGGTCGGGTGGGCGGTGACGCCGAACAGCTCCTGCACGCGGATGTCGACGCGGGGCCCGCCCTCGGCGGCGTAGTCGATGGCGGCGGAGCCGAGCGGCGTGTGGAGGCGGGCGGGCGCGAGATCGTCAAGCGCGCGCTGCCGGTCCCACGGGATCAGGGCGCGCAGTCCCTGTTCCAGCGCGCTGTCGGAGATGGCTTCCAGCGACTGGACCCCGTCGAGCAGCGGCCACAGCCAGGTCTCGCGTTCCGCGGCGAGCCCTTCGTCGGACACATCGGGCCAGTCGTCGTCGAGCGTGCGCAAGAAGGCGAGCCGGGCGCGCAGGGCCGAGGCGCGGTCGCCCCAGCTCAGGGCCTTGAGACCGCCGCGCTCGACCTCGGCCTTGAGGGCGGCGACGATCTGGCTCCGGTCCGGCGTTCCGACGATCTTCTCGTCGACGACGATGGCGCCGATGCGGCGGATGCGCTTCAGGACCATGCGGCCGGAGGGTTCGCGAACCAGCCGGTCCTCGGTCTCGAGCCTGTGCTCCAACGCGGACGGGTCGAGCGGCGCCGCCAGGCGGATACGGTCGCGGGCGTCGCCGCCGCCCAATTCCGCCACCGCCAGCCACGGCTCGCCGGCCAGCGTCTCCGTCGGATCGAGGAAGGCGCCGCGTCCGGACGCCAGCAGGACTTCGCCCGGCTTGCCGCGGGCCTTCGCCACCCGCTCGGGAAAGGCTTCGGCCAGCAGGGCGCCGGGATCAACGTCGCCGCCCTGCCCGCCCCCGGCGCTGCGCGCCCAGCGTTCGGCCAGCTTCAGCGCGTCGCGGGTCCGCTGCGACCGGTCGCGCTCCAGCCCGCGCAGGCGCTCGCGCAGGTCGGGGTCGTTTCCGCCGAGCCCTGGCTCGGAGAGGACGGCGGCGATGCGCCCGCCCAGGGCCGCGTCATCCGCGTCGCTCGCCGCCGCGACCATGTGGGCCAGACGGGGCGGCAGGGCGATGCGCGTCAGGCGCCGGCCGTGGTCGGTGAGGCCACCCGCCTCGTCGAGCGCGTCCAGCCGCTGCAACACCTTGCGGGCCTCGGCGAAGGCGCCGGCCGGCGGCTGGTCCAGCAGGGCGAGCCCTCCGGTCGACCGCGCGCCCCAGCGGGCGAGGTCGAGGGCGAAGGCGGTCAGGTCGGCCTCGAGGATTTCGGGGCGCTGGTGCGGGACGAGGCCGCGGGTCTGTTCCTCGTCCCACAGCCGGTAGCAGACCCCCGGCTCTGTTCGGCCCGCCCGGCCGCGCCGCTGTTCGGCGGAGGAGCGGCTGACCCGGACGGTGGCCAGCCGGGTCAGGCCGCTCGCGGGCTCGAAGCGGGGCACGCGGGACAGGCCGCCGTCGATCACCACCCGCACGCCCTCGATGGTCAGACTGGTTTCCGCGACCGACGTGGCGAGCACGATCTTCCGGCGGCCGGGCGACGGCGGCTCGATGGCGCGGTCCTGCACCGCCTTGTCGAGCGCGCCGTAGAGCGGCACGACGTCCACGGCCGGATCGCGCAGGCGCTCGGCCAGCCGCTGGCCGACGCGATGGATCTCGCCCTGCCCTGGCAGGAAGGCCAGCACCGATCCCGTCTCCTCGCCCAGCGCCAGCGTCACGGCCCGGGCCATGGCGTCCTCGAAACGTTCGGCGGGGTTGCGGCCGAGGTAGCGGGTCTCGACCGGGAACATGCGGCCCTCGGCCTCGATCACCGGGGCCGCCTCTCCCGCCGGATTGGCGAGGAGATTGGAGACGCCGGCGATGTCGAGCGTCGCCGACATGACCAGCAGACGCAGGTCCTCGCGCAGCAGCCCCTGCGCCTCGCGGGCGAGCGCCAGGCCGAGGTCGGCGTCGAGACTGCGCTCGTGGAACTCGTCGAACAGCACCGCGCCGACGCCGTCCAGACCGGGGTCGTCGAGAATCATCCGGGTGAAGACGCCCTCGGTGATCACCTCGATCCGTGTCCCCGGGCCGATCCGGCTCTGCAGCCGGGTGCGGTAGCCGACCGTCTCGCCGGTGGTCTCCCCCAGGGTCGTCGCCATCCGCTCGGCCGCCGCGCGCGCCGCCAGCCGTCGCGGCTCCAGCACCAGAACCTTGCCGTCCCGGAGCCATGGCTGGTCGAGCAGCGCCAGCGGCACGACCGTGGTCTTGCCCGCGCCCGGCGGGGCCGCGAGCACGACGGCGTTGGCCCCGGCGAGCGAGGCCTTCAGCGGCTGGAGGACGGCGTGGATCGGCAGCATGTTCCTGCGCTCTAGCCGCAACGGCCCGGGTCACGAAAGCGTCGTCGGGACTTCATCGTTTGGAAACCGCGTTGCCAGCGCGGTTCCGCGCCGCTAGCGTCCGCGCCGAAACAGCAACAAGCTGTGAAAAGTCGGAGGGGAATCCATGTGGCGCGTTAAGTCACTCGACGCAATTCTGGCCACGGCCGAGAGAAAGTCGCTTCATCGCTCGCTGGGGCCGGTCCAACTGACGCTGCTGGGCGTCGGCGCGATCATCGGCACCGGCATCTTCGTCCTGACCGCCGCCGCCGCCCAGAAGGCCGGCCCGGGCATGATGTGGAGCTTCGTGATCGCCGGCGCCGTCTGCGCCGTGGCGGCGCTTTGCTACTCGGAACTGGCCTCGATGGCCCCGGTATCGGGCTCGGCCTACACCTACACCTACGCCGTGATGGGCGAACTGCTGGCCTGGATGGTCGGCTGGGCGCTGATCCTTGAGTACGCCGTGGCCGCCTCGGCCGTTTCGGTGGGCTGGTCCGGCTATGTGCTGGGCCTGATCGAGAACGCCATGGGCTTCGACTGGCCAGACCTATTCCAGGCCGGGCCGGCGTGGAGCATGAACGGCTTCATCCCGACGCCTGACTTCTCGGTCGGCATCGTCAATGTTCCGGCCATCATCGTGGCCCTGGGCGTGACCATGCTGCTGATGATCGGCACCACGGAAAGCGCCCGCGTCAACGCCGTGCTGGTGGCCATCAAGGTCGCCGCCCTGACCGCCTTCGTCGTCCTGACCCTGCCGGTGATCCAGGCCTCGAACTTCCAGCCGTTCGCGCCCAACGGCCTGTTCGGCGAGTCCTCGGGCATGGGCATCATCGGCGCGGCGGCGTCGATCTTCTTCGCCTACGTCGGCTTCGACGCCGTTTCGACGGCGGCGGAAGAGACCAAGAACCCGCAGCGCAACGTGCCGATCGGCCTGATCGGCTCGCTGGCCATCTGCACCATCTTCTATCTGCTGGTCGCGGTCGGCGCGGTCGGCGCCCTGGGCGCCCAGCCGGTGCTCGGCGCCGCCGGCGAAGCCGTCCAGCCGGGCTCGCCGGGCTTCATCGCCGCCTGCGCCCTCGCCGAAAACGCCAACCAGCTGGTCTGCTCGAACGAGGCCCTCGCCCACGTTCTGCGCGAGATCAACTACCCGGCAGTCGGCAACGCCCTGGGCACCGCCGCCATGCTGGCCCTGCCCTCGGTCATCCTGATGATGATCTACGGCCAGACCCGCATCTTCTTCGTGATGGCGCGCGATGGCCTGCTGCCGGAGGGCCTGGCCAAGGTCCACCCGAAGTGGAAGACGCCCTATATCGTCACCGCCTTCACCGGCATCGCCGTGGCCATCGCCGGCGCCCTGTTCCCGGTCGGCCAGTTGGCCGACATCTCGAACTCGGGCACGCTGTTCGCCTTCTTCATGGTGTCGATCGCGGTGATGATGCTTCGCGTCAAGGAGCCGGGCCGTCACCGTCCGTTCCGGACCCCGCTGGTCTGGATCATCGCGCCGCTGTCGGCGGCGGGCTGCGCGTTCCTGTTCTGGAACCTGCCGCACGACGCCAAGATGGTGCTGCCGATCTGGGGCGGCATCGGCCTGGTGATCTATCTGCTCTACGGCATCCGCAAGAGCCACCTCGGCCGCGGCCTGTTCCAGGTGCCGGAACTGGACCCCGACGCGCCTCCCGGACCGGTTCCGCCGATGCCGGGCGCGCGGTCGCCGACCGACAACAAGGACTGATCTCCACGATCTGTTCGAGCAAAGGCCCGGGAGCGATCCCGGGCCTTTCGCTTTTCCACCGCCTCGCCTACAGGCTTGGGCAGGACCTATGCGGATGTGGCGGAACTGGTAGACGCACTGGATTTAGGTTCCAGCGCCGCGAGGCGTGGAGGTTCGAGTCCTCTCATCCGCACCACGTCCGTCAGTCGAGCGTGACGCCGAGACGGGTCGCCTCGGCCTTGTAGAGGGCGGTGGCGCGGTCCCACTGGACCTCGTTGGCGCGGCCGATCTCCTCGACCATATTGATCAGGGACACGGCTTCGCGGCACGAGCCGACGGAGTCGCCGGCGTCGCGCATCTCGGCGATCTGCATCGTCGATTCCAGCAGGCGTGTCAGGCGGGCCATCTGCTCCTCCAGCCCCTGCATGATCACCTCGTCCTCAAGGAAGGACATGAGGAAGGCGTCGCGGTCCCGCTCGGTCCAGACGCCGCGGTCCATCAGCACCTGCCCGTACCATTGGGTCAGGTGCTCGAAATACTCCTGCGAACCGCGCGCGGCGTTCATGACGTCGGTCCCGCCGCCCGCCTCGAAGGAATCGTAGAGGGCCTCGGCCATGACCGGGTCGTCGCATTGGGCTGGATCGACACGGACGGGCGGCGCCAGGGCGGGCCGCACCGGGCGGTCGACACGGGTGCGCCCGAACGCCTCGTCCCAAGCCAGCTGGCGCAGGGATTCGTCGGCGCAGCCGGCGATCACCGACACGCCCATCTGCGACAGCTCCAACCGGACCTTCGAGGCGGGATCCGACACGGGCTCGGCGTAGACGATGGTTTCATTCTCCTCGTCCCAGGTGCGGCTGGCGAACAGGCCGGACCCGTCCACGGCGGCGTCGAGTTGATCGAGCAGCCGCGTCGCTCCGGCCCGTCGCTCCTCGGCCGTGCCGGCGTCGTCGGCGTGATAACCCCACAGGTCGACGCCGAAGAGAGTCTTCGATCGCTGGGTCGCCAGCACCTCGGCGCTGCCGAAAGGCTCCATCCCGGCATCGAGCTGCTGCATCCGCCCACCTTGGTAGGGCTGGCCGATGTCGAAGCCGAAGGCGGAAGACGGCGTGCAGCCCTCTGCGATCGCGGCGATCACCGTCGCGGGCGTCTCCGGAACCTGGGCGGCGGCGGGAACCGGTCCCATGGCGAGGGCCAGAGCCAGCCCCGTCGTAAGCAGCGTCTTCATGTGGTCGATCCCCCGTCTCCGCCAGAGTTGCACCAGACCCGGGCCGGCTGACAAGGTTCCGGGAGATATGTTCTTGCTTTGTTCCGGCCCTTCTGGCACGACTGCATCATGGCTGAAGCGGCGAAGGGACGGGGGGCGCGGTCGAATACGACCGGGCGGTTCGAACCGGAAACCGTCGAGGCCTTCGACGACGGCTGGACCAGCGACGATGTCGGGGCGGCGCCCCTGCGCACCACCCTGACGCCGGAGCACGCCCGGACGATCATCGCGCGCAACACCAGTCCGGACATCGGTTTCGACCGGTCCATCAACCCCTACAAGGGCTGCGAACATGGCTGCATCTACTGCTACGCCCGTCCGTCCCATGCCTACATGGGCCTATCCCCGGGCCTGGATTTCGAGAGCCGGCTGTTCTTCAAGCCCGAGGCCGCGGGTCTGCTGGAGCAGGAACTCTGCAAGCCCCGCTACGTCTGCAAACGCCTCCACATAGGCGGCAACACCGACCCCTATCAGCCGGTCGAGCGCGAGCTGAAATCGACGCGCTCGATCCTCGAGGTGCTGCAGCGATTCCGGCATCCGTTCAGCATCATCACCAAGTCGGTGCTGATCGCGCGCGACGCCGATATTCTGGGGGCGATGGGCCGCGAGGGGCTGGCCTCGGCGTTCGTGTCGGTCACCACCCTCGACCGGGGCCTGGCCCGGACCATGGAGCCGCGGGCCTCGACCCCGGCGAAGCGGCTGGAGGCGATCTCGCGCCTGGCCGAGGCCGGATGCCCGGTCGGCGTGGGGTTCGCGCCCGTGATCCCGGGGCTCAACGACCACGAGCTGGAGGCGGTGCTTGAGGCGGCGGCGAAGGCGGGGGCGACCTCGGCCATGTACGTCACGCTGCGCCTGCCGCTGGAGATCAAGGATCTGTTCCGCGAGTGGCTGGCCGACGCCCGGCCGGACCGCGCCGCCCGCGTAATGTCGCTGATCCGCCAGACCCGCGGCGGGCGGGACTACGACCCGGACTGGAACCAGCGCATGAAGGGGACGGGCCCCGTGGCCGAGCTGATCGCCGCGCGGTTCAAGGCGGCGGTGAAACGGTACGGGCTGGATGGGCCGCGGCGCCTGCTGGACGAGAGCCGGTTCCGCGTTCCGCCGGACATGAAGAAGCAGGGGGATTTGTTCGATCTCGGCGACGAAGCGGCGTGAGCGGAGGGACAGGGCTAACGCCGGAACACCCCGACCAGCTCGACGTGGGCCGACCACAGGAACTGGTCGACGGGGGTGACCGCCTCCAGACGGAAGCCGCCGTCGACCAGCACCCGGGCGTCGCGAGCAAATGTGACCGGATTACAGGACACATAGACGACGGTGTGGGCCCTGGTTCCCGGGAGCTGGGCGGTCTGGCCGCGGGCCCCCGCGCGAGGCGGATCGAGCACGACGGCGTCGCAGCCGCGCAGGTCGTAGGGAGCCAGCGGACGGCGGAACAGGTCGCGGGCCTCGGCCGTGATCGGCTTCAACCCCTTGGCCGAACCCATGCCGGCCTTGAGCGCGGCGATGCCGGCGGCTGAGGCGTCGGCGGCCAGCACCGGCGCCACCTCAGCCAGCGGGTAGGTGAAGGTCCCGGCGCCACAGAACAGGTCGGCGACCTTCTTCGCGCCACGCACCGCCTCGACCGCGCGCGAGACCATGGCCGCCTCGGCCTCAGGCACGGCCTGGAGGAAGCCGCCGGCCGGAAGGGGCACGGTGGCGGGGCCGAAGGCGACGAGGGGCTGGCGCGACATCACCAGGGTGTCGCCGGCCAGGCTCAGCCGGGCCAGATCAGCCTGCCCCGCCGCCTCGATGGCCCGCATCTGGGCGTCGCGGGACAGGCCGCCGCTGCGTCGCTCGACGCCGGTGACGTCCACGTCGAGGCCGGTCAGGGTCCAGGTCACGTGCAGGGTCGGGGCGGACTTGGGGTGTTCGAGGAAGGCCTCGGCCACCCGCGCCAGCGCCGGGAGGGCCGCCACCAGCCGCGGGTCGGAGACGGGGCAGACCCGGACCTCGACCAGTCGCCAGCTCTTGCGGGCCTTGAAGCCGAGGACGACCCGACCGTCCGGGCCGCGCCGGGCGTGCAAGGCGAGGCGGCGGCGCGTTCCCGGCGGAACCGCCACCGTCGGCTCGACGTCCGTTTCGATCCGCTCGCGCGCCAGCGCCAGGCGGACCTGTTCGCGTTTCCATTCGAGATAAGGCCCGCTGGCCCAGTGCTGCAGCGAGCAACCGCCGCAGTCGCCGTAATGGGGCGACACCGGCTCGACCCGGTCGGGGCTGGCGACCAGAAGCTCCATCGCTTCGGTCCGCCCGTCGCGCACCTCGGCGCGCACGGTCTCGCCCGGCAGGGTCAGGGGCGCGAACACCGGGCCGGCCGGGGTTTCGGCGATTCCGTCGCCCTGCCCGCCCACGCGCGCGATGATCAGCGTTTCCGTCATCGGGCGCTTCTAGAGGTTCCTCGCCCCGGACGAAACCGGGCGAAACCTGAACGAAGATGAACGGCGCACTCAAAGGCCGTTCAGCTTCCGGCCCTTAAGGGTGATTGCAACAGACCGGGGCGCCGTTCGTTCGGCCTCCATCTCTGCAACCGAGTTCCAGGAACGATCCCGATGTTCGCCCGTCTGTCCATCACGACCGCCGCCGTCGCCGCCGCCGGCATGCTGCTGGCCCCGGCCTCCGCCTCCGCCCAGAGCTACGGCTATTCGGGGGCGCAGAACTACGGCACCGGCGCCTATGACCAGTCCTACGACTACGACAACCGCTATAGCGACCGATACGCCTATGATCGTCGCACCGCCCGCTGCGACGGCTCCGGCGGCGCCGCCGGCGGGCTGATCGGCGCCACGGTCGGCGCGGTCGCCGGCTCGCAAGTCGCGGCGCGCGGCCGTCGAACCGAAGGCAGCATCCTTGGCGGAGTCCTCGGCGCGGTGATCGGCGCCGCCGCCGGCAGCAGCTCGGACCGCGATTGCGGTCGGTATAGCGACCAGTACCGCTACAGCGGCTCGTACGGCGACGATCGCTACGGCTATTCGTCCTACGGCCGCTACGACGACCGGTCCTACGGCTACGACCGCTACGAGGACTATGACCGGTCCGGTTACGGCTACGACCGCTACGGCGATGGCTACCAGTCCGGCTATTCCACCGACCGGTACGGCTGCCGCACCATCGAGACGCGCACCCGCACCCGCGAGGGCCGCCTCGTCACCCGTTACGAGCAGTCCTGTCCGGACCGCTACTGACCGAATCGCGTCGCCGGTTATTTTTCAGCCCCCCTGTCGATCGGCGATGTGACGGAGGCCCCCGGTGGAGAAATCCATCGGGGGCTTTTCCTTTTTGGGGCGCTAACGCTCGCAGCGCCGCGGCTCGTTGCTTGAGCGCGGGCTTGGAGATCTGTTGAGGCGCCAGCGCTCGCCGCTTGAGCGCGGCCGGGTCAGCGCGACGCCCAGAGCAGGAATTCGACGTTGCCGTCGCCGCCGGTGATCGGGCTCTCCGTAGCCGCCTGAACGGCCCAGCCCTGCCCTTCCAGCCACGCCGAGACCGAGGCGACGGCGGCCTGATGCGCCGCCGGATCCTTGACCACGCCCTTGCGGCCGCCGCCGGGGCGGTCCGCCTCGAACTGGGGCTTCACCAGAGTGATCAGGTCCGCGCCGGGCGCCGCCAGCGCCAGCGCGGCGGGCAGGACCTTGGCCAGGCCGATGAAACTGGCGTCGCAAACGATCAGCTGCGGTGGGTCGCGGATCAGCGCCGGCGTCAGGTCGCGGGCGTCGGTGTGTTCGAGGTTGACCACGCGGGGCTCCGCGGCGACGCGGGGGTGCATCTGCCCCGAGCCGACATCGACCGCATAGACTCGCGCCGCCCCGCGCTCGAGACAGACCTCGGTGAAGCCGCCGGTCGAGGCGCCCACGTCGAGGACCGTCCGTCCCTCGACCACGACCGGCCAGAGCGACAGGGCGTGGTCGAGCTTCAGGGCTCCGCGACCGACCCAGCGATGAGCATCGGCGTAGGTGAGAACGGCGTCGTCAGCCACCGGCTGGGAGGCCGCTTTCGCCACCGCCCCGTCGACGGTGACGCCGCCCGCCTCGATCGCCGCCCTCGCCTTGGCCCGGCTCTCGGCCAGGCCGCGGGCGACCAGCAGCTGGTCCAGGCGGACCCTTGTCACCCCACCGCGTCCAGACGGGCCAGCGCGGCCTGCAGTTTGGCCCTGCCGGCCTCGGCCTCGGCCAGCTTCTCACGCTGTTCGTCGACGACTTCGGGCGCGGCGCGGGAGACGAAGTTGGGATTGCCCAGCTTCTTGTTGACGTGGGCGATGTCGCTGTCGAAGGCGACGATCTCCTTCTCCAGCCGGGACCGCTCGGCGGCCAGGTCGATGATCCCCGTCAGCGACAGGGCGGCCGTGGCGCCGCCCGAGACGAAGGTCACGGCGCCGGTCGGGGCCGCATCCGCCGCGCCGACCTCCGACACCCGAGCGAGCGTCAGGATCAGGTCGCGGTGACGCGCGAGGCGGTCCGAGGTGGCGGCGTCTGGCGACACGAAGGCCAGCGGCGGCTTGGCCGACGGCGGCACGTTCATCTCGGCGCGCAGGCCGCGGATTTCCGTGACCAGATCGACCAGCCAGCCGATCTCGGCCTCGGCGGCGGGATCGATGAAGGCGTCGGGCAGTTCGGGCCAGGCGGCGGCGATCAAGGTCGTCTCGGTGCGCGGCGCGCCCTCGGCGGCCAGCTGGTCCCACAGCTCCTCGGTGATGAACGGCATCACCGGATGCATCAGCTTGAGGGTCTGGTCGAGGGTCCAGGCGGTCATGGCCCGGGTCTCGGCCTTGGCCGCCTCGTCGGCGCCGGTGAACACCGGCTTGGCCAGCTCCAGATACCAGTCGCAGAACACGTTCCAGACGAAGCGGTAGAGGGCCGAGGCGGCGTCGTCGAACCGGCCGCCCTCGATGGCGGCGGAGACCTGGCGTTCGGCTTTGGTGAGTTCCCCGCGGATCCAGCGGTTGATGGTCTGTTCGACGGCGGCCGGATCGAAGCCCTCGACGCGGCGGGCCTCGTTCATCTGCGAGAAGCGGGCGGCGTTCCACAGCTTGGTGCCGAAGTTGCGATAGCCTTCAATGCGTTGGCGCGACAGCTTGATGTCGCGCGTGCCGGACAGGATGGCCATGGTGAAGCGCAGGGGGTCGGCGCCGAGCTCGTCGATGATGGTCAGGGGATCGATGACGTTCCCCTTCGACTTGCTCATCTTCTGGCCCTTCTCGTCCCGGACCAGGCCATTGATGATCACCCGCCGGAACGGGACTTCATCCATGAAGTGAAGACCCATCATCATCATCCGGGCGACCCAGAAGAAGATGATGTCGGCGGCCGTCACCAGATCGGAGGTCGGGTAGAAGCGTTCGAGGTCCCCGGTTTTCTCGGGCCAGCCCATGGTCGAGAACGGCCACAGGGCCGAGCTGAACCAGGTGTCGAGGACATCCTCGTCTTGGGCCAGCGGCGTCTCGGCGCCGTAGTGGTGACGGGCGGCGGCGCGGGCGTCGTCCTCGTTCTCCTCGACGAAGATGGTCCCGTCCGGCCCGTACCAGGCCGGGATGCGGTGGCCCCACCACAGCTGGCGCGAGATGCACCACGGCTCGATGTTGCGCAGCCATTCGAAGTAGATCTTCTCGTAGCTCTTCGGCTCGAAGGTGGTGTCGCCCCGCTCGACGGCCTTGATGGCGGGCTGGGCGAGCGTGTGGGCGTCGACGTACCACTGGTCCGTCAGCCAGGGCTCGATGACCACGCCGGAGCGGTCGCCGTGCGGGATGACGTGGCGGGTCTTCTCGATCTCCCTGAGCCAGCCCTCTTCCTCGGCCCGGGCGACGATGGCCTTGCGGGCGGCGAAGCGGTCCATGCCGCAGTATTCGGCCGGCACGTCCGGCGTATCGGCGTTGGTGATCCGGGCGAAAGCGTCCAGCACATTCAAGGCCTCAAGCCCGGTGCGCTTGCCGACGCCGAAGTCGTTGAAGTCGTGCGCCGGCGTGATCTTTACCGCGCCCGAACCCTTGGCCGGGTCGGCGTAGTCGTCGGCCACGATGCGGATGCGCCGCCCGGTGATCGGGTGGTCAATCCACTTTCCGACCAGGCCGGCGTAGCGCGCGTCGTCCGGGTGGACGGCCACGCCGGTGTCGCCCAGCATGGTCTCCGGCCGGGTGGTGGCGACGACGATGTAGTCGCGGGTCTCCCACTCGGTCGGCTGGTTGTCGCCATCCCAGGCGACCGGGTGCTCGTAGGTCACGCCGTCGGCCAGCGGGTAGGCGAAATGCCAGTAGAAGCCATCCATCTCGCGCTGCTCGACCTCGAGGTCGGAGATGGCGGTCTGGAAATGCGGGTCCCAGTTGACCAGCCGCTTGTCGCGGTAGATCAGGCCCTCGCGGTGCAGCTGGACGAAGACCTTGCGCACGGCCGCGTTCAGCCCCTCGTCGAGGGTGAAGCGTTCGCGGCTCCAGTCGCACGACGCGCCGAGGCGGCGCAGTTGCTGGACGATGGTCCCGCCGCTTTCGGCCTTCCATTCCCAGACCTTGTCGACAAAGGCCTCGCGGCCCATGTCGCGCCGTCCGACATTGCCGCTGGCCGCAAGCTGCCGCTCCACGACCATCTGGGTGGCGATGCCGGCGTGGTCGGTGCCGGGCAGCCACAGCACCGCCTTGCCCGTCATCCGGTGATAGCGGGCGAGGATGTCCTGCAGGGTGTTGTTCAGCGCGTGGCCGATGTGCAGCGAGCCGGTCACGTTCGGCGGCGGAATGACGATCGAATAGGCTGCGGCCGCGCCGTCGGTCTTCGGCGCGAATACGCCGCTGCCTTCCCACATCGCATACAGGCGGGGTTCGGCGGCTTTCGGGTCGAAGGTCTTGTCGAGCATTGGGGAGGGACTTCAGACAAATGAGAAAGGGCGGCCCCGACTGGAGCCGCCCCGGAATGATCTAGCCTTGATCAGGTCGCAGGTGAAGCTAGCCGGCGTTGCGGGCGATGCGTTCGACTTCCTTGCGTACCTGGGCCTCGACGATGCCCGGCAGGTTGGCGTCGAGCCATTCCTTCAGCATCGGCCGCAGCAGCGAGCGGGCCAGTTCATCGAGCGTGGGGCCGGACGGGGTCGCAGATTCCATGGGCTCTGACTTCTTCAGGGAGGAGGCCAATCCGGCGAAGGCGGACGCGGCGCTGGCCGCGGCGCTGTCGCCGACGAGGGTGTCGTAACCGGTCGGAGGGCTGATGCTGGTCGTGTCGGCCGGGTGCTCCGGCTCGGGCGCGAAGACCGACTCGCTGACCGCTTCGACCGGGAAGGGATCGACCTCCGGTTCGGCCGGAGTGACGTCGAGATCGCCGATGCTCTCGGCGGCCGGCGCCTCATAGGTGTCGGTCAGCTCCAGCACGTCCTCCTCGGAGGCGGCCGGCTCCTGCATCGCGGGCGTCTCGTCCATGAGAGCGGGCGAGGCCTCGGCCGCGGCGGGCTGCTCGAACTCCGACTCGGGCTCGGCTTCCGCCGGCGCGGCGGCGGCGGGGGCGGTTTCGGCCGGGGCGTCGTCTTCGGAGATGATCCGGCGGATCGACGCCAGGATCTCCTCCATCGTGGGTTCCTGGGCGGTCTGGTCGGTCATGTCGAAACCCCGAGGCGCGCGGCGAACGCAAGGTCAAATGGATGGCGGCGCGCGGGACCGCGGCCCCTACCCCGCCTGGCTGTCGTCGCATCTCAGCCCGCTGGAATCAACGGGCGTTTTTCGCTTCGCGGGCTAGGCGGCCGTCCGCAAGTCGCCCGACGGGCGATCAGTCGTCGCTCACTCCCCCGGCGCCGTCTGGATGATCTCCGACTTCAGTTGCCGGTCGATGGGGGCGTCTGCGGCGTCATTGGCAGGCACGATCGGCGGCGCGACGACGCGGTCGATGGCCTCGATCAGGCCGTCCCACGGCAGGGCGCCGCGGTTGCGCACGCGCTCGTAGTTGTCGGCCGGATTGTAGACCGTCAGCGTCGGATCGAGGTCGGCGCCCTCCAGCCGGCCCATGGCGGCCAGCAGATTGGCCTGGGCGACGTATTCGTTGCGGCGGGCGCTGGCCAGGGTGACCTCGGCGTTGCGGAGCTCCAGCTCCTGGTTCAGCACGTCGAGCGTGGTGCGCAGGCCCACCTGGGCCTCCTGCCTGACGCCCTCCGCGGCCACGGTGGCGGCGCGCACGGCTTCGGTCCCGGCCTCGAGGCTGGACCGGGCCGACAGGGCCTGAGCGTAGGCCGAGCTGACCGACTGAAGGGTGGTGCGGCGCTCGCCCTCGACGTTGATCTGGGCGGCGTTGGCGCGTTCCAGCGCCTGGGCCACGCGCGAGCTGTTCAGCCCGCCCGTGAACAGCGGCACCGAAATAGTGGCCCCGGCCGTCAGGCGGGTGGTGTCGGCGATATCGCCGATCCGGTCGAAGTCGGCGTTCGATCCGCCGTAGGAGGCGGTCAGGCGCGCCGAGGGCATGTACTCGGCCTTGGCGGCGGCCGCGTTGGCCTCGGCGGAGCGGAGGGTATAGGCGGCGGCGCGGATGCCGGGGTTGTCCTGCATCGCCACGTCGAGGGCCGCGTCGAAGTCGGTGGGCACGCCGGGCAGCACGGGCATCGGAGCCAGATCGCCCGGCGACTGGCCGACCACGGCGGCGTAGGATGCGCGCGACACCGACAGCTGGGCCTGGGCGTTGGCCAGGTCGGCCTCGGACTGGGCCAGGCGGGCCTCGGCCTGGGCCACGTCCGTGCGGGTGATCTCGCCGACCTCGAAGCGGGCCGAGGCCTCCTCGAGCTGGCGCTGGAGCACGCCGAGGTTGGCCTGGCGGATGCGGAGGATTTCGGTGTCCCGGATCACGTCGGCATAGGCCTGGATCACCGACGCCAGCACCGTCTGTTCGATGTCGCGCAGGTTCTCGCGGCCGGCGAGGATGTCAGCCTCGGCGGCGGTGATGCCGTGGCCGATCCGGCCGCCGCTCCACAACGTCTGCGACAGACCGATGCTGGCCGACGCGCTGTCGCCGTCGAACCCCGCCGCGTCGCCATAGCTTTGGGCGTGGTTGCCCGAGATGGTCACATCCAGCGACGGCCGCAGGCCCGCGCGGGCCTGCACGATCGATTCGTCCAGGGCGCGCTGGTTGGCGCGCTGCGCGAGCAGCGACGGATTGGTCTGGTAGGCCAGGGCGATCGCTTCCTGCAGCGTTTCAGCCCAGGCGGGCGCGCTCAGGCCGGTGACGACGGCGATGATGGCGACCGAGGCGAGCGCGCGCGAACGTTTCAGCATGATTGTCCCTGCCTGGCGCGGAGGATGCGCGCCCTTTGTATCCCATAGGCCTGATGCGGGACGGTTTCGTCGTACGCCAGTTAAGATTTTTTCACGCGGGCCGACGGAAAGCCCGTCGCGGACCTAGAGGGCGAAGGCCGGCTCGGGCGCGAGTTCCGCGAGAACGGGCGGAGCGGCGTCGAACAATTCCCGGCGCGACAGGCCGGTCGGGCCCTTCACATAGAGGACCGCCTTGCCGGCCGGGCTGGAGCGCTCGACCACCGCCAGGCGCCCCCCGACCTTGAGGGCGGCCAGCCAGGCGTCCGGGCGCGCCGGGACGGCGGCTTCGGAGATGATGAGGTCGTAGTCCTCGCCGACCGGCCGGGCGAACGGCGCCGCGACCGCCTCGACGCCGGCCCCGGCCAGCGCGTCGGCCACCACCTCGAGCACGCCCGCGTCAGCTTCCTGGGCCACGGCCTTGAGACCCATCCCGGCCAGCACGGCGGCTGCGTAGGGGCCGGCGATGGCCAGCGCCGTCTCGCCGGCGCGCGGCTCGAGCGCCATCAGCAGCTTGGACAGGTCGCGGGGCAGCATCAGGCGGCGGCCGTTGGCGATCTCCGGCTCCATCTCGGCGTAGGCGGCGAAGGCGCGTTCGGCGGGCAGGAACTGCTCGCGCGGGACCGACAGCAGGACGGCCTGGAGGTCGCGATCGGTGACGTCGTTCACCCGGACCTGACTGTCCACCATAACCTTGCGCGCGGCGGCGAAATCCATCTGTCGTTCGTCCCGAAAAGCCGAAGGCGCAGTAACGCGCCGGAAATCTGGGGCGCTTATAGGTCTGTGCGTTGCGGGCGACAATCCGATCTGATAGCGAACGCGCCTCGCGATGGTGAGGTCGTCCCACGGACGATCCAGGGCCTGATGGCGGAGTGGTGACGCAGAGGACTGCAAATCCTTGCACCCGGGTTCGATTCCCGGTCAGGCCTCCATCGCGAATTTCAGACAGATCAGACCGGCGCGGTCATCCAGCCGATGACCGTGGCGGCGCTCACGGTGGCGGTGACGATGGTGATCGCGACGGCGACGCGCGCGTTGCGGTTCACGAAGAACAGAATGCTGTCGAACATAGCCAAACCTTCCCGGACGCCCGCACAGCGCCACAGATCGCGCCGTCCATCAAGGTATACGAAGGGTTAATCGCGGTTTGGTGATCGCTTCTCGCCTATCGGGTGAAATGATGCAGGGCGATACTCCCCGCAGTCGCCACATTGAGCGAATCGAACCCGCCCGACATCGGAATGCCGACCGTCTCACAGCGCGCCAGCACCCCGTCGGGCAGGCCGGGCCCCTCCGCCCCCAGCACGATGGCTGTCCGGCCGCCCCTCGCTGAGAGGTGCAGCGGCGACGGCGAGGCGGGCGTCATGGCCAGGACCCGGAAGTCCGCCGCCTTCAGCCCGTCGATCAGCTCGCCCGCCTCGAGACCGGTCGCCATCGGCGTGCGCAAAACGGCGCCGACCGAGACCCGGATGGCCTTGCGGTAGAAGGGGTCGCAGCAGCGGTCGTCGAGCAGCACGGCGGCAGCCCCGAAGGCCGCGGCGGCGCGAAAGATTCCGCCCATGTTGTCGTGATTGCCGATCCCGCAGGCCAGCACGACGACGGCGTCATTCCCCAGATCGGCCAGACTATCCGCCAGCGGCCGAGGGGGCGGCTTCTCCCCCAGCGCCAGGATGCCGCGATGGAGATGGAAACCCGCGATCCCGTCGAGCACCGGCTGCGCCGCTGAATACACCGGCGTCTCCGGCGGCAGGGCGGCGAGGACGTCAGCCAGACCCGCCAACCGCTTTTCCGCGATCAGCGCGGCGACGGGCCGGCACAACGAGGCGGGCGAGGCGAGCACGCGCAGCACGACCTCGCCCTCGGCCACGAACAGCCCTTGCCGGCCCGTCAGGTCGCGCTCGCGGATATCGCGGAAGGCGGCGACGCGGGCGTCCTGCAGATCGTCAATGAGGATTACGGCCAATCGGATATTTCCCGTTGCGTGAGGCTGACTCGCGCTGCTATAGCGCCCGCCTTCCCGAGAGGAAGTGTTCCGCGGTAGCTCAGTGGTAGAGCAGCCGACTGTTAATCGGCTGGTCGTAGGTTCGAATCCTACCCGCGGAGCCACTCTCAGGCCTTCTCCTCATTCCGGCGCCGGCCGCCCCTCCCCCAACTCGACAACGCGTTCGGCGTGCCTGACCCCGCCGACGGGTCGTGGCCCTCCACCCATGCGTCCAGTTCGGGGTCGATGATGGCGCAGGGCTCGATGTCGATGACCCCGGGGCCATGCAGCGTCATCAGGATCACCGGCGACATCGGACCGCCGCGGGACAGAAAAAAGCCCGACGCGAGCGCCGGGCTGGAGTGGTTCGGTGATGGTGGGTGTCCTCGAACAGAAGACATCCCCTCGTTCGGCTAAATTGGTTAACGAAATCCTTTGGGGCCGTCAGGCCGCGCCCCGGTCGGGCAGCCATGTCGACTGGCGCGCGTCCCCCGGCCCCGTCCAGAGGATTCGCCAGCCCGCTTCCAGACGTTCGACCGTGAGCGCCCGCGACGGCGCCGCCGACTGGCCCGGCCAGACGAAATCACGGCCCGCGACCCGGATCTGGTCCGGCCCCTCGTGCGGGGCCAGCATTACGCTCCAGCGGCCTTGAGGATCGGGCGTGACCTGCACCGTCTCGCCGCGGCTCTCCACCTCGACCAGGGCCGTTCCCGGGGCGACCCGGCCGGAGGCCAGCCGCATGCGGCCGTCGCTGTCGATCGCGCCGAGCACCGGCGCGGCGTCCAGCCGACGGGTCGGGCCGCCCGGCCGAAGCACGACGATCGGCCCCTGCCCGGCCGCCAGGATCAGCAGACGGTCCGGCGAAGGAGCGGCGTCCTGGCCGACCTGGGTCTCGGGACGAAGCAGCAGGTGTTCGGGCGGGGTCGGGAGGCCGACCTCGAACCGGCCGAGCGAATCGGCGGTGGCCGCGAAAGCCGCGCCCTCGTCGCTGCGCAGGACGACGCGGGCCTCGGGCTCAGCGACGCCCGACACCAGCAGCGCCGATCCGCTCCGCTCGACGCTCTCGACAACCGGCGGCCGGGCCCAGTCTCCGGCCGAGCCGGTCCGCTCTCCGGCCTGTTCCGGCGGCGGCGGGGAGCAGGCCGTCGCTCCAGCCGCGAGCACAGCCGCGACCGTGGACAATATCGCCCGTTTCATCCTGTCTCTCCGCCCGTTAGGAGTGTCGCCCCTGATAGCGCGGCCATGAGGCCGCTGTCTTTAATACTGTCTTTCGAGGCCCCATGTCGTCGCCCGCCACCATCCAGCCGTTCGACGGCAAGTCGGTCTGCCTGTTCTGCGGCTCCTCCGAGGCCGTCCATCCAGACTATCTGGCGGCGGCGCGGGCGTTCGGCGAGGCGACGGCCGAGGCGGGCTGGCGGCTGGTCTACGGCGGCGGCGGCGTGGGCCTGATGGGGGCCTCCGCGCGGGCGGCGCACGCCGCCGGCGGGCGGGTGCTGGGCGTCATGCCTGGCTTCCTGCGCAGCCGCGAACGGCTGTTCGACGAGGTCGAAACCCTGGTCGTGCCGTCGATGCACGAGCGCAAGACCATCATGTACGACCAGTCCGACGCCTTCGTGGTCGCGCCCGGCGGCGTCGGCACCCTCGAGGAGGCGATCGAGATCCTCTCCTGGAAGCGGCTGGACCTGCACGCCAAGCCGGTGATCTTCCTCAATCTCAACGGCTTCTGGGACGCCTTGCTGGCCGTCATGGAGCACAGCATCGAGGAAGGGATGACGCCCGCCTCCTTCCGGCAGGCGTGGGTTGTCTGCAACACAGTGGCCGAAGCGATCGAGACGGTGGCGGCCGCGGACGCAACGCCTCACTTGCAACATGATCGGCGATAAGTAATCACTGGTCAGTCACGTCTCGCGTTCGACGCCGGCCGCTGACGTCGCCGGGCGGATCAACGCCCTCTGCCATCTTCGGAGACTATCCATGCGTGCTCTGCTTATCGCCGCGACCATGCTGGTCGCCGCTCCGGCCTTCGCCGACGCCCCGGTCTCGAGCGCCGTGCTCGCCGATGCGTCCAAGGCCCCCGCCGAACGCACCATCATCGACGGCGCCGCCTGGCGCTGTGAAGGCGCGACCTGCACAGCCAACGGCGGCGCCAACCAGCCCGCCGCGCGCGCCTGCCGCCGTGTCGTGGCCCGTTTCGGCCCCGTGACGGCCTTCAGCTACAAGGGCGTCGAACTGACGGCCGAGCAGCTCGCCGCCTGCAACGCCTGACCGGCGAACCAGGATCGCCTGTGAAGAGGCCGCGCTTCTCCGGAGCGCGGCCTTTTTCGCGGCCGGTGCGCGGCGACTGACCCGTCAGGCGGTCTCGCCGGCCAGCCGCTTCACGATCCGCTCGCGGCCGATCAAGGGCACCAGGGTCGCCATGTCCGGACCGTGCGCCTGACCGGTCAGGATGTGGCGCAGAGGCATGAACAGGGCCTTGCCCTTGGCTCCGGTCCGTTCCTTCACCGCATGGGTCCAGACGGACCAGGCATCGGCGTCGAGCACCGGCGGCAGCACCTCCAACGCGGCGGCGGCGAAGGCGGGGTCCTCGACCAAGGGCGTGATCGGTCCGCTGATGATCCGTTCAAGATCAATCACATCGGCGAACTTCTGAAGATTGGGACGCAAGGCGTTCCAGACCGGTTCGCCGAGATCGCAGCCGAGCGCCTCGAGCCGCGGCTTCGCCGCCTCATACCCCGTCGCGTGCAGGGCCTGGGCGTTCAGGCGGTCGAGATCGGCGGTGTCGTAGCGCGCCGGAGAGCGGCCCATCTTCGCGAACGAGAAGCTTTCGCCCAAGGCTTCGATGGAGGGCGCGACCTCGAGCGGATCGGAGGTGCCGATGCGACCGAGGTGGCTGGTGATGGCGATCGGCTCATAGCCCTGCTCGCGCATCTCGGCGATCGACAGCGAGCCCAGCCGTTTGGACAGGGCGTGGCCGTCGGCGCCGACCAACAGCGGCATGTGGGCGAAGGCCGGAACGGGCCCGCCCAGCGCCTCGAAGATCTCGATCTGCGCGCCGGTGTTGGTGACGTGGTCCTCGCCGCGGATCACATGGGTGATGGCCATGTCGATGTCATCCACCACCGACGGCAGGGTATAGAGGAACAGGCCGTCCTCGCGGATCAGGACGGGGTCGGACATCGACGCCGTGTCCACCTCGGCGTGGCCGCGGGCCATGTCCTCCCAGGCGACGCGCTTGCCGTCGAGCCTGAAGCGCCAGTGCGGGCGGCGGCCCTCGGCCTCGTAGGCGGCCTTGTCGGCGTCGGTCAGTTCCAGCGCGGCGCGGTCGTAGACGGGCGGCAGGCCACGCGACAGCTGCACCTTGCGACGGCGATCGAGTTCGTCGGCGGTTTCATAGGCCGGGTACAGCCGGCCCGCCGCCTTCAGGCGCGCGGCGGCCTCCTCATAGCGGTCGAACCGCTTCGACTGGTTGTAGCGTTCGTCCCAGACCAGGCCGAGCCAGGTCAGGTCGTCCTCGATGCCCTGCTCGAACTCGGCCGTGGAGCGGGCCAGGTCGGTGTCGTCGATGCGCAGCACGAACGAGCCCCCCTGCCCCTTGGCGAACATCCAGTTCACCAGGGCGGTGCGCACATTGCCTACGTGCAGCTTCCCCGTCGGCGACGGGGCGAAACGAACCTTGACGGACATGGGGCGACCTTGAAACGCGAGGCGCGGTAGGTCGCGCTCCCGGGCGGTCAAGTCAAGGCGCTGGGTCCGGGCCGAACAGCCAGTTCATGCCGAGGCGGTAGGCGGCGGGCGCGTCCGCGGCGTGGGTTCCGCCGTCCAGCATCACGCCGAACAGCCGCCAGGGCTTCTCCGGGCGCGCTTCCCATTCGGAGAGCCATTGGGCCGCCTCCGCCTGCAAGTCGGCCCGATCGCGCGTGCCGCTGACCACGACCAGACCCAGGTTCGGCTGTCCGGACGGGGCGGCGGTCTCCACGAGGGATTCGAGGCCGGGGGTGACGGAGGGGTTGCTGGCGATCCGCCCCCAGAACAGATCCGGGTCGGTTACGGCGGAGTACAGCACGAAGGCGCCGCCGCGCGACTGTCCGAACAGCACCCGCCGGGTCGGGTCCGAGCGATAGCGACGCTCGATCAGGGGGATCAGGTCGGCCTTGAGGAAACGCTGGAAGGCCGCCGCCCCCGCCCGGGACGGCTCCACGCCGGCTCCCGGAGACTGGAAATCTATATTGCGCCGGTTCACCGAGGGGTCGAAGCCGCCATAGGCGATCCCCACCACCAGCGCCTCGGGCAGGCCGTCATCGTAGTGGAGGAACAGGTGATTGGCCGCCAGGATCGGGAACAGGCTGTCGCCGTCGGTGAGGTAGACGGTCGGCCAGGTGCGCTCCGCCGCCGGGCCATAGCCCTCGGGATAGCGGACATGGATATGGTAGCCGCGGCCGATCTCGTCCGACCGGATGTAGAAATAGTCGCCGCGAAGGGCCGCCGGGGTTTCGGGCGAGGCCCCATCGGCGCGCCGCGCGGGGTCGATCGCTTGCGCGCTGACCGGCGTCGACAGGCTCAGGAGCCACAGCAGGCCGATCAAGAGGCGCATGGCGCGACCTTCAGTCGTCGCGGTGGACCCGCTCGCGACGCTCGTGGCGTTCCTGGGCCTCAACCGACAGGGTCGCCGTCGGGCGGGCTTCAAGCCGGCCGAGGCTGATCGGCTCGCCGGTTTCCTCGCAGTAGCCGTAGGAGCCGTCCTCGATACGGCGCAGCGCCTCGTCGATCTTTGAGATCAGCTTGCGCTGGCGGTCCCGCGTCCGCAGTTCCAGGGCGCGGTCGGATTCCGACGACGCCCGGTCGACGAGATCCGGGTGATTCTCCGTCTCCGCCTTCAGGTTGACCACCGTCCCCTTGGACTCGCGAAGAATCTCGTCCTTCCAGGCCAGGAGTTTGGCCTTGAAGTAAGCCAGTTGCCGCTCATTCATGAACGGCTCGTCTTCCGACGGCCGATAGTCGCTCGGCTCGATCACAGACGCCAATGCGTTCATCGCACTCACGCTCTCAACCAGCGCCCCCCTGTGGCGCACCGCTGCGTATAGGGACGACGAAGAGTCGCGGCAACAACGCTCGCGCGAGCGTGACCGACGATTGATCCGGTCGGTTGCCGAGCGTGACATTTCTTCATCACCCGACACCGCTTGATCGTGCTTTTGCGAAAGATTTCGCCGGTTTATGCTGCGGTGCGGCGAAGATCAGCCTTGGCGAGCTCGACAGCGGCCCTCAGGTCGATCTGGGCGAGCAGGCTGTTCAGGGCGGGATCGGCGTCGATCGGGCGTTCCTCGCCCAGGCTGCGGCCGAGGCGTTCCAGCGCGCCCTCGCCGGCCTCGCCCCCCAGCAGGGCCAGCTTCAATTCATCGAGCCGGTCCAGCAGGCCGCCGCCGCGGCGGATGGCGCGCCGACGACGCTCGGTGGCGTCCTCTACCCCCTGCAGGGCCATGAGGGCGGAGACGCCCGCGACGCCGGATACGCCGGCGGCGGCCGCAGCGGCGCCGGTCGAGGCCGCGCCCCCGGCGGAGGGCACGGAAAAACCGCCGGCCGGCTTGGCGGGGCGAGCACCTTGCGAGGAAGACGGGCCAGAGGGGCCGGTGACCTTCATGGATTGCGACTCCGGGACATGCCGGACCATTCGTCGGCGGGGGTCACTGTTTGGTTAACGCCCCGGCATTTTCTGCCGCACCGCCAGCCACTCGAATCGTCAGTCGCGCTGTTTTTCTTGGATTTTCCATTTGGCACGGCGTTGGCATCGCGGTGAACACAACAGTTCGCGGACACCATACCGATGCAGAAACTGCTCGCCTCCCTCCTGACCGCCGCCGCCGTGGCCGGGTTCGCCCTCCCCGCCCAGGCGCAGTCGCGGATCAAGGACATCGCCGCCGTCGAGGGCGTCCGCACCAACCAGCTGGTCGGCTACGGGCTGGTGGTCGGCCTGAACGGCACCGGCGACAGCCTGCGCAACTGTCCGTTCACCCGGCAGTCGCTGGAAGGGATGACCGAGCGGTTGGGCGTCAACATCCGCGGCTCCAACGCCAACTCCAAGAACATGGCCGCCATCATGGTCACGGGCGAGTTGCCGCCCTTCGCCACGCCCGGCGCCCGCATCGACGTCAACGTCTCGTCCATGTGCGACGCCAAGAGCCTGCTGGGCGGGACCCTGCTGGTCACCAGCCTGCAGGGCGCCGACGGCGAGGTCTATGCCGTCGCGCAGGGCTCGATCCAGACCGGCGCGGTTTCGGCGTCGGGGGCTTCGGGATCGTCGGTGACGCGCGGCGTGCCCACCGCGGGCCGCATCGCCTCGGGCGCCACGGTCGAGCGCGAGACCGGCTTCCAGCTGGCCAACATGAACGAGATCCGGCTGACGCTGCGCAACCCGGACTTCACCACCGCCCAGCGCGTCGCCGCCGCCATCAACCAGGTCTATCCAAACGCGGCCCTGGCCGAGAACGGCACGGTCATCGCCCTGCGCGCGCCGGGCCAGATGGGCATGGCCGGCTTCATCAGCCGGGTCGAGAACCTGCCGGTCGCCGTTGACGCCCCCGCCAAGGTGATCATCGACGAGGTCAACGGCGTCATCGTCATGGGAGACGCGGTGCGGGTCTCCACCGTCGCCATCGCCCAGGGCAACCTGACCGTCTCGGTGCAGGAGACGCCGGTGGTCAGCCAGCCGGAGCCCTTCAGCCGCGGCGGCGAGACAGTGGTCGTGCCCCAGTCGGACGTCTCGGTCGAGGAGGACCTCGGCCGTCAGATGCGCATCATCGGCGGCGGCGCCTCGCTGTCCGACCTCGTCAACGGCCTGAACGCCCTCGGCGTTAGCCCGCGCGACATGATCAGCATCCTGCAGGCCATCAAGGCTGCCGGCGCCCTGCAGGCCGAAATCGAGGTGATGTGAGGATGAGCGACCTGTCCGTCTCCCCCGCCCTGCTCCAGCCGGCGCCGTCCGCCCCGCCGGCGGCCGCCCCCACGGCCCGGATGCGCGAGACCGCCGAGGCGTTCGAGGCCTCCTTCCTGGCGCAGATGATGAAGCCGATGTTCGAGGGCCTCTCGACCGAGGGCCCGTTCGGCGGCGGCGAGGGCGAAAGCACTTGGCGCAGCTTCATGATCGAGGCCATGGCCAAGCAGACGGTCAAGGCCGGCGGGATCGGCCTCGCCGACCAGGTCGTCGCCCAGATGCTGAAGATGCAGGAGCAAGCGTGATGACCGGAACCGCCGCCCTCAACGCCACCGCCCGGGTGCGTCAGCTGATCGACCTGACGGAACGGCTGACCGCCAGCCTCGGCGTCGAAGCCGAGGCCTTCGAGGCGCACCGGCCGCAGGACGCCGCCGCCAGCTTGGCCGGAACCCAGGATCTGGCCAACGCCTACCGTCGGGAATCGGCGCAGGTGAAGGCCGATCCGGGCACGCTCGCCGCCGCCCCCGCCAAGGAGCGGGCCGCCCTGATCCGGGTCACCCAGGCGTTCGAAGCCATCCTGACCCGCCATTCCCGCGCCATCGAGGCCGCCCGGATCATCTCCGAGGGGCTGGTCAAGACCATCGCCGCCGAGGTGGCCACCCAGCGGGGCAATCCGTCCGCCTATGGCGCCAGCGGCCGGGCCAACACCGGCGACAGCCGGGCGGTGGCCTTCAACCGGACGGCCTGAGTTCGATCGTTCGCTCCACGCCGATCGCCCGCAGGAAGTCGGGATCGTGGCTGACCACCACCACAGCGCCGTCATAGGCGGCCAGCGCCGCTTCGACCGCCGCGATCGAGTCGAGATCCAGATGGTTGGTGGGCTCGTCGAGGACCAGCAGTTGCGGCGGTCGGGCGGCGGTCATGACGCAGGCCAGCCCCGCCCGCAGCCGCTCGCCGCCGGACAAGGTGCCGACGACCCGTTGCGCCGTCGTGTTGCGGAACAGGAAGCGGGCCAGAGCCGCGTGCGCCTCATTGGGCGTCGCCTCCGGATTGAGGCGGCGGTAAGCCTCGATCAGGGTTTCGTCCGGCCTGAGCAAGGCCGTTTCCTGATCGAGCAGGGCCGCCGCGACGGGGCGCTCCACCCGACCGGCCGTCGGCGCGAAATCGCCTGACATCAGACGCAGCAGGGTGGTCTTGCCGGCGCCGTTCGGGCCGGTGATCGCCACCCGTTCCGGGCCGACGACCCGCAGCGAAACAGGACCGACGATGCGGCGACCGTCCGGCGCGTCCCACGCCGCCCCGTCGAGCGTCAGCACCGTCTTCCCGGACGAGAGCCCCGTGGAGGGCATCGGAATGGTCATGGCGCGGACCCGCTCAACGCGTTCGCGCGCCTCGCTGAGTTCGGCCTCGACCTCCGCCGCGCGGCGCTGGGCCAGCAGGGTCTCCCGGCCCCCCGAGTTCTCGGCGCGCTCGGCCATCGCGCCCAGCAGGATCTTCGGCTCCGACTTCCTCGCCGCGAAAGCGCGCCCCGCCCTGTCGCGCCTGGCCTTCTTCTCCAAGGCCGTCACGACCTCGCGGTGAATCCGGGCCGCGCTCCTTTCCGCCACGTCCAGATCGCGGTCCGCCGCCGCCCGCTCCGCCGCCTTACGTTCGGCGTACAGGTCGTAACCGCCCCCGTAGGTCGCGACGCCCAGCCCCGACAGTTCGACAATCCGGTCCATAAGGCGCAGCAGGGCCCGGTCGTGGCTGACCACCACCGCCCCGCCCTTCCAGCGGGCCAGCAGGTCGGCGATGGCGGCGCGGCCGTCGGCGTCCAGATGGTTGGTGGGTTCGTCCAGCACCAGCAGGTCCGGCCGCTCCAGCAGCAGGGCCGCCAGCCGGGCGCGGGTCTGTTCGCCCCCGCTCAGGGTCGAGGCGGGACGATCGAGGTCGAGGCCGGGCAGGCCGACGTCCGCCAGCGCGATGTCGATCCGGCCTTCCAACGTCCAGTCGACGGCGGCGAGGTCGTCCGGCTCGCCCTCGCCCGCGAGCAAGCGCCGGATCACGGCCATGGCGGGCGCGACGCCCAGAAGGCCCGAGAGGGTCTCGCCCGCCCGGGGTTCGCGCCGCTGTTCCAGCCAGCCGACCCGGCCCGCGCGCGAGATTGAGCCCTCGGTGGGTTCGGCCAGGCCGGCGACGAGGCGCAGCAGCGTGGTCTTGCCCGCGCCGTTGCGGCCGACGATCCCCGTGCGCTCACGCCCGAAGGCGAGGCTCAGGTCAGAGAATAGGGTGTGGCCGTCAGGCGTGCGGGCCGCGACGCGATCGAGCGTCACGAGTGCGGATGCGGACGGGCTTGGGACGAGGTTGGACGAGGACATAGGCCAGCACGAGCAGCGAAGCGGAAAGGGCGAAACCGATTTCCAGGGCGCTGATCATGACGGGCGGACCTCCAGTGAACTCACTCGAAGCAGGAGGATGGGCGCCAAGCCCCGGCTTCGCAAGCAATTTCGGAGGTCGGCGGTGCTGACGAAGCCGTTACCGCCGGCGGATCAGAGCGGCGGCCCCGCGTCGCACCGGCTGGTTTCCGCGCCGCTTCGGCCCTACATCCCGGACGATGAGCCACCCCGCCGATCCCCAGGACGCCGCCGGACGCCGCGCCGCGATCGTCGGGCAGATCCGTGCCGACACCGGCATCGACGAGCCCATGATCGCCCGCCTGGTCGACGGCTTCTACGACCGCGTGCGCGCCGATCCGCTGATCGGGCCGGTGTTCAACGACCGCATCAGCGATTGGGGGCCGCATCTCGAGCAGATGCGGCTGTTCTGGTCGTCCGTGGCCCTGATGAGCGGCGTCTATCACGGGCGACCGATGCCGAAACACCTGCCCTTGCCGGTCGACGCCCGCCATTTCGATCGCTGGCTGGAGTTGTTCGAGGCGACGGCGCGCGACCTCTGCCCGCCCGTCGCCGCCGACCATTTCATCGAACGCGCCCGCCGCATCGCCGAGAGCCTCGAACTGGGCATCGCCGGGGCCAACGGCGTCCTGCTCGGCAAGGGTGAGCGGTACCTTCGACCGACGGAGGCGTGGGCGCCGGCGGACTGACAAGACCGACGCCGGGCCCCGGCTGCCAGAAACTGTCAGCAGACTGGCGCAGCGGACATTTTGTTCCTACAATGTTCTTGCTGAATCCCGCGAACCAATCCCCATATAGCGCTGTCGCGCCGGACCCTCCCCGGCCCCTCCGCGTTCCCGGACTCCCAAGCCTTCAGGCCTCATGACCGAAAAGCACAATTTCATCCGCGTGCGCGGCGCGCGCGAGCACAATCTCAAGGGCGTCGATCTCGACATCCCGCGCGAACAGCTGGTGGTGATGACCGGCCTGTCGGGTTCGGGCAAATCCTCGCTCGCCTTCGACACCATCTACGCCGAGGGCCAGCGCCGCTACGTCGAGAGTCTGAGCGCCTACGCGCGCCAGTTCCTGGAGCTGATGGGCAAGCCGGACGTGGACCTGATCGAGGGCCTGTCGCCGGCGATTTCCATCGAGCAGAAGACGACCTCGAAGAATCCGCGCTCGACCGTCGGCACGGTGACCGAGATCCACGACTACATGCGCCTGCTGTGGGCCCGCGTGGGCGTGCCCTATTCGCCAGCCACCGGCCTGCCGATCGAGAGCCAGACCATCTCGATGATGGTCGACAAGCTGAACGCCCTGCCCGAGGGCGAACGCATCCTGCTGCTGGCCCCCGTCGTGCGCGGCCGCAAGGGCGAGTACCGCAAGGAGATCGCCGAGTGGCAGCGCTCGGGCTTCCAGCGGCTCAAGATCGACGGTCAGTTCTACGCCATCGAGGACGCGCCGACCCTCGACAAGAAGTTCAAGCACGACATCGACATCGTCGTGGACCGGATCGTCACCAAGCCGGGGCTGGAAGGCCGCTACGCCGACAGCCTGCAGACCGCGCTCGGCCTCGCCGACGGCATCGCCGTGGCCGAATGGGCCAATGCGCCGGAGGGCGAACAGCCGCGCCGGCTGACCTTCTCGGAGAAGTTCGCCTGCCCGGTCTCGGGCTTCACCATCAGCGAGATCGAGCCGCGGCTGTTCTCGTTCAACAATCCGTTCGGGGCCTGCCCGACCTGCGACGGCCTGGGGGTCAAGCTGGCCTTCGACGCCGACCTGGTGGTGCCGGACCGCGACAAGACGCTGCACAAGGGCGCCATCGCCCCATGGTCGCGCGGGCCGTCGCCGCTCTACACCCAGACCCTGCAGTCGCTGAGCCAGCACTACGGCTTCTCGATGGACAAGCCGTGGCGCGAGCTGCCGGAACAGGCGCAGCGGGTGATCCTGCACGGCACCGGGACCGAGAAGATCAAGTTCCGCTACGACGACAACGCCCGGACCTATGAGGTCTCCAAGGCCTTCGAGGGCGTGTTGCCCAACCTCGAACGGCGCTGGCGCGAGACTGACAGCGCCTGGGTGCGCGAGGAGCTGGGCCGGTTCCAGTCCGAGACGCCGTGCGAAGCCTGCGGCGGCAAGCGGCTGAAGCCCGAAGCCCTGGCGGTCAAGATCGCCGGCACGGACATCGCCGAGACCTCATGGCTCTCGATCAAGCACGCCCATGAGTGGTTCACAGCCCTCGGCGACAAGCTGACCGACAAGCAGATGGAGATCGGGCGGCGCATCCTGAAGGAGATCACCGACCGGCTGCGCTTCCTCAACAACGTCGGGCTCGACTATCTGAGCCTGTCGCGCGCCTCGGGGACGCTGTCCGGCGGCGAGAGCCAGCGCATCCGGCTGGCGTCGCAGATCGGCTCAGGCCTGACGGGCGTGCTCTATGTGCTGGACGAGCCGTCGATCGGCCTGCACCAGCGCGACAACTCCCGCCTGCTGGAAAGCCTGCGCGGGCTGCGCGACCTCGGCAACTCCGTGCTGGTGGTCGAGCACGACGAGGAGGCTATCCTCACCGCCGACTACGTCATCGACATGGGCCCGGCCGCGGGCATCCATGGCGGCGAGGTCTGCGCCGAGGGCACGCCGGCCGACGTCATGGCCAATCCGAACTCACTGACCGGCAAATACCTGACCGGCGAGCGCGAGATCGAGCTGCCGCCGGAAGGCCGCCGCCCCGTCGACCGCAAGCGGATGCTGAAGATCAGCGGCGCGACCGGCAACAACCTCAAGAACGTCACCGGCGAAATCCCCGGCGGCCTGTTCACCTGCGTCACCGGCGTGTCGGGCGGCGGCAAGTCGACCTTCACCATCGAGACCCTGTACAAGGCGGCCGCCCGCCGGCTGCATAACGCCTCGGACGCCCCCGCCCCGTTCGATCGCATCGAGGGACTGGAGCTGTTCGACAAGGTCATCGACATCGACCAGAGCCCGATCGGACGCACGCCGCGCTCCAACCCGGCCACCTACACCGGCGCCTTCGGTCCGATCCGCGACTGGTACGCCGGCCTGCCGGAGTCCAAGGCGCGGGGCTACGGCCCCGGGCGGTTCAGCTTCAACGTCAAGGGCGGCCGCTGCGAGGCCTGCCAGGGCGACGGCCTGATCAAGATCGAGATGCATTTCCTGCCCGACGTCTATGTCACCTGCGACGTCTGCAAGGGCAAGCGCTACAATCGGGAAACGCTGGAAATCGTCTTCAAGGGCAAGAGCATATCCGATGTTCTGGACATGACGGTTGAAGAAGCGGGGAGTTTCTTCAAGGCAGTGCCGTCGATCCGCGACAAGATGCTGACCCTGAACCGGGTCGGGCTCGGCTACGTCAAGGTCGGGCAGTCGGCGACGACGCTGTCGGGCGGCGAGGCGCAGCGGGTCAAACTGTCCAAGGAGCTGTCGAAGCGCGCCACCGGCAAGACCCTCTACATCCTCGACGAGCCGACCACCGGCCTGCATTTCGAGGACACGAGGAAGCTGCTCGAGGTGCTCCAGGAACTGGTCGACAACGGCAACACCATCGTGGTGATCGAGCACAATCTCGACGTCATCAAGGTGGCCGACTGGCTGATCGACTTCGGCCCCGAGGGCGGCGACGGCGGCGGTGAGATCGTCGCGGTCGGCACGCCCGAGCAGGTCGCGGCCAATCCGAAGAGCTGGACCGGGAAATACCTCAAGGAGGTGCTGGACCGGCACGAGGCGCGCCGCAGGACGCGGGTGGCGGCGTTGTCGGCGACCGGGACGAAGACCGGCCGCAAGGCGGCCGGGGCTCGACGGACCGCCTAGGCGCCGACCGGCTCGGGCGCGGCCTGGCCCTCGACGCCATGGTCCTGCGTCCGCCCGCGCAGGATCAGGACCGCGGTCCCGATCAGAAGCACCACGGTGGTGACCACGCTGCCCTCCGGACCGAAGGCCGCGCCGGTCACCCACCAGGGAACGGTCGCCTGCGTGCCCAGATCGACGACCAGCGGCGTCGTCTCGATCACCTGGCCCGAGACCTCGAGGCCGAAGCCGAGGCCGAGCAGCCAGTTCCAGGCCGCATGCCAGCCGCAGACGCCCCACAGCGAGCCTTCGCGCGCGGCGTAGATGCCGATGAAGACGCCGAACAGGACCACGTTCAGCACACCCGTCAGAAGCTCCGGCGAGGGATCGATGTTGGCCGCGTGCAACAGGCCGAACAGAATGGAGCTCAGGCCGATGCCCCAGGCCAGGCCGTGGCGGGACGCGATGACCTGCATCAGCCAGCCGCGCGTCAGGATTTCCTCGGTCGATCCCTGGATGACGAAACCCAGCATCAGGATCACGATCGGGATCAGGGCGGCGCCGACGTTCGCCGTCGAGAACGCCCCGCCGGCGTCGACCGTATAGCCGCCCAGCGCCCAGATGATCCCGACCACGGCGATCAGGAACGCCAGGCCGACGAGGTAGCCGCGCGTGAATCGCTTCAGGCCCGGGCCGTTGAAGCCGATGGTGGCGAGCCCGCGTCTCTCGAACAGGGTGACCCAGAGGATGACGACGCCGGCGGTCACGGCGAAGGAGGCGAGCGTGAACGCCGTCCCCTGCCAGCCGACGGTCTTCCCTTCGATGGTTATGAAGCCCAGCAGGATGCCGGGAACGGCGACGATGATCTGGCTGACGACGATGAAGACGATCGCCAGCGCCAGCGCCGCCGCCGTCCAGGTCCGCCGATGCCGCGGCTTGCGCGGCGCGTAGAGTTCGATGCCGGTCATGATTCCCCCCGATACCTGCACAAACAACTGATTGCTGTTGGCCGTCAACGCCGGGGCCGGGCCGTCAGGTCTCGGCCAAGTCCCTGCACAGGGCGGCGAAGGGCGCCCAGAGGATGACTGTGACCAGGGCGACGCCCAGCGGCATCAGCAACAGCATCAGCAAGGCTCCGATTCCCTGGGTGGGGCCGATCGCGCCCGCCCCGCCGACCATGACCTGCAGCGGCCAGCCGATCAGAACCAGCAGCAGGACCACGACCGCCGCCATGGCGATGACCATGACGGTCAGGCCGAGAAGCGGCCAGAACAGCCGCCCGCTCATCCGCCAGCCCTCCCGGAACGCCAGCTTGCGGCGGACGAAGGTGACCGGTGCGATCATCGACAGCCGGACGCTGATGAAGATGCTCAACGCGAACAGGGCCAGCGACAGCAGCAGGCGGAGCGGCAGCGTCAGGGCCCCGGCCGCCCATTGCTGAAGCGGGGTTCCGGCGAGGTTCAGCGCCACCGAGACGAGGCCCAGCACCAGCAGCACCACGAACATGCGTCCCTCGTCCCGGCCAATGCGAAGCCAGGCGAAGCCCTTCTCCTGCGGGCGCAGCACAGCCCTGTAGACGGCCGGCATGATCAGCGCCTGAAGCAGAAGGCCGACCGGGATGGCGGCGAACGTCGCCATCTGCATGGCCTGGCGGGCGCCGGGCGTCAGCGCGGACGCGTTGCCCTCGGCTGCGATGATCTCGTCCATCCAGGGCGTCATCAGAGGCAGGATCACCGCCATCATCAGGATCAGTCCGATCAGCCAGACGCCGGCCCAGATCAGCACGACGCCCGGATGGCGCCGGGTCACCCTGAAGCCTTCGAACGCCGCTTCGGTCGCCGACACGGTCACAGCTCGCCTCCGGATACAGGGGGGTGGAATTGGCGCCGCAGGTCGGGCCTCGGCGCTGATCTTATGGCCCGGTCCGGCGACTCGCCAGCTTGAAATCCAAATAAGAACTGGCGCCGGCGGCGGGGCGGGATAGAACCCCGGCGCATGAGCTCTCCCTCCCCCATCCATGTCATCGGCGGCGGTCTCGCCGGTTCCGAGGCCGCCTGGCAGATCGCCGGCGCCGGCGTTCCCGTGGTCCTGCACGAGATGCGCGGCGTCCCGGGCGTGAAGACCGACGCCCACCACACCGACGGCCTGGCCGAACTGGTCTGTTCGAACTCGTTCCGCTCGGACGACTGGGAGTACAACGCCGTCGGCCTGCTGCACGCCGAGATGCGGGCGCTCGACTCGATCATCATGGCCTGCGGCGACCTCAACCAGGTGCCGGCGGGCGGCGCGCTGGCGGTGGACCGCGAGGGCTTCTCACAGGCGGTGACGGCGAAGCTGGAGGCCCATCCGCTGGTCACCGTCGTGCGCGAGGAGATCGCCGGCCTGCCCCCCGAAGAGTGGGACAACGTCATCGTCGCCACCGGCCCCCTCACCTCGCCCGCCCTCGCCGAGGCGATCCTGAAGCTGACCGGCGAGGAGTCTCTGAGCTTCTTCGACGCCATCGCGCCGATCGTCCACGCCGACTCGATCGACTTCGACATCGCCTGGCGGCAGTCGCGCTACGACAAGGAAGGCCCCGGCGGCGACGCCGCGGCCTACGTCAACTGCCCGATGAACCGCGAGCAGTACGAGGCCTTCATCGACGCCCTGCTGGCCGGACCCAAGGCCGAGTTCAAGGAGTGGGAGAACGTCCCCTATTTCGACGGCTGCCTGCCCATCGAGGTGATGGCCGAGCGCGGCCGCGAGACCCTGCGCCACGGCCCGATGAAGCCGGTCGGCCTGACCAATCCGCGCGACCCCCAGGTCAAGGCCCACGCCATCGTCCAGCTGAGGCAGGACAATGCGCTGGGCACCCTGTTCAACATGGTCGGCTTCCAGACCAAGCTGAAGCACGGGGCCCAGGCCGAGGTGTTTCGCATGATCCCCGGCCTGCAGGACGCCCAGTTCGCCCGGCTGGGCGGGCTGCACCGCAACACCTTCCTCAACTCGCCCAAGCTGCTGGACCGGCAGCTGCGCCTGAAAGCCATGCCGCGGCTGCGCTTCGCCGGCCAGGTGACGGGCGTCGAGGGCTATGTCGAAAGCGCCGCCATGGGTCTGCTGACGGGGCGGTTGGCCGCGGCCGAACGGCTGGGCCGGCCGCTGGAGGCCCCGCCGCAGGTCACCGCCCTGGGCGCCCTGGTGGAGCACATCACCGGCGGTCACCTCGACGGCCCCGGCGGCATCTCCAAATTCCAGCCGATGAACATCAACTACGGCCTGCTTCCGCCGCTGGAGGCGCCGAAGGTCGACGCCGAGGGGCGGAAGATTCCGCCGAAGGACCGTGGGCGGGCCAAGAAGCGGCTGATGAGCCTCCGGGCGATGGACGCGCTGAAGGCGTGGCGCGACGCCTGACTTCCCGCCATAGTTCCGCGTCGCCGCTTCGGCGCGCGCGGGGGGCGAGCCATGAAGCTGTCGAGACGTGGGCTGCTGGGCGCGGCGGCGGCCGTTCCGGTCGTTTCGGCCGCCGGCCTCGGGCGGGCCGGACAGGGGGCCGCGCCGTCCGCTTTTAGGCTCATGGCGGCCGAAGCACGGTACCTGCCCCGCTGGATCGAGTTGCTCGACGAGCCCGGCGAACGGGCGCGGCTGGAGCGTCAGGGCGTGGACGGCGAATGGATTCCGCGCATGCTGCGGAACGGCGTCACCCAGTACGCCAGCTTCCTCGGGGCCGAGGCGATCGCCCTTCGGGACATCACCCGCCAGACGACCGCGCCCCTCGATCCGGATTCCCTCGTCGCCGTGGATGCGGTGGAGGCGATCGCCGAGGCGTCGGCCGGACGCCGGGTGGTGATGCTGAACGAGGCGCACAATGCGTCGCGGCACCGCGCCCTGCTGGCTTCGCTGCTGCCCCGGCTAAGGCGCGAGGGTTTCACCCATCTGGCGGCGGAGACTTTCTCCGAGACCGTCGGAAGCCTGACCCGGGGCGACGCGGTGACGCCCGCGCACGGCTACTATGTGCGCGACCCTGTCTACGCGGAGGCGGTTCGGCAGGCGCTGGAGCTCGGATATCGGCTGGTCGCCTATGAGCAGCGCGACGACCAGCGCATCGCCGGGTCCCAGCTGAATGACGCGGCGACCCTGGTCCGGGAACAGGCGCAGGCCGACAATCTGGCCGCCGTCCTCGCCCGCGAGCCGGAGGCGCGGGTGCTTGTGTTCGTGGGCTATGGTCATTTGAGGGAGGCGGCGGACCAGCCGTTCTTCGGCGCCCGGTTGAAGCGGGACACCGGCATCGATCCGTTGACTGTCGGCCAGGCCGGTGTAGGCGCCTTCGGGCCCCATATCGAGGACGCTCCGCCGGTCCGCGCCCTGCTGGAGCGGTTCAGGCCAGAGCGGCCGGTGGTCCTGTCGCTGAAGGGCCAGCGGGCCGCGAGTGCGACGACGGATACGGAACTGACCAGCGAAGGGACCGACCTGATCGTCCTGCATCCCGCCCTGCCCGACGTCGATGGACGACCCGGCTGGCTGGCGGGAGACCCGGGGCGGCGACGGATAGAAGTGTCCGTTCCCGCGGGATCGGGACCGAGACTGGTCCAGGCCATCCACGCCGCGGATGCCGACCCGGCGATACCGGCGGACCAGTTCCTTGTCGAGGACGACGGCGGTCAGGCCGTCCTGTGGCTGAGGCCGGGGCGATACCGGTTGAGACTGGAGACCGCCGCCGGCTTCACGGCGCTGGGCGAGGTCGAGGCGACCTAACCGCCCCGCCCGCCGTGTTTCGCATACTCCAGCCGCGCGATGGTCCGGTTGTGGACCTCGTCCGGGCCGTCGGCGATGCGCAGGGTGCGGACCATGGCGTACATCTCGGCCAGCGGGGTGTCGGCTGAAACGCCGGCGCCGCCGAAGGCCTGGATAGCGTCGTCGATGATCTGAAGCGCCATGCGCGGCGCCGCGACCTTGATCTGGGCGATCTCGGACTTGGCGTTCTTGGCCCCCGCCTCGTCCATCATCCACGCGGCCTTCAGGACCAGCAGGCGGCACATCTCGATGTTGGTGCGGGCCTCGCCGATCCGCTGCTCCCAGACCGAATGTTCGGCCAGCGCCTTGCGGAAGGCGGTGCGCGACAGCAGGCGTTCGCACATCAGCTCCAGCGCCCGTTCGGCGGCGCCGATGACGCGCATGCAGTGGTGGATGCGGCCCGGGCCGAGGCGGCCCTGGGCGATCTCGAAGCCCCGGCCCTCGCCGGCGATCAGGTTCCCAACCGGGACGCGGACGTTCTCCAGCACCACCTCGGCGTGGCCGATGGGGCGCTCGTCGTAGCCGAACACGGTCAGCATGCGTTCGACGCGGAAGCCGGGCGTGTCGACGGGGACGATGATCTGCGATTGCTGGGCATGGGTGGCCGCGGCCGGGTCGGTCTTCCCCATGACGATGGTCACCGCGACGTTCGGGTGGCCCATGTTGGTCGACCACCATTTGCGGCCGTTGATGACGTATTCGTCGCCGTCGCGGACGATGCGGGTCTGGATGTTGGTGGCGTCGGACGAGGCCACCTCGGGCTCGGTCATCAGGAAGGCCGAGCGGATTTCGCCGGCCATCAGGGGCTTGAGCCAGCGCGCCTGCTGGGCCTCGTTCCCGTACATATGAAGCACTTCCATATTACCGGTGTCGGGCGCGTTGCAGTTGAACACCTCGGCCGACCACAGGGCGCGGCCCATCTGTTCGGCGAGAGGGGCGTATTCGAGATTGGTCAGGCCGGCGCCGTGTTCGCCGGGCAGGAACATGTTCCACAGGCCGGCCTCGCGCGCCTGGGCCTTCATCTCTTCCATGGCGGGCGGCTGGCGCGTCGGGTCCGCGCGGACCTGGGCCCAGTATTCGGCCGAGCGCGGCAGCACCTTGTCGTCCATGAAGCGGCGGAGGCGGTCCTGCCAATGCAGCGCCCGGTCACTGGGGCGGAAGTCCATGGTCATGCTCCGGTGCAAAAACGGCGCGGCCCTGTTGGAGCCGCGCCGCTGAAAAGTCGGTCCGTCGCCGCGCCCTCAGCGCTTCAGCAGCGGGGCCAGCTTCTGGGCGATCATCATGTCGCCGGCGATCTTCAGCTTGCCCTGCATGAAGGCCATCATCGGGTCGAGCTTGCCCTCGGACAGGGCCATGAAGTCGTCCCACGACATCGACACCGTGGCGTCGGCGGGCTTGTCCTCGTTGGTCACGGTGTTCGGAACCGAGGCGCCGTCGATGAAGATCTTGCCCTGGTCGCCCAGGTCGATCTTCACGGTCTTGCCGAGACCGGAGTTGTCGCCCACGGCGCCGCGAATGTGTTCGGTGACTTGAGCCAGGTCGGCCATGGTGCGTCTCCTGAGAGGATTGAGGCTCCGACGTAGACCGGGCGGGGGCGCGTGCCAAGATCACGCCGGGTCAAGTTCCTCGTCGGGCCCGCTATCCCTTCAACCCCTCGTCCGCGGCGTCATACGGCTCATAGGGAACGGGGCCGCCGTCGCGATCCGGCCGACGCTCGTCACGCCCTGCCTCGTCACGCCAGTCGTCCCGCTGCTCGTCGAGGCGACGGCGATCCTCACGCCAGCGGGGCGCCTCGCCCGGCACGGGCCGCCAGCCCTCGCGGGCGTAGCGGTCGAGCGCTGCACGCTCATGGCGACGGCGCTCCCAGTCACGGCGCTCGCGGTCGCGTTGCTCCATCGCCTCGAGCCGCGCCCGACGGGCGGCCCGCTCGGCCTGGAAGTCCCGGCGCGGCGCATCAAAGCCGAACCAGCGCTGGAGCGCGCGCGCGGGTGAAGACCGCTCCGGCTCGGGCTGCGAGTAATAGTTGGGCGCCTCAGCCATGCGGCGGTCGGCGGGTCGCGACGACCCGTCGTCGTACCCGGCCCAGTCCCCCCAGCCGTCGTCGTAGGACCACAGCACGTCGGTCAGCGGCGGCAGCGGCGGCGGCATGCCCTGGAATCCGTCGACCAGTTCGCCGACGTCCATCACCGAGCCGGGGACGATCTCCGGTTCGACCGGATGGACGACCTCGATCCGCAATCGCCCGTCGTCGGTGACCGGGCGAGGCCCGGGGAGGTCGACGGCGCGCAGGCCCAGCAGGCCGAACCCCATGACCGCAACGGCCGACAACGCCACGACGTGTCCGCCGCGCAGGCGCGAGCGCGCCTGCCGGAAGGCTTGGGCGAGTCGAAAATGAACCGGGTGCGGGGACATGAAGGCGCCGGGAAGGAGTGTCCCGGGTTGAATCCCTCAGAAGCGATTGGGTTCTCGAACGCCGGTCGACGAAACCCCGGGCTTCGGGAGGCGTCCTGCTTCGCGCATCGGGTGGAGGTCAGTTCCGCGAAGCGCATCGGCGCGAAGCAGGATGGCGGAGACGGAGGGCGCCGCTCCCTGCCGCTGGGCGGGCGTTTGAGAGGCCCCCTGCCCTTCCGCCCTAAGCGCCGCCCTAAGCCGCGTCGGCCTCTTCACCCAGCAGGGCGAGCAGAGAAGATCTGGGGATAACGGTGCTGCGGCCGATTTTCACCCGTCTCAGGCGGCCATCCTTGAGCAGCTCGTAGATGGTCGTCTTACCCAGGCCCGTCGCTTCCGCGGCCTCGGCCGGCGTGTAGGCGAGCTTGAAGCCGTTGTCGTTCGCGGCGGTCACGGCTTCGGATCCATACGGGCGAGGAAGGCGGCCTGCGCTTTGTCGATGGGGCCGCGAAGGATGTTCTGAAGTTCGCCGCGCGTGGCGTAGCGACCGTTCGCCAGCTTGTTGAACACCTTCGACGCCGCCGACGACAGATCGCGCAGAGCCTCGCGCAGCCCCACAGCTTCCTCCAGTCCAACGGCAGGAGACGCGGGGGCGGCTTCGATCATGGCGGGCCAGATCGTGCCTACCCAGTTCCGGGCGATGAAGTCCCGGGCCGACGACAGGTCCGTCATCTGCGGCAGGTCTTCGTACTCGCGGATGACCCGCGCGCCCGCGTCGATCATCTTGGGCGTCGGCTCCAAAGGAACCACGACGCGGGCCGTGTTGGGGTTAGCGGTCATGACAGGCACCCGCCGCAGAAGATTTCCGCCATTGGCTTCGTCAATAGAGCGAACGTCATCTTCCACCAGAGGCGAACGAAGATCAGCCAGATCGGAGCGCTCGCGATAAGCAGGAGCGCCATGGGGGACCAGTCGACTGCCAGTCGGATTATTCTCTTCACGACTCTTCTCCCTGTTTGCTGGCGAGGGCGAGGATTTGATCGGCGGCCTCGTCGATACCTTGGAGACCCATGCCTGATCCAAGCCCGGCTCTGAACGTGACGCTTGAGCGAACCGCCCGCGCCACCGCCTCCCTATCCAGTTCAGGGGCCTTCGGGTGGGCGTAGAGACGGTGGGTGCCGGCCGTCAGCCCGTGGTTCTCCCATTTGCGGATGGCGTGACTGGGGACGCCGGGGATGGGCGGCGGTCCGTCAACGAGCGTGACGGTCAGCCCAGCCTCTCCCCCCTGAAGGGAGGGGGCGACTGGTTTGGACCGGGCGTCATAAGCGGCGAGACAGAACGAGCAGCAGCATTGATCGTCGTGGCCGCTCGCCCCTGTCTCGGGGTTCTGGTGGGGGGTCATTGGAAACCCGCTTTTCTAAGGCGGTAGCGGATTGAGCACGTGTTAGCGTCCAACCGCCGGGCAATAGCCCTCACGGAGAGGCCCTGAGACCTCCACCGAACAATGTCCGCCACTCGGTTGGCAAGCCGAGGGTGGCCGCCCCCGCTGCGTCCGACCCGGCCCTTGGCGGACCGGTCGAGCATGTTTTCCGATTGCGTTCCGGCGACGAGGTGCTGCGGATTGATGCATGCTGGCGTGTCGCACTTGTGGAGCACACACATTCCGACGGGGAGTGGCCCGTGTTCGCACTCGTAGGCAACGCGGTGGGCCGTGACCTTTTTCCGGCCGGGCATAGAAACTCGCCCATAGCCGTTGTTTCCGGTGTAGCCGGACCAAATCCAACACCCGCTATTCAGGTCGGGCTCGGCGTATAGATATAGGCGCTCGCTGAGCGGCATGCGGCGAGTCATGCGTCTTCCCCCTCTCCCGCCTTACTGGCGGTATCAGGTGCGGGAGGGAGGGGCATCCAGTGCAGAGGCCTGACCTCGCTGTCGGCGTCATCCTGCCAGTCGCAGCCCTCCTCGAACTCGTGCCACCACATGCGGTACACATCGCCGGACGCGGCTTGACCGATGACTTTGCTCCCATCCCTCGGAGCCGTCTCAATCGGTCTCCACCCTACCGGAGCGGGGGCAGGCTGTTTGTCGGGTTCACTCCGCTTCGCTTCGTCCCCACCGCGCTGATCCGTGGTAGCTGCGGAGAGGGCGGCGCGGATTGTCTCGGCGGCGCTGGCCATCATGGCGCGGGTGAACGACACCTGCCCGTTCGGGCTGGCGGGCTCAACGAGCGGCCCCCACGTTTCCAGCATGGTTGCCGTCGCCGCGAGGTCCGGCTCGGCGGCTGCGCGATCTTCGGCGGCGTTTTTCTGGTAGGCCGCTTCGCCGACAGGGCACTCCTCCGGCTCCCACGTCGCGGCGACGAACGGGGGCTTGCCGGGGTCGCTGCCCCAGCCCGGATGCCAGTTGAGCCGGATGCTCTGCGCGATCTCGGGGTGGGTCGCCTCGACGAAGCGCGCCATCATCTCGCGGCAGGCTTGCGCACCCCGCTGGAAATGACCGAAAGCGACAACCGCCCCATCCGCGCCCGGCTGGGTATCGGACCCCTTGAGGTCCGATGAAACCTGACCACTACCTGCGGGGGAGGCGGGGAGGCACTCCCTCAGCGCGGTTCTCCACCAGTACCGGCCAACACGCCCGCCGCCGAGCACCCGTTCGTCGCCGAACCACAAATCGTCGATCGGTCCCTCGCCCAGCAGGAACTTCACTAGCTCCACCGGAACGACAACAGACACTCCCTGTTCACTGGTCATTGGCTCAGTCCTCGCAGGGCTTCGGCGGCGGTTTCCAGGGCCTTCACGGCGACGGGCTGGGCCTGCGGCTGGGCGAATACGGCGAAGGACTGAACCTCGCCCTCGAAGCCCTCCGGCCAGACCACGAACACGAACCGGGCTTGGCTGCCCTCGAAGAGATCGTCGGCATGGGCGCAGACTTCCCCGCACATGGCCTCAAGCCGCTCCTTCGGAGTGCCCGCGAGCAAGCGTTCAACCGAGATTGTCATGGGCGGGGCTCCTCTTGGAATGGGAAAAGGTCGGGCTGGTCTTCCGCCTCGGCTTCATCAGCCCGGCGGTCTGCATTGGCGGCCCAGGTATCGAGCGTTCCCGCGAAACGGCGCTGCGCCGGCGAGTCCGAATGGCGGAACACCTCGGCTGCATGTCGATGGGCCGCGGCGGTGAAGCGAGCGGGGGTCAAGCCGCCCTCCCCGTTCTGGCGGAGGCAGCGCGGCTCTTGTCGAAACCCCGGCCCTTGAGGGGGCGCTTGGACTTCGGCCAGGTTCCGTTGTGTTTGGCCCGGATCCTGTAGGTCTTCGATTTGATGGCCACGTCGTCGGCGGTCTTCTCGCGGTGCTTGTCCCGGAGGGCGGGGGCGAGATTGCTCTCACGGTTCTCCCCGCCGTTGATGATCGCGATGACGTGCTCAGCGTCCCACTGATCGCCCGGCATGATCTTGCGGCCCGACAGGTAGCAGCGCCCGCCGTGGGCCAAGAACACCCGGTCCTTCACCCGGGGCGGGATCGGGGTGTCAGGCGTCTTGCCGATCCATTCGGGGACGCTGCGAGTGTCAGCCATAGTAGAACCTCACCCGCTTGCCGCTGGGATCGGTCGCGACACAGCCCCGGCTCAGCGGCCCGAAGCTGTCCTGTTCGCCCATGTAGAAGCCCACGCCGGTGAAGCCCCGGCGCTCAAGAGCGGGTCGGAGCATCTCGCTCTCGCCCTTGCCCCAGTCGGCGAAGTCGAAGGCATCGGCATCCGGCCCCAGGAACGACAGGAGGTCCCGCGCGGCGGCCTCTTCCTGTTCGCGCTGTTCCCGCGCCGCACGCTGGCGGGCGCAGGCCTCGACCTCAGACACGGCCACAGGCAGGACGCAGCGGGAAAGCTCGACCTCATCGTGAATGTCCAAGCCCCGCCGCTCGAACGCTTCGGCATCGCTGTAGCCGCCATATGCCGGGTTAGTATTGGCCGGATCGGCGCCGTCATAGCTGAAGACAGTTTGGCCGGTCAGGCGGTCCTTCCAGATGATGTCGTAGGTGTAGTCGTCCGGCTCATAGGTGCTGCGGACGTAGCGGCGGACCATCTGCGGCCGGTCGCCTTCACAGGCGAGGTCGTTCTGTATCTGCCAGAGGGGGCGGGTCGGCTCGGTCATTTGTCCCCCGGAAAGTCATCGTCGGCCGGCTTCGGCGGGTCCTGCGAGAAGTCTGCCGGCTGGCTCGCCTCGACTTCCTCCCGGTCAAAGGTCTCGGGAATGTCGTCGTCGCCAATGGGGCTTTCGACGGGCTCGGCGGCGTTGACGGTGTTGAAGCCCTCGACCGGATGGTCGCCCGAATGATCGGCCAGACGGGCGGCCAGGTTCGGCGCCTCGCGAGGCGTGATGTCGCGGACCGTCTCCATGCGCTCGTATTCGTCCGGGTCTACGATACCGGAGAAGCCGAAGGCGTAGCGGGCGCACTGGATCATCGCCTTGTGGCGAAGCATCCGGCGGGGCCACGTCTTCCAGACGTCGGTGCCGCGCCGGCACTCGGCCATGTATTCCGTCGCCTCAATGGACCGGCTGCGGTCTTTCCGGTGCATCCGGCAGGTGATGGCGGTGAGCTCGTCGCCGTCGCGGACGTCCTCGAACTCCATCCCGTCGAACATCGGGTGGTCGTTGATGATCCGGGCCCAGCCGTCGATGCTGACGATGGGCTGGATGCCGCCGCCCTTCGCCGGGAAGGCGTAAAGCTCCTTCGTCATCGGGTTCAGGCCGTATTCCTTGGCGACCAGAAGGAAGGCGGCGAACTCCTCGCGCGAAACCTGGCCCTTGCACACCGTGGCGCGAAGGGTGGCCTCGAACGGTGCGGCCTCCATGCCGTAGCGGCTCGCCATGTCGACGAGAACGGACTTGGCGGGGCGCTCAGCGAGCGCGGTGGATTGCTCGGTCATATCAGGCGGCTTTCGGTTGGTCGGCGTTGTCGTTGGCCTCGGCCGCGGCGACCTCGAGCGCTTGGTCGATGCGCTTGGCGGCCCATGCGGGAAGTTGGAGATATTCGGCGTCGGTCCTGCCCCCGCCCGGCCCCGGCCATTCACCGGAGGCGACACAGCGGGCGAAGGTGTCGATCGACCGGCGCAGTTGCATCCGGCCCCGTTCCAGATCTTCACCCGTCAGGACGGTGACGCGGACGCAATGCGGCGGGGCCTTCTCGACCCAGACGAAGGCGAACTCCTCCATCTGGCGGCCAAGGACCGCCTCGGAGGCCATGCCGACCAGCGCCGCCTGCATGTGGTAGCCGAAGCTGGCCAGCGAGCGTTCCAGGCTCTCGTCCGACACGCTCTCGGTCGTCTTGAGGTCGGCGAACAGGCCGGAGCCGGTCGGGATGTTGTCGGGGCGGCTCTTGAGCCACGCGCCCGACGGGTCCTGCCAGATCAGCGACCGCTCAACGGCGCCGTCGAGGATGCCCTGCTTGACCAGCGGATGCGCCCCCAGCGACCGGGCCATGCCGGTGATCTTCTCAAGCTCGCCGTCCGTGATGATGGTCCGGCCGGTCTTGATCTGCTCTTCCCGCCATTCGCGGGCGGCGGCGGTGCGCCAGTCCTTCCACTCCGAAGGCCTGACCACGAACTCGTCATCGAAGCCCTTGCGGCCCAGATAGAGCAGGTGGTGAGCCGCCCGGCCGATAGAGAAGTGCGGACGCTCTTCCGGCTCCGGCGGGTTCGGATTGTAGGGGCTCGAATACCAGTAGTGCGCCGCCGACTGGCTCCAGATCGTGCGGAGGCCAGACGACGAGATCGACGGCCCTTCGCAGCAGGACGAGTGATAGACCGACATGGTCAGGTCCCAGACCCCGGGCGCTGTGATCTTGGCGCCTTCTGGCAGGACGTTCGGGGTGGCGAGGCTCACGGCTCTCTCCGGGTCGGAATGGACAGGATGATCAGGGCCGCGATGGCGATGATCAGGATGGCGACGGCGGGGCCCATCAGGCGCAGAGAGCCACTTCGTGCGGGAAGGACAGGTCATGGCGGCGGATGGCAGCGGGCGCCGGCCGGTAAATGCGGCGCGCGATCTGGACGGTCGTCAGTTCCTGGAGATGCAGGTCCGCATGAAGGGCGGCATTCTCACGGACCCAAGCGCGGCCCTTGGCGGCGTCGTTGAAGGTGCGGAGGATCACGCCTCGTGCATTCACGGCGGCGTAGTCGATGCGGGTTGAGCGGTTCATGGCCGTCCTTTCGACAGGTGGATGAGCGCGGCCAGACCGGCCGCGAACCAGACGCCCGCGATCAGCAGGCCGGTGATGATGGTGACGAGGGGCGGCATCAGACGGAGGCCTTCGCGATGCGGGCCACGGCGGCGGCGGCGTCGGCGATCAGCGCCCTCGCCTCGTCGTGGGTCATTACAGGGAAGGCCGTCTCGACCTGGTCCCATGTCCCTTCGCCGTAGAAGGCGATGCGGCAGCCAATCCCGGCGCCAGGGTCGCAGTGAGCGATGCGGGTCGGGTTGGTCTGGGCGACCAGAGAGGCGCAGACGGGTGTGCGGGGCATCAGACCTGCTCCCCCGGAATCGGGCGGGCGGCGATGTCATTCATCAGCGCGAGAACCTGCTCCGGTGTCTGCCACCCGAGAACGGTGTCCCCGTCACCCAGAGCGATCATTTCGCCGCCGTTCGGCCACGCAGCGACCTCCGCGGTCGGCGAAGCAGGAACCGGATCGGCATAAGCGCCGGTATGGTCGTAGTTGCCGCTGTAGTTGCCGCGTCCGAACTGGACACTGACGGTCCAGCCATTCTCGAACGTGACGTGAAAGCCCTTCTGATCGCAAATGCGAAAGCCGGGCGCGCGGTGAGCCATTGTCCCCATCTCAGGCCGCCAGCCTGAACGGACGCGCCTTGCGGCCGGTGTCGAAGGAGAAGGCGGCGACCAGCTTGTCGGTCCAGACCTTGCCGACCCATGCCTCACAGACCGCCTTGGCCGGGTAGGCGTGGACCATCTTCGGCTCCGGCCTCGAATGGCCCGGGAGTATGGCCCACGATATCTCGCCGCCCGGGGCCGACAGGATGCTCGCGTGGACACCGCCGGGGATGGTCCCGCCGCCGCCGAACATCGGGGCGTCAGGGACCGAGAACAGCAGGACGTCGCCCGGCTGCGCGTGGCGCGACTTGATCTCGACCAGGCCCCACTGGCCGAACGCCAGACGGGCCGCGGCATCCGAGACGCCGGCGTAGCCCGGCTCGGTCCGCGGAATGTCCACGCAGTCCCGTTGGGCGGCATGGGCCGCGCAGGTGCGGATCAGCGACCATGCGTCGTGACGCCCATGCCCTCCCCTGAACTGGTACGGCGTCCCCCGGTAGGACAGCGCCGCTTCCAGCATCCGGCAGCGTTCGGTCCCCTGTTCAGGAGCCTCCCAGCCTTGGGCGTCGGCAATGGTCTGGACGATCGACTTGCCCGACCGCGAAGCCGCAGCTTCGTCCAGTCGGATCAGGGCGCCGCCAAGGGGTTCGGTGATGTGCGCGAGGGGCATCTGTCTCTCCGGTGTTGGAGAGAAGTTTGCATATGCCGAACCTCACCGCAAGAAGAAAGTTCGGCATGTGCAAACCTACGGGCAGGACCGCCCTTCTCCTCCACCCCACGTCAGAAACGGACGCATCGCTCCACGGGCTGGCTGGACTCCTGTGAGCGGCCGTGCGGAATCGGATTAACGATTGGAGGTCCACGAGACATGCCGCGCCGGCTTCACTACTTCGCTCAGCCCTTCTGGAATGACCGCAGCGTCCCGGCTGAACGGTACGAATTCCTATGCGCGGTCGACGCTGAGGAAGGCGGATTGATCCTGGCGAAGTCCGCCGACGGCGTTTTGGTTTACCAGCAGTGGATCGACGCAGCGGCCGAGATCTTCGCCGATCCTGAAGTTCTCGCCGTGCATGGAAAGGTGCCGCGGGGAGCACTCGCGATAGACCCCGACGGCCGCGAGCCTTGGCTGGACGACGCCGCTTGATTGGACACCGTTCGCTGTTGTGCTAGCTCTGCTTGTGGGGCTCGCGCGCGTTGTGCGGGCATGAGGGGTTAGGTTTATGAAGAAGATCACTGCCGTCGCGCTGTGCGCGGCGATGCTCGGCGCGAGCGCCTGCACCACGACCGAAAAAGTCAGCGTCACTCAGCCTGGCGACCGAATGCTGACCTGCACGGAACTGCGCGACCAGTTCGCCCAGCTCGACGGGATCACCAGAGACGCTCAGCGCGACCAGGGCGTGAACGTCGCCAACGCCGCTGCTCTGGTGCTGTTCTGGCCGGCTATCGCGGGGAACTACCTGTCGGCCCGTGACGCTCGGCAACTGGCCGAGGACCGCAAGACCCACCTGATGCAGTATTACGTCGAGAAGAACTGCGACAACCCGGCGAACGCCGAAGTTCAGGTCCGGGTGCCGGCGGCTCTCCTTGCGCCGATCGGGCGCGGCATGCACTAGCCCAGCAGTATGCTGGGTGCCAGGCGGCGGTCCTCACGGGCCGCCGTTTTGACTCTAGCGGCCAGTCTGCTGCGCATCCCTCAGCAGCGTTTCCAACAGGCCTCGAAGGCCTCGGGTGTGCTGCACCTGATCGCTTGCCAGCGCATCGATCTCATCGGCACATCCGCGCGGCGACAGGCCTCGCTGATCAGCCTGAAGGCCCTCGGCGAACGAGACCGCGTATATCCGGGCGAGTGCATCGCTCAGCTCTGGTATGCCGATCTCGGCAACTTCGACCGACGCCTCCGAGACTGACGGCAGACTGGACCCGGTCGGCAGGATCCTCGCGCACTTGCCGAGTTCGAAGGCGAGCGCCTCGTGTGCATCGAAAACCCGACCAGAAGCCTGCTCGACGAGCGCCGGCCCCTCGCGCTGGAAGTCAGACTGGCTGGCGGCCTGGGCCTGAAGCAGCGCGGCAGCAGCGAGCCATTCGATCATGCTGCCGCATCCTTGCGGACCAACCGCTCGGCCATATCAAGGACTGCATTCCGATCCTCATCGGCCAACCGGCTGAGGGTGGAGTTCAAGCGCTCCTCGTGTTCCCACGCCGTGAACGGATTGACGTCGATCAGGCGCCCTCCCTTTGTTCCCACCGCATTGGCCACCTGTTGCACGAGATCGCGGTTGAAGCGCGTCGGCGGCCGGTCCTTTCGGACGGCGCCAGTCTCGAGATCGGAAATGTAGCCGCGGGACCGGCCGAGCTCTGACGCCAACTCTTCGAGCGTGAGGCCGGCCCAATCGCGCCAGGCGGCAAGATACCACCCGCTCTTCTCGCGGTACTCCTCGTAGAGCTCTAAGGGGCGTGTCTTGTGAGGCTTGTCCGACATGTTCGGAGTATGCGAACCCGACGCGAACAGGTCAGTACGGATATGCCGAACATCGGGCTTGCCCAAATGTTCGGCATATGCAAACTTCCCTGCATGGACATCGCCGCACTCCGCAAAGACCTGGGCCTCTCTCAAGAGGCGCTTGCCGCCTTGGTGGGCCTGAAGAGCAAGGGTCATCTGAGCCAGATCGAGCGTGGCGAGCAGACACCGAGCGTGCGCGTCGCCCTTGCCTTCGAACGAGTGTCTGGCGGGCGGGTCAGGGCCGCTGACCTTTGTCCAGACGTGGCGCTGGTTGAGCAGTTCAGGGCCGAGGCCGCCAACGACACCGCCCCGAACAGCGAGGCCGCCTGAATGCGCGCCTCCCCTTTATCGCTGAGCGCCCAATCGCTCGCGATGGCGCCCGCCGGCCGTTCGCCCTCCCCCCTCCGCGCGGCCGGCGGGCTGGCCCTCTTCACAGGAGCCCCCGATGCGCATGCTCTCGCATGATGCGCTGACCCATGCCTTGCGGGTCTACGACCTGGTCGAGCGGGCCCGGCTTCACATCGGTCCCGGCCACGAGGCGAAGCTGCGGTCCTTGGTGACCGAGGCGGCGTCCATCGTCTCGGCTGAGAAGGCCATCCTCAAGGGTGTCCTGTCCGCCCAGGCGAATGCCGCACAGGACCTCGATCGGGCGAAGTGGACCCCCGGGTGCCGGCTCCCCCTCGCCCCGCGTCCCCAAGAACATCTGCACGCCGCCAACGACGAACACGTCACCACCCCCGAACTGCCCGCCTCCCCTGTCGCCTGAACAGCGCGCCGCCGCACCTGAAACCTCGACCGGAACGAACAGTGTCCAAGCTCAACCACATCGAACATTCGAACCTGGCCCGCCGGTTGATCGACACCGTAGGCGGCTTGGAGAGCGCGGCGCGCATCTGTGAGATCAGCCGGACGCTGCTGTCCAACTACCAGAACCCCTACAAGTCCGAGACCATGCCGGGCCGGGTGATCAGCGCCCTCCAGATCGCCGGGGGCACGACCCTCTACAGCGACGCCATGGGGAACGAGGTTGATCAGCCCGAAACGGTGATCGCCGACCCGATGCACCACACCTGCGGTCTCGTGAAGGAGACGGCGGACGCCCTGAGCGCGGTCGAGAAGGCCGTCAGCGATGGAGCCGTCTCGCCCGGCGAGTTCAGCGAATGCGACCGGGAGCTGGCCGAGATCGAGGAGCGGGTCCGCATCATCCGCTCCGGCCTGCGCGGGAAGATGCGCGCCCCCTGACCACCACCAACGGGACTGACCGCCCCGTTGAGCGGTCGTGAAGGAGGGCCAGATGGCCAAGAAGCTGGAAGCCGCCCCGAGCGGTGATGAGTATCCCGCCGAACAGGGAACGATCGGCAGCATCCCGAACGAGCCCGACAACGGCATGCCGTCTCACGACGACATCCGCATGGCGGCGAACGAGATGGTTTCGTGGAATGAAAAGCGCGCCGCCCTGAACGCTCAGATCAGCGCCTTCCGGAAGGGCCTGAAGGCCAAGGGCATCACCCTCGGCGTCCTCGATGAGCAGGTTCGGATGCTCGACTGGACCCCGGAGGAGATCAAGAAGCACTACGCCGAGCGCGACTGGTTCGCCGAGGCCATGCGCTACCCCATCGGATCCCAGCTGGAACTCTACGGCACCGACGCCACTCCGGACCCGGTCAAGGAGCAGCTTCGCTGGCGCAACATCGGCTTCAAGGACGGGCTCGCCGGCCGCGGATGGGCGGACCAACCGCCGAAGGAATGCCCGCACGAATGTCACCAGTCCTACGGCGAGGGCCATGAAGAGGGCCAGGCCACCGTTCGGCGCGCATTCGAAGCGCGGCTAACGGCGGCGAACCTCCAGCCGGAGGACCAGACCGACCTCGAGGACGCCGCCAACGACGCCGGCGACGACAGCGAACACGCTCAGGACGCCGCCTGATGTACCTGGCGCTCGACCTCGCGACCTGCACCGGCTTCGCCTTCGGCCAGCCCGACACAGGCGAACTGCCGGAGATCGGTCACGTCCGGTTGCCGAAGACCGGTGAGGACGTGGGGGCCTTCCTCATCGCCTTTGAGGATTGGCTCACGTCCAAGGTCCGCGAGGTCGAGCCCGCCTTGATGCTGTTCGAGGCGCCGATCCTCGCGTCGAGCGCGACCCCGCACGTCACCCGCAAACTGCATGCCCTCGCGGGCGTGACCGAGATGGTCGCCATCCGGGCCCGGCTGGAATGCTGCGAGGTCTATCCGGTCACGGTCAAGAAGGCCCTGACGGGGTCCGGCCGGGCCGACAAGGACATGATGGTCGGGGCCGCCCGTCACTACGGGCTGAGCCCGGCCGTGGCCGATGAAGCCGACGCCTTCGGGCTGTGGCTGCACGCCGTGAAGACCCGGCACCCGCGTGAGGCCGGCCGCTGGGACCCGATCAACTTTCAACGGAGGGCGTCATGACAGCGCACGGGAACAACAAGCCTTGGTCCGCTGAGCGGGTCGATGACCTGAAGCGCCGATGGGCGGCAGGACAGTCGGCGTCTGAGATCGCTAGGGCCTTTGGTAGGGGCGTGACCCGGCTCGCGGTCATCGGAAAAGTCCACCGCCTCGGCTTGCCGGGCCGATCAGATGCGAGCGTGCCTGCTGTTGGCCTCCGCGCCCCGGCCGTGAAGTCGGACAAATACGCGGGCAATGGCAACAATGCCCGCCGCGGCCGCCCGCCGAAGCCTGGCCCTCACCTCAAGCCCGGCGCCGTGTTCGGTCCGGTCGCCACCCTCGACCCGGTTGAAGCGCAGAAGCGGTCAGAGGCTCAGGCGGCGGCTGGCAAGAAGCTGCTGGACCGGTTCTCGGCCCCAGCGAACGACGACGCCATCCTGCTGATCGAACGCAGCTTCGGGCAATGCTCGTGGCCTGTCGGTGAACCTGATCGTCCGGCCAACCAGCTTTGCTGCGGCCAGCCCGTCCCCTCTGAACCGGCCAGGGGCGTCGACACCTACTGCGAGCGTCACGCGCTGAGGGCGGTCCAACGGACCACGCTCGGCGGGAAGCCGGACGTGAAGGCCTACGAGCGCTCGCTCCGGAGGTTCGCATGAGGGTCGCCGCTGCTGTCCTGGCCATGCGGACGCGGGCCACATCCATCGAGATCGAGCGCGCCCGTTTGTCCGGCGCGATGCGGGCCATTCGTGACATGGGCGGCATGGACGCCGTGCGCGCCATCTGTGCGGCCGAGATCGAGCGCCTGACCCTCACGGCGAACGATAACGGAGCCTGGATCGCATGATTGGCCTCACCCCCAAACAGGCCGAGTGCCTCGCGTTCCTGAAAAGCTACACGGCTGAGAATGGCGGCGTCTCACCGACCGTCCGCGAGATCATGGACGCCATCGACCTCGCGTCTTCCGCTGGCGTCCAGCGTCTCCTCAAAGCGCTTGAGGAAAGGGGCCTGATCCGCCGCCTTCGTCAGCGTGCGCGGGCGATCGAGGTCCTCTTGCCGGCCGCTGGCGCGCCACTCGATCTGGCCGCCCTGTCGGTCGCTGAGTTGACCGCCCTGAGTGATCGGGTGGACGCGGTCCTCCGTCAGCGTGCGACGGGAGCCGTCGCGTGAGCCGAGAAAACTACCTAGTCGATCGCATCGACCGCCGCCGCGAAGCCCCCAAGGCCAAGGCCGAGCGCACCGCCCGGGCCATGACCATCCGTATGGAAGCGAGGAAGCTCCTCACTGCGGCCAACGACTATGAGCCGGACGAGCGCGCCGCGTTCCTGGGTGACGTCCTCGATGTCGTCGCCGAGCAGCTGCATCCCCTGATCGGACGGGTCGAAGCCGCCACCGCCTTCAACAGCCGGGCTGCCGACATCTGCGCCGCCTTCAAGCTCGGAAGCGCCGTCAAGAACGCTGCGGCTGAGCAGGCCTTCGCCAAGCTCACCCGGGCGGCGAATGACGGGGGCGAAGGATGACGGACCCCTACAAGGCCTTCGTCGCTTCCAAGGTCCCGCCGGCGCAGGAGACGGGCTTCGACATCGACCCGGCCCTGATCAACCCGGCCATGAAACCCCACGCCGCTGCCCTCACCCGTTGGGGCGTTCGCGGCGGACGGCGGGCCTACTTCACCGCCTTCGGTCTGCACAAGACCTCGATCCAGCTGGAGACCGGCCGGCTGACGCTGGATGCCGCCCACATCGCGCACGGCATGGATCGGCGCGGCCTGATCGTCCTGCCCCTCGGTGTTCGCCAGGAGTTCAAGCGCGACGCCCTGCAGGTCCTCGGCTGGGACGCGGCGCCGGAGTTCATTCGGTCAACTGCCGACGCCCGCGAAGGCATCAGCCTGACCAACTACGAGAGCGTGAGGGACGGCAAGGTCGACCCCTCAGCGTTCACCTGGGCCTCGCTGGACGAAGCGTCCTGCCTCCGGTCCTTCGGGTCGAAGACCTTCCAGACGTTCCTCCCGCTGTTCGACAAGGTCGCCTACCGCCACGTCGCGACGGCTACGCCTTCGCCGAACCGCTACAAGGAACTGATCCACTACGCCGGCTTCCTCGGCATCATGGACACCGGGCAGGCCCTGACGCGCTTCTTCCAGCGCAACAGCGAGCAGGCCGGAGACCTGACCCTCTACCCGCACAAAGAACGCGAGTTTTGGATGTGGGTGAACAGCTGGGCGACCTTCCTGCAGAAGCCCTCAGACCTCGGCTTCTCCGATGAGGGCTACACCCTGCCGGACCTCGTCGTCCGCTGGCATGAAGTTCAGGCCGATCTCGTCTCCACGGAGGTCGATCGCGACGGCCAGGGGGCATTGTTCCGCAACGCCGCCATGGGCCTTCAGCAGGCTGCGAAGGAGCGGCGGGACACCCTGCCGGCGCGCATCGCCAAGGTGGCCGAGATCCGTCAGGCCAGTCCGGACGATCGCTTCATCCTCTGGCACGACCTCGAGGACGAACGCCGCGCGCTCGAGCAAGCCATTCCCGGCGCCGTGTCGGTCTACGGGACGCAGGACCTCGACCTTCGGGAACAGGCCATCATCGACTTCTCCGACGGGAAGATCACGGACCTCGCCGCCAAGCCGGTGATCGCCGGGTCGGGGTGCAACTTCCAGCGCCACTGTCACCGCGCCGTGTTCGCCGGCGTCGGCTTCAAGTTCAACGACTTCATCCAAGCCATCCACCGCATCCAGCGCTTCGGCCAGACCAAGCCGGTCGAGATCGACATCGTCTACGCCGAGACCGAGCGCGAGGTCCGCAGGGACCTGGAAGCCAAGTGGGCGCGAGACCGGGAGCTCCGCCAGATCATGACCGACATCATCCGCAAGTACGGGCTCAACCATCGCGAGATGGGGGCCGAGCTCGCCCGGGCCGCCGGCGTGGAGCGCATCGAGGCTTCGGGTGACGGTTGGCTGGTCGCCAACAACGATTGCGTAGAAGAAACCCGGCGTATGGACGAGAACTCGGTCGACCTGATCGTGACGTCGATCCCCTTCTCCAATCACTACGAGTACAGCCCGAACTACAACGACTTCGGTCACACTGACGACAACGTCCATTTCTGGGCTCAGATGGACTTCCTGACGCCGGAGCTCTTCCGCGTCTTGGCGCCCGGTCGGGTCGCCGCCATCCACGTCAAGGACCGGATCCTGTTCGGCTCTGTCACCGGCCACGGCCGGCCGGCGGTGTCACCGTTCCACGCCGAGACCATCACCCACTACCAAAAGCACGGCTTCGTCTTCGCCGGCATGATCACCGTCATCACGGACGTGGTCAGGGAGAACAACCAGACCTACCGCCTCGGCTACACCGAGATGTGCAAGGACGGCTCCCGCATGGGCGTCGGCTCGCCTGAGTACGTCTGCCTGTTCTTCAAGCCTCAGACCGACCGGACGAAGGGCTATGCGGACAGCCGCGTTGCCCGGTCCAAGGCCGATTACAGCTTGGCCCGCTGGCAGGTGGACGCTCACGCCTTCTGGCGGTCCTCAGGCAATCGAGCGATGACCGCCGAGGAACTGGCCGCCCTGCCGCCTGACAAGCTGGTCCGCGCCTTCACCGCCGCCAGCCTGGCCGACGTCTACGACTACGAGACGCACGTCCGTATCGGCGAGGCCTTGGAAGCCCGCGGCGCCCTGCCGTCGACCTTCATGGCCTTGGCGCCGGGCAGCCATGACCCCGACGTCTGGCACGACGTCCAGCGGATGCTGACCCTGAACGGTGAGCAGACCCGCCGCGGCCTCGAAAACCACATCTGCCCCCTGCAGTTCGACATCGTCGACCGTTGCATCGAGCGGTGGAGCATGAAGGGCGAGACCGTCTACGACCCGTTCGGCGGGCTCTTCACCGTGCCGAACCGCGCGATCCGACTCGGCCGGAAGGGCCGGGCTGCGGAGCTCAACACCTCGTACTTCCTGGACGGCGTGAAGCACCTGCAGGCAGCCGAGCGTGAGCTTTCCATCCCGTCGCTCTTTGACCTGCTGGCCAATGACGACGAGCCGTCGGCGGAGGCGGCCTGATGAACCGCGCCGACATCATCGACATGGAGCTCCACTACGCCCGGATGATGCGCCGGGAGGCCAAGGCGCGGGCGAAGCGATACCCGGCCGCTGCGGAGCAGCTGACGCGGTTCGCTGATGCTGCTGTGGCGCGCGTCGAGGCGATCAAGTGCGGGCCCCTCTTCGACACGGAGAAGGGCTGATGTTCGACGGTGATCCGCGCGAGGCCGTTGCCTCCCTCCCCCATTCCATCGAAGCCGAGCAAGACCTGCTGGGCGCCCTTCTCTACGACCCGGCCCTGCTCGAGCGTCTACCGGACCAGCTGCGCGGCCATCACTTCTACGAGCCGTTCCATGGCCGCCTGTTCGACGAGATAAGCGAGGCGGTGACAGCTGGACGTTCCGTCTCCCCTGCCCTGATGACTGCCCGGTTCGCCACCGACCCGGCGCTGGTCGACTTCGGTGGCGAGGACTATCTGCCCGGACTGGTCACCCGCGCTCCACCGCACCGCCTGGCCATCGACTCCGGCAAGGCGATCATCGATCTGGCCATCCGCCGCGACCTGATCCGGGTCGGGAACCAGATGGCCCGCGACGCGACCGACACCGACCGGCCGGCAGTCGATCACCTGTCCGCGGCCGAGAGCGTGCTGTTCACCCTGGCCGAGAGCGGAGAGCAGGCGAAGGCCGTCCACACTTTCTCCGATGCGCTGGATGGCGCTTTGGAGATGATCGAGGCGGCGTTCCGTCGGGATGGGGCTCTGACGGGCCTGTCGACCGGGCTGGTTGACCTCGACCAGAAGCTGGGCGGCCTGCACCCATCCGACCTGCTGATCCTCGCCGGCCGCCCTTCCATGGGCAAGACAGCGCTGGCGACGAACATCGCCTACCACGTCGCCAAGAACTACCACGCCGAACCGGACCCCGACGCGCCCCACGGGCGGCGCACCGTCGCCGGCGGCCGGGTCCTGTTCGCCTCGCTCGAGATGTCCAAGGAGCAACTCGCTCAGCGCATCTTGGCCGATGCCGCCGGCGTCTCGTCGGACAAGATGCGAAAGGGCCTGATCGACCGCGCCGACTTCGAGCGCATCCGGGACGCCAAGGATCTGATCCGGCAGTGCCCGCTCCACATCGACGAGACAGGCGGCATCCACATCGCCAAGCTCTGCGCCCGGGCCCGCCGTCAGCATCGGCGTGGGGGCCTGGACCTCTTGATCGTCGACTACCTCCAGCTGGCCACCACGGGCGACGGCCGGGGCCAGCGCAATCGCACCCAAGAGGTCAGCGAGATCACGGGCGCCCTAAAGGCTCTCGCCAAGGAACTCGGCGTCCCGGTCATCGCCCTGTCGCAGCTGTCGCGCCAAGTCGAGAGCCGCGACGACAAGCGTCCCATGCTGAGCGACCTTCGGGAATCGGGCAGCATCGAGCAGGACGCCGACTGCGTCATGTTCGTCTACCGCGAGAGCTACTACCTCGGTCGGTCAGAGCCCAAGGTCGGGAGCGAAGCCCACATGGCGTGGTGCGAGGCCATGACCCAGGCCAAGCACACCGCCGAGGTCATCATCGGGAAGCAGCGGCACGGGCCCATCGGGACGGTTCGCCTCAGCTTCGATGAAGACCTGACCCGGTTCGGGAACCTTGCCCGCAACAGCGAAGAGCAGTCGGCCGGCTACAAGTTCAGCTTCGGAGGCGACGCCTGATGGCCGCGCCTCCCTACCAGAAGCTCTTCTGGGGCTCGTACCACAAGCACACCGCCCACCTCGGCCATGCCCGGGAGCATGGGGCCTATCTGCTGCTGATCGGGGCCCTCTGGAACAACGAGGGCAAGCTCCCGGCCGAAGATGATGTCCTCGCCGGCTACGCGAAGCTGACGGTCAAGGAATGGCTGGCGGTCAAGCCGAAGCTGATGCCGCTCTTCCGGGTCGCGCGGGGCAAGCTGACCCAGCCGAGGGTGACCGAGGATTTGACGAAGTACCGTGACACTTCCGGTAAGCGCAGAGAGGCCGGAAAATCGGGAGGAAATGCAAGTGCCGGAAAACGGGCATTAAATCGGCAAGCAAATGCCTCCGGTTTGCCGACAAAATCAGAACCAGAACCAAAGAAAGAAAGAACCCCCAGCCCCCAAGGGGGCGAGGTCGACCTGAAGCGCTTCGCGAAAGCCCTGCTGATCGCCGCGGACGCCGGATGCGCCTTCCCGGTTCTGGTCGACCGGCTCCACAAGGCCCAGCCGGTCGTTGACGGCAAACGGCGCTCGACGGGCCCGGACGTTCAGCGTGCCTTGGGCGGCGCCCTGAAGCGCGGCGGGATGCCGTCGGAGATCGAGGCGGCGGTCCGGGCTTTCTACGCCCTGCCGGCCAGCACGAAGGACGGCGGCCAGTTCGCCAACGGCGCTGCGGTCATCCTCAACCGGGATCGGTGGAAGGAGTTCACCCCGGCTGCAGGCCAGGCACCCGCCGGGCAGGAGCCCGTCGCCACCTTCAACGCCCCGCAGGTGCGCGCCAGCCTCGTGAAGGCGACCGATGAGGACTTCGTCGTCCGCTACGTCGACCACTATTGCCGCTGGGTTCCGGACGGCCGGAGGCTGGAGGCCAAGACGCCCGGGATCGCCGCCGCCCTGTCCGGGAAGCTGAACGGCTGGGCCGAGCGGAACAACGTCACCATCACCGTGGCTGCGGCCAACGACCAGAAGCCCGACCTGTTCGCGAAGGGAGCCGCATGATGCCGATCCGTCCGTGCCAGAAAGCCCGATACCCGAAGGACTGGAAGGACATCAGCCTGGAGGTTCGCGAGCGCGCCGGCTGGCGGTGCGAAGGGTCGCCGGGCTTCTACCCGGACTGTCGGGCGGCCAATGCCGAGCCGCACCCGGTCACCGGATCGAAGGTCGTCCTGACGGTCGCCCATCTTGACCACCAGCCCGAGAACGTCGGGGAGCCGGGCGACCGACCGAACCTGATGGCGATGTGCCAGCGGTGCCACCTGACCTACGACGCAAAGCACCACGCCCATAACGCCGGGATCACCCGCTGGCGGAAAGCCGGCCAGCCCGACCTCTATGCCGCCAACGACGCGCAGCCCAAGGACACCGCCGCATGACAAGCACCACGCTCGCCGCCCCCATGGCGCACATACGAGAGTTCCACGAGGTATTCGCTCGGACGCCCCATCCGACAGGTCCGACCCTGCTGACGCCATTCCAGGTGGAGCGTCGCGTGACGTGGTGTGCCGAGGAAGGGCAGGAAATCCGGGAGGCAACGACCATCGCCGAACAGGCCGACGGCTTCCTCGATATGATCTACTTCGCCTTGGGTGGGCTGGATGAAATGGGGATCGACCCCTCGCCGATCTGGGACATCATCCACGGCGCCAACATGGCCAAGCGACAGCCGGACGGGTCGGTGAAGCGCCACCCGGAGACAGGAAAGACTCTCAAGCCCGGCGATTGGCAGGACCCTGACCCGCTCATCCGAGCTGAGGTCGAGCGTCAGATTGCGTCCGCGCTCCCCCAGGAATCTGAAGCATGAGCAAGTCCGACCGCCAGAAGAAGCGCCAGCAGCGCCGGGCCCGGTTCTGCAAACCTTCGGCGCCGAGGTCCATCGGGGCGAACGATAACGTCTACAGCGCCAACGACAACGCGCCGCCGGTGAACATCCGAGGCGTCGACCTCTCCGATGGCCAGGCCTACCGGTTCGCCACGGCCGAGGCGAAGCTGGCCAGCGCCAGCCTCGAGGTCCGCCGCGAAGGCCACCGGATCATGGACGCGCTGGACCGGGAGATCGACGCCCTCCTCCGGTCGCGTGAGGCGGAAGCGAACCTGGCCGAACTCAAGGGGCTGGAGGCGCTCCGCGGGCTTGAGATCGGCGTGTCGAAGCAGACGGGCAGTGCCGGCGCCCCGCGGGCCAACCGGGACGGATTAGAAACCCTGCTCACGGCCGGGTCGATCACCCGGAACCAGCATGCCGCCGGCGTCCGCTACCGGGCCGATTACGAACTGCTGGATCCTGCCAAAGGCCTGACCCCTCCCCCGATCGACCAGTCCCGCACCATCAGCCGCGGCGGCGAGGGCTTCGCAGAGAAGCGGGCGGAGCGAGAGCTCTTCGTCCGCGACCTCGAGGCGATGATCCAGGAGGAGGACCCGTCATTCCGCGGCGCTCTCGGCCGGAGCGAGGTCGAGAAGGTCGGCCGGGCGGTCTGGGCACTTCGGGAGATCGCGGGAAAGGGGTCGAACCTGCGGAACCTCAGCAACAGCGGGTCGGTGATCGTCCGAACCAGCCAAGCCTTGATCATAGCGCTGGACTGTGCAGCTATCGCGTACGGGTTGGAGTAGGAGCTGAAGATGCCTCTAACGGTTGCTGGGCGACAAATCGTGGAGAGCGGATCGGCTGTCCTCGGCACGGACGAACATGTAGTCACGATCTCGTTGGATAACCTCAAGTTCGAGATCCAATGGATCAACGACGGCGGAGAGCAAAAGGTAGTGGCCGAAGACATCGCGCCCGGTGCCATACGCCTCAAACTCATGAACGCCGAACTATCCTTGGGCGCTACATATGTTGCCCCCAATGCGGGTACCTATGCTGGTAAGCAGCTTGGATTTTCCATCTTCTGGCAGTCCATGCATGGCGACCTCGGGGTGAGCCGCTTCTTCTCATACATGCTGACGGTGCGGTAATGGCTGACACGCTTAGGTCCGCAAGCGATCTGACGCAGGGCGCGTCCCTGGCAGCGGAGGCGCGTGAGGCAAGGAAATTGGAATTAGGCCTAGTCGGAAAGATGTTCGGCGGGGGGGAGGAAAAGGCCGGAAACTTTGGAGCGGTCGCCTTCGCACTATCTCTCATCGGGTTGGTCGCAGTTCTGTTCTTGATGCCCGGAAGCGATGAGGCCAAGCCTCAGGCGGTAACGATTTTGGGCAGTGTGGTCAGCGGCGCCCTTGGCTTCGTCATCGGCAAAAAGACCTAGCAGTTGACACCGGAACGGTAATCCCTGACACAAGCCATAGTGCAGCAATGCGCCGGAAGGCCCCAGACCTCGTGTCCGGGGCCTTTTTCGTACCCGCCCTGACCATGTTCGGCGCTACGGCAATGGCTGGCGTTCGCGGGCTATCGACGCTTCTTCGTCACGTCGTCGTTTTCCCAGATGTCGTACTGCGCGCTCTTCTGCACTAGCGAGATCGCGTGTTCGCAATCGGCCAGGTTATTGTAGCCTTCGCCGCTGTCGGCGATCGTCTTGTAGTTCGAGGCCTCCAGCTTCCACCTGAACTCGTTCAGGGCGTCGATGTAGATCAGGAACGACGGGTACGGTCTCTCGGCCATTCTGGCCTCCAATGTGCGCCGCACGAATCGGCGGCAAGCACATGGTGCCTGAGTCGCTCAAGTGCCTGTGCCGGAAAAACTGCGTTGTCCCCACGAAGAACAAGTCCATCCCCCGCCACCGCGCCGCCTACCAAGCGCTCTAGCTATTCGCCTTCGAATCCGCCCGCCATCCGAAAGGCGGCGACATTCGAGCCGGCGCCCCAGCGCGTGATGATAAGCGGAAACACCCGACCGTCGCTCATTCGGCACCGGGTCTTCTGCTTGTTGAAGGCGTCCCAGAGAACCTGAGGTTCAGCGGACACCGTGCCCTCTCCGGTCTTCATCCGCCGGTCGACGTAGATGTCGAGATGGTACCGGCAGGGATGTTCCTCCCCGTCCACGATCAACGTGCCTTCGCCTTTGTGCGTCTGGTCCATGGTCGAAGACCATAGCAACGCACCTTGTGGCCGCAATGACCGGAGCCCGCATGGCCCGCCCCACCCTCTTCAACGAGAGCCTGGCCGAGGCCATCTGCCTCGCCATAGCGGACGGTCGTAGCCTGCGCTCGATCTGCGCCGATGGTGAATACCCGGACCGATCGACCGTTTTCCGATGGCTCGCCGATCCCGCTAACGTCGCCTTCCGCGACCAATACGCGCTCGCGCGCGAAGCCTCGGCGGACGCTGACGACGACGACATCCGGGACATCGCCGCGCGGGTCGAAGCCGGCAAGATCGAGCCCCAGGCCGCTCGGGTCGCCATCGACGCCAAGAAGTGGTCGGCCGGGAAGCGCAAGCCGAAGGTCTACGGGGACGCATCGGTCCTTCGCCACACCGGCCCCGACGGCGGCCCGGTCCAGTTCGCCAACATGACGGAGGCCGAGATTGACGCTCGCCTCGCCGCTCTCGCCGGAGGTTCTGAGCCGGCTGCCCCTTCAGAAGAAGGCTGAGGCCCTCGCTCTTCTGGAGCGCAAGGCCGAGATCGTCAGACAGCGGGAGACGGAGGAGCGGAAGGAGGCAGAGCGACGCCGGCTTGAGCGCGACTTCTTCGCCATCCGGGAACGGTGCGAGAGCCTAGCCGGGTTCGTCCGCGAGGCCTGGCACGTTCTGGAGCCGAACACGCCGCTGGTCTGGAGCTGGCACCTCGACGCGCTGTGCAGCCACCTCGAGGCCATCACCGACGGCCGGATCAACCGGCTCCTGATCAATGTCCCGCCCGGGTCGTCCAAGTCGATGATCGTGTCGGTGCTCTGGCCGGCGTGGGAGTGGGGTCCAGGCGCTCGCCGGTCCCTCCGCTACCTGACCACTTCGTTCGCAGAGGACAGCGTCAAGCGGGATACCCGGAAGCACCGGGACCTGACCCTGTCGGAGTGGTACCGATCGCTCTGGCCAGAGGTCGTCCTGGTCCGCACCGGTGAGATGAGTTTCGCCAACAGGGACACAGGAACCCGCGAAGGAACGCCCTTCGGATCGCTGACCGCCAAGCGTGGCGACCGCCTCATCATCGACGACCCGCACTCCACGAAGACCGCCGAGAGCGAGGCTGAACGAGCCGCCACCGTCAGGCAGTTCCGGGAAGGCGCGCTGAACCGCCTGAACGACCAGGAGCGCTCCGCCATCGTGGTGGTGATGCAGCGCCTGCACGAGCAGGACGTCTCCGGGGCCATCCTGAAGCTCGGCATGGGTTTCGAGCACCTGATGCTGCCGATGGAGTTCGAACCCGGCCGGTCTTTGGTGACCAAGATCGGGTTTCGCGATCCCCGCACCGAAGACGGCGAGCTTCTCGACCCGGTCCGCTTTCCCCGCAAGGTGGTGGACGACCTGAAGAAGGGCCTCGGCTCCTACGCCTACGCCGGCCAGTATCAGCAGCGTCCGGCGCCGCGCGAAGGCGGCCTGTTCAAGCGCCAGTGGCTCCCTGTCGTGGATGCGCTGCCGAACGATCTGGAGCGAACCTGCAGGGCCTGGGACATCGGGGCTACGAAGGGCGGCGGTGACCCGACGGCCGGCGTGAAAGTCGCCAGAGGCCGGGACGGGGTCTTCTACGTCCTCGATGTCGTTCGCGGTCAGGAAGGCCCGGCTGAGGTCGAGCGCACTATCCTTGCCACGGCCACGCAGGACGGGACAAACACGACGCTGCGGCTCCCGCAGGATCCGGGCGCCGCCGGCAAGGCCTACGCCCAGACGCTGACCCGCCTGCTCGCTGGCTACCCGGTCAAGGTCGTCGCGCCTACCGGCGACAAGACCACCCGGGCCACCCCCGCCGCCGCCCAGGCCGAAGCCGGAAACGTCCGCCTACTCCGCGGCGAATGGAATGAGGCCTTCATGGACGAGCTCTGCACTTTCCCGGCCGGCGCCCATGACGACCAGGTCGACGCCTTCGCCGACGCGCTGAACGAACTCGCGCTGAGCTCACGCTACACCTTGGCCAACGTCTGATGGGCGTTCCGTTCGCCGATCGCCTCGTGAACCTCGTCTCCGCCATGGGGACGGCCAAGGACAAGGCGACCCGCTCGACCTGGTATGTGAACGAGCTCACGCCCGATCAGGCCATCGCCGCCTATCGGTCGGACTGGATCGCCCGCAAGGTGGTGGACATCCCCGCCTTCGACATGATCCGCGAGGGCCGGAACTGGCAGGCCGACGCGCCGCTGATCGAAAAGCTGGAGGCTGAGGAAGCCCGACTGCAGGTCTGGCCGAAGCTGGCGAGGGCGATCAAACTTGCGAGGCTCTACGGCGGCTCGGCCCTGATCCTCGGAACCGGAGACACCAACCCGTCGGAGCCCCTGCGCCCCGACAGCACCAGGGACGGCGGTCTGGAATACATCCACGTCGCCAGCCGCTACGAGATCACCGCCGGTCAGCTGGACACGGACCCAGCCTCCCCGCGCTGGGGGGAACCGGTCGACTACACCATGAGCCGGTCGGGCGGCCTACTGAAGCTCCACCCCTCGCGCGTCATCCCCTTCATCGGGGCCGAGGTGCCGGACCTGACCTTCTCGCACGGTTGGGGGGATTCGGTTCTTCAAGCCCTCGATGACGCGGTGAAGAACGCGGGCCTCGCCGCCGGCGGCATCGCCCAGCTGCTGCAGGAAGCCAAGGTCGACGTCTTCAAGATCCCGAACTTCATGGCGAACGTCGGGGACGAGGCCTATCGCCAGAAGGTCATCGACCGGATCAGCCTGGCCAATCAGGCGAAGTCGATCACCAACGGCCTGCTGATGGACGCCGAAGAGGACTATCTGCAGAAGCAGATCAGCTTCGCCCAGCTGCCCGAGGTGCTGCGGCTGTACCTGCAGATCGCAGCCGGCGCTGCGGACATCCCGGCGACCCGGCTGCTGGGCCAGTCTCCGTCCGGCATGAACGCCACCGGCGAGAGCGACCTCCGCAACTACTACGACCGTCTGGCCGCCGAGCAGGAGGTCTATCTCCGGCCGCGTCTGGAGCGCCTGGACGAGGTCATGATCCGTTCGGCCCTCGGCTCCCGACCTCCCGAGGTCCACTTCGCCTTCGCCCCGCTGTGGCAGATCAGCGAGAAGGAGAAGGCCGACATCTTCAAGACCAAGGCGGACGCGGCTCGTGTGATTGCGGGCAACGGCGGAACCTCCGAGCCCCTGATGCCGATCGAGGCGCTGTCGGATGCGCTGGTGAACGCGATGGTGGAAGACGGCCACCTGCCCGGCCTTGAGGCGGCCATCGAAGAATACGGCCGGCTGAGCGAGCAGGAGGACGTCGGGGAGGACGAAGCCGCCGCTCTCGCGCCTCGCGCCCCGCCCGTGCCCGCCAACGACGCCGCTCCCCGGACCCTCTACGTTCAGCGAAAACTCCTCAACGCCGCGGAGTTCATCGCCTGGGCCAAGGATCAGGGCTTCGAGACCACCACGCCGGCCGACGACCTGCATGTGACCATCGCCTTCAGCCGCGCCCCCGTCGATTGGATGAAGGCCGGCCAGACCTGGGGCAACGAGAAGGATGGCAAGCTGACCGTCGAGCCCGGCGGCCCGCGCCTCGTCGAGAAGCTGGGCGATAAGGGCGCGGTCGTTCTGCTGTTCGGATCGTCGGAGCTGTCGTGGCGACACGAGACCATCCGCCGGGAAGCCGGGGCGTCCTGGGACTTCCCGGAATATCAGCCCCACGTAACGATCACCTACGCCGGCGCCGACGTCGATCTGTCCAAGGTTGAGCCGTACCGCGGCAAGCTCGTGTTCGGGCCCGAGATCTTCCAAGAGGTCGATGAGGATTGGTCCTCTCGGCTGAAAGAGGCCTGAGCCTCCCCTCCCTGCCGGAGACCATCATGCAGTTCACGGACTCCGCGCCGATCGCGGGCGTGCGCCTGACCCGTGACGGTTACGCCGTCGCCGAGGTCCGCGCCGCCCGCACCGGCATCCAGCAATACTCCGGCTCAGAGGTCGGACGACCGGACCTTGCCGTCGTCAACGTCTACCGCCCGCCGGAGAGCGTATTCTCCGCGGACAGCATGGCCAGCTACGGCTTCAAGCCGGTGACCATCAACCACCCCGCCGAGGGCGTGACCGCCGACAGCTGGAAAGACCTGGCCGTTGGCGTGGTCGGCGGGGACGTCGTGCGCGACGGCGGCTTCGTGAAGGTCCCGCTGGCCCTCATGGACGCCGCAGCGATCAAGGCGGTGCAGGACGGAACCCGCGAGATCAGCATGGGCTACGTCTGCGACCTGGCCTTTGAGGACGGGGTGACGCCGGAGGGCGAAGCCTATCAGGCCGTCCAGCGCGACATCCGCATCAACCATCTGGCGCTCGTGCCCAAAGGCCGCGCCGGCCCCCATTGCCGTGTCGGAGACAAGGGCGCTCCCGAGACCGGCCACGAACCTGCGCCCATCAACCATGGAGACCGTCACATGACGCTCAAGACCATCACCGTGGACGGCCTCCCGGTCGAAACCACGGACGCCGGCATCGCCGCGATCGACAAGCTGCGCGGCCTGCTCGCCACCTCCGACGCTGCTCTGGCCACGGCCAACAGCACCCACACCGCCGCCCTCGCTGCCAAGGACGCCGAACTGGCGAAGAGGGACGCCGAGATCGACGACCTGAAGAAGAAGGTCGTGGACGGCGCAGCACTCGACGCCCTGGTCGCCGAACGCGCCGGCATCGTCACCAAGGCCAAGGCGCTGGACGCCAAGGTCGTGATCGACGGCAAGTCCAACGCCGAGATCAAGCGCGCCGTGCTCGGCGACGCCGCCAAGGACAAGTCGGACGCCTACGTCGACGCCGCCTTCGACCTGAAGACGGCCGACCTGAAGCCGGCCGATCCACTGCGGCAGACCATCACCGACCATCAGCCGGGCGGCTCCAACGCCGCCTCCATCCGGGACGCCGCGCGTCTCGCCAGCCTGAACTAAGGGAGCCAGGACAATGGCAGTTCTTCAGGACACCTACGCCGACACTCTGGCGACTGGCTATGCCGGCATGGTCGCCAACGGCGAAACCAGCAACCGCATCTCGCGCACCTGCGAAGACGCGGGCGGCATCGCCTTCGGGGCCCCGGTCTACCGCGGTTCCGGCGACCACGGCTGCACCGCGACCGTCGGCACCGCCGCCACCTTCCTCGGCTTCGCCATCGCCCACGAGGCCCTCGGCCTTCTCTCGGGTCAGACGGCGGACGAGTACGCACAGTACGACGACGTCGCGATCCTGACCGAGGGCGTGATCTGGGTCACCGCGACTGGCGCCAACGCGGACGGCGCTGCCGTCACGATCGGCACCGGGGCGGGCGCTGCGGACGCCATCGGCGACACCGCTGCGGACGCGACCCACATCGCCGCCACCGGATGGGTCTTCGACGACACCACCTCCGCGACGGGCCTCGCCCGCATCGCCAAGCGCTAAGGGGCACAGGACCATGATCATCAACTTCGCTGACGCGACCGGTGGCCTGTTCACCGATGCCGCGTCCTTCCTCGCCGCTGACGCAAATCAGCGCGAGCTCGCGTTCCAGCGCTGGGCCGCCCACGACGCTCAACTGGCCGCCACCTTCGGCGACAAGGCCAACGAGTTCTTCGTCGACGCCCAGGTCGGTCGGGCCTTCCTGACCCCGCAACTCTACCGGATCGAGACGCAGGTCTACCTGCGCCGCTATCCGAACGCCGACCTGACCGGGATCCTCCCGATCAACACGGACGGCGACATGTGGGACGTCGGGACCGTGTTCTACAGCATGGACGAGGTCGGCAAGGCCGAGTTCCTGAGCGGCAAGGGCTTCGACATGCCCTACGCCTCCACGCTGATGAACCAGGCCAGCCGCGGCTTCTACCTGGCCGGCATCGGCTATGAGTGGTCGACGCAGGAACTGCAGCGCGCCGCCAAACTCGGCCGCTCGCTGTCCGCCGACAAGGCCGCCGCGGCCCGTAAGGCGGCGCAGTTCTTCAAGCGGTCGGTGGCCATGACGGGCCGCGCGCCCGGCACCGCCGCCTCCGAGAAGGGCTGGACCGGCTTCGTGAACGACGCGAACGTCCCTGCTGCGAACGTGGCGGCTGACGGCACGGGTTCGGCCACGACCTGGGCGACCAAGACGCCGGACCTGATCAGCCGCGACATCTGGGCGGCTGTGAACGCGGTCGAGACGCAGACCGGGGAAACCCACACCGCGACCACGGTGGCCCTGCCGACGGAGAAGCTGCGCTACATCGAGCAGACCCGCATGTCGGACACCGGCTCGACGATCCTCGCCTACATCCGCGGCAACCGGGACGGAGGCGATAACATCAACTTCGTGCCGATCCGCGAACTGGCCGGCGCCGGTGCTTCCGACACCGATCGCATGGTCGCCTACGACGCCTCGTCGGAGGTCGTGCAGTTCCACCTCCCCGGCGATCACGAGTTCCTCCCGGCGTTCCAGAAGTCGTCCATGACCTACGAGGTCGGCGGCATCATGAACGTCGGCGGGACCGAGGTCCGCCTGCCGAAGGCCATGACCTACCGCGACGGCATCTGAGGCAATCCCGGCCCTGCGCTTCGGTGTGGGGCCGGTCCTCTTTCAGGGAAACATGCACATGAAGTTCACCAATCGCACCGCGGGCCCCAAGGGCGTGCACACGAAAAAGGGTCTGGTCTACATCGAGGCCGGCAAGTCGGCGGACCTCGATGTCAGCGAAGCCGAAGCCGCCGCCGCCAAGGCGACCGGCTGGTTCAGCAAGCCGAAGGTCGAGGATGACGATGACGGTCCGAAGGAGCTCGGCGACATGACCGTCAACGAACTGAAGGCCCTGGCCGAAGCCGAGACGATCGACCTCGGCGACGCCACCAAGAAGGCCGACATCGTCGCGGCCATCGAACTGGCGCGCGAAGCCAAGGCCGAGGCCTGATCCATGGCCGGTTACGGGGACGACAGCGGCTTCACGGACTGGCTGGCCGACAATGGCCACACCCTGCCCGATGGAGCCCTGTCGTCCGCCGTGCTGCGCCAGAGGGGCAGCGTCTACGTCGACGGACTGTATGGCGCTCGCTTCACCGGCGTTCCGACTGACGGGGTCATGCAAGAGCGGGCCTGGCCGCGCACGGGGGCGACCGCCTACGGGTCGGACATCGCCTCGGACGCCATCCCGTCGGCGGTCGTGCAGGCCAGCTATGCGGCGGCCCTGTATGAGGCTGAGAACCCGGGCGGCCTGAGCGTCGCAGTCACCGCCGCCGGCGCCGTGAAGCGCGAGAAGGTTGGCCCGCTCGAGACGGAGTATTTCGAGGGGACGGGCGATGTCGCAGCGGACGCGACCCCGGCGCTGTCGATCGTCCAAGGGCTGTTGACGCCGTTCCTGCGCCAGCCTGAACCCGCCATCTTCATCGTCTGATGTCGACCTTCGACTATTCCCGGCCCCTCGCCACGGCGAACCGCTTGATCGAGAAGTTCGGCCAGCTGGGCGCCATCCGCCGCGAGGGAGCGCCGACCGGCCCAGCCTACGATCCAACGCCCGGCGCTCCGGTCGACCACCCTGCCCGCTTCGCCGTGATGTCCTACGGCTCCAATGAGATCGACGGCTCCCGGATCCTGACGACGGACAAGAAGGTTCTGCTGGCCCCTGGCAGCCTCGCCGTCGAGCCGACCACCTCCGACTTGCTGGTCGAAGCCGACGGGTCCACACTCACGATCATCGACGTCGACCCGCTGAAGCCCGCGGAGACGACCCTCCTCTGGACTGTGCAGGCTCGCCGTTGACCGAACACAAGGCCGACATCGCGAAGGCTACGGCCACCCTGGTCGAGATGATCGCCGTCGGTCGGTCCTATCAATCGGCCGTCATGCGCTCGGCGCCCGAAGCCGAAACCGAAGCCCTGCGAGGCAAGGCCCACGACCTGCTCGACGCCTACCTCGACCGCCAGAGTGACGCGGCCCGCGCCGTGCTGGACATCCTGAAGGGATAAGCCCTTGGCCAGAACCCGGGTGCAACGGCAGGTCTATGCCGACCTGCTGGAGCGCTATGGGCGTCAGGTCGCCGATGCGTTCATGCGCGCGGTTGCCGACCTGAGGGCGGGGGCTGAGCTTCAACGGGTCATCGCGGCCATGGAGGCCGGAGACATCGAAGGGGCGCTGGATGCGCTCCACATCGAGCCGGAAGCCTTCAACGAAATAGCCGACCGGATCAGGGACGCCCACGAAGCCGGCGGCAAGGCCTCGGTCGAAGGGATGCCGAAGCGCGGCCCTGACGGAACGGCCCTCTCGGTCCGGTTCGACGGACGCAATCCCGAGGCCGAGCGCTGGCTCTCTCGCCATTCGTCGGACCTCATTACCCGCCTGACGGAGGAACAGCGACAGATCGTGCGGGAGCGGCTCGCCGAGGCCATGCGTCAGGGCCAGAACCCCCGCGTCGCTGCTCTGGAGATCATCGGGCGCATCAACCGGGTGACCGGCAAGCGCGAAGGCGGCGTCCTTGGCCTCTCGGCGCCACAGGAAGCCTATGTCAGTGGCGCGCGGGAGCAGTTGGCCTCCGACGATCCGGCTGCCCTCAGGGCCTATTTGACGCGGACCCGGCGGGATAAGCGCTTCGACCGATCGGTGGCGAAGGCCATTCGGGAGGGGAAGGCGCCGGACGCGGCCATCGCAGCGAAGGCCCTCACCGCTTACGAACGCCGCCTCCTCCAGCTGCGAGGCGAGACCATCGGCCGGGTTGAGGCCATGTCCTCGCTCCAGCAGGCCAAGTTCGAAGCATTCCGCCAGGCTGTTGCGTCCGGGAAGGTCGCGGAGAACACCGTCACGAAGGTCTGGCGCTCGGCCTCGGACCTTCGCGTCCGTCACACCCATCGGAGCCTGAACGGCGACAGCGCCCGGCTCAACGAACCCTTCCGCAGCCCGTCCGGCGCCCTGCTCCGCTTCCCCATGGACACCAGCCTTGGAGCCGGCACGGACGAGATCGTGAACTGCAGATGCGACTGCGACTACCGGATCGACTTCCTCGCCAACATCAGGTGACGCCATGACGACCCTTTTTGCAGTCATTGTTCCATGGGTATTGGCCGGGGCCTCCGGCGCGAATGTTGAGAGGAGGCGGTACGGATGGGCGGTCTTCTATGCCCTCACCGCCCTCGGCTGTTTCATCCGACTTTGATCGATGGCCCAAGGCTCCTTCTCCGCCAAGATCAGCGATTGGGTTCGGGAGACGAAGGAGCGCCGCGACGCCGTCCACAAGGAGAGCGCCCAGCGGGTCGTTGAGATCATGCAGACCCCACGAGGTGCCGGCGGCCACATGAGGGTCGACACCGGCTTCCTCCGGGCCTCGCTGATCGCGACAACGGGCCAGTCCCTGCCCGCCACGACCGACAAGCCCGACGTGCCGACCGCCTTCTCGTACGACGCCGGCCAGATCAACCTCACCATCGCCGGCGCCGAGATCAGCCAGCCCCTGACGTTCGTCTATACGGCCAGCTACGCCCGCCCCCGTGAGTATGGGGCCCATGGCCAGCCCGGCGACCGCTTCGTCGCTCTGGCCGCCCAGCGTTGGCCTCAGGTCGTCACCCAGGTCTGTGAAGAGGCCAAAGCCCGCACCGGAGGCTGAGCATGGCCCTTGCCGCTGATGTCGCGAAAGCCCTGCTGGACCGGGCCACGTCCCTGACCCACGGTTCACCGGTCATGAAGAAGGCGATGCCGGACGTGACCTTCACGCCGGAGACCGGCCAACCCTACTTCCGCGTCGACCACTTCCCCAACGCTCCTTTCTGGGCCGGGCTCGCAAACGGCCGGATCGATCAAGGTCTGCTGCAGATCACGGTCGTCTGGCCCAAGGGCCTCGGCATCATCAAGGCCAGCGCCGCCGTCGACGCAGTCAAGGCACACTTTCCGAAGGCGCTGCTGCTCACCGAAGGCACGGCCCGCGTCAAGATCGGTGAGGCGTGGCACTCCAGCCCTCTCCCTGGCGACGCCTGGACCGACACGCCCGTCACCATCCCCTGGAAGGCTTCCTAGCCTTCAGGTCGCCCTATCCCGCGTGGGCTGCGGATCCGTCACAAAAAGGAGGCCTCTATGGCCATTGGAACCAGTGAGGGTTCGACCGTCTATATCGGCCCCGTCACCGACGGCGACGACATCGCCACCCTTGGACTGCTGACCTACGTCGAGATCGGCAGCGTCGAGAGCATCGGCGAGTTCGGCCCGCAAAAGCAGGACGTCACCTTCGTCCCGCTGAAGGGGCCCAGCGTCCAGCACCTCGGCGGCGCCGTCGACAACGGAATGCTCCCGATCGTCTACGCCCACGACCCGCTGGACCCCGGCCAGATCGCCCTTCGCGCGGCCGCGGCGACCAAGTTCGAATACGCCGTCAAGATCGTGCTCAGCGACGAAGCCGACGACAACGACACCCCGACCACCTTCTACGCGCGTGGCCCGGTCTTCGGGAACCGCATGAACGTCGGCGGCGCCAATGACGTCCGCAAGCGGACCTCGAACGTGGGCCTCAATGCCTTCTTCGAAGATGCCGGCGCCGCCGTCGCCTGATCTGCATCCCTCCAAACTCTAACGCCGCGGGTCGCGCCCCGGCGTCCTTTTGACAGGACATCCCATGGACTTCGCCGATCTCGACACAGCCGGGCTTGCCAACGAAGGGGCCGTAATGCCCGTGCACAGCCCCTCCGGCCAGCCTGTGACCCAGGACGATGGGTCGCCCGTCACACTCACCCTCTTGGGCGACGACAGCGACGCTCTGGTGAAGTTCGACCGCATCACCACCAACCAGCACCTAAGGGGCGGCCAGACCATCACCGCCGAGCTGTCGGAGGCGAAGCACATCAACCGCCTTGCCCGGGCCTGCGTCGGCTGGTCCGGCGTCATCCTCGACGGCAAGCCGCTCGACCACTCGGAGGAGAACGCCAAGATCCTCTTCAAGCGGTTCCGTTGGCTCCGGCAACAGGCGTCGCTCTTCATCTCCGATAGGGCAAATTTCTTGAAGGCCTCGCCGCAGACCTGATCGTCTACGCCGAGGCCGTCGCCGCAGAGGTCCCGGACAGGAAACTGCCGCCGTTCCCGGAAGCCTTGATCCACATCTGGCAAGACTTCCGGGAGCTCCGCCCGACCAAGCTCGTGGGCATGTCGGCCCAGCAAATCACTTGGGCCGAGATCGAAGCTTTTGACGCCGCCACCTTCGCCGGATTGTCGGCGTGGGAGAAGCGCCTGATCCGCCGGCTGGATGACGCCTTCGAGGCAGCCCGGCCGGGGAACGCTCCGAAGAAGCCCGCCAGCATCGCCGACACGAGGGCTGCGCTTAGGGCGCAGATCGCTGCCCGGACGGCCAAGGCACAAGCCAAGGGAGGCCAACCATCACCGACCTAGCCACCCTCGGCATCCGCATTGAAGGCCAAGAGGTCGTCACCGCCGACGCCCAACTGGACGGGTTCGCCGCCGCCGCGGTGAAGGCCGAAACCGCGACCGAGAAGCTGGCCGCCGCGGCGCGCGGAAACGGCGCGGCGATGATGACGATGAACACGGCCATGCGCCAGCAGCGCCGGGCGTTAGATGCCGTGAGGGGCGCGACCGGCCTCACCAGCCATGAGACCCTAAATCTCGGGCGCCAGTTTGCCGATGTCGGAGTTAGCCTCGCCTCCGGGCAAGCGATCTGGATGGTCGCCATTCAGCAGGGCGCGCAGATCGGAGAAGTATTCGCGGAGGCGCGCAATCGCGGCATCGGCCTGTCGGCTGCTCTCCAAAGCCTTCGGGCGACCGCCGTCTCGACCGGCGCCGCCGTCTGGACCGCCCTCGCTCCCTTGCTGCCCATTATTGCCGCCATCGCTGCAGCCGCGGGAACGGTGGCCATCGGCTGGGGGCTGGCCACCCGCTCGCTCCGAAACGACATCGGCGACCTGACCGACGGCATGAACCTGACCGAGGCGCAGATGAAGCGGCTCAAGGAAGAGGGCGTTAGCACCTCCGTCACGGCCGGGGACGCCTTCCGGGGCCTCGGCACTACCATCAAGGAAGTGCTGGTCGAGAACTTCGGCACCCAGATCGACTGGATGACCAACGCCTGGACGACGGCCATGGACTTCCTCACGGAGGTGGGGAGCATCGCGGTCGCCGGCATCGGCGCCGCTTTCGTCGGCACCTACCGCGCGATCATCAACACTTGGCAGAGGATGCCGGCCGCTCTTGGCGACATCGCTATTCAGGTGGTCAACGGCGTCGCGAAGGGTCTGGACTGGATTGTCCAGAAATCGGTTGGCGCCATCAACGACCTGATCGGCGGTGTCCGCTTCCTCGCTGCGATCAACCCGTCGTTCGCTTGGGCCAGAGGGCTGGGCGACATCTCCGCCGGCCGGATCGGGGGCATGGACAACCCATACGCTGGATCGGCGGCCGCCTTGGACCGGACCAACGCCGCCGGGTATGTCGACGCCTACCGGGACGTGCGGAGCGGTCTAGCGGCAGGCATGGACCGTTGGCGTGAAAACACAGCCGCCAGCGGCCGTGCCCGGGTCAGAGCAGCGGCCGGAGAGGCGGACACCGATGGAGGCGGTCGGGCCGCTCGCAACGCCCGGGCAGCGCGGGAGGAACTCACCCGCATTGCAGCTATCGATTTCGCCCCCTTGACCACCAGGATGGAGCATCTGGTGGACCCTCTGCAGATCATCGCCGATGAACTGCGCCTGATCGACGACCTGGCCAAGGACACCGCCCAGGGCCTTGCGTCGGCGTTCGGTGAGAGCGGGCGGGCGCTCGGCGACCTGCTAACCGCCATGTCCGGCTATCAGTCCCGCCTCGCGGAGATCGACCTGGCGGAGCGGGAATACCGGCTGAACGCGGTACAGGCCGACCGCGAACGCGCCCAAGCCCAGATGCAGAACTACGGCGACATGGCCTCCGCTGCGCGCGGGTTCTTCGCCGAGGGGTCGGACGGCTACCGGGTACTTCTGGCCATCGAGCAAGCCTACCGGCTCCAGCAGATGATGGGGATGGTTCAGGCCATGGCCATGGGCCAGACCGAAACCGCTTCGTCAGTCGCCAACTCGGCCGCCCGGGGCGCGGCATCCATGGCCGCCGGCGCTGCGAAGATGTTCGAAGCACTCGGCCCGTGGGCGTTCCCGGCTGTCGCGGCCATGATCGGCCTACTGGCGGGCCTTGGTCTCAGGGGTGGCGGCGGCGGCAGCCGTGGGGCGTCGACCGCGGCAACAACCGACAATGCGCCCGAAGCCACGACAGCCGCTGTACGGGCCCAGAGTGCGGTGCAAGGCCAGGCGCAGTCCGCCGCCCTGTCGGGGATGGCTCGGACGATCGACGTCAGGGTCACGGCCGACAAGGACGGCATTCACGCCTACATCGCCGGAACTGCCCGGAAAGAGGCTGTCGGCGTCGCCATCCCGTTGGCCGCAGCCACCGCCGCCGGGACCAAGCGCGACACCTTGGCCACACTCAGTGACCAGCAGGCCGGCAACCGCAGGATCACCAGCTGATGCCCATCGTCCTGCCGACCAGCCCGGAGCCGTGCGCGCCCTACGGGGGGCCCAGGATTGTAAGCCTGCGGAACGACGTCACCTCGCTGATCGGAGGCAACCGCCAGAGAAATCAGCGGAAGGGCGATCACTACCGGGTCCGGTTCCAGATGCCGCCCCTGTCCTATGGCGAGGCTTTGGAGTGGCGCTCGCTCCTCTCGGCTGGCGACACCGTCGTCATGACCCTGCCGCAGCCGGGGGTGGACCCAGACCCGGTCGGAACCCCATTGGTCAACGGGGCTGATCAGCTCGGCACCACTCTCGTGGTCGACGGCCTCACCCCCCAGCTGGCCATCCGCAAGGGCCAGATGCTGTCGATCTTCACGAACGGCCGGTACTGGACCTATGGGATCGACGCCGATGTGATCGCGGACGCGGCCGGGGCGGCCACCCTCACGCTTGAGGTGATGATCCGGACCCTTCACGCCGACAACGACCCGATCGAGCTGGCCGAGCCGAAGATCGAAGGGTTCGCCAGTGTCGATGACGACTCCTGGACCTTGGACGAGAACGGCTACATCCGGCTGGCCTTCGAGATCGAAGAGCGCGGGTAGTGGACGCCCTTCTGATCGCCGAGCGGCGCAAGGCCGTATCGGTTCGCTGCATCCTCGTCCGGATCGATGCTCCTGACGGCCCGATCTGCTGGACGGACGGCGGCATCGTTGCCTTCGACGCCGGGGCCGGGAGTGAATGGTATTGGGGCGAGCATCCGACCTACGGCCTGTTGTCCTCGGTCTCCGGGGTCGCCAACGGCGCCGGCGATCAGACGACCCGGCCGAGTCTCAGCATTCTGCCGAGGGATGACACGGCCGCCGAAGTGCTCGGCTCGCCTCTGATCCAAGGCTCTGCGGTCGGCATCTGGTCCGGTGCGATCGCACGGACGACCGGCCTTCTCGTCGGAGCCCCGAAGCTCGAGTTCACAGGCCAGGTCGATCAGCCCGCCGTGAGCGCCGGCCAGTCCCTCGACATGACGATGCAGTTGATCACTGACGGGGCACTGCAGAAGGAAGCGAACGCCGACTACCGCCAGAACCATGTGGCCCACACCCGGGCCTGGCCGGGGGAGATGGGCTACGCGAACGTCACCCTTGCCCCGCAGGCGACCCGCACGATGGAGTGGCGGACGTGAGGACCAAGGGGGAGCGTCGCCGGGACGCCGTAGAGGCATGCAGGAAGCGGTTCGTCGGCAAGTCCTACGACCCGAAGGCGAACCGGGACTGCGTGCGTCTGGCCAGCCACGCCGCGCGCCAGATGGGCCACCGCATCAGCATCCTGAAGGGGCTCAAGTACTCGACCGAAGCCGGCGCTCTGAAGGTGCTACGCAAGCTCGGGTTCAAGGATCTGATCGAAGCCGTCGACGCGAGCGGCCTTGAGCGAATCGCCCCCGCCATGGCCATGCAGGCCGACATCCTCGCCTTCCCGTCTGAGGATGCCTTCGGCTGCTGCCTCTACGTCTACGCCGGGAACGGCAAGGCGCACGGCTACATGGACGGGCATGGGGTCGGAGTGACCGTCACCCTTCATCAGCCCGCAATCGCCGCCTGGAGGCTCTGATGGGCAAGGCGATCAAGACCATCGGCACCGCGATCCTGATCGTCGGGGCCGCCGTCGCCACCGGCGGCGCGAGCTTGGCCCTCAGCGCCGGCGTCGGCCTGGGTGGCGCGGCCTCGCTGGCCGGAGGGACCCTCCTGACCGTCGGCGGGTTCAGCGTCTCCGCAACGACCCTGATCGCCACCGGCGCGCTGCTGCAGGCGACCTCCGCCGTCCAGCCCGACGTCAAACCGTCCAGCAGCAACGTCGAATGGACGGCCGACCCGAATGCCCCGAACCGCTTCCCCTTCGGCCGGGTCGGCGGGGCCGGGAACATCATCCACAACGCCACCTACGGCCCGGACAAGATGTACGTCGGCTTCGTCGGGGTCATGGCCGCATCGGGGCCTATCAACGGATGGGTCGGGTTCAAGGCAGACGGGCTGTCACCATCGTTCGACGCCAACGGCAAGGCGATCACGACCGACTACGCCAACGAGATGTGGCTCGACCGCCTGAACGGTGACCAGCCAGCGAGCCGCGCCCTCGCCTCGCCTACTGGCCTGAAGAACAGCGCCACGATGCCCCGCTGGGGGAGCAGCTATAAGCTCTCCGGCAAGGCGGCGTACATGTACACGCTGTCGGAGAACTCGAAGTTCACGGCCTACGAAGGCAAGGTCCCGACCGGCGTCCACACGATCGAAGGGCTGTTCTGCTACGACCCTCGGCTCGACAGCACCTATCCCGGTGGGTCCGGCGCCTGCCGGCTCGATGATCCGACGACCTGGCCCTACACGACGAACGCGTACATCCACGCCCTGAGTTGGGCGATCGGTCGATGGGAAGGTCTGACGGCGGGCGCGGCCGGGGCGCCCTACGCCTCGATGAAGGTCGGCGGCATCGGGGCCCGGGCTGACAGCATCGACATGGCCTCCTACGTCGAAGCCGCCAACATCTTCGACGACAATGGCTGGGCCTGCTCTGCCTATCCAGACGCTGACCAGTCCAAGGCCGCCGTCCTCGACAGCTTCCTGCAAGCCGGCGGCGGCATCTACGCGGAGCGCCAGGGCCGGATCAGCTGCCTGCATCGTGCGGCGCCGAGGTCCAGCGTTGTCACAGTCACCGCCGACGATACCGCGGGCACGGTCGAGTACGACTGCACGACCTCGCTGCTGGATCGCATCAACACGATCCGGCCGGAGTTCTGGTCGGAGGCCAACGACTGGCAGATGGCCCCGACGGCGGAAGTCACCTCGTCCGTCTGGCGCGAGGAAGACGGCCAAGGGGTAGAGGTCACCCGGTCGAAGGGCATCACCTACAACTACGTCCCCGGGTCGAAGCAGGCACGGGAACTGGCGGCCCTTCAGATCGCGCACACCCGCGAGGGCATCCGGGGCACGGCCCCGCTGCGCCACTATCTCGACCTGGAGGTCGGTGACTGCTTCGAATGGGACGTGCCGGAAGCCGTCCTGAACGGGCTGAAGTGCATCGTCCTCAACGTCGACCCCGACCTCGAGAACGACATCCTCAACGTCACCTTCGTGTCCGAGACGGACGGCAAATACCCGTTCGCGTTCGGCCAGACCGATGACCCTCCTCCGGCGCCCGCCATCGACGCACTCGATCTCACCGTCGCTCCACCGGAGACCGGCGACTGGATCGCCGTCGCTGGAACCATCACCGGGGATGACGGGTCCGAGGCGCCGGCCATCGTGATAACCGGCGCAGTGGCCAACGACACGGCCGACCAGGCGCTGTTCTGGTACCGTCGGTCGGGCGCCACCGACTGGCTTCCCGCCGGCGTCGAGAGCCCCGAGATCATCGCCAAGCAAATCGCTGGCCTGACCAATGGGGACTGGGAAACGGGCGTTTCGTATCGCCGGGGACGGCGGTCCTCAACGATCACCGTGCTGGCGCCGGTAGCAATAGGCGGAGCCAAGGCCTCGACCTTCGTGGACCAGGGCGCTCTGGCGGTCCTGGACCAAACCGACACGCCCCAGATCAGCCCGAACGCCGTCACCAACTATGCGGCCTCGTACACCGACGGGACGCTAGCCCTGAGCGGGACCAGCTTCGTCACGATCCAGACTGTGACCTTCACGACGACGGGCGGGCCGCTGGAGATCAAAGCGAACTTCTTCCTGAACATCCACCACCCGACGGTGGGGGGCATTTCCGCGCGGGTCCGCATCGTTCAGTCCCTGCCCTTCGGCGGGAACCTGTTCGATCAGACCTTCGCCGCCATCGCGGATGACTTCCTTCAGGGTTGGCAGACACCGACGATCCATGTGACGCCAGCGGCCGGCACCTACACCTATGACGTGATCGTCTCGCTGAGCGTCGCTGGCGCGGCGGTCGAGACCGTGCAGTCGCGGCTCCTGAGCGTGCAGGAGTTCAAGCGGTGACGGCCAGCGCGATCATCATCGACCCCACGACCGGCGTCATCAAGCGCAAGGTCATGTCCAGCCCGACCATGCTGGCGGTTCAGGTTGGAGCGGGCGAGGCCCTGTTCGCCCTCGTCGAGGACGACGGGCAGGTCATCGCTGACGACTATCTCGGCATCACCGAAGCGGGCGAGTGGGCTGCGAAGCCTGGGGCGCCCGAGGGCCTGACGGTCCCCGCCGCAGAACTCCAGTACGTCGCCGTCTGAGCGGACGCCTCACCGCCTGACCAGCACAGAGAGACTTCAATGATCCAAACAGGAACGCGGCCGCTCGTGGCCCTGCGCTGGCAGGCGTTCAAGCACACCATCGACCTGGTCGGCTACGACCTCACAGGGGGGACGTTCGCCGCCCAGATGCGGCTCTACCGTGACGCGCCCGGCGCCCCGCTGATCTCGCTGGCCAACTCGGTCTCCCCGGCCGAGGGCATCTCGGTCACCGTCGCGACTACGGACGGCATCCCGACGTCGACGATTGAGATGCGCATCAACGAAGTGACCATCGAGGGGGTCTTGCCCTTCACGGTGGCCGCCGGGGTTCCGAACCGTAAGGCCGGAAGCGATGTCGAGCTGGTTTGGGACATCCACGTCACTGCGACCGGCCTGCCCAAGACCCGGCTCCTCGAGGGGCCCTTCACGATCCGAGCCGGGAGCACGCAGTAATGGCCGACACCATCGTTCAGGTCGTTGACGGCCGGACCGTCGTCACGATCGAAGGCTCGGACCTGCTGGCTCCGCTGGTCACGGCCGCCGACGCCGCCAAGACAGCCGCCGAAAACGCCCGCGACATCGCCGTCTCCTCGGTCGCCAATGTCTACCCCTATCGGACGTTGCCGATGGCGAGCAGTCCGCTCCTCAAGGTTCTGCGGACCGAGATCTACGACTCGCTCAATGGGGTGGCGATCACCCTGCCGGCGAACTTCCAGGTGCGCGAGATCGCCCGCGATGCGACCAGCGGCGGTCGGTTCCGTCTGCGCTACGCCAGCTATGACGGCGTCAGCACCTACACGCCGATCCTGCGCGAACAGGGGAACGGCACCTACCTTCCGATGAACGTCGGGACCTGGACGGGTCTGGTCTGGATCAACCTCTACACCCTCGACACCTCGCTCGGGGTGCCTGCGGGTACGATCGTCGGCCGGGCGCTTGTGGACTTCGGGACCGGCGCCACCTTCGGCACATACACCAGCACGTACACCTACGCGCAGGGCGGGCTCTACGCCGACCGCTCGCAGATCAGCCCGATCCTTGAGAACGACATCGGGGAGGTGATCCGCACCAAGGCTCTGCTCGCGCCAGGCGCGCTGAAACCCTTCGCCGATGGGACCGTGCTGACGGACGCCCTTCGTCTCCGGGTCCGGGAGATTTTCGTCTTCAACACGATTGAGGGGAATGAAATCTCCCTCCCCACTGTCGTGATTGACGTCAACGGCCTGAAGAAGCGTCTGCGCCTTGAGGTGCGAGATAACGTCCTGGGCAAGGTCATCTGTTCGGACACTCGATCGTCGGCGGACGGCGCGACCGTTGCCGAGTTCGTCGCCGCCCTGCCGGAATGGATCGTCCTGACAGACTTCCAAGTGGCGAGCGCCGATAAACGATCAGCGACGGCGCATATCCGGTTGGACCTGACGGGCATCACAGACGTCCTCTCCAACATCGGCGCGACCACAGCCGTCATCCACCAGGACAACATCTTCACGGCGGATCGGCAGGGCGATTACCTCAGCGATCACCGCGCGGAAACCGTCGTCAAGGTGGGCGTCGGTCAGGCGTACACCACTGTCGATGCCGCCCAGGCCGCAATCTACTCCAGCGCCTTGGCCGATACGAACGTCAACGGGCTGCCCGTCAGTGATGCCGCCAGCTATCAACGTCGGGTCCGCATCTTCCTGACCGACGAGGCGGAATACCTCGTATCTGGCGACAAAACTAAGCTGGCCGACTTCGTCGAGCTCGACGGCGTACCGGGGGCCACCCTGAAGTGTCTCGCGCCTGCCACCTCCGGCGCCATCGACGCCATCGGGACGCACAAGCTCAGGAACGTGAAGATCAAGTCCGGCTCGCCGCTGAAATACGCCCTCCATATGGACGAGTCCCAACAGTCGGTTCGCGACGCCGGGCAGTTCGCCCGCCGGCGCAAGCTCATTGACGGGTTGTCGTTGGAGAACCCGGAGGGCAGCACGACGCAGGTCTTGGGCGGGGGCATCTCCTCCTGGGAGGAGTGGATCATCAACGGCCTCTCGGCCGTCAACCTGAACCCGGCAGCGACGGCCGCGGCGATCGGCATCCACAACAGCGGCATCCGGGCTGTCGTTCCCACCTCGCGGGCGAGCCTCTACGGCGCCTCGGTGCTGTTTATGGGGGCGTCTTCGCCCAACATTCTGGGCCTGGACCTCTACTCCATCGCTGAGGGGCCGATTAATACCGCGAACCTAGTCGGCTGCGGTTTCCGGTCCATCCGGATCGGCTGCAACATCGCGGACGCCGATGCGCCGGCGAGAGCCGCCGACCGTTACGTCTGGAATGCGGTCGGCCGCCATGACGCGCCGATCTACTTCAGCGACGACCAGACCCAACCCGTGCTCCAGACCACGGCGGGCCAGACCCCCTCGGGCGACGCCGCTGCGCTCATCTTCGGCGTCGTCGACGAGCTGGGCCGAGGCGATCAGTGGATCAAGACCGGAACCATCCGCAGTCTCGGCGCGAGGCTGGGCGATTGTTCCAGCGTCAGCAAAACCCTGACCATCGGAGCGCAGTCGCACGTCTTCAACACGAACCTGACGGCGGTGGCGAACACGACGATCATCGCCGCCATCAACGCTTCGATCACGACCCATCCGGTGAGCGAGGTCGACATCCAGAGCGAATACATCGCGCCCTGCACCCCGCAAGCCCGGATGACGAACGGCAGCGGTGTGACCATCCCGAAGGGTCGCTTCGTTAAGCGCACGGGCGCCAGCACCGTCGCGCTCGCCCAGCCAGGAGACGCGATCTACGGCTGGACGTGGCGCGATATCCTGAACGGCAATGTCGGCGTGATCGCCACCACCCGATCGATCCACCAGTCGTACATCGAGAATGCGGCCTCGGCCTCCGGGCAATGGGGCCTGGCCGCGGACGGCGAGCTCGACTTCGCGGCCGTCAGCAAGGTCGGCGTGGTCGCGGGCAGCATCGTCGACGTCTGGTAGCGCCGGCCTCGGGCACCGACCGGATCCAACCTCTCGCCCTGTTTCCAGCTTCAGGAGCCGCCATGTCAGCAGGCGACGAGATCAACATGCTTCCGTGGCTCTCGCTCGGACTGGCCATTCTGGTCCAGACCGGGGTTGTGGCCTTCTTCGGCGGCAAGCTGGCCCAGCGCATGACCTCCGCTGAAAAGCGCCTGACGGAACAGGACTCGAAGATCGAGAAGAAGATCGGCGACCAAACCGCGTTGCTTATCACCGTTGCTGAGATGGGCGCCGAACAGAAACACACCACCAAGGCGCTTGAGAAGCTCGCTCGCGAGATGGAGGGCGCTCACCGGCAACTGGCCAATATCGCTACCGACCGCATCGGTGTCGGGGGAGAGCTTAGATGACCTGGCCCATCGTGATCCGCATCCCACCCCTTCCGCAGACCACCACCCTGTTGGCGCTCGGCTTCCTGGCCGGCTGTCTGCTGTTCACCCCGATGATCGCCCTCGTCGGACCTCACATCCCGCCGGACTTCCGCGACGCCGTGATGACCATGGCGGGCCTGTTCAAGGACGGCATGCTGCTGATCCTCGGCTTCTACTTCGCCAAGGTCGTGAACGCCGGCCAGCAGGACATGGCGAACAAGGCGATCGAAGCCGCCGCCGCTTCGCCCGCGAAGCCTGACGCCTAGGCGTCCACCACCCCTGACAATCCGGAGGCCCCATGCTCGACGCCCGTCGACTGCAAACGAACCTGGCTGTCGCAGTGGACGGCGACATCGGCCCGAACACGCTACGAGCCCTCTTCGCTAGGTTCGGCGCCAGCCCTTCCATCGCTGGGGAGCTCGGCATGGCGGCCAACGTCCACTTCCGCACCTACGGGATCCTCGACAGTGGATTGCGTCTCGCTCACTTCATGGGGCAGTGCGCCCATGAGAGCGGCTCCTTCCGGTACATGGAGGAGATCGCCAGCGGCGCGGCCTACGAGGGCCGGCTCAACCTCGGCAACACCCAGCCGGGTGACGGGAAGCGGTACAAGGGCCGGGGCCCGATCCAGCTGACCGGCCGCACGAATTATCGCCGTTTCGGTCGGCAGATCGGCATAGACCTCGAGGCGCACCCGGAGATCGTCGCCTTCCCGTCCGTCGGCCTACTCTGCGCCTGCATCTACTGGGACAGCCGGGCCCTGAACGAGCGAGCAGACCGAGACGATCTGCTGGCCATCACCAAGGCGATCAACGGTGGGACCAATGGCCTTGAAGACCGAAAGGTCCAGACCGCGAAAGCCAAGGGGATCATCCTTTGACGCCCCAGCGCCAGCTGATCGTGAACCACGACGAAGCGCGTGGACAGTACGGCGACTGTTTCCGGGCTGGCGTCGCCAGCATCCTCGACGTGCCGATCACCGAGGTTCCGCATCGCTACCCCGACCGCGAGTCGTGGGAACGCTACAACAACGGCGAGCAGCACGAATGGCGCCCCGGCGATCCGATTGTGGACTGGCTGGCGACGCGCGGTCAGCGGCTTCTCATGCGCCGGATCAACGGTGAATGGACGTTGGCCGAGGTGCTGGCCGAGATCGCCTATTACAGCCCCGGCGTCCACTGGATCATCGGCGGCAATAGCCGTTCCGGCCACGGCCACGTCTGCGTTGCCCGCGACCATGAAATCGTCTGGGACCCGCACCCCTCGAACGGCAAGCACCTGACGCCATCGCGGATGGTGGAGTGCGATCACCCATACTGGTTCGGCTACTTCATCGGAGCGCTCGTATGAACTTCCGCATCTTCGACCCATCCCGCTGGGCCATCCTTGGGGCCGTCGTCCTGCTGCTGATCCTGGCCGTGTTCGTCATCGGCCGGTGCACCCGGGGGGATGACCTGAAGCAGGCCAAGGGCGACGCCGCGCTCGCCGACGGCCGCACCACCTCAGCCGTCGAGGCCATCACCCAGATCGGCGAACTCGGGCAACGCGCCGACGCCACAGACGCCCAAGTGAAGGAGGCTCAAGATGCCATTCGCCAAGCCGACCCTGCTGACCGCGATCGCGTGTTCCGTCATCGCGTCTGCCTCATGCAGCACCGTCCCGGCTGTGACCGGCTGCTCGGAGTTGGCGCGGGGAGTGCTGCTGACCCCGACGCCTCACGCTGAGATCGGCAATAGCGGCGACCCGGCGCTCGACGCCCAGACATACGCCGTGGCGGAGACGGGCCAGCTGAACAAGGCGAACGACGACAAGGCGACCGGCTTCGCGATCATCAACGGCTGCGAGGCGAGGGACGCACAGATCAGGGCGCACCTCGACCGGCCTTGGTATCGACGATTACTGCCTGGCTAGACCGGGAAGGGTGCGATTTCGCACCCATATTGCACCCATCCAGCGCCCTTTGAGGCGTTCGAGGCCCCTCGTCGCGTCGGCGGCGGGGGCCTTTCTGCTGTCAGGAGGGCTGGACACTCGCCGGCCGCAACGCGAGTTCTCCGCGCTCGATCAGCGCCTTGCCGATCTCGATAGCCGCGGCCGGCGTCATGACCGTCGCGACGACAGATCCTTCGCGCTTCTCGTAGTCTTCGCGGTCGGTGGCGATCTCCAGCTCCAGGGCTACGGCGCCGTCGACGATGCCGGCGGTGAAGCCGATCAGCGGATGGAGCGGCGCACCTTCCTCGTCGGTCACGTGATTTGCTAGGTCGTCCGTACGAATTTGGGCAAGTGCGACCAGTACTCGTCTACGCCTTCGCTCGCACTGTCGCGGTCAAGGGCGCTCTCATCGAACCGCTTGCTGAGCAGCAGAAACGGAACAGCCATAACGATCGACAAGGAAACGATAAGCTCAGCGATGGGAGACATGATCGGGTGGCTCGCGAGCCCGATTTTCCGGGTCAGCGCCCGGATTTCGAGATACGCGCCACGGACCTCGTGCCCCGCATGGCGAAGCTCGTCGAAGCGCTCATCGTTCTTCCCGGTGCCGAGATCGATCCATACTAGGAACGGGAGCAGCGGCAGCACAACGAACATGAGGGAGCAGTTGCAGGGGAAGGGGTTCGCGAGCTTGCGCTCGACATCAGCCCGCAGGCCAGCCGGCACATCAATACGCGCGAGGAATCGTTCCCCCTTTTCGGCAAGAACCAGACGTGAACGTTGAACGGCGCGCGAGGCGCTGCGCTGGACGAAAGCAGCGCCGACGAGGCCTGAGAGAATGCCGAGAGGAATAAGGTCGACGAACGTCATGACTTCCACATCATTTCCGAGCGCGCCCTTTTTGAGGCGCGGGGGGTCGCGCATTCTGGCGCGCCTGTTCGTACTCTGCTTTTTGACGGGCCAATTCGACCTTGGTCAAGTGTGCCTGCCATCTCCAGACCGTGAACGCGAACACCATCAGGCCAAAGAGAATGGGGTTTGCTGCGACCCATTCCAAGGTGAAGCGGTAACACCGCTCCCACCACAAGAACAGCTTGTCCCAGACGTCGGCGGTCCCTTCGACTCTGATCTCGCCGGCCTTGCTTTTGGCCTCGACGGACAGGTGTCCGGGCTCCGCCACGGTAGCGGTAGTCAAATCGGCCCCCTCCCACAGCGGCGATACTGACCCCCTGATAGAACATGGTTCAGTCCTTTGGCGAGTCGGTTAAGCGGTTCCTACCCGAGATTGTTCCTAAAGGCAGCGCCAGGCCGCGATGAAGGGGCATTCCACCCCGCTCCTCAGCCTCGTCGGGCGGGTCTTGCTTGCCGCCGCGCTGGACGATCGTCAGGGCCCCGTCCGGCAGCGGCCGCTGCAGCGCCTTCGCCTCGTCCCACGGAGCCCGCATCCAGACGTCGCGCTCTTCCTCCGTCGTAAGGGTCACCGGCATGGCCTTGGGGTGGAACTGGCGCACCTCGGCGTTGGCGTCCGTCGTCAAAAAGCCGAACGTCTCCATCTCCTCCCAGCCCTTGCTGATCTTCCTGACGCAGGCGTGGGGTGTCCAGACGCCAGCGAAGAACGCCAGCGGCCGATCTGCGGCCAAGGCGAACCATACCGATGGCCCGCGCTCGACCTGATCCGGTTCGTTGAAGGCGGTGAAGGGAACCAGGCAGCGGTTCCCCGGGCCCAGCCATGGGAACCAGTGACGGCTCTCGGTCCGGCGGATATTGGTCGTTCCGCCGTCCGGCTCCATGCGCAGCAGTTCGGCGAAGTCCACTTCCTTGCCCTTGGCCCGCAGCTTGTCTGCCCGCTTCGTGGCCGCGTCCATCACGGCCTTGCGGCTACTCGGCATGCCCCATCGAGCCATCGCCAATTCCCGGTCGCCGGCAGCGTTGGTCCGGATGATCGGCGCCGAGTAGTCGGGGAATATCCCCGGCAGCGGGGGGAAGTTGCCGAAGTCGGAGGTCATGGCCCGGACCATCTCGCGTATGCCGGCCTGATGCTTCGACAGGGAGTAGAGGTTACACATCGCCGGCGCGCCATCCGATCAGCTGGTTGGTCAGATCGGAAGCCCGCTCGCGTACGGGGCCGGCAACCTCCGCCTCGCCGACATCGGCCAGCCAGCGCCCGAAGGCCTCTTCGTCCATGACCGCAAGCCGCGGCGCAAGTTCATCCCAAGCCGCATTGAGGGCCGCGAGGTCATCGCTCCCGACACCGGAACGGCCGCCGGCGCGAAGCAACAGGGAGACCGCCTCGCGGTCTGTCGGGGTGTCCTGAAATTCGGGCGCTCGGATCATGACAGGACCCTACACAGGCCCTCGCGAAAGTGGAGTCAGCAACGAGGCCCGAGGAGCGGTAGGCTGAACAGCATTTCGCTAGGAGCGGTCTTGGCTAGACGTTTCCATGGGGCGGTTAAGGCCTCCGTCGCTCCCGTCGAGCAGCTTTCGGACCGCTTCGAGGACCTGGTCCGCCCGAAAGGGCTTGGCCAACACAGCGTCCGCGCCCAAACGGCGCGCGAGGTCGAGAACGCTAGCGGCGCCCAGCAGCCCGCCTCCAGAGATTGCGAGAATTTTCACCGCGGGTGAACGCTCCCGCATCTTCATGATGGTTTCCAAGCCTTCCCGATTGGGCATGAGGATATCCGTCACGACAACGGCGGGAGTTGATTGGTCGAACTTGGTGAGGGCTACCTCGCCGTCCTTAGCGACAGTCACTCGACAGCCCGCGAAATGGAACCGTCGAGCCAGCGCCCGGAGCAGATCGTCGTCGTCGTCAACAATAAGTACAGCCGCGTCGACGAGCGGGTCAGGGATCAGTTTCATAAGTGCTTCTTCGTGAGGTGCGGGTGCCCTTAGACAGCTCTGTGTGAACGGCTCATATACGACCAAGGTTAAACGTGGCTGCGAGCAGTTCGGCTCGGGCGGCGGGTCTCACATTTTCGGAACTGGTCCGGGCGCAGACCTTCCCTCCTACCGCTTCGCCGTCATCGCAATGACCGTCTGGGCCCCGGGTGGGTCCAGATAGAAGGTGACCCGACCGATGCACCCAACCCGCCGGCAACGGGGCTTCGCGCCCCACAGGCAATATCGGGGCCCCGCCGTCTGGGCGATGCGCTCCAGGTCCGCCTTAAGCCGAAGACCGCATACATCGCAGTCGGCATAGACGGGCCAGCCGTTCGACAGAACCTGCCGCACGGTCAGGCTACCCTGTCGCCAGTCGTCGTCGGTGAAGCGGTCGCGATTGCGGGAGCCCATCTCAGGTGCCTGGCTTCAGGACGGGGATGCTCTCGTGCATCCCGTCAGCGTCGCGCTCAACGGGGGCGTAGATGTAGAGCTTTGCCCGGCCGCCGCAGACCGGCTGACGTCCGTTCAGGCCTCGGCTGGCGCAGCGAAGGCGCCGCTCTGTGTCGCGCAGGGGCAGATCGCCGGCAGCCCCCAAGGCCGCCAGATCGAGGCCGCTGATATGCCGACATCGCTGGCATTGAGCAGATACGCGGACGCCGTCGTTTACCTGCGACGGCCGGAACCAGAATCGTTCGGGCATAGGTCAGTGGGCGACAGAGGTCCGCAGGCCGAGACGACGCAGCTGCAGGCTGGCCGACATCCGTTCAACCGATCCCGGCGCGGCCGCTTCGATCTCCCGCAGGATCGCCATCACCCCTGCCCGGCCGTCTGCGCTGTCGAGCTCCAGGCCCTCAAGAAGTCGGGCCAGGCTGGCTGCTTTTTCGGCATCTCTCATGGGCGTGCTCGCTCAGGGAAGTTGATCAGCTGGCCGGTGGCGCCAGTGCAGAAATCGGCCCAGGCCGCCATCAGGGCCCGGCGCTTCTCCAGCGCGGTCGACCTCCGATAGGCCCGCTCGGCCTTGTCTCCGATTTGGTGGGACAGAGCCTCTTCGATCGTCTCCCGGGCGTAGGTTGTGCAGTCGCCGGCCCAGTCCCGGAACGATGACCGAAAGCCGTGGACGGTGGCCCCCTCGATGCCGTTGGTTCGGAGCACCTTGGACAGGCTCATGTCGCTCAGCTGGCCGTTCCAGCCGGCGAAGATGATCCCCTTGCGCGCCTCTGATGGTATGCGCTCGAGCACTGCCAGAGCCGCGGCGGAAAGCGGCTCCTGGTGCTCGCGCCCGCCCTTCATCCGCTCGGCCGGAATGGTCCAGACGCCGCCCTTGATCTCATCCCATGTGGCGCCGCGGACTTCGCCCGAACGCTTGGCGGTCAGGATCAGGAAGCGAAGGGCCAAGGCCGAGATGCTCTGCCGGCCGGCAAGTAGCGTTATGAGCGCCGGCACCTCCGCATAGGGCATCGCATCGAAGTGGCCTTTGTTCCGGTCGGCCTTGGGGAGCAGCGCCGACAGATGGCCCTTCCAGCGGGCCGGGTTCTCCCCTGCCCTCAGACCGCGGACCTTGGCCGCGTCCAGCACTCGTTCAATCCGCGACCGGACCCGTGTGGCTGTCTCCGCCTTGGCTGACCAGATCGGCTTGAGCGCTTCCAGCACCATCTCGGTGTCGACCGTCGCGACGTCGGCATTCCAGATCGCCGGAGCATGCTGTTGAAGGGACGCCTCCCACTGGCCCCGCTGCTTCTCGGATCGCCAGCTGGGCTCCAGCGTGTCCATCAGGTCAGCCGCGACGGCAGAGAACAGACGCGAGACCGGGGGTATGGCGTCAGCCTTCCTCTTGGCTATCGGGTCCAGTCCGTCGCGCAGCAAAACCCGAGCATCGTCGGCGGCCTTGCGCGCCTCCCCCAGGCCAACATCCTCCAGAGAACCGAGGCCCATTTCCCGGCGCCGGCCCTGCAGATGGAAGATGAAAACCCATCGCCGGGCGCCAGTCTGATCGATGCGCGCGTACAGTCCCTGACCGTCGGCATGAAGCCCCGGTTCGCGCAGGGCGGCGACGCCCCGGCTGGTCAGTCTGTTGATCGCTCGCGCCACTCTGGCCTCCGTGAACGGAAGGAGAACATAGAGCAACGTCATAATCGGTCGCCACCCTAAGCCCGCCCTAAGTTCCGCCCTAAGATCGAGCGTCGGCTTCCGGCGAACCGGTGCGAACTGTGGCGCACGGAAAGGCCCGCTGTCAGGGCTCTGGCTGGATTGTCTGTGGACTGTGGCGAACCCCAGCGAAGGGGCATCTGGCGGAGACGGAGGGATTCGAACCCTCGGTACCCCTTACAGGGTACGACGATTTAGCAAACCGTTGCCTTCAGCCACTCGGCCACGTCTCCGGCAGGCGGCGTGGATAGCGGAGCGCGCGGGCGGGCGCAACGGGTCTTGGCGAGAGGTCCGGGGCGGACCAACGTTAACGTGGCAGTGAGGGGGGCCGTGCATGGTGGCGGCGAACCCGCCGAAGCGAGCCGAGATTGACCGACGCCGTCACCCGCCTTTCGTTCGACGTCGATCCGGCTCCGGCCGGCGGACAAGACGCGTCCGGGCTGCGGCGGATGGCGGCGGAGACATCCCTCGGCCGGCGCGGCGAAGCGAGGACCACCGGGACGCCGCGGCGCGGCCCCTTCCGGCCCGAGGTCTGGCTGAACGCGCGGGAGCGGCACGCCTCGCGGCTGGCGGCCCACTATTTCCGGGCTTTCGACGTACTGACCGTGACGGCCGTAACGCTGCTGTGCGCCTGGGCCACGACGCCGGGACCGCTGCTGCATGCCGACGCGGCGCAGTTGGCCCCGTTCGGCCTCGGGGCGCTGACGGTGCTGGGGCTGATGCGGTCGTTGGGCCGTTACCGGTTCGCGCGCGGGCAGAAGACGTCGCTGCATCTGGCCTCGGTGGCCGGCGTGGTGGCGGCCGGCGCCGGCGCGGCCATGGCGTCCGGCTGGGCCCTTCAGGGCGCCGATGCGCAGTGGTCGGCGTGGCTGGTGTGGAGCGGGCTCGTGCTGGTCAGCCTCTACGCCCTGCACATGGGCTGGAGCGACATGGTGGGGCGCTGGCGGGCGTCGGGCGCGCTGACCCCGAACATCGTGCTGGTCGGGGCGACCCGGCGGGCCGAGGCGTTGATCCGCGACGCGCTGAAGCGGCGCGACCTCAATGTGCTGGGAATCTTCGACGACCGGCTGGCGCGCTCGCCCGGGGCCGTCGAGGGCGTTCCCGTGCTGGGCACGGCGGACGACCTGCTGACCCACAGGATGACGCCCTATGTCGACCGGGTGGTGCTGGCCATCGATCCAAGGGCCGAGACGCGGGTGCGCGAGCTGACCGCCCGGCTGCGGACCCTGCCCAACGAGGTGACCCTGTTGGTCGAGCCCAACGGCGAGGCCGAGACACGGTCGGCGCTGGACCGGCTGGCGGCGGCGCCGCTCGCCGACGTGCAGGGGCCGGTCGATCGCGACCGCCGCGCCTTCAACAAGCGGCTGCAGGACATGGTCATCGGCCTGATCGCCCTGGTCTTGCTGGCCCCGGTCATGGCGCTGATCGCGCTGGTTATCCGCATCGACAGCCCGGGGCCGATCTTCTTCCGTCAGCGTCGCCACGGCTTCAACCACGAGGAGATCGTGGTGTGGAAATTCCGCTCGATGAAGCAGGAGGCGGCCGACGCGACGGCCAGCCGTCAGGTGACGCACGACGACGACCGGGTTACCCGGGTCGGGCGCTTTATCCGCAAGACCAGCCTCGACGAACTGCCGCAGCTGCTCAACGTGATCACCGGCGAGATGTCTCTGGTCGGGCCCCGGCCGCACGCCATCGGCATGAAGACCGGCCACGTCGAGAGCGCACGCCTCGTCGCCGAATACGCCCATCGCCACCGTATCAAGCCGGGCATGACCGGCTGGGCGGCCGTCAATGGGTCGCGCGGGCCGCTGCATACCGCCCAGGACGTGCGCACCCGGGTGCGGCTGGACATCGAATACGTCGAGCGTCAGTCGCTGTGGATGGATCTGTGGATCATGGCCATCACCGTGCCGGTCCTGCTCGGCGACCGGGCCGCGGTGCGATGACCGGGAGCGCCTGAATGTTCTGGCGGGGGGTCTGGGGATATCTGCCGGCCAACATCGTCCAGGGGGTGGTCGGCTTCCTGGCGATCGTGCTGTTCACGCGCCTGCTGAGTCCCGAGGACTTCGGCCGCTACGCCCTCGCCTTCTCGGTCATGACTCTGGCGCATGTGGCGGTGTTCAGCTGGCTGGAAGCGGCGATGGCGCGGTTCTGGGCCGCGCAGGAGCCCGGCGCCGCGACGCAGGGGCATTTCGCCTCGCTCTACCGGACGGCCTTCGCCCTGAGCGCCCTCTTCCTCTTGATCACCGGCCTGTCGATATGGATCTGGCCGGGCGATCCGCTGTTCCGCATCGCGCTGGCGGCCGGTCTGGCCGGGGTGCCGGCTCGCAGCCTGGTCAAGCTGGCCCAGGAGCGCTACCGCGCCGCCGGCGAGGTGGGCAAGGCGGCGGGACTGGACATCGCCGTGACCATCGGCGGCCTCGCCATTGGCGTCGGTTTCGCCCTCGCCGGATGGGGCGGCGCGGCGCCGCTGCTGGGCATCGGGCTGGCCCCGCTGGCCGCCCTCCCCTTCGTGCTGCCGGGCGAGCTCGCGCAGGCGCGCGGCGGCGGCTTCGAGCGGGCCCGGGTCCGCGGCTACGCCCTGTACGGCTATCCCATCGCGGCGTCGCTGGCGCTGACCGTGGTCCTGTCGTCGACCGACCGGTTCCTGCTGGCGGCCTTCATGGACGAGGCGGCGGTGGGCGCCTATCACGCCGGCTATTCGATCGCCAACCGGACCCTGGACGTGCTGTTCCTGTGGCTGGGATCGGCGGGACAGCCGGCGTTGATCATGGCTTTGGAGCGCGGCGGGCTGGACCGGCTGAAGGCCGCCGCCCGCGAGCAGCTGTCGACCTTCCTGCTGATCGGCCTGCCGGCGGCGGCGGGCGTGGCGCTGGTGGCGCGGCCGCTGTCCGAGGTGCTGATCGGCGAGGAGCTGCGGGTCGCGGCGGCCAGCGTGACGCCGTGGATCGCCCTGTCGGCCCTGCTCTACGGGCTGACCGCCTATTATTTCGGACAGGCCTTCACGCTCGGGAAGAAGACGAAACATCTGCTGGCGGCCATGGCCATTCCGGCGGGGATGAACGTCGTGCTGAACCTGGTGCTGGTGCCCCGCTTCGGCCTGATGGGCGCGGCCTGGGCGACGGCGGCGAGCTTCGGCCTCGGGCTCGTGGCGACGCAGGTGATCGGACGCCGGGTCATGGCCCTGCCGATCCCATGGGACAGCCTGGCCCGCTGCGGCGTGGCGACGGGGGCGATGGCCTTGGCGGTGGCGCGGCTGCCGGCCATCGGCGGGTTCGCCGAACTGATGCTGGACGCCTCGGTCGGCGGGGCGGTCTATGCGGCGGCGGCCCTGACCCTGAACGCGGCGGGCGTGCGCGACGTAGCGATGCGGCTGCTGGGGCAGATTCGCGACCGGAGGGCGACGGCATGAAGGCGCGGGCGAAAGTCATCGACAACGCCGCATGGAAGACCGCCAGGCCGGCCCTGTCGGTCCTGACCCCCTTCCTGCGCGACGATCCCGGCGACCTGCTGGCCCTGCTCGACGAAGAGGCAGCCTCGGTCGGCGGCGCGGTCGAGGTCATCGTGCTCGACGACGGCACCGGCGATGCGGCGCTGACGGCGCGGCTGACGACGCAGATCAAGGGCATGGCCCTGCCCGCCCGGCTGATCACCCTGCCCGCCAATGAGGGTCGCTCGATCGGCCGCAACCGGCTGGCGGCGGCCGCGCGTGGCGGCAGCCTGCTGTTCCTCGACAGCGACATGCGCCCGGATCACCGACGGTTCCTGCGCGACTGGGCCGAGCTGGTGGCGCGCGAGGATCCGGCCGTGGCGTTCGGCGGCTTTTCGCTGCTGCAGGCTCCGACCGACGCCCGCTTCGCCGTGCACCGGGCGATGGCGGCGAAATCCGAGTGCGTGCCCTATGACGAGCGGGCCAGGCAGCCCGAGAAATACGTCTACACCTCAAACCTGCTGGTCCGCCGCGATGTGTTCGAGGCCGAGGCCTTCGACGCCGGATTCACCGGCTGGGGCTGGGAGGACGTGGAGTGGGCCATGCGCGTGTCGCGCCGGTTCCGCGTCGTGCACCTCGACAACGCCGCCACCCACATGGGCTTGGACACGGTCGCCTCCCTGGCCGGCAAGTACGAGCAATCAGCGCCCAATTTCGCCCGCATGGCGCATCGCCACCCCGAGATCGTCGCGGCCTATCCGAGCTACAAGGCGGCGAAGCTGCTCAAGCGCCTGCCCGGCCTGTCGTGGCTGCGCGGCGGGATGCGCGGAGCGGCGGAGGCGGGCTGGCTGCCGGTGGCGGCGCGGGCCTTCTCGCTGCGCCTGTATCGCGCCGCCCTCTATGCGGAGGCGGTGTGATGGCGGACGTGGCGATCATCGTACCGACCCTGCGGCGGCCGGACAGTCTCGAGCGGGCCCTGCGCTCGCTGTTCGCCCAGGAGCGCGTCGGCGACCGGGTGTCGGAGATCGTCGTCGTCGACAACGATCCGGCCGGGTCGGCCCGGGAAGGCGTCGAGGCGCTGCGGCCGTTCGCGCCATGGCCGCTGGTCTATGTGCACGCGCGCCGACCCGGCGTGGCCACCGCGCGCAACGCCGGACTGGCCGCGACCCGGGCGCCGCTGATCGCCTTCCTCGATGACGACGAAGCGGCGGCGCCCGCCTGGCTGGCCGCCTTGCTGAAGGCGCAGGAAGCCACGGGCGCGGACGCCGTGTTCGGGCCCATCACCGGCCGCGCGCCGGAAGCCAGGCCCTGGTTGAAACCCTATCTGGAGCGGTTCTTCGGCCGCGACGGCCCTGAGCGGACGGGTCTGATCGAGACTCCCTTCGGCTGTGGCAACTCGCTGATGCTGCGGGCCACCGCCCTGCCCGGCGCCGCGCCGTTCGACGCCGCGTCGGACCAGGCCGGCGGTGAGGACGACGCCCTGTTCGCGGCGCTTCGAGCCCGCGGCGGTCAGTTCGGCTGGGCGGCGGAGGCCATGGTCGAGGAGTTCGCGCCGGCACACCGGGCGACGCTGAGATACGCGCTCGCCCGCGCCTTCGCCTATGGACAGGGGCCGAGCCAGACGGCGGCGGCGAGCCGTGACTGGCCGGCGGTGCTGCGTTGGATGGTCATCGGCGCGGGACAGGCCGTGGTGTGGGGGGCCGGCGCGGCCTTCTTCACCCTGATCCGCAGCCCCAGGCGGGCGGAGCTATACGACCGCACCGCCCGCGGCGTCGGCAAACTGTTCTGGATGAAGGGCTTCGAACCGCACTTCTATGGCGCGCGCGAACTGGCGCGGCTGGAGGCGGTGAAGGTCTAGCCCGTCAGGCGTTTCAGGAAGGATGGAGGCTTGTAGGTCGAGCGGTTGACCACGACGCCGGCGATCTTGCCGCCGGCCGCCTCTATCTCGTCACGCAGGATCAGCGGATCGCCCGCCTCCGTGCTCTCGGCGGCGACCACCAGCACGGTGGCGTCGACGAACGGCGCGAGCGTGATGGCCATGGAGTTGCGGTCCGCGGCGGGGCTGTCGATCACCACCGTGTCGGCGTGCTTGCGCAGAACGTCCCAGTAGCGGGGGTCGGCGAGCGCCTCGGCCCGCTGACCCGAGCGCAGGTGCTCGGCCGCGAACCGGGTCACCCACAGCCGGCCGCCGAGGCACGGCCGGGCCGTCATCAACCGGGCCGGGTGCACCGGCTTGCCCGCCCGATCGGTGATCCGCGGCGTGACGGCGAAGAAGATGGAGCCGTCGGGCGTGGCCATCGCGGCCCTGCCGAGGGCGCCGAAGCGGTCGGGCGCGGCGGCCACCCCCTCCAGCTGACCTTGCTGCGCCAGGTCGGCGTCGATCAGCCAGACCGGGCGGCGGGCGCGGACGGCGGCGAGGCGGGCGTATTCGCGCGCCACGGTCGAAACCCCTTCGCCCGAATTGGCGGCGGCGATCTGGACCACGCGGCCGCGATGGCCCGGCGCTGGACCCAGCGCCGCCCACAGGGCCGCCATTTCGGATGTCAGATCGACCATCGAATCGTTTACGCGCCCCCCGGCCACGGCCCCCAAGCTAGCATGTCACGCGACGCGGAAGAGGCATTCAGTGCGCCTTCATCGGAGCGACGGCCAGCACGGGCAGCTCCAGCGTCCGGCCCGTCGAGGCGGGCGTGACATAGCCGCGCCGGGTGAACACCCGCAGCAGGCCCACGCACAGGGCGGTGAAGCCGGCGAACAGGAAGACCACGGCCAGCAGCGGCGCCTTCAGGCTGGAACCCTTCGTCGGGGCCTCGGCGCGCTCGATGACGGTGACGTTGTCGGCCCCGGCGGCGACCAGGGCGTTGTCGGCCCGCGCCTGCACCTCGCGCTGCTGGAACTCGCGGATGTTGGCGGTCAGGACCTCACGGTTGCCGGCCAGGTTGGCGTTGGTCGATTCCAGTCGCGTCATCTCGGCCAGGCGCGAACGCAGCCGGGACAGTTGCTCCTCGGCGATGGCCAGGCGGGCGGCGAGACCGTCGCGGTCGGCGGCGGCGGTGATGCGGGCGGTCTCGATGGCGGTGAAGATGGTGCTGGGCCCGGTGCGGACCTCCTTGGCGCCGACGGTCGTGCCCGTGGCCACATAGGCCTGAAGGTCGGTGATCTGCTGCTCGATGTCCTTCACCGGCTGGGCGTCGGGCGTGTAGCGCGACAACAGCGCCTCGCGCTGCGTACGCAGTTGCAGAATCTGGTCCTGGGCCGAGACGTTCAGGTCCTGCTGCAGCACCACCTCGGCCGGCTGCTGGGCCAGTTGCGATTCCAGCGTCGACAGCCGGCGGCTGGCCTGGTTCAGCTGGGCCCGAAGCGACAGGGCCTCGGCGTAGGTGGCCTGGTAGCTCGCCGCCAGCGTCGCCTTGGCGGTGGCGAAGTCGCCGATATTGTTGGAGGTCATGAAGGCGTTGTAGGCCGCGTCGGCCCGGGCCAGTTCGTCCTCGAAGGCCTCGCGCTGGGCGGCGATGGCCGGTGTCGTCCGGTCGCGGAATACGGCGCGGCGCTGGATCAGATACTGGTCGATGATCCCGTTCAGGATGGTCGCGGCGCGCGCGGGATCGTTGGCGGCATAGGAGGCCGAGATGATGGCGCTGCCGGCGGTGACGCCGACGCCGAGGCCGCTGTCCAGCGCCTTCAGCGCGGCGGACGCCTTCTCGGCGGGCGTGCCCTTGGCGCCGGGGCCGAGGATGGCGTCTGGGCCGAGCGCCTCGACCGTCTTCTGCTTGACCGCGAGGCTGCCGAGGATTTGCGCCTCCGACTGGGCGACGGCGTCGGCTTCCAGCGGCTGGCCGCGTTCGGTGGTCCCGACGCGCGGCTGATAGACGTATTCCTGGCCGACCCCGGCGTAGACGCTCGCCGTGGCGGTGTAGGATTTCTTCAGGGTCAGGACCGCCGCCGTGCCGAGCGCGAACACCAGCAGGAAGACGATGATCATCAGCAACAGCTCGCGGAACAGCAGGCCGACGACATCGACGAAGCCGTAGCGCGGGCGGACTGTCGTGTAGGCCGTCGTACGCATGCGGGCGGGCTGATTCCATCAAACAAGGGTGGCGCGCTCAGCCTTGAGCTAACGGCGTTAACCATCGGTTACGCATAAGCGGCGACCCTCACTCCAGACGACGCTTTCCGGGAACGAACCGCCATGTCCATCGACCGCCGCCTGCTGCTTCTGGGCCTCGCCGGGGTCGGCGGAGCGCTGGTCTCGGGATGCGGCGGCGGGGAGTATGGGTCGCGCATGCCCCGGCCCATGGCGTCGGGTGACGACCGGGTCCGCCCCGTCGGTTCCGCCGCCTTCCCCGAGGTCGCATTCGCCGACTGGTCCGAGATGGAGCCGGAATACGTCCTCTACCCCGGCGACGAGATCGAGGTCGCCACGCCGACGGCCGTCGAGCTGACGCGGACGCAGAAGATAGGCCCCGACGGCCGCATCTCGCTGCCGCTGGTCGGGCAGATCATGGCGGCGGACCGCACGGTCGCCGAGGTCGAGGCCGACGCCTCCGCCGCCTTCGCCAGCCAGCTGCGCCGCCCGGTGGTCGAGATCACGCTGAAGACGGCGGGTCCGATCCGGGTCTGGGTCGACGGCGAGGTCCGGACGCCGGGGGTGATCGAGATGACCGGGGATCTGGACGCCTATCAGGCGGTGGTGCAGGCCGGCGGCTACCTGCCCACCGCGCGTCAGGACGAGGTAGCGCTGATCCGGCGTGGCCCCGGCGGCGTGCGGATGATGCGGGCGCTCGACCTGCGGCCCCGCCGCGGCGAGGTGGTGGCGCTCCGGCGCGGCGACATCATCTTCGTGCCGCGATCGAACCTGGGCGAGGTCGCCAACTTCGTCTCGCTGTTCCGCAACGCCCTGCCGATCGGCTTCAGCTACGCCATCGGCGGGCAGTATCAGAATTTCTAGGGCGGCGATCGAGCGGGCTGACCGCGACCGACCGTCGCTCGTCGATCTGTTCTTCAGTCCGGTTGCCAGTCGCCGAGAGGCGCCGGCGTTGCGTACAGCTTGGGGCAGCCCTCGCAGAAGCTGTGCGTTGGTCCGGCGCTGGTCACCCGGGCGGGATTGGAGACCTCGCGGCGAACGGCCCGATAGGCGGGTCCATTCCAGATATCCTCGAGCGGCGTGTCGAAGACGTTGCCCAAGGCCCGCGGCTCGCCTCCCTCGCTGTACTGTTGGCCTTCCCGCCATTTGCAGCATGGGATGACGTCGCCATCGTACTTGATCACTGCGCCGCTGTACGGCCAGTGGCATCTGGGCAGGAGCGACCGGGAACGAGGAGCTCCGGGCTCCTCCGCGCCGAGGTCGGTGTCCACCGCGTTGTACAGGTCGCCGTGAACATCATGGTAGGCGCCGGAAAAGGTCGAGAAGGCATCGACTCCGAGCGCGCGTACAAGCGCTTCGACACGGTCGGCCTCGCCCGGCGGGTGATGAGCGAAGGACAGATGCTGCACTTCGATCAACGGAGCCGAAAGGCCCCGCCGGTCCCGCTCCTCCAGCAGGCGCCGGAGGTTGTCGAGAACGAGGTCGAGGCGGCCCCGCACCCGCGTCGCTCCGTAGCTTTCCTGGGTCGCGCCATCGACGTCGACAGTAAGATGGGTGAGCCCCGAGGCGAGGATCGCTCCGATCCGGTCATCCGACAGATTATAGCTGAGATGGGTCGAGGCATGCGTCGCCAGCCCCGCGTCGGCCGCTGTTCGCACGAACTGGGCGAACTGCCGGTGCATCAGGGGGTCGCCGTAATAATAGAGGCTCACCGCCAGTGTCCGCCCCTTGATCTGGCTGACGATTTTCTGGAATTGCGCCAATTCCATCCGGTCTGACGGCTTGAAGGACTGACGGTCGAGCAGCGGCCGATTGCGCCCCGCCGGATCGGCATGGAGGCAAGCGGGACAGGCCAGGGCGCACAGCGGAGATATATCGATCTTGACGATCGGGGGCAGCGGCGCGGCGCGGTCGTGGTGCATCGCGTAGCGGGCGCCGCTGGCCGCAAGATTGAAGAGCGCGAGAACGGATGGCTTGCCGAGCAGCCAGGACATCCTTCGGCGCAATTGCATTGCGGTCGCCAACCTGGGCACCGGACTCTCCACAGCGTGGGTCGCTAGTCATGACAGTCGCCGATGGCGATTTCCAGCACGTCCGGCGGGAGTCGGCCGCACCTATTCTCGCATCTGAATATCTGGCCTATGTCCGATCTCCATAGTTGCGCGAAGTCGGGAGAAACCGTGGTCGTGGCGAGCGTGGGTGAGGCATCGGGTACGGAAGGCCGCGCCAGACCGACGTGCCTGCTACTTATGCCGCTGACCTTCTACAGCTTTCCCAAGGCATTCTGCCGCGCTCTTGAAGCCCTTGGTTATAACGTCGTGCTGGCCAACGACGAGTATCCCGCAAACCCTTTGGGCAAGGCCTTGAACAAGCTGGATCTGGCCGTAGGGCGACGCTGGACCCGCCGCGTCGTCAACCGCCGCTTCCTGTCCGGCCGCCACTACAATCTGGTCGTCATCATCAAGGGGCGTGGCGTCGGACCCGAACTGGTGGCGGACATGCGCCGATGCTCGGACAGGATTGTCGGCTATCATTATGACTCGCTGGCCTACGAGCCGGCGTCCGCGCACTGGGGTTCCGAGGTCGACCGTGTCTCGACGTTCGACTACCGCGACGCGGCGGCGAACGGCTGGCCGGTCGTGGAGTTGTTTTCCGCCACCCGTCCCCCGGACCCGCGCCCCCCCGTTCGATATCGCGTATCGGCGATCCTGAGAAATCACTCGCATCGTCTGGTGTTCGTCGATCGGGTGCTGTCGCGGATGGGACGGGAAGGCGCCCTGATCTATCTCTACGAGAAGGACGTGCTGAGCTTTGCGTTCAACGCGCTACGCCACCCGCTGCTCTACTGGAGGTGGCGACGACAGATCCATTTCACACCGATGGACTACGAGGCCTATGCGCAGGTGCTGGCCCAGTCGCGGTTCACCCTCGACTACGCGCACCCGAAACAGACCGGAGCCACGATGCGCTCGATCGAGGCCCGCAGTCTCGGAATCGTACTGATCACCAACAATACGGCGATCCTCGACAGCCCGACATTCGACCGGCGCGGGGTGGTGGTGTGGCGGGACGGCGAAGGGGATCCGACGGTCGACATGGCGCTCGAACGTCCCGCGCCCCGGCCGCGGTCGCCGGAAGCGTTCATGGCGGAGGTGATCGGCGCGCCCCCGCCCCTCGAAAGGTCTGGCGGGGAAAGTCGATGCGTCGCCCCGATAGGCGCCGCGCCCTGAAAAGCGGCCAAGCCGGACGGACTACATTCTGGGCCGCCCCCTGCCTGCGCTCCGCCGCCTCAGGCCGCGAGGGAGACTACGCCGGCGTCGATCCAGCGGCGGGCCGCCTTCTGGGCTTCGGCGATCTCTTCCTGCTCCATTTCCTGGCTCATCTCGCGGCGATAGACGCGCGCCTCGATCGAGCCCTTCATGGCCGCCAGGTTGAAGATCATGTGGGCCGACACGCGATCCATCGGGCAACCGCCCTGGCCGCTCGAATACATCATGCCCAGACGGAACAGGTCATCCCCGCTCATGTCGGCGGTCGGCAGGGGCAGGCCCTGCTCTTCCCTGGTCGTGGGCGCCGTTTCTTGCGCGATCATCACCGTATCTCCCGAACCGGAGCCTTTCTGGCCCCGTCCTGTGAAACACGATCAAATACCCGCGGTTTGAAGTTAAAGTTAACAGCGAACAGGCCCTTGCGGACTTTTCAGTAAAGGTTGGATGAATACTCCACGGCCCGTTCAGACCTATGAAATATTTCGGCAATCCCCGATTCACACAGCCTAACGAGACATGTTCCGCGGCTTGGAAGGTAGCCGCCCGAGCGCCTGTCGTGGTCGCCCGATTGCGCCGCCCTCGCCCCCGAACCTGACAGAGACGTTCAGGCGCAGTTCATCGGCTGCGGTGGAGCTTGGGACCATGATTAACGGGCCGGCGCCGCTCTTCCGTCCCGCCGTGTGGATGGAGAACCCAATGAACCGCTTGACGAAGGCCGCGATCATCGGCCTGGCGCTGGCGACCACCGCCGCCCCGCTGGCGGCCGAGGCCCAGAACCGCGGCGACCGCCGTGAACGCCGCGAGGATCGCCGCGAATATCGCCAGGACCGCCGCGAAGATCGCCGCGAACATCGGCAGGAGCGCCGCGAAGACCGCCGCGACTGGCGACGGGGCGAATACGACAGCCGCCGTGAATACCGGCAGGACCGTCGCGAGGACCGTCGCGAATACCGCCAGGAGCGCCGCGAGGATCGCCGCGACTTCCGTCAAGACCGCCGATGGGATCGCAGCAACCGCGACTGGTGGCGCGGCCGCGACGACTTCCGGGACTATCGCGGATCCCGCAGCGGCTACTGGTACGCGCCGAGCTACGGCTACTACCGGGTCGAGCCACGCTACTACGGCTACAGCTGGCGGCGCGGCGGCTACCTGCCGTCCTCCTACCGCGGTTATTATGTGCGCGACCCGTACGTCTACGGTCTGGGTCCGGCGCCGCGCGGCTACCGCTACGTCCACGCCGGCGACGATATCGTGATGATCGCCATCGCCACGGGCCTGATCGCCAGCGTGCTGAGCGACGTGTTCTAGCCCGACCCAGGGTGATCGTCAGGAAACGCCCCGCGGCATTCGCTCGCGGGGCGTTTCCATGTCGAACGTCGGCGTTGCGGCGCCATTATTCGTTCAGTCACGGTTCATGCGACAAGCGCGACGGTGTCTCCAAGCCGTCTGACAGGGGCGTGCAGGAAGAAACGAGAATGAAACGCTCACTGATGGTCGCCGCGGCGCTCGCGGCCTTCGTCGTTCCCGCGGCCACGCCGCTCACCGCACTGGCGCAGGACGCCCCGAGCCGGGAAGCGCGCGCCGAAGCCCGCGAACAGCGGCGCGAAGCCCGCGCCGAACGTCGGGCCGAGCGTCCGGCGGCGCAGCCCCGGGCTGAACGCCCAACCCCGCCGGTCCGGCGCGAAACCCCGGCGCCCCAGCCCCGGGCCGAACGACCGGATCGCCCCGCCGTCCGCCAGGATCGCCGCGAGGATCGCCAGGAGCGGCGCGCCGAGCGGCCCAGCCGTCCCGCTGCGCCCGAAATCCGGCAGGATCGCCGCGAAGACCGGCGCGAAAACCGCCAGGAGCGGCGCGAGGACCGGCCCAATCGTCCCGAGAACCGCGAGGAGCGGCGCGAGAACCGGCAGGAGCGTCGCGAAGATCGCCGCGAAAACCGCCAGGACCGGCGCGAGGATCGCCAGGAGCGCCGGCAGGACCGGCGCGAGTATCGCGAGTTCCGCCAGCGCTTTGACGGCGCCCGGTGGCGGCAGGACTGGAGTCGGCGCCACGGCCGCGACTGGTGGCGCAACGACCGGCGCTGGCGCGGCTACAGCGGCCTTCGCGTCGGCTTCTATTTTGCGCCGGGCTACGGCTACTACAATGTGCCGCGCAACTACTGGCACCAGCGCTGGAGCGTCGGCGAGTACCTGCCGTCGATCTTCTGGCGCTACCGGCTGGACGACTGGCGCACCTACGGCCTCGGCTATCCGCCCGAGGGCACGCGCTGGGTGCTGGTCGACAACCACATCTACCTGATCGACCAGTACGACGGCTACATCATCGACGTCATCTACGACGCCTGGCGCTGGTAAGCCGTCAGCGTACGGAAGGAACGCCGGCCGATCCCCCGATCGGCCGGCGTTTCGCTGTTCGAGACCGAGGTTGCAGCCGCCCTCGCACCGCGTCAGAACCGGACGCATGAGCGACGCGGCGATCAGCGACACGACCACGGGCGAGGAGGTCCCCTCCTCCCGCGCGCCCCAGCTGCGCCTGTCGGAGGAGCTGCTGGCCTCGCCGGCCCGCTTCTTCAATCGCGAAATCTCCTGGCTGAAGTTCAACGGGCGGGTGCTGGAGGAAGCGGCCAATCCGGCCCATCCGCTGCTGGAGCGGCTGCGCTTCCTGTCGATCTCGGCCAACAACCTCGACGAATTCTTCATGACCCGCGTCGCCGGCCTCAAGGGCCAGGTGCGCGAGCGGGTCCGGGTCCTGTCCGCCGACGGCCTGACCCCCGCCGAGCAGCTGGCCAAGGTCAACGTCGCCGCCGGCCTGCTGATGGATGAACAGCAGCGCCGCTGGCGCAAGCTGCGCAAGGAACTGACCGGCGTCGGCATCGAGGTGGTCGATCCGGCGAAGATCACCCGCACCGAGCGCGAGCGGCTGGAGCCGGAATTCCTCAGCCAGCTGTTCGCCATTCTGACGCCGATGGCCATCGATCCGGCTCACCCCTTCCCCTTCCTGCCCAACCTCGGCTTCTCGCTGGCGCTCAAGCTTCGGCGTCGGTCCGACAACCGGACCCTCTACGCCCTGGTGCCGGTGCCGACGCAGGTGAAGCGGTTCTGGCCGCTGGCCACCGACGGCCGCTCCACGCCGGGCCGCAAGCGTTACCTGACGCTGGAGAGCCTGCTGATGCTCTTCATCGATCACCTCTTCCCCGGCTGCGACGTGCTGGAGCGGGGCGTGTTCCGCCTGATCCGGGATTCCGACATCGAGATCGAGGAGGAGGCCGAGGACCTGGTCATGGAGTTCGAGGAGGCGCTGAAGCAGCGCCGGCTCGGCTCGGTGGTGCGCATCAAGATCGAGGCGTCGATGCCCGATGACCTGCGCACATTCATCACCAACGAACTCGACGCCGCGCCTCAGGATACCGTCATGGTCGACGGCATGCTCGGCCTCGCCCAGGTCTCGGACATCATCCCGACCGGCCATCCCGACCTGAAATTCCCCGGCTACGAGCCGCGCTATCCCGAACGCGTGCGTGACAACGGCGGCGACATCTTCGCGGCGGTCCGCGAGAAGGACATGCTGATCCACCACCCGTTCGAGAGCTTCGACGTGGTGGTGCAGTTCCTGCGCCAGGCGGCGCGCGATCCGCACGTCATCGCCATCAAGCAGACCCTGTACCGGACCTCGCGCGACAGCCCGATCGTCGCCGCCCTGATCGAGGCGGCGGAGAACGGCAAGAACGTCACCGCCCTGGTCGAGATCAAGGCGCGCTTCGACGAGGAGGCCAACCTCAAATGGGCCCGGGCCATGGAGCGGGCCGGCGTCCATGTCGTCTTCGGCTTCGTCGAGTACAAGACCCACGCCAAGCTCAGCGTGGTGGTGCGGCGCGAGGGCGAGGGCCTCAAGACCTACTGCCACTTCGGCACCGGCAACTATCACCCGGTGACGGCGCGGATTTACACCGACCTGAGCCTGTTCACCTGCGAGCCGGTGCTCGCCCGCGACGCCTCGCGGGTGTTCAACTACATCACCGGTTACGCCACCCCGGACGAGCTCGAGGCGCTGGTCGTCTCGCCGCTGAACATGAAGGCCACGCTGATCGACCTGATCGGCGCCGAAATGGCCGCGGCGGCCAAGGGCAAGCCGGCCGCCATCTGGGCCAAGCTGAACTCCCTGGTCGATCCCGCCGTCATCGACGCCCTCTATCGCGCCAGCCAGTGGGGCGTGCGCATCGAGCTGGTGGTGCGGGGCATCTGCTGCTTGAGGCCCGGCGTGCCGGGCCTGTCGGAGAACATCCGGGTCAAGTCGATCGTCGGCCGCTTCCTTGAGCACGCCCGCATCGTCGCCTTCGCCAACGGCCGCGACCTGCCGCACGACAAGGCGAAGGTGTTCATCTCGTCGGCCGACTGGATGACGCGCAACCTCGACCGCCGCGTGGAGTTGATGACGCCCGTGCTGAACGCCACCGTCCACGACCAGGTGCTCGACCAGATCATGGTCGCCAACCTGAAAGACGACGCCCAGAGCTGGGTGCTCGACGCCGACGGCGACTATCGTCGGGTCACGCCCGTCGACCCGGACCGCCCCTTCTCGGCCCACAGGTATTTCATGACCAATCCCAGCCTGTCGGGCCGCGGCCGCAAGGTGAAGACCTTGCCCGGCCATCTCAGCTACGAGCCGTCACGGAAGAAGCGCTGATGCCCGAGGCGCTTGTCTCGGCGTTCGCGACGCCCCGTGAATTCGCCGCCGTCGACATCGGCTCCAACTCGGTCCGGATGGTGCTGTACCGGCTGGAGGGGCGCGCCGTCTGGACGGTGTTCAACGAGAAGGTGCTGGCCGGCCTCGGCCGCGATCTCGCCTCGACGGGCCGCCTGTCGGAGCACGGGGCGGCGATGGCGCTGACGGCGCTGAAGCGGTTCGCGGCGGTGATCGACGGGGTCAAGCCGGCCCTGACCTTCGTCGCCGCCACGGCCGCGGTCCGCGAGGCCGCCGATGGCCAGGCCTTCTGCGAGCGGGTGGCGGCCGAGACGGGCCTGATCATCCGCGTCCTCTCCGGCGAGGAGGAGGCGCGCTACGCCGCGCTGGGCGTCATCGCCGGCATGCCCACAGCGCGGGGCGTCGCCGCCGACCTGGGCGGGGCCAGCCTCGAACTGATCCGCATCGGGGACCGGGGCGTCGAGCGGGGCGTCACCCTGCCGCTCGGCCCGTTCTCCCTGTCGAATGAGGGCCCCTTCGACGCCGGCCGGTTGCGGGAGAGCATCGCCAAACGGCTCAAGCCCGCCGACGATTTCAGAACCGACACCCTCTACGCCGTGGGCGGCGCGTGGCGGACCCTCGCGCAGGTCCACATGGGCCACGTCCGTTATCCGCTGCACATCGTGCACCAGTATGTGATGGACGCCGCAGACGCGCGCGACATCGCCCGGCTGATCGCCCGCTCCTCGCGCGCCTCGCTGGAGAGCTGGAAAGGCCTGTCGAAGAAGCGGGCCGAGACCCTGCCGCACGCCGCCCTGGTTCTGGAGGGGTTGATCGATCGCCTCGGCCTCAAGCGCATCGTGCTGTCGGCTTGGGGCGTGCGCGAAGGACTGCTCTACGAGGCGCTGGACGACGACGACCTCGGCTCGGATCCCCTGCTGGCCGGCTGCACCGCCCTTGGGGCGCGGCAGGGCATATCACCGGGCCTGCCGGGGGCGCTGTTCGGTTGGCTGCAGCCGATCATCAAGGCCCTGCCCGAGGCGTTCGGGACCGAGCGCGACCGGACCTTGGCCGATGCGGCCTGCCGTCTCGCTGACCTGGGCGCCCGGCTGCACCCCGACCACCGCGTCGAACTGGCCTTCGACCAGGTTCTGCGCGCGCCGATCCCCGGCCAGACCCACGCCGAGCGCGCCTATCTCGCCACCGCGGTCAACGCCCGCTACGGCGGGGGCGCGAATACGCCCGAGCCCGACACGGTCGCGCGCCTGCTGACCGAGAAACAACGCACCGCCGGCCGCGCGCTCGGTCTCGCCATCCGCCTGGCCTGCGACCTGTCCGGCCGGGCGCCGCAGCTGCTGGTCAACGCCCACGTCGCGGTCACCGACGGGGTGCTCGTGCTGAGCGCCTCCGAGGGCTACGCCGACGTGCTGCTGGGCGAGCAGACACGGCGACGCGGCAAGGCGCTGGCCGATTTGATGGGTCTGAAACTGGATATCCGCAACGGCGCCTGACGCTCAGTCGCCCATCCACCACGTCAGGCGAACCCCGCGGACCGTCTCTCCGGCCGCGGTCAGGTTTCCCGTCAGCACCACGCCGTCGCCGCCGAGATTGCGTCTGGCGGTGGCCAGCGCCCCTTGATCCAGCTGACCCTCGAACCACACCCGGCCGAGTTCGGGCGACTCCCCCTCGAACCGAACCATGGTGTCGGTGACTTCATAACGCGTCGGCAGCACGCGGGCCGTGACGCTGTGCGCCTCGCCCAGCTCGGTCTCCACCATCGGGCTGGCGGCGTCGTCGAACTGCAGCATCACCGGCGCGAAGGTCTCGCTGCGCGAACCGCCTTCCCAGCTCTCGAACTCCGGAGCTTGGCCGACGAAGAGGTGATCGAGGCTCCATTGGCCGATCCGGACCGGCGCCACGGGCATGTAATAGCCCGAGATGTCGGCGGTCGCGGCGTGGTTGAAGGCCGCCGCCGCCGCCCCCCCGGCGGGCGCGGGCGTTCGGTCGCAGGCCGCGACGGCGAGCGCCGCCAGAATCGCGGCGCCGGCTAGACATCTGATGTGCATGGGACCCTCCGGCCGCCAGATCAACATGCCGAGCCTCAGCGGTCCAGCCCTCGATCCAGCGCGCGGAAGCCGGCGATCGACAGTTCGGTGGCGCTGATGAACACCGACGGGGTGATCCGCTCGAAGTCGTCCGAGGGGCGGTGATAGTCGGGGTGATAGTTCACGCCGAAATACAGGAACGGCACCTGGGCCCGGTGGAAGGCGGCGTGGTCCGAGGAATTGACCCAGTTGTCCTCGCCGGTGTCCTGCGGCGTGTCCTTGCCGAAGGCCAGGGCCACGGCGCCGTTGACGGGGATGGTCTCGAGCAGCGGGCGGAAGGTCGGGTGCTGGTAGGTTCCCGTGACCCACAGCTTGCCGTCGGTTTCGGCCCGGGCGGTCATGTCGAAATTCAGGTTCATCGAGATGGAAGACAGCGGGACCGGCGGCGCCTCGACGAAGTGCTTCGCGCCCAGCAGACCCCGCTCCTCGCCATCGAGGGCCACAATGATCACGCTGTGGTCCGGGGCGTCGCGCTTCAGGTCCGCCGCCAGCGCCAGCATGGTCGCCACACCCGAGGCGTTGTCGTCGGCGCCGTTGTAGATCTGGCCCTCGTTGACCCCGACGTGATCGTAGTGGGCGGTGACGACGATGTAGCGGTCGGTGACGCGCGTGCCCGGGATCACCCCGAGGACGTTGACGCCATTGAAGGTCTTCGGGCCCTCGCGGGTGCGCCCCTGCATCTCCCACGGCTGCTCGCGGCCCATGGCCGGGGCGGCGACGCCGATCGCCTCCAGCCGGCCGACGATATAGGCGCGGGCCATGGCGCCGCCGGGCGCGCCGGTGTCGCGACCCTGCATGTCGTCGGCGGCCAGGATGCGGACATCCTCCAGCAGCTGGGCGTGCATGGCCGAGGGCTGCGGCGCGACCGGAGCTTCGGGCGGGACGGCGGTCCCGCAGGCGCTGAGCAGCAGAACCGCGGCCAGCGGCGAAAGGGCGGCGAGGCGGAGATGACGCATGGAGAGATTCCCTTGAGACTCCGCGACGCTAGCAGGCGAAACCGGCGGCGTCAGATTAACGTCCTGTCATGCCGCGAGCGGCTGGAAACGGACCACGCCCTCGCGGCGTTCGCTTCGGGTGCTAGAAGTCGGTCGAAGAGTTGGAGCGAACGCGATTCCCATGGCCGACACCGCCGTCGATCAGCTGACCGAGGCCCAGGCGCGGGAGGAATTCACCCGCCTGACGACCGAACTCGCCCGCCACGACGCCCTTTATCACGGCCACGATGCGCCCGAGATCTCCGACGCGGACTACGACGCCCTGAAGCGCCGGGCGCTGGAGATCGAGAGCCGTTTCCCCGAACTGACCATGGCCGATTCGCCGTCACAGGTGGTGGGCGCGGCCGTCTCCAGCCAGTTCGCCCCGGTCCGCCACGGCGTGCCGATGCTCTCGCTCGACAACGCCTTCGACCCCGGCGAGGTCGCCGACTTCGAGGCCCGCATCCGCCGCTTCCTGAAACTGCCCGCTGACGAGCACGTGGCCTTCGTCGCCGAGCCGAAGATCGACGGGCTGTCGGCCAGCCTGCGCTACGAGAACGGCGTACTGGTGCGCGGCGCGACGCGGGGCGACGGGCGAACCGGCGAGGACGTGACGGCCAACCTGCGCACGATCGCCGACATCCCCGAACGCCTGTCCGGCTCCGGCTGGCCCGAGGTGATCGAGGTTCGCGGCGAGGTCTATGCCCCCAACGACGCCTTCGACGCCTTCAACGCCGCGGCCGAGGCGGCCGGGACCCGGACCTACGCCAACCCGCGCAACTTCGCCGCCGGTTCGCTGCGCCAGAAGGATGCGGCGATCACCGCCCAGAGGCCGCTGCGCTTCTTCGCCTATGCCTGGGGCGAGGTCTCGTCGTCCTTCGCCGAGACCCAATGGGGCGCGCTGCAGGCCCTCCGGTCCTGGGGCTTCCCTGTCAACGACCGCTCGCAGCGGGTCGAGGACGCGGCCGGGCTGATGGCGCTGTACGACGGGCTGCAAACGGACCGGGCCGCGCTCGGCTATGACATCGACGGCGTGGTCTACAAGGTCGACCGGCTGGACTGGCAGGACCGTCTCGGCTTCGTCGCCCGCACCCCGCGCTGGGCCGTCGCCCACAAGTTTCCGGCCCAGCAGGCCCAGACGGTGCTGGAAGGCATCGACATCCAGGTCGGCCGCACCGGCTCGCACACGCCGGTGGCGCGGCTGCACCCGGTCACGGTCGGCGGCGTGGTGGTGCGCAACGCCACCCTGCACAACGCCGACGAGATCGCCCGGCTGGACGTCCGCCTCGGCGACACGGTCATCCTGCAGCGCGCGGGCGACGTCATCCCGCAGATTCTCGGCGTGGTGGACGCCGACCGGCCGGGGCGAGGCCAGCCGTATGAGTTTCCGCACATCTGCATCTGCCCGCTGAAGACGGCGCTGGTGAAGGAAACCAACGCCTCTGGCGTCGAGTCGGTGGTGCGCCGCTGCACCGGCGAACTGGCGTGCCCGTTCCAGCGCATCGAACACCTCAAGCATTTCGTCAGCCGTCGAGCCTTCGACATTGAAAGGCTTGGGGAAAAACAGCTGATCGCCTTCCACGAACGCGGCTGGATCAGCGAGCCCGCCGACATCTTCCGCCTGGCCCGCGACGAGGAAAAACTGAACGCCCTGCGCGCCGAGGACGGCTACGGCGAGACCAGCGTGCGCAACCTGGTCGCCGGCATCGACGCCCGCCGCACCATCGCCCTGGACCGCTTCATCTACGGCCTCGGGGTGCGCGACATCGGGGAGCAGACCTCGATCGTTCTGGCCCGGGCGTTCGAGACCTGGCCCGCCTTCGAGGCCGCCTGTCTCGCCGCCGCCGACGGCATCCCCAGCGAGGACTGGGTGCGGCTGAACGAGGCCCACGCGGTGTCGCCGCGCGTGGTCGCCGCGCTGGCCGAGGCGTCGCCCCCGGTCGAAGACCCGTGGCCGGACGCGCCCATCGACCAGAAGATCGCCCTCGCCTTCCCCGGCCTCGCCGCCCCCGCCCGGCGCGGTCTGGCGACCCTGGCCGACGACTGGGCCGGTCTGGTGCGGCTGGCCGGGGTGGCGCGCAAAGAGGGGCCGTCCGAGGGACTCGGTCAGATCGCCGGCGTCTCGGGCGTCGGGCCGGTGGCGGCGCGGGCGCTGGCGCTGTTCTTCCGCGAAACCCACAACCGCGCCATGGTCGAGGCTCTTGTGGCCGAGCTGGACCGGATCGAGGACGCCGAGAAACCGAAGTCCGACACCGCCGTCGCCGGCAAGACCGTGGTCTTCACCGGCGCCCTCGAACGCTTCACCCGCGATGAGGCCAAGGCCCGGGCGGAATCGCTCGGGGCCAAGGTCTCGGGCTCGGTGTCGAAGAAGACCGACTACCTCGTCGCCGGCCCCGGCGCCGGCTCCAAGCTGGCCGAGGCGCAGAAGCACGGCGTCGCGGTGCTGACCGAGGACGAGTGGCTGGCCCTGATCGGCGGCTGAGCGTCAGCGGTCGATGGCCGCCATGGTGGCCTCGGGATAGCGCTCCCCGGCCGCCGCGTCCTTCGGGAAGGCCGTGTCGATGCGGGCGAGGTCGTCCGGCGTCAGGACCACATCGACGGCGGCGACGTTCTCTTCCAGCGTCCGCACCCGCTTGGTGCCGGGGATGGGCACGAGGTCGTCGCCCTGGGCGAGCACCCAGGCGAGAGCCAGCTGGGCCGGCGTCACACCCTTGCCGGCGGCGATGGCCTTGACCTCGTCGACCAGCCGCAGGTTGCGCTGGAAATTCACGCCGATGAAGCGCGGGTTGGTCTTGCGCGAGTCGCCGTCCTCGAAGTCGTCGGGCGTGCGGATGGCGCCGGTGAGGAAGCCGCGGCCCAGCGGGCTGTAGGGCACGAGGCCGACGCCCAGCTCGCGACAGGTGGTCAGCACCCCGTCCTCGGGGTCCCGCGTCCACAGGGAGTATTCGCTCTGCAGGGCGGTGATCGGGTGCACCGCATGGCCCCGGCGCAGGGTGTCGGACGACGCCTCCGACAGGCCGAGGAACCGCACCTTGCCCTCGTCGACGAAGCGGGCCATGGCGCCGACCGTGTCCTCGATCGGCGTGTTCGGGTCGACGCGGTGCAGGTAGTAGAGGTCGATGGTCTCGACGCCGAGCCGCTTCAGGCTGCCCTCGACCGCGTCGCGGGCCCGCGCCGGCGAGCCGTCCAGCGCCATGCCGCCGCCGGGCGCGCCGCCCGGGGTGATGCCGAATTTGGTGGCGATGAAGGCCTTGTCGCGCTTGCCGGCCAAGGCCCGGCCGACCAGCTCCTCGTTGGTGTGCGGGCCGTAGATTTCGGCCGTGTCGAACAGGGTGACGTCCAGATCGAGCGCCCGGTGGAGGGTGGCGATGGACTCCGCCTCCGTCCCGGCGCGGCCGCCATAGAAGGCGCTCATGCCCATGCAGCCGAGGCCGATGGCCGAAACCTCAGGGCCCGAACGGCCCAGCCTGCGCGTCTTCATCAGCGCGTCTCCTGAAATGTGGGAAGCCGGCGACGCATTCGCCGACCCGCCGGAGATGGGCGCCGTTCGGCCTTATTTCAAGGGCGCGGCCTGCGCCTCCAGCCACGCCTTCGCCTCGCCGTCGAGCAGCGGACCGACCTTGGCCAGCACCTCGGCGTGATAGGCGTCGACATAGGCCCGCTCGTCCGCCGTCAGCAGGGCGACGTCGATCAGCTTGCGGTCCAGCGGCGCCAGGGTCAGTTGCTCGAAGCCATGCATCCGCCGTTCGCCGCCGGGAATCCGCTCGGGCGGCGTCACCACCTGCAGGGTCTCGATGCGGATGCCCCAGTGGCCCTCGCGGTAGTAGCCCGGCTCGTTGGACAGGATCATGCCGGTCAGCAGCGGCTGCGCATTCACCGCCTTGGCGATGCGCTGCGGCCCCTCGTGCACGCCCAGATAGCTGCCGACGCCGTGGCCGGTGCCGTGGTCGTAGTCGAGCCCGGCCATCCACATCGGCAGGCGGGCCAGCACGTCCAGCTGGTGCCCCGTCGTCCCCTCGGGGAAGCGCACCACAGCCATGGCGATATGGCCCTTGAGGACCAGGGTGAACATGCGGCGCTGCTCCGCCGTCGGCTCGCCCACGGCCATGGTGCGGGTGACGTCGGTGGTGCCGTCCAGGTACTGGCCGCCGCCGTCGACCAGCAGCAGGGAGCCCGTCTCGATGCGGCGGATCTTGTCGCCGACCGGCTTGTAGTGCGGCAGGGCGCCGTTGGGCCCGGCCCCGGCGATGGTGTCGAACGACAGGTCCTTCAGCGCGCCGGTCTCTTCGCGGAAGCCCTCCAGCGCCTCGGCGATCTCGCGCTCGCTCGGCAGGGTCCGCTGCGCCACCGTGTCGACCCAGTGAAGGAACCGTGTCAGGGCCGCGCCGTCGCGGATGTGGGCCTGACGGCTGCCCTCGATCTCGACCGGGTTCTTGCAGGCGCGCGGCAGGGCGCACGGATCGGCGCCGCGCACCACCGTTGCGCTGGCGGCCTTCAGACGATCGAAATACCAGGCCGACGACTGGCCCGGATCGATGAGCACCGACTGGCCTGACAGGCCGTCCAGCGCGGCCGGCAGCGCCTCGGGCGCCTCCAGCGTCACGGCGTCGCCGAGCCAGCCCGGCAGTTCGTTGGTGACCTTGCGCGGATCGAGGAACAGCCGCGCTGTCCCGTCAGCCCGCACCACCGCCTGGCCGAGCGGCAACGGCGTGCGGATCACGTCGCCGCCGCGGATGTTGAACAGCCAGGCGATCGACGCCGGCGCCGTCAGCACGGCGGCCCCGGCCCCGGCGTCGCGGATGGCCCCGCCGATGCGGGCGCGCTTCGCGGCGCTGCTCTCGCCGGCGTAGCGATCCTCGTGCGGGACCACGGGCGCGGCGGGCTGCTCGGGGCGCTCGTCGGCCCAGGCCAGGTCCAGCGGATTGGGATCGACAGGCTTCAGCTCGGCCCCGGCCTTCGCCGCCGCCCGCGCCAGGGTCGCCAGCGCGTCGGGGCTGTGCAGGCGGGGATCGTAGCCGATCACCGCGCCCTGCGGCGCCTGCTCCAGCCAGGCGGCCACGCCGCCGTTCTCGAGGCTCAGGATCTCGAACTGGGCCGGATCGACCTGGGCCCGGACCTGCACCGTGTAGCGGCCGTCGGCGAACACCGCAGCCCGGTCCGCCAGCACCGCCCCCGCCCCGGCCGAGCCGGTGAAGCCGGTCAGCCACGCCAGCCGCTCGTTGGCGGGCGGCAGGTATTCGTTCTGATGCTCGTCCTCGTGTGGGACCAGCAGGCCGTCGAGGCCTTGCTCGGCCATCCTGGCGCGGACGCGGGGCAGGTGTTTGGCCCCGAAGGACGGATCGGTGGTTTCATCGAAGGACTGGCGCATGGCCGACGGCATAGCACCGTCGCCCCGCGCTTTTCACCCCCGGCCGTTACCCGGGGGCGCTAATTCTGCGGCGAGGTGGGCGACACCACCGGCGTGTCGGGCGCTGGCGCCGGAACCGGCACAGGGACTTCACGCTCGATGATCACCGGCTCGGCGGCGCGGGCTTCGGCCGCACGCGCCTCGGCGGCGGCGGCGGCGGCGTTGGCGCGGGCGATGTCGACGCTGGCCTGGGCGCCGGCGACCTGGCCCTGCACCAGGGCGGCGTCGGCCTGGGCCTGGGCCTCGGCGGCGTCGAGGCGGGCTTCCAGCACCTCCTCGTCGGTCTGCGGCGCGCCGCCACGGGCGAACAGGATCCACAGCACCGCCAGCAGCACCAGGCCGCCGAGGATGCCGGCGATCCACCAGCCGGTGTTGGACTCCCGCACCACCACGGTCTCGGTAGTGGTCTCGCTGTAGGCCGGCTCACCCGGACGGGTGCGGGTCGGATCGGTGTTCGGATCGTACTGGGTCACGGGCGGTTCTCCATTGAACCACCGCAACGGCTCCGGTTGCCGTCCGTTCCGCCGTCAGCCCACCCGGCGCAGCACCAGCGCGCTCCACGCGTCGCGGCGGATACGCCGCTCCAGCACGAAGCCACGCGACAGATAGGCCGCCGTCACCCGGCGCTCCTGCGTGCGCAGAAGCCCCGACAGAATGGCCACGCCGCCCAGCTTCAGCGCGCCCTTGATGTCCTGGGAGAGGCTGACCAGCGGTGGGGCGAGGATGTTGGCGAAGACCAGATCGTAGGGCCCCTGCCCCCGCACCTTGCGGTCGTTGAGGCCAAAGGCGTGCACGAACCGCGCGTCGGCCATGTTCAGCTTTGCATTCTCGTTGGCGATGCGCACCGACGGCGCGTCGATGTCGGTGCCCAGAGCAACCTTCGACCCGGTCTTCGCCGCGGCGATGGCCAGCACCCCGGTGCCGCAGCCGACGTCCAGCACCCGCTCGAACCGCTCGCGCTTCAGCAGTTCGTCGAAGGCCAACAGGCAGCCGACCGTGGTGCCGTGGTGTCCGGTCCCGAAGGCGGCGCCCGCGTCGATCTTCAGATTCACGGTGTTCTTCGGCACGACGCCCTGGTCGTGCGCGCCGTAGATGAAGAAGCGGCCGGCCCGCACCGGCGGCAGGCCGGACAGCGACATGGCCAGCCAGTCCGCGTCGGCCAGCTTCTCGACGATGACCGTCAGGCCTTCATGCGCCTTGAGCCGCCCCTCGATGCCCAGGGCGTCATCTTCATCATTGGGAAAGGCGTCGATGCGCCAGATGCCGCGGTCTTCGTCCTCTTCAAGAATCGAATAGGTGGCGCCTTCCAGCAACGGGTCTGAATCCAGCGACGCGGCCGCGGCCTCGGCGATGGTTCGGGGACCTCTCGCGATTATTTGAACTGCGGACTCGGACATTTCTCAAACACCGCTATCATTGCGAATCGAGACACGCGCTGGCGTGCTCTCCCGCGCCAGCATCAACCAACTGAACCGAGGGGTCGGGGAAACCATGGCTAAAGCACCGTCCAAGCCGAGCACCGCCAAACCGAAGGCGGCCGCCGCTTCCAAGCCGAAACCGGCGACAAAGTCGAGCGCCGCGAAAGCCGCGACCGCCAAGCCCGCGGCCAAGGCCGTCGCGCCCAAGGCCGCCGCCAAGCCCGCCGCTGTGAAGAAGCCGGTCGCCAAGGCCGCTCCGAAGGCCGCTCCGAAGGCCGCCGCCAAGCCCGCGGCCAAGGCTGCGGCTCCCAAGGCCGCGGCCGCGAAGAAGCCGGTCGCCGCGAAGAAACCCGCCGCCAGGAAGCCCGCCGCCAAGGCCGCTCCGAAGGCCGCCGCCCCGGCTCCGAAGCCCGCCGCTGCGCCGGCTCCGGCTCCGGCTCCGAAGCCGGCCGCCGCTCCCGCTGCCGCCGCTCCGGCCGCCGCCAGGCCCGCCGCGAAGAAAGGCTTCCTGACCGGCCTGCTCGACGCGATCTTCGGCAAGACCAACTGATCGGCGCCGGAAACGGAGCCTGAAACGACGAAGCGCCGGAGGATCGCTCCTCCGGCGCTTTTTCATGCGCGCTCGTCCGACGCGGTCAGGCTTCCGGCAGGTCTTCCGCCAGGATGGCCATCTCGAACATGAAGCTGCCCGCCTCGTCCTCGTCCTCGAAGACCACGCCGATGAATTCGTCGCCGACATAGACCTCGGCCGAGTCGCTGGGCTTGCCGCGTGGCTTCAGGATGATGCCGCCGGTGTTGAAGGTGCGCTTCAGGTGCGTCTCGACGCGCTTCATGTCGGCGGTGTTCATGGTCGGCCTCAGGTCTGTCTTGAAGCGGCGGACCCTAGAGAAAGCCCCGCCGGAGGGAAAGCCTCTAGGCCTCAGATCACGAAGTCATAGACGATGTCGGCCAGCGTATGGTCCATGGTCCGCGCCGGCGCCGCCTCGGTGGGGCAGTTGACCAGCCGGGCCGGGACACCCGCCACGGTGCAGCCCGCCGGCACCGGCTTCAGCACCACCGAGCCGGAGGCCACCTTGGCGTAGTCGCCGACGGTGATGTTGCCCAGCACCTTGGCCCCCGCTCCCAGCAGCACGCCCCTGCCGATCTTGGGGTGGCGGTCGCCGCGTTCGGCCCCGGTGCCGCCCAGGGTCACGGCGTGCAGCATCGACACCTCGTCGCCGACCACGGCCGTCTCGCCAATGACGATGCCGGTGCCGTGGTCGAGGAACAGGCCCGAGCCCAGCCGCGCGGCCGGGTGGATGTCGACCTGGAACAGCTCCGACATCCGGCTCTGGAAATGGAAGGCCAGCGCCTCGCGCCCCTGCCGCCACAGCCAGTGCGCCACGCGGTGCCCCTGCAGGGCCTGAAAGCCCTTGAAGTAGAGGAAGGGCTGCAACAGCGACTTGATGGCCGGATCGCGCTCGGCCACGGCGCGCAGGTCGGCCTCGGCCGCCGCGATGATCGACGGGTCGGCCTCGAAGGCGTCGCGGCAGATTTCGCGCACCGACATCGGACCCAGTTCGGCGTCGCCCAGCTTGCGCGCGATCTGGAAGCCCAGCGCCGCGGCCAGCTCGGCGTGCGACAGGATCACCGCGTTCATCTGCGAGGCCAGGTGCGGCTCGGCGCGGGCGGTCGCCTCGGCGGCCGCGCGCAACTGGCTCCATGTGTCGGAGCGCGCGGCGACGACTTCGAGCTTGGGCATCGGTGACTCCTTCGGCGGCATCATACGCTTGCCAGCATGGCCTTCGCCAATTCCGCCGGCAGTTCGCCCTCGCGCGCCATATGGTAGGCGCGCAGGGTGGTCGCCACCGTGAACATGTCGCGCACCGCGCCGCGCCCGACCTCGCGCAGCAGGTCGCCGAACGGTACGCGGGCGACGCGGATCACCTCGGTCGGGTCCGGCGCGACGGGCACGGGCGTCAGACCCCAGGCGATCCACGCTATGGCCCGCTCGTCGGTGATGGAGTTGGTCATCTCCGCCTTCAGGGCGTCGCGCCAGTGTTCCGCCCGCAGCCCCGCCTCCTCGGCCAGTTCGCGGCGGGCGCCCTCGATCGGATCCTCGTCGAACGGCGCGCCGCCCTCGGGCATTTCCCACGACCAGTTCATCAGGGCGAAGCGCTGCTGGCCGACCAGGGTCACGGTTCCGTCCCCATGCACCGGCAGCACCCCGACCGACAGGTTCCTCGGCCGCATCACCACATAGTCGCACGCCAGCCCCGTCGGCGCCGTCGCCGGATGCCGCGTCAGCCGCATCCACGGGCTCTCGAAGATCACTGTCTCGCCGTCGCTGCGCCACGGCGGCGGCCGGTCGGACGGATCGTCCCAGGCCGGCGTCGGGCGGTCGGCGTCGAAGGAATCGCGAGAGTCTGTCATCCGCCGCATATGGCGCAGGGAGGCGCGGACGCCTAGCTAGGCCGCATGACCGACGCCGACCTGGGCCAGGCCCTTCCCCTCCCGACCCCCTCGATCGAGCTGCAGACGCGGCTGGCCACGCGTCGCTCGGCGCCCGCGCAAGCTCTCGGCGCCCCCGGCCCCTCGCCCGCCGAGATCGAGCGCATCCTGACCCTCGGGGCCCGTTCCCCCGATCACGGCAAGCTGTTCCCGTGGCGCTTCGTGGTCATGGGGCCGCAGAGCCGCGCCGCGCTGGCCGAGGCCCTGCTCCCGCACGCCGCGCGACAGCCGGACCCGGGCAAGGCCCGCAAGGTGCTGACCAAGCTGACCGCCCCGCCCCTGACCATTCTGGTGATCTCCGCGCCGGTCGACAGCGCCAAGCCGGTCTGGGAGCAGGAGCTCTCCGCCGGAGCCGTGTGCATGAACCTCGAACACGCCGCCAACGCCTTCGGCTATTCGGCCAGCTGGATCACGGATTGGTACAGCTATGACCCGCAAGCTCTTGAACTACTGGGTGTAACATCCAGAGAACGGGTCGCGGGCTTCATTCACATCGGTACGCTGGCGGAGTCGCCGCTGGAGCGCCCCAGACCCGATCTGTCGACCCTGGTCGTCCACCGCCCCTGACGGCTCGGGCCGCAATGCCGCCGAGATAGCGCCGCGCCAGCAGCGGCTTGCCCAGCCAGTAGCAGAGCTCGGCCGGCCGCTCGATGTCCCACACCGCCAGGTCGGCCGCCTTGCCCGCCTCGAGAGTCCCGACATCGGCCAGGCCCAGCGCCTTCGCCGCGACCCGCGTCGCCCCCGCCAGCGCCTCCTCCGGGGTCAGGCGGAACTGCACGCAGGCGAGGTTCAGCGCCGCCGTCATCGAGGCCACCGGCGAGGTGCCCGGATTGCAGTCCGTCGCCACCGCCATGGCCACGCCGTGCCGCCGCAGCAGGTCGATCGGCGGCGGCGTGGTCTCGCGCAGCATCAGATAGGCCCCGGGCAACAGCACCGCGACGACGCCCGCCTCCGCCATCGCCTTCACCCCGGCCTCGCCGGTGTGCTCGATGTGGTCGGCCGACAGCGCTCCATATTTCGCCGCCAGCGCCGCCCCGCCGCCGTCCGACAACTGGTCGGCGTGCAGCTTGACCGGCAGGCCCAGCGACTTCGCCCTTTCGAACAGCCGCCCGACCTCCCCGGTCGAGAAGGCGATGGGCTCGCAATAGGCGTCGACGGCGTCGACCAGCCCCTCGGCATGGGCCGCGGGCAGGATTTCGTCCACAGCCTTGTCCACATAGGCCGCGCGGTCGGCGCGATGCTCCGGCGGCACCGCGTGCAGACCCAGATAGCTGGTCCGCACCCGCACCCCGGCCTCGCGCCCGATGCGCCGCGCCACGCGCAGCATCTTCAGTTCGCTGTCCCGATCGAGGCCGTAGCCCGACTTGATCTCGACCGTGGTCACGCCCGACGCCGTCAGCCCGGCCAACCGCGTCAGCGCGCTCGCATACAGATCGTCCTCCGACGCCGCCCGCGTCGCCGCCACGGACGAGACGATGCCGCCGCCGGCGCGGGCGATCTCCTCGTAGGTCGCGCCGCCCAGCCGCTGCTCGAACTCCCTCGACCGGTCGCCGCCGAACACCAGATGCGTATGGCAGTCGATCAGCCCCGGCGTGACCCAGCGCCCTTCCAGCCGGTCGGTCTGCTTCGCATCATGGGCGGGCAGCTCCTCGCGGGGTCCGGCCCAGACGATGCGGCCCTCCGCGGTCAGGATCGCCCCATCGTCGATGGCGCCATAGGGCTCCCCGCCCTCGGCCATGGTGGCCAGGCGGCAGTCGGTGATGAGCCTCATCGCCCCTCGAACCCCGCCAGCAGCTCGCAGAACCACCGCCCTGCCGTCAGCGAGCCGAGGTCGCCGATCTCCAGCGACGGATCGTATTCGGTCAGGTCCACGGCCCTCACCTTCGGATGGGTCCCGATCACCCGCGTGGCGTCGAAGAAGTCCTGAACCGACACCCCCCCCGGCCGCGCCCCCGGCGAGGCCGGCCACTGGCTGCGGTCGATGACGTCGATGTCGAAATCGACGTAGATCACCTCGCACAGGCTCGACAGCCGCTCGAGCTCCTCGTCGACCACGGCGGCCAGCCCGCGCTCGCGGCACTCCCGCGCCGTCCGCACCGAGATCCCGGCCGCCGTCGCCTTGTCGTGGGCCCGCTTGGTATTGGCGAAGGGCGCCAGACCGACCTGGCTGATCCGCCGCCCCTCCAGCCCGTCCTCCAGCAGCGCCTGCACCGGATTGCCGTTGGTCAGGCCCTGGTCGGTGTCGCGCAGGTCGAAATGGGCGTCCAGCGTCAGCAGCCCCGTCCGCGCCAGCCCCAGCCCATGCACGCCCGGCCGGGTGATGGCGTTGTTGCCGCCGATCAGCACGGTCAGGCCGCGCGTCCCCTGCCCCGCCACCGCGTCGCGCACCGGCCCGAACGCGTCGGCCGGCGACAGCGCCTTCACCGCCACGTCGCCCGCGTCATGCACCCGCGTCGACAGCTCGGCCCCAGTCTCCACGTCATAGGTCGAGAAGCGCGGCAGCGCGGCCCGAAACGCCCTGGGCCCGAGATCGCATCGCCCCGGCGTCAGCGAGCGCTCGTTCAACCCGGCGCCGATGAGGGCCACGGGCGCGTCCGGATGCGACCCGACCAGATCGGCGATCGAGCGCCAAGACAGGGCTTCGGAAGAGGTCTGGCTCATGCGTCAGGCTTTCGTCGGCTGGAATCGGGCGACCAGATCGTAGGCGTCGCCGGGAAAGGTCTGCCAGGCCCAGGTCACCCCAAGCCCGTCCCGCCACGTCCTGCGCTCCAGCCTCAGGCACGGCGCGCCCGGAGGCAACAGCAGACGTTCGGCGACCTCGCCGGTCGCACCCACGGCGGAGATGCGGTGTTCGGCCTCGGTCCACGGCGTGTGGGCCAGCAGCCAGCTGCCCGCCGCCTGCTCGCGGAAGTCCGCGGTCTCCGCCTCCGGCGCGCCCGTCAGCGAGATCAGCCGCCGCTCGTGCACGAAGGGGGCGTCGTCGGCGAGGTGCAGGGTCTCGAGCTCGATCACCCGGCCGCCATCCGCCAGCCACGCCTCAGCCTCGCCCGCCGCGCGGACGGTTCGCGCCAGCAAACGATGCGACCAGGCCAGGCCGCGTCCCTCGACCTCGACCTGGATGTCGGGGATCGCCACCAGCGCCGCCGAATGCAGGGGCGGATGGGCCACGATGGTCCCAGCCCGTCGCCGACGCGTCACCAGACCCCGCGCCGCCAGCCCCGACATTGCTTTCGAGGCCGTCATGCGGGCGCAGCCGTACTCGGCCATCAGTTCGCTCTCGGTCGGCAGCCGATGGCCCGGCCGCCACTCGCCGGACAGGATGCGCCGCTCGATGTCGCTTTCGATGCGCCGGTGGATGACCGTCATGTCCATGGCCGAACTATCCGGCTTGCGCCGATATATGTCTAGACATAATGATGCGCCGAACAGGAGGCCTCCATGAGCAACACGTCGAACGCCCGTGTCGTCCGCGCGCCCCGCGGCCCGGAGATGACGGCGAAGACCTGGGCCGCCGAGGCCGCCCTGCGCATGCTGATGAACAACCTCGACCCCGAGGTGGCCGAACGGCCCGAGGATCTCGTCGTCTACGGCGGCATCGGCAAGGCCGCGCGGGACTGGGCGTCGTTCGACCGCATCGTCAGCGAGCTGCGCGAGCTTGAGGCCGACCAGACCCTGCTGGTCCAGTCGGGCAAGCCGGTCGGCGTCTTCCGCACCCATCCCGACGCGCCGCGGGTGCTGATCGCCAACTCCAACCTGGTGCCGAAATGGGCGACCTGGGAGCATTTCAACGAGCTCGATCGCAAGGGTCTGATGATGTACGGCCAGATGACGGCCGGCTCGTGGATCTACATCGGCACCCAGGGCATCGTTCAGGGCACCTACGAGACCTTCATGGAGGCCGGGCGCCAGCACCATGGCGGCGACTGGTCGGGCAAATGGATCCTGACCGCCGGCCTCGGCGGCATGGGCGGGGCCCAGCCGCTGGCGGCGACCATGGCCGGCGCCTCCTGCCTGGCGGTGGAATGCCAGCGCAGCCGGATCGAGATGCGGCTGAAGACCCGCTACCTCGACGTCATGGCCGAGACGCTGGACGAGGCCCTCGCCCTGATCGAACAGTCGAAAATCGATAAAAAGCCGATATCCGTCGGCCTGTTGGGCAACGCGGCTGACGTCCTGCCTGAACTGGCCCGGCGCGGCGTGCGGCCTGATCTGGTCACCGACCAGACCAGCGCCCACGACCTCGTCAACGGCTACCTGCCGCAAGGCTGGACCGTCTCCGAATGGGAAGACAAGCGCGTCTCCGACCCCGAGGCGGTCAAGGAGGCGGCGCGCCGGTCCTGCGCCGTCCACGTCCGGGCCATGCTCGATTTCCAGAAGATGGGCGTGCCGGTGACCGACTACGGCAACAACATCCGTCAGGTCGCCTTCGACGAGGGCGTGGCCAACGCCTTCGATTTCCCCGGCTTCGTTCCCGCCTACATCCGCCCGCTGTTCTGCCGCGGGATCGGCCCGTTCCGCTGGGCCGCCCTGACCGGCGACCCGGAGGACATCCGCAAGACCGACGCGGCGATGAAAAAGCTGTTCCCCGACAACGCCGGCCTGCACCGCTGGCTCGACATGGCCGGCGAGCGCATCGCCTTCCAGGGCCTGCCCGCGCGGATCTGCTGGATCGGGCTGGGCGACCGCCACCGCGCCGGCCTGATGTTCAACGACATGGTCGCCTCGGGCGAGCTCTCCGGCCCCATCGTCGTCGGCCGCGACCACCTCGACTCCGGCTCCGTCGCCAGCCCCAACCGCGAGACCGAAGCCATGATGGACGGCTCCGACGCCGTCTCCGACTGGCCCCTGCTCAACGCCCTGCTCAACACCGCGTCGGGCGCCAGCTGGGTGTCGCTGCATCACGGCGGCGGCGTCGGCATGGGCTATTCCCAGCACTCGGGCGTGGTGATCGTCGCCGACGGCACGCCGGAAGCGGCCGCCCGCCTCGAACGCGTCCTGTGGAACGACCCCGCCACCGGGGTGATGCGCCACGCCGACGCCGGGTATGAGATCGCGAAAGAGGCCGCGCGCGAACACGGCCTCAACCTGCCGAGCCTGAAGGCCTGAACATGACCACCCTCACCATCGGCCAATCGCCGCTCACGCTCGCCCGGCTTCGAGGCGTGCTCGACGGCCCCGTCACCGTCTCCCTGACCGAGGCCGCCTGGGCCAATGTCGACAAGGGCGCGGCGGTCGTCGCGGCCATCGTCGCCGAAGGCCGCACGGTCTACGGCGTCAACACCGGCTTCGGCCTGCTGGCCAACACCTCGATCGCCACGGCCGACCTCGAGACCCTGCAGAAGAACCTCGTGCTCAGCCACGCCTGCGGGGTCGGGCCGCTGCTCGACGATGCCGTCGTCCGCCTGCTGATGGTGCTGAAGATCGCCTCCCTGTCCAAGGGCGCATCGGGCGTTCGCCGCGAGACCCTTCAGGCGCTGATCGCGATGGTGAACGGCGGCGTGCTGCCGTGCATCCCGTCCAAGGGGTCCGTTGGGGCGTCGGGCGACCTGGCGCCGCTGGCCCATATGAGCTGCGTCCTGATCGGCGTCGGCGAGGCGCGGGTGAACGGCGAGACCCTGCCGGCCGAGGCGGCGCTGGCCACGGTCGGGCTGAAACCGATCGTACTGGGTCCCAAGGAGGGCCTGGCGCTGCTCAACGGCACCCAGTGCTCGACCGCGCTGGCGCTGGCCGGCCTGTTCGCCGCCGAGGCCGCCTTCGCCGCCGGGATCGCGGCCGGGGCCCTGTCGGTCGACGCGCTGAAGGGCTCGGACGCCCCGTTCGACGCCCGCATCCACGCCCTGCGCGGCCAGCCCGGCCAGATCGCCGTCGCCGCCCGCCTGCGCGACCTGATGTCCGGCAGCGCCATCCGCGAGAGCCACCGCCACGACTGCGCCAAGGTGCAGGACCCCTACTCCCTGCGCTGCCAGCCGCAGGTCATGGGCGCGGTGCTCGACGTGCTGAAGAACGCCGCCGCCACGCTGGAGCGCGAGGCCAACGCCGTCACCGACAATCCGCTGGTCTTCATCGACGATGGCGACGTCATCTCCGGCGGCAATTTCCACGCCGAACCCGTTGCTTTCGCAGCAGATCAGATCGCCATGGCGCTTTGCGAGATCGGCAACATCTCCGAGCGCCGCACCTCCATCCTCGTCGATCCGAAGATGAGCGACCTGCCCGCCTTCCTCGTGAAGGAGAGCGGCCTGAACTCCGGCTTCATGATCGCCCAGGTGACGGCGGCGGCGCTGGTGGCCGAGAACCGGATGGTGGCCCACCCGTGCAGCATCGACACCGTGCCGACCAGCGCCAATCAGGAAGACCACGTGTCGATGGCGACGCACGGCGCCCGACGCCTGCTCGACATGGCCGAGAACACCGCCACGGTCGTGGCCATCGAACTGCTGGCCGCGGCGCAGGGGATCGAGTTCCACCGCCCGCTGACGTCGTCGCCCGCGCTGGAACAGGTTTACGCCATCGTCCGCGAAGCGGCCGCCGCCTATGGCAGCGACCACTATTTCGCGCCGGACATCGCCCGGGCGACCGACGGCGTCCGCGCCGGCCGCTATCGGGTCTTCGCCGGAAACCTGCCGCCTTCGGCCTGAGCCCTACTCGATTTCGAGCACCAGGGCGTAGCGGCCCGTCTCGCCTGAAGTGAAGCTGTTGGCGCGGATCGAATAGCGGCCGCTGCGCTCGATGACGTGCTCGATGTAGGCGTCGGTTCCGTCGCCGAGGCTGTCGTCGTCCGAGACGATCTCGACGTCGCAGGTCCCGCCTTCATGGAGCGAGAGATAGGCGTCGAAATCCTGCGAAGTCAGGCCGATCCCGACCGTTTGGCCCGAACGGGCGTCGAAGGCGTAGCAGTCGAACCAGGACTCGTCGTCAGCCAGGGCGTCGCCCGCGGCCAGGTCCCCGAACCACTGGCCCGACGCGCGGCCGAGATAGATCGGATCCACCGGCCGGACAGCCGCCAGACCCTCGACGGCCAAGGTGTAACGGCCGACCTCGCCTTCGCTCAGGCTGTTCGCACGGATCGAATAGGGACCCGACCCGAGCGTCATCTGAACGCGGGAATCGGTGCCGCCGGCGCTGTCGTCGTCGGTCTCCACGCTTGCCTCGGACGAGCAGTTCCGCCCCTCCACAACCGCCAGATAGGCGTCGAAATCATTCGATCTCAGGGTGATGCCGATCCGCTCTCCGGCCCGGGCCTGCAGGTTGAAGCAGTCGTAATGGCTGCCGTCTTCAAGCGAGGGGTCGGAAGAGCTCAGCGAGCCCTGCACGCTGTCGCCTGCCCGGATCGTGGACTGGGCCGCCGCCGGCAAGGCCGTGACGAGGAGACCGCCCGCCAAAAGCACACTGGTGAACCGCTTCATGTCGATCTTCCTGTTGAGTTGACGCCGCAGCGTTATCTGAAACCTTTGCCGTTGTAAGGCCCAGTTTCGCGTGGCGCCTCCCACGATATCTGACGCGACACTCCCATACCCTGTCATCCCGACACTTCAGGGGTCGCGAGCGGTCATCCCGCACCCTTCCGCGGCGGCGCCGCGCGTGCGTTCGCGCCCCTACGACCGCTCTTGTCGCAGGCCCGTGCTCTAGTGCCCAAACGCCCGCCGGGCCTGGTCTTTGACATCCCTGTCGCACGCCGCGCCGCCGTCCAGGCGCGGCCCGGGGCGGTTTGACGTCCCCGCTCGCCCTTCATGAAAAAGACCGCATCGCATTTTTTGGGATGAACCCTGCCATCCCGAACCCCCTCACCCCTGCAGCGGGGCCCGGCGCAGGGCGGTCAGATTGGCCGAGCCGGTGCAGAAGCAGACGGTCCTCAGCTGGCGGATCACAGTCTGGAAATGCTCGACCACCGCCTCGGTCGAGACGGTCGCAGCGGCCAGGACCCCCGCCGCCTGCCCGACCATGTCGGCCCCCAGCCGGATGGCCTTGGCCGCGTCGACGCCGTCGGCCACGCCGCCGGAACCGATGATCGTCGCTTTCGGGCAGGCCCTGCGCGCCTCGGCGATCGCCATGGCCGTCGGGATGCCCCAGTCGGCAAAGGCCGCGGCATGGGCCTTGTCGTCCGCTTCGGTGGCCCGCTCGCCCTCGACCATGGCCCAGTTCGAGCCGCCGGCCCCCGCCACGTCGATCGCGGCCACGCCCATCTCGATCAACCGCCTCGACGTCGCCGCCGAGAGGCCGGCGCCGGTCTCCTTGATCACCACCGGGGCGTCCAGCGCCTTGACCAGGGCCTCCAGCGCCGCGCCGACGCCCCACCAGTCGCGATCACCCTCGGGCTGGCAAGCCTCCTGCAAGGGATTGAGGTGCACGATCAGTCCGTCCGCGGCGATCATGTCCAGCACCCGCCGCGCCTCGTCGACGCCAAAGCCGCGGGTCAGCTGGGCCGCGCCGATATTGGCCAGGATCGGCGTGTCGGGGGCCTTCAACCGCAGCGCCATGTCCAGCCCGGGCGTCGTTCCTTCGGCCTCCAGCGCCGCCCGCTGCGAGCCGACCGCCAGGGCGATGCCCAGATGCTGGGCGGCCTCGGCCAGCCGGGCGTTGATGGCCTCGGCCCGGGTCGGCCCGCCCGTCATCGAACTGATCAGCAGGGGCGCCTTCAGGCGGCGACCGAGGAAGTCCGCGCCGAGGTCGATCTTGCCGTGGTCGAGGTCGGGCAGCGCCTCGTGCACGAAATGGATGTCGGCGAAGCCGCTGTTCCGCCCGTGTCGCGCCTTTCCCGCCAGGATCACGTCGAGATGCTGGTCCTTGCGGGCGGTGATGTCGGTCAAACGCATACTCCGCCCAACGCGGTGGCCCGAAGAAGGCTCAGGGCTGCTTTTCGACCGTCAGGGCGTACACCCCGGTCTGACCGTACTGATACGCCCCTGCGCGGATCTCGAAAGTCCCGTCGTCCGGCGCGGTCCATTCCAGTTTGGCGTGGGTGTCGGCCAGGCCATCATCGTCCGAGCCCAGCACCTCGAACTCCCCGTCATCCTTCTCGCGCCCGATGACGACAAAGCTGTCGACGTCGTTCGAGACCATGGTGATGAGCAGCTTCTCGTCCTCGCGCAGGGTGATGCGGTAGGCGTCGTAATGGCTGTTGCTGTCCGTGGTGGCGTCGGTCTCCGTCAACGTCCCCCAGGCCGTCGAGCCGACCAGGATGCTGCCCGGTTGCGGCTGGGGTCCGCGATCGATCAGCTCGAGCGCATAAAGGCCCTTGCCGTCCGAGCCGTACGGCAAGGCGCGCAGGATATAGTCGCCGTCTTCCGGCAGGGTGAAGTTCAGCCGCGAATCCGTGCCTTCCATCAGGCCGTCGTCGTCCGAGGCCAGGGCGGTGAACTGGCCGTCCGTCTTGCCGATCTGCAAGAGGGTGTCGAAGTCTCCGGACCGCATGGTCGCTTGGATCCTCTGCCCCTCGCGGCCGGAGAAGGTGAAGGAGTCGTAGCCGCGGTCGTTATCGTCGCGTGGGTCGTCCTCGCCGATCTCGCCCTGCACGGAGGCGCCGAAGGCGATGCTGTCCGGCAGGCGATCCGGCTCGACCTCGCTGATCGACAGGCTGTAATCGCCGGTGGCCTCGGCGAAGGCCCGCGCCTCGATGATGTAGGAGCCCGTAGCCGGCAGGGTGAAGGTCAGCCGCGAGTTGGTCCCCTCCGGCCCGCCGTCGTCGTCATCGTCGAGACTGACGCGGTTCTCGTCGAACAGTTCGAGATAGGTGTCGAAGTCACGGGAGGTCATGTCGATCCGGACCCGTTGGCCCTCCCGCCCTTCGAACCGATAAGCGTCGGCGGGCGTGTCGCTCTCGCTCTTGCCGTCATCCTCCGTCAGCTCACCCTCGACGGTGGCGCCGATGGCGATGGACCGGGCCGCGGCCGGGGGCGGACCCTCCTGAAGGCTCAGCCTGTAGGCCCCGACATCGGTCCCGTTCAGCGGCGTCACCCGGATCAGGTATTCGCCGTTCTCCGGCGCGGTGAAGAGCAGGCGCGAGTTGAGGCCGCTGTCGGGACCGTCGTCATTCTCCGCCAGTTCGACGAAGACGCCGTCCGTCATTCGGCCGAGCCTCAGCACCGGATCGAAGGCTTCGCTGTCCAGCGCCACCGCAAGCCGGTCGCCCTGGCGGGCGCGGAAGCTGAAGGCGTCGTACGGCAGGCCGTCGTCGGTTTCCGGATCACGGCTCGACAGTTCGCCGTTGACGCTCTGCCCGACGCGGACCCCGGACGGGCGCGGGGCGCGAGGCGCCGGCGGCCGTTCCGTCAGGCTGAGCGTGTAGGCGCCGCCCTCGAGTCCAGACAGGGGGCGGGCGCGCAGGATGTATGTTCCGGCTTCGGGCGCCGTGAAGCGCAGGCGGGAGTCGGTGCCCTCGCCGAGGCCGTCGTCATCGGAGGCCAGCGCGTCCGCCGCCTCGGCCGGCGGGAACACCTCAAGATAGGTGTCGAACTCACCGGACCGCAGAACGGCCTCGAACCGCTGCCCGGCCCGAGCGGTGACCGCGTAGTCGTCGTAGCGGTACGAGTCCTCGACCGCGGTCAGATCCCCGTCCTCGATCGCGCCCTCCACCGTCGCGCCCGGCGCGAGGGGCGAGGCGGCCTGCGCCAGGGCGGAGCCGGCGCCCAGAACGAGCGCGAGGCCGCTGGCGGCGGCGAGAATGGTCTGACGGCGCATGCGGTCCCCCTGAATACGGTCTCGATCATAGACGCCGAACCGCCCCATCTGTAAATCGCGCTCACCGCACGATTCCTGACGACCGGAGCCGAAACCATGACGGCCGATCCCACCCGCGCGACCCTGATCGACGGCAAGGCCTTCGCGGCCGGGCTGGTCGAGCGCGTCGCCGCCGCCTCGGCCCGGCTGGAGGCGGCCCACCGGGTCAAGCCCGGCCTCGCCGTGGTCATCGTGGGCGACGACCCGGCCAGCCAGATCTACGTCCGCAACAAGGGCGAGACGACGCTGCGCGCCGGCCTGCGCTCGGACACTCACCGCCTGCCCGACGAGACCGATCAGGAGACGCTGCTGGAGCTAATCGCGGCGCTGAACGCCGACACGGGCATCCACGGCATCCTCGTCCAGCTGCCCCTGCCCCGCCACATCGACTCCGCGGCGGTGCTGGGCGCGATCGATCCGGACAAGGACGTCGACGGCTTCCACGTCGTCAACGCCGGGCGGCTCGCCGTCGGCCTGCCCGGCTTGGTCCCGTGCACGCCGCTGGGCTGCCTGATGCTGCTGAAGCACGAGCTTGGCGACCTGTCGGGCCTGAACGCCGTCATCGTCGGGCGGTCCAACATCGTCGGCAAGCCGATGGCCCAGCTGCTGCTGGGCGAGAGCTGCACGGTGACCATCGCCCATTCGCGCACCCGCGACCTCCCCGCCCTGTGCCGCACCGCCGATATCCTCGTCGCCGCCGTCGGTCGCGCCGAGATGATCCGCGGCGACTGGATCCGGCCCGGCGCGACGGTCATCGACGTGGGCATCAACCGGGTCCCGTCCCGCGATCCGATGAAGGCGGCGCAGGGCAAGACACGGGTCGTCGGCGACGTGGCCTTCGTCGAGGCGGCGGCGGTCGCGGGACGGATCACCCCGGTCCCCGGCGGCGTCGGACCGATGACCATCGCCTGCCTGCTGGCCAACACCTATACAGCGGCCTGCCGCGCGGCCGGCGTCGCGCCCGAACCGCTGGACGCTTGAACGGCGGAGCCTAACCTCCGATAGTCATCTGATTGGGACTACAGCCTGTCAGGAGACGACGATGATTCCCTTGAACGCCCGCGCGGCCGCCCTCGCCGCCGTGGTGGTCCTGGCCCCCGCCGTCACCGGCTGCGGCGTCAACGCCATCCCGACCAAGGAAGAGACCGCCGAGGCGCGCTGGGCCGACGTGCAGTCGCAGTACCAGCGGCGCTCGGACCTGATCCCGAACCTCGTGGCCACCGTGCAGGGCGCGGCCATCGCCGAGCGCACCACCCTGACGCAGGTGATCGAGGCGCGGGCCCGCGCCACGGGCGTCACGGTGACGCCGGAAACCCTGAGCGACCCCGCCGCCTTCCAACGCTATCAGGCCGCGCAAGGCGAACTGACCCAGGCCCTCTCCCGCCTGATGCTGGTGGTCGAGCGCTACCCGGAGGTCCGGTCGAACCAGAACTTCATCGCCCTGCAATCCCAGCTGGAGGGCACCGAGAACCGCATCGCGGTGGCGCGGCGCGACTACAATGAGGCGGTCCGCGACTACAATACGTCGCTGCGGACCTTCCCGACCGTGATCTGGGCCAAGACGATCCACGCGGGCTCCGACCCGATGCAGCTGTTCACCGCCACCGAGGCCGCCCAGACCGCCCCGACGGTCAATTTCGATGCGATCAACCCCGCCGCGCCCGGCGGGACCGCAGCTCCGACCCAGCCCGGTTCGGCTCCGCCCGCTCCGTGATCGCCGTCCTGACCAGAGCACGGACGGGTCTCGCCGGGCTGCTGATCGCCCTGTCCGCGTCGGCTTGGCTGTGCCTGGCCGACGCCGCGGCGGCGCAGGCCTCCACCCAGCCGACCTTCCCCGCCCTGACCGGCCGGGTCGTCGACCAGGCGCAGTTGCTGTCGCCGGAAGCCGAGACCGCGCTCACGGCCAAGCTTGAGGCGCTCGGGCGCGACACCTCCGACCAGCTGGTGGTGGTCACCGTCGACAGCCTGCAGGACCGCGAGATCGAGGAATACGGCTATCAGCTCGGCCGCGCCTGGGGCATCGGCCAGGCCGAGGACGACAACGGCGTCCTGCTGATCGTCGCCCCGGAGGAGCGGAAGGTCCGGATCGAGGTCGGCTACGGCCTGGAGCCGGTGCTGACCGACGCCCTCTCCGCCCTGATCATTCACAACGAGATCCTTCCGCCGTTCCGCGAGGGGTATTTCGAACGCGGCATCCAGCAGGGCGTGGACGCCATCGACGCCCAGCTGCGGCTCGACCCGGCCGAGGCCCAGGCCCGGGCGGCCGCGGCCGCCGCGCCCAAGGCGGGGATGCCGGTCGGGCCCATGATCATGATCGGTTTCATTTTCTTCCTGCTCTTCACGAGCGTGATCGGCGGTCTGGCGCGGGGCGGCCGGCCCCGGCGTGGCTCCGGCGTGGCTCCGATCCTGATCTGGGCGGCGGCCGAGGCGATGCGCAGCAGCGGCCGCGGAGGCGGTGGCGGCTCGTCATGGGGCGGCGGCGGCTTCGGCGGCGGCGGGGGCAGCTTTGGCGGTGGGGGCGCGTCCGGCGGATGGTGATCAAACTCACGACCGAAGCCCACGACCGGATCGCCACGGCCATCGCCGCGGCGGAGGCGCACACCTCGGGTGAAATCTTCTGCGTTCTGGCCCGCCGGGTGTCGTCCTATCACGACGTCTCGCTGGCCTGGGCGGCCGCGGCCGCGCTGATCCTGCCGCTCGCCCTGATCCCCCTGGGATTCGAGCCGGCCTGGATTCCGGGCTTCGCCGACGGCTGGGAAGCGGCTCACCTGGCGGCGCGCGATGTCTCGCTCGGACAGGCCCTCGGCGCCTACGCCCTGGTCCAGGCAGTGGTGTTCCTGACGGTCTACCTGCTCACGCGGGCGCCGGCGGTGACCCGCTGGGTGACGCCGCGCGCCGTGCGACGCGCCCGCGTCCGCGACGCGGCCGTGCAGCAGTTCCTTGCGCATGGCCTTCACGTCACGGAGGCCCGCACCGGGGTGCTGATCTTCGCGGCCCTGAGCGATCACCAGGTGGAGGTTGTCGCGGACAAGGGTATCCACGCCAAGGTGGACCAGGCGGTCTGGGGCAACGCAGCCGAGGCCCTGTCCCAGGGTCTGAAGCGGGATGATCCAGCGGGCGGCTTCGAGGCGGCGGTCCGGCTGTGCGGCGATGTTCTCGCGACGCATTTCCCGCCAGGCTCGGACAACCCCAATGAAGTCGTCGACCGCCTCGTGGTGATCTGAGGCGGAACCGGAACGCGCCCCCCGGGGGTCGCATTCCTTATGGAAATGGCCTAGCCCGGCCGTCGAGCGCTCCGGCCCGTCCAGGACTTCATGCCCCGCCTGCTGACCTACAATGTGCATCGCTGCGTCGGCGTCGATCGCCGGCTGGATGTCGGGCGGGTCGCCGCGGTGATCGCCGAACACGAGCCAGACGTCGTCTGTCTGCAGGAACTTGACGTCGGCCGCGTACGCACCGGGCTGGTGGATCAGGCCAGCGCGATCGCAGACCGCCTCGCCATGACCTTCCACTTCCACGCCGCCATGAAGGTCGAGGCCGAACAGTATGGCGACGCCATCCTGACCCTGCGGCCCGAGCGACTGGTCAAGTCGGGGGCTCTGCCCAGCATTCGCGGCGTCCCGGGGCTGGAGCCGCGCGGGGCGCTTTGGGCGGCGATCGATTTCGACGGCGTCACCCTGAATGTCATCAACACCCACCTCGGACTCGTGCCGCGCGAACAGCGCCTGCAGGCGGCGGCCCTGCTGGGCGAAGGGTGGCTGGGTCATCCCTCGTGCGTCGGCCCCACCCTGCTGACCGGCGACTTCAACGCGACGTCGATCACCCGGCCCTATCAGGCGCTGGCGCGGCGGCTGTCCGACTGTCAGCGCGCGCTGGGGCTCCGGCCGTCGGTCAAGACCTTCCCCTCCAGCTTTCCGGCTATCCGCATCGACCACTGCTTCACCAGCCCGGAGGTGGTGGTGACCGGGGTGACCGCGCCATTCTCGCCCCTCGCCCGCATGGCGTCGGATCACCTGCCGCTGATCGTGGACTTCGAGATCAGGAGCTGATCCGCGGCGGCCGGTTCCGCTGCGACGGACTCCGCCGCTTCCACGGCCGGAAGGCGTCGGCCGGCGAGGTCGGATCCCCCAGCTGGAACTCGGCGATGAAGCGCTCGACAGACGACGGCGGAGTCGCGCCCAGCATCTGCATCCGGCCTGTGTCGAAGCGCTGGATGGCCTCACCCACGGACCCGACCAAGGCCTCGGCGGAGGCGAACTCCTCGGCGCTTTCCCCGATCCAGTGGCCGATGGTGCGGTGACGGAACCGCTGGATGGCGGCCCGGCCGGCCTCCGTGGTCGGCGCGGCCGCCACGTCGCATTCTGTGTCGAACCCGAAGGAGCGGTTGTTCAGATTGGTCGATCCGATCCGCAGCACCTCATCGTCGTAGATCGAGACCTTGGCGTGCACGATGATCCGCTCGCCGCCGGTGGTATGCGGCGCGAAGGCGAAGAAGCGGTTGTTTCTGTCCGCCTGCTCCAGCCGGAACAGCACCTCCGAACGGGCCGTATCCATGGTCATCTGGTCGAACCAGCTGGGGCTGCCGCCCGTCGAAACCAGCACCACCTCCGGACTGTCGGGCTCCGACAGCCGTCGCGCCAGCGCCTCGGCGATCTTCGGCGAGGTGAAATACTGGTTCTCGAGATAGATCAGCCGGCGCGCCCGGCCGATGGCGTCCAGGTGCAGGCGTTCGTTCTCGCGCACCTCCGCCCTGCCCCCCCAGGCCGGTTCGGTCCGCGCGATCCCCACCGGGGTGTCGAGCAGGTCAGGTTCGACGCCTTCCGGCCAGGGGTCGTTGTCGACGTCAACGGCGAAAACGCGTTCCGACGTCGCCCGGAACCATCGTTCGCGAGCCAGATCGCCCAGCGCCCGGGCGGCGGGTCCGTCCATCACGCACATGACCTCGTGCCGCGGGGAAGGGATCAGCCCGGAAGGCTGGCAACGGCGGGGATCGCCGTCCAGATGCTCGTCGGAATCCCAGCGGTCGGTGCCGATATCCCCACCGCCGCAGAAGGCCACGGCGTCATCGATGATGACGACCTTCTGGTGATGGCACGCGCCCGTCGGACCCGCGCGGTCGAGCCGGAACTCCACCATCCGCTTGCGGAACCAACTCTGGGCTCGGTGCGGGAAGAAGCCCTGCGATGCGGCGATGACCAGCGGCGATTTCCAGATCAGCAGCCGGACGTCGACATCCGGCCGGGCTTTCACCAGCATGCGCAGCTGGTGGCCGATCTCCGCCTGATGATCGCCGGGCTCGGTCTCGGGGTCCAGCCGGGTCCGCGGGTCGAACTGCCAGCCCAGCATCACGACCGAGCGTTGCGCCTTCTCGAGGGCGGACCGGAGCGCCTCGAAGTAGGCGGCGTTCTCCATCAGCACGGCGAACCGCCCGGCGGTCTCCGTCCGCCAGCAGTTGTCCCCCGGCGCCAGCCAGGGCTCATTCTGTTCGTCCGCCGAGAGGCTCATGGATGCAGCCTGACCGATTCGCATGACGGCGGCATGCGCCCAAGCTTTACAGGACGCATGCCGCCCGGTTCCGTTCCATGCCCGGATTGCTGGAACGTCGTTTTAAAGGCATAAGACGCTGTTCATTCCGGACAAGGGAGGTCGGCGATGCAGGCGCTGATCGAAATGATCATCGGCTTTGTCGCCATGCTCGCCGCCGCGGCCCTGTCGCAGTTCGGCTTGCAGCTTGACGCCCCCGAGAAGCCCCAACGCGAGGTTCACCGCGTCCGGGACTGCGGCGGCGACAGGCCCGCCGCGACCATCCTCGCCGCCGCCGACCGCCAGCAGGACTGCTGAGCCGACCGTCGTTTTGTCGGCGCTCGCCTTTGCGCGCCGCGAATGAGCCGCTAGGGTTCCGCCGGGTCGCGCGCCCCGGCTGCGCGACGTCGCATCCTGACGAGATCGCCGCCTCATGAAGTCCCGCCAACGGCCGCCGCTGAACCTGACCGACCCCGAGCCGGAGGTCGACGCCATGGCCGAGATCAAGGCCGCGCTTGAAGCGCCCGATGAGCCAACGCCGGAGCCCGAGACGACCGAGCGCCCGATGTCCGAACGCCGCCGTCGCCGGCTCGCCGAGGAACGTCGACAGGCCGAGCAAAGGGCGGCCGAGGCGGCCAGGCGCACGGAAGGGGCGGACGCCCCCGTCGCAGCCGGGATGAACCAGTCCGCCGACGCGCCGCCCGTCGCCTACGATCCGCCCCCACCCCCCGCCCCGCTGCGGCGGCCGACCGAGCCGGCCCCCTCCGGACAGCACGCCTATCTGCTTGCCGGGGTGTCGGCGGTCCTGTGGATGGGCGGCGTAGCGGCCTGGCTGGCCTATGAGATCGGGGCGGGCGCGGCCGAGCTGGAGCCGCTTCGACTGGCCATCTACGCCCTGATCGCCCTCGCCCCGGCCGGCCTCGCCATCATGCTGGCCCACGCCATCCGGCAGGGCGCCGGACTGGCCGCCGAGACCCGACGGGCTCGAAACCTGTCCGAGGCGCTGGTCGCCCCGACGGCGCTGGCGGCCCAGCAGACCGGCGAGGTGCTGCACTCGCTGCGCAACGACATCGACCAGGCCTCGCTCGCCGCCGAACGGGCGCGCAACGACATGACCTTGCTGCGCGAGGCGTTGGCGCAGGAGACCATCCGCCTCAACGAGGCCGCCGAGACCGCCGGCCGGACCGCCCGCCGTCTGGCCGAGCAGCTCGGCCAGGAACGCGACCAGATGCAGACCCTGGGCGTCCAGCTCGACAGTCAGGCGACCGGCGTCCTCGACGCGGTCGAGCGGCAGTCGCGCATGGTCGTCGACGCTTCCGACCTGGCGCAGACGCAGCTGCGCGAGGCCGAGGCCGCGCTGGCCGCCCGCGCCGCCGACCTGGCCGCCGCCGCCGGCGAGGCGCAGGACGCCGCCCGCGTGGCCGCCGACGATCTGGCCCGCCAGACCCTGCGGCTGGAGAACGCCGGCTCCGGCGTGGCCGAACAGATCCAGTCGGTCGAGGAAGGCCTGGGCCAGCAGCGCGCCGCCCTGGTCACCGCAGCCTACGCCCTGCGCACCGACCAGGAGGATTTCTCGGCCCAGGTCGAGAGCCAGCGCGCCCAACTGACCGAGCAGCTGTCCGCCACCCGCGCCGTCACCGACGAACTGGGCGTGACGTCCGCGAGGACCACCGAGAGCATCAAGGATCTGGTCGAGGCCGCCACGGACCAGTTCCGGGCCCTGGTCGAGATGTCCCAGCGCGAGGCGGACGGCTTCGACAGCGCGACCAAGCTGGCGCTCGACAAGTTCGAGAGCCTGGCCGCGGAAGCGCGCGACGCGCTGGTCGAAGAGACCCGCCGGGCCCTCGCCGCCCTGCAGGCCACAGCCGAAGACTCGCGGTCCGCCGCCGCGGAAGCGGCCGAACAGGCGCGGGTCCGCGCCGACAGGCTGGGCGAAGCCCTGTTCGAGGCGGCGCAGAAGGCCGATCAGGCCGCCGACGCGCGGGTCGACAGCGCCCGCCGGATCGTCGCCGAGACCAGCGGCCTGGTCGACGAGACCGGCCAGAGGGCGCTCGAGCAGCTCGAAACCACCGTCGAGCGCATGAACACGGCGCTGGCCCGCATCGACGAGGCCATGGCCAATCTGGATGAGCGGGCGTCCCGTCTGCCGGAGGAAGCCCAGCAGCGGGTCGAGGCCGTGCGCGCCTCGGTCGAGGAGGGCCTCGCCGCCCTGTCGGCCGCCTCGCAGAAGGCCGCCGCCGACACCGAGGCGCTGGACGCCGGCTTCCAGGAGCGGGTGCGGCGTAACTACGACATGCTGACCGAGGCCGTCCGGCTGATGGGCGTGGTCTCGGGCGACAGCCCGACCACCCGCCGCCGCGAGATCGTGGCTCCAACCGTCGAGCCGGAGCCCGAGACGCCGCCGCGCCCGCGACCTGAGCGGTCCGGCGAGCCGCGCGGCTTCGGCCTGCGCGGACGGCTGAAGCTGGCGCCGATGCCGGGCTCGAACATTCCCAACCAGCCAGAGAAGGACCGGCTGGGCTGGAGCGATCTGGAGGACGGAGGACCGGGCGAGGCCCCGCTGGATCTCGACACGCCGGTGATGCCCGCCGCCGACGGCGAGGCGCTGGAGGAGCGGATCACCGCCGCCATCCGCCGGATGGGCGTCGATCCCAACGCCCTGCTGCCCCGCGCTCGTGTCGAGGAAGCCGCCCAGGCGGTGGCCGGGGGCGACCCCGATCGGGCCCGGCAGATCGTGCGCCGGGTCGCGCCGGCGGCGGTGCGCAGCGTGTCGCGGCGGGTGCTGACCGACACCGACCTTCGCGCCGACGCCGAAGCGTTCGTGCGGGTCTTTTCCAGCGACCTGTCCGCGCGGGCGGCGGCCCGGGACGAGGCGGGCGTGCTGGGACGGCTGACGTCCGACGGCGGCCGCGCCTTCATGCTGCTGGACGCCGCGATCGGCGATCTGGCCTGACGTCGCCCAGCCTGCGCCGCAATGGAACGGCGGCGAGCAGGCCGGCGACGGCCATCGCGGCCATGGCCCAGTAGCCGCCCGCGCCGAAGCGATCATAGAGCGGCCCCGACGCCGCCGTGGCGAGACCGATCAGCAATCCGGCCGACAGCACCGAGCTGAGCGTCTGGGCCGCCGTCTGGCTGTCGGGCGGCGACAGGCGTTCGACGATCTGCACCCGGCCAGGAAGGTGGCGGCGAAGGTCAGGGCGTGCAGGGCCTGCAATGGCCAGAGCAGCCACAGCGGCGGCGCGAAGGCCATGGCGCTCCAGCGCAGCACCGCCGCGGCCGAGCCGGTCATCAGCAGACTCCACGGGCCGATTCCGACGCGGCGGCGCCACGGCTCGAACATCCACATCAGGGCGATCTCGACGCCGACGCCAAAGGCCCAGAGCTGGCCGGTCACCGCCTCACTTATCCCCTGGGTTTTCCACAGGATGGCGGAGAAGCCGTACTGGAAGGCGTGGGCGGCCTGAACGGCGCCGACAGCGAAGATGGCGGTCAGGAAGACAGGATCGGCGAGCAGGCGGCCGAGGCCGTGGAACCGCTCGAGCCCGGCCAGCGCCATCCCGTCGGCGACCGGTTCGGGCGGCAGGGCGAAGGCGGCGACCGCGGCGACGCCCAGGGCGGCCAGCGTCACCCAGACGATGATCACATCGACCGGCGCGGCCAGCAGCAGCGCCCCCATGCCGACATTGCCTGCGACGAAGGCGGCCGAGCCGCAGCCGCGCGGCAGGGAGAAGCTGAAACCCTCGCGCGCCGCCAGCCGAAGGGTCAGGACGTCGGTCAGCGGGATCAGGGCCGCGGCGGCCGTCGCGCCGACGAACCAGAACGCCGCCCAGGCCGCGACCCCCTCGACCAGACCCGCCCCGCCGTAGCCGGCCGCCATCGCCAGGCCCAGCAGGGCGATCGGCGTGCGGCGGCGGCCAAAACCGTCGGCCCAGACCGCCAGCAGCGGGCCGGTGACGACGCGGGCCAGCATGGGGGCGGCCAGCAGGGTCCCGATCTCGGCCCCGCTCAACCCCTGCGCGCGAAACCACAGGCCTGCAAACGGAAGGGACACGCCACTGGCGCCAAAGAGCAACACATACTGCAAAGCCAGGCGCTGGGCGGCGGTCATGGCGGGCGAATAGCAGACGCGCGGGATTCTGTCGGCTACCGTTCACTCATGACAGTGTCTCGCAGTCTGGCGGTGTTCGCCGCGCTGAACGGCGCGCTCGCCGTGGCGGTGGGCGCCTTCGCTGCGCATGGCGCGGGACCGCAGGTCAAGCCGTTGCTGACCACGGGCGCACACTACGAACTGGCGCATGCGGTGCTCGCCCTCGTCTGCGCCGTCTGGCCCGTCCGGAGCCGGACGATCATCCTCGCCGGCTGGCTGGCCGCCGGGGGCGGCCTGGTCTTCGCCCTCGCCCTTTCGGCCGTCGCGCTGCTGAGCCTGCCGGTCATGGGCGCGGTCGCTCCGGTCGGCGGGCTGCTGATGATCGCGGCTTGGCTTTTGATCGGCTTTGCCGCATTGCGGACACAAACCACCCCCGTCTGACACGAAACGAGACCGAGTACCGTATGGCCTTCCCCGTGCCCGAAACGCCCCGCCGCGACCTGTTTCCCGAGATCGAACCCTACGCCACCGGCTTCATGCCGACGGCCGGCGTGCACGAAATCTACTACGAGGAGTGCGGCAACCCGCAGGGCCTCCCGGTCGTGGTGCTGCACGGCGGCCCCGGCGGGGCGGTCAATCCGGGCATGCGGCGCTATTTCGATCCGTCGAAATACCGGATCGTACTGTTCGACCAGCGCGGCTGCGGCAACAGCCGGCCGAACGCCTCGCTGGAGGACAACACGACCTGGACCCTGATCGAGGACATCGAGCGGCTGCGCGAGCTGCTGGGCATCGACAAATGGGTGGTGTTCGGCGGCAGCTGGGGTTCGACGCTGTCGATGGCCTATGCGATCACCCATCCCGAGCGGGCGGCGGCGCTGGTGCTGCGCGGCATCTTCCTGCTGACCCGGCCCGAGCTTCAATGGTTCTACCAGGACGGGGCCTCGAACCTGTTTCCGGACGCCTGGGACCGGTTCGTCGAGCCGATTCCGGAGGACGAGCGCCACGACCTGATGGGAGCCTATTACAAGCGGCTGATCGGCGACGACCGGGCGGAGAGGGAGCGCTGCGCCATCGCCTGGTCGAGCTGGGAGGGCGAGACGGTCAGCGTGCAGGGGCCGGACGCCAGGCCCGACAAGTTCGCGGAGCCCGAGTTCGCGGTGGCCTTCGCGCGGATCGAGAACTGGTATTTCACCAACGGCGGCTTCTTCCCCGAGGAAGGCTGGCTGCTGAAGAACATCGGGCGTATCCGCCATATCCCGTGCTGGATCGCCCAGGGACGGTTCGATGTGGTGACGCCGATGTCGGGGGCCTGGGCGCTGCACCGGGCCTGGCCCGAGGCGAAGCTGGACATCGTCAAGGACGCCGGCCACGCCTCGACCGAGCCGGGCATCATCGACAGCCTGCTGCGGGCGACGGACTGGGCCGCTTCGCTGTAGGGGTCAGGCAGTAGGCGCTTGGGCCTCAGTCCTCACTTCGGGTTGGTCTTCTGGACCATTTCGGAGAGCTGGAAGCCGATGCGGCGGGCCGGGCGTTCCTCGGGCTTCTTGCGGATATCGAGGAAGACGTTGATCTGCGCGTAGTGCTGGATCAGGCGTACCGGCCGACCGTCGGCGTTCTTGCCGAGGAACAGGATGAAATCCGGCCCCCAGAAGCCGACGTCGTCGATCGACATGGTCCCGTCGCCGGGCAGGCCGACGATGCGGGCGCCCACCTCCTCGTCCTTGTCGAGGCCCTTCTCGAAGTCCTCGATCAGTTTGGACAGGCGGACAAAGGCCCATTCGGCCGGGTTCTCGCGCATGCGCACGCCGTCCATCAGGGCGGCGGTCTGTTCGGGCGAGGCGGCGGGAAGGACCGGCTCAGGACACGGGGCGTCGCCGCAGTCGGAGAACATCGAGGGCGGCGCAACCACGGGCGCGTCGGCTTTGGGGGCGGCGGAATCGGCTTTGGCTTGGGTCATGGCCCCAGCCTAACGCCTCAGCCCCCGATCAGAACAGTCCGTGGCCCTTCGGCAGTTCGGCGTAGCGGTGGACGCGCGTGGCCAGCACCAGGCCGAAGCCGATCATCACCGTCATCATCGACGATCCGCCGTAGGACAGCAGCGGCATCGGCACGCCGACGACCGGCGCCAGCCCCATGACCATCGCGCCGTTGATCAGCACGAACAGGGCGAAGAAGGCCGTCATCCCCGCCGCGGCGATGCGGCCGAAATGGCTGTGCGCCAGCGAAGCGATGCGCAGCGCGATCAGGATGACGGCGACGTAGCAGGCCAGAACGGTGAACGAGCCGACGAAGCCGAACTCCTCAGCCAAGGTCGAGAAGATGAAGTCGGTATGTCGTTCGGGCAGGAATTCGAGCTGGCTCTGGCTGCCCAGGCCGTATCCCTTGCCCAGGAGCCCGCCGGAGCCGAGGGCGATCTTGGACTGGATGATGTTGTAGCCCGTGCCCGCGGGATCGGATTCGGGACTCAGGAAGGTGAGCACGCGGTTGCGCTGGTATTCGTGCATGCCGAACATCACGAATGGCGGGATGACGGCGACGGCGGCGGCGGCCCCGGCGGCGATGACCCGCCAGCTGAGGCCTGCCACGAACATCATCACGCCGCCCGTCAGCCCGATGACCATGGCCGAGCCCAGGTCGGGCTGCTTGGCCACCAGCAGGAACGGCAGGCCGATCATTCCCGCCGGGATCAGCAGTTTCCACGACCAGCGGGCATCCTGGGCCGAATGGTTGTGGTACCAGCGCGCCAGAGCCAGAACGAGGCCCAGCTTCATGAACTCGGCCGGCTGGATGCGCATGAAGCCAAGGTTGAGCCAGTTCCGCGCGCCCCCGGCCGTATAGCCCAGCGGCGTGAACTCGATCATCAGCACGAGGACGAGCAGCAGGCCGTAGAGCGGATACGCGCCGCGGAACCACCATTTGGGGTGAACCATGGCGAGGCCCAGCATGGCGATCAGCATGACGCCGAACCGGATCATCTGGTCCGCGGCCCAGGGCTGCCAGCGACCGCCGGCGATCGAATAGAGCATGGCCCCGCCGACGCTGGCGATCAGGCACAGCAGGCCGACGAGACGCCAGTCCAGCTCGGCGATCTTGGTCGAGAGCCGGTCGCGTTCGCCGGGGCGGGTCAGGGCGGAAGCGGTCATCGGCGCGGCTCCGACAGATAGGGGCGCGGGCCCGAGGTGGCGGTGGGCGCCGGCCGCGTGACCGGCGGCGGCGCGACTTCCGCCGCGGCGGGGCCGGTAACCTCGCCGCCGGGCCCCGTCCCGCCCTCGCCCTCGTCGACGCCGGCGGGCGCCACGGGCTCGGGCGGCAACGGACGCTCGATGCGGGCGCGCATGTCGGGATCCTTGAGCAGCACGGTCTTCATGATCTCGCGGGCCTTGGGCGCGGCGTCGGCGGCGCCGCCGGCCGGGGCGTGCTGAATGATCAGGGCGATGGCGTAGCGCGGCGCGTCATGCGGCGCGAACGCGACGAACAGGGCATGGTCGCGCCGGGTCCATTGGGCGTTGCGGGGGCCTCGAGACTCGCCAGGCTTGTAGTCGCGCGACTGGGCGGTGCCGGTTTTGCCGGCCATCTGGATATCGCCGAGGCCGAGCTGGGACGCGCGATAGGCGGTGCCGGTGACGTCGTTGGCCACGGCCGCCATGCCGCCGCGGACGATGTCCAGATGTTCCTTGCTGAACGGCAGGTCGGGGAAGGCGGCCGCCGCCTCCCGTTCCTCGCCGCCGACCGACTTGACCAGGCGCGGCTGGACGGCCTTTCGGCCATTGGCGAGGCGGGAGGCCATCACCGCCAGCTGCAGGGCGTTCACCTCGAGCGCCCCCTGCCCGATCGCCACCGACAAGGTCTCACCCGGATACCAGGTGCCGTCGTCGTCCCAGCTGGTCGCCTCTGTGTAATCGCGCTTCCATTTGGTCGAGGGAACCGTGCCGTCGGACTGGCCGGCGATGCCGATCTCGTACACCTGGCCGAAGCCCAGGGCCTTTGCCGCTTGGGCGATCCGGTCCACGCCCGCCCGGTTGCACAGGTGATAGAAATAGGTGTCGCAGGAGTTCTTGATGGCGTTGTGCATGTCCATCGCGCCGTGGCCGCCGGCCCGCCAGCAGCGGAAAGTGCGGGCGCCGTAGCGATAGCCGCCGGTGCAGACCACCCGCTCGGTCGGGTCGATCCCGGCGTTGAGGAACGCCAGCGCGGAGGTCATCTTGAAGGTCGAGCCCGGCGGGAAGGTGCCGTAGATCGCCTTGTCCAGCAGCGGCAGGCGCTCGTAATCGCGCAGGGCGTTGTAGACGCTGGACGGCACGCCGCCGACGAACAGGTTGGGGTCGAACGACGGGGCCGAGACCATGCACAGGATGTCGCCGTTGCGGACATCCATGACCACGCAGCCGCCGGACTCTTCGCCATAGACCTCGAGCGCGCGGTTCTGCACGTCGGCGTCGAGGGTCAGCACAATGTCCTTGCCCGGAACGGCGGGCCTGGACCCGCCGATGTCCTCGGCCACGACGCGGCCGCGGGCGTCGACCTCCACGCGATTGCCGCCGGCCTCACCCCGCAGATCGGTGTCGAAGGCCTTCTCGACCCCCTGCCGGCCGATGCGGAAGCCGGGGTTGTAGAGGATCTCCGGAACCTTCTCGCCGCGGTCCTGGATGGCCTTGATGTCGCGGTCGTTGGGCTTGGCGACATAGCCGATGACGTGGGCGAACGAGCCGCCGAACGGGTAGTAGCGGGCCTCGTTCATGTCGGCCATCACGCCGGGCAGCTCGTTGGCGTAGAGGTTGACGCGGGCGAACTCCTCCCAGCTCAGGTCGCTCTTGACGGGAACGGGGCTGAAGCGCGGGGCGGCGTTGACCTCGCGGATGATCGAGCGGCGGCGGTCGAGGGTGTCGGGCAGCAGGCGGCCGAGCAGGTCGAGGGTCTGGTCCAGGTCCTTGGTCTCGTCGCGGACGACCAGCACGCGGAAACTGGGGCGGTTGCCGGCGATGACCACGCCGTTGCGGTCGAGGATGCGGCCGCGAGGCGGCGGCACGAGGCGGAAGTTGAACTGGTTGTTGGTGGCCAGGGTGGCGTATTCGCCCGCCTGGAAGACCTGCAGCTGGGCCAGCCGGCCGGTCAGGGCGACGCCGCCGAGGGTGGTCAGCGCGCCCATCACGAAGGTGCGGCGCAGGAAGGAGCCCTGCCGCTCGTTGGTGTCGGCGAAGAAGATGTGGGGTTCCGAGCTCATCGGAACCTCACGTCGCCGTCCTCGAACCGTTCGATCAGCCGGTGCGCGAACGGGAACAGCAGCAGGGTCGGCAGGATCTGGAGGAAGACCGAGATCAGGCTGGCCGGGGTCGGGGCGATGAACAGCATGACCACATAGGCCAGCAGGAAGGCCAGGGCGCAGCAGGCGGCGTACCAGACGAACAGCACCGCCGTGTCCTGCCCCGCCAGGAAGCTGCGCGACGCCAGGACGACGCTGTAGATGGCCAGGAAGGTCAGGCCCCAGAGGCCGAGCGGACCCCAGGTCAGGATGTCGAGCATCAGCCCGAGAACGACGAGCACCGCCGGCGCCAGGACCGAGGGCCGGATCAGCGGCCAGGCGAAGGCCAGCACCATGGGGATGACTGGCTCGGGCAGGTGCAGGCCGAACAGCTCGACGGGAGTCTGGAGGACGATGGTGGCCGCGACGGCGATCAGGGCCGGATAGACGATCCACTGCATCGGCCCGACGACGCGGACCGCGACGGGGCGTCTCATTCGGTCCCTCCCGGCGTGGGCCGGGCCGACGGCGTGGTCGGGGCGGCGGCCTCGCGCGCGGCGGTGCGGCGGGCGGCGGAGTCGGCGATGGCGGTGGTCTGGGCAGGCGTCGCCTCGGCCAGGGTGTCGAGCGCGGTCAGCGGCGGGGCGTTCAGATCGTCGGCGCCGATGAGCTGGCCGAAGTCCTCGAACAGCATGATGCGGACATAGTCGATGGCCCCGCGGTCGCTGAACAGCTTGACCCGCCACGAACCGTCGATGCCCTTGGCGGCGACGCCGATCGGCACGCCGCGCGGGTAGCCGCCGCCGTCGCCGGAGGACAGGATGCGGTCGCCGACCTGGACCGAGCCGACCCCGCGCACGAACTCGAGCCGCGGATTGCCCGAGCCGTCGCCGGTCAGCAGGGCGCGGGCGTCGGTGCGGTCGACCAGCACGGGGGTGCGGCTGGCGACGTCGGTCAGCAGCAGCATGCGGCTGACGTTGTTCGAGGTTCCGACCACCCGGCCGACCAGGCCGTGCTCGTTGATCACCGGATTGCCGACCTTGACGCCCTTGGCCGCGCCGACGTCGAGCAGGCGGGCCTTGGAGAAGGGACCGCGGGTGTCGGAGATGGAGCGGGCGGTGCGCATCTCGACCGGCGGCTCGGGCCGGATGCCGAGCATCGCCTCGTAGCGGGCGTTGACGTTCTTCAGGGCGATGGCCTGGTCGCGCCACGGCTGCAGTTCGGCCAGTTCACGCTTGAGCCGGCGGTTCTCGGAGACGGCGAAGAAATAGCCGCCGACATAGTCGGAGGCGTGGCCGAACCAGCGGACCGGGGCCGCGAACACGCCGCCCACCGGGCCGGACACGCTTTCGACGCCGGCGCGCACCGGCTGGTAGGGGGAGTTCTGGGCCCGGGCGTCGCTGATCAGCAGCAGCACGCAGCCGACGGCGGCGACCACGACGGCGACCGCCGCGGTCCAGACCAGCGGCACCCTGATATTTTCGAACGGTCCGTCGCGAAACGCCACGGCGCGCCTTCCTGAAATGAGGGAATCAACGGGACGCCCCCCGCTGACATGTCAGCCTATCGCAAAATCCGGCCCGGTTGGGAACCGGCGAACGGCCCGTAATGACAGGGATTTGAGGCGGTCGTTCGACCTGAGCCGCAAACCCCGCGTCAGAGGGCCGAGTCGAGGACGCCCTTCATCCAGCGCGGATGCTCGAGCACGCGGCCGCAGCCGATGGCCACGCAGGACAGCGGATCGTCGGCCACCGACACCGGCAGGCCGGTGTGGTCGCGGATCTCGGCGTCCAGGCCGCGCAGCAGCGCACCGCCGCCTGTCAGCATGATGCCCTTGTCGGCGATGTCGGCCGCCAGTTCCGGCGGGGTGGCTTCCAGCGCGACCTTCACGGCCTCGACGATCTGAGTGACCGGCTCGGCCAGGGCCTCGGCGGCCTGGCGCTCGGAGATGCGGACCTCCCGGGGCACGCCCTGCATCAGGTCGCGGCCCTTGACGTCGATCGACAGACCCTCGCCGTCGGCGGGGATGCGGGCGGTGCCGATATCCTTCTTGATGCGCTCGGCGGTGGTCTCGCCGATCAGCAGGTTATGGTTGCGGCGCATATAGGAGATGATCGCCTCGTCCATCTTGTCGCCGCCGACGCGGACCGAGCGCGAATAGACGATGCCCGACAGCGACAGGACGGCCACCTCGGTGGTGCCGCCGCCGATGTCGACGACCATGGAGCCGGTCGGCTCGTGGATCGGCAAGCCGGCGCCGATCGCGGCCGCCATCGGCTCGTCGATCAGGCCGACGCGGCGGGCCGAGGCGTTCAGGCAGGAATCGTTGATGGCGCGGCGCTCGACGGCGGTGGCGCCCGACGGCACGCAGACGATGACCTTGGGGTTCACGAAGCCCTTGCGGTTATGCACCTTGCGGATGAAGTGCTTGATCATCTCTTCCGCGACTTCGAAGTCGGCGATGACGCCGTCGCGCATCGGGCGGATGGCTTCCATGTGGCCCGGGGTCCGGCCCAGCATCTGCTTGGCCTCTATGCCCACGGCGTGGACGATCTTGCGTCCCCCGACGTTTCTGAGCGCGACGACGGACGGCTCGTTCAGCACAATGCCCTTGCCCTTCATGTAGATCAGGGTGTTGGCGGTGCCGAGGTCGATGGCGATGTCGTTGGAGATCGCGCCGAAAATACTGTTGAACATGGTTTCGGGATACCGTTCGTTCGGGCCTGGAAAGGGCGTTCGCTGTCTCGATCCGCTTCGGCGACGCCCCGGCGGCGCGCATCCCCTGCACACCGCCTCCTGATCGTTATCGCCTGACCGACCGAAGGCCCGTTTGCCCTTGTGCGGAGGGGATTACAAGTCCCATGCGACGCGTCCGGCGCGCCCGCCCCCGGTATCCCCGGCTTGGCCGTTCACGTTCCCGTCAGCCAAGCTTGCTGTCGGCCTTCCCGCTAGTCCGGCGCGCCGGCCGCGCGTTCGCGCCGCTTGACCAGTTCGCGGACGCCCAGCATCAGGCCCAGCCAGACCACGGCGACGCCGGCGAGGATCAACGAGGTCCACACCCCGTCGCCGCTGACCGCCGACACCACCGCCCCGCCGAAGAAGGCCACCAGAGCGGTCTTGGGCAGCACGCCCAGCCCGCAGCCCAGCAGGTAGGCGGGAAAGGCCGCGCGGGTCGCGCCGAAGGCCATGTTGACGACGATGAACGGCGCCGAGGGCACGTTGCGGATCATGAAGCTGGCGTAGAAGGCGTTCTTGCCGATGAAGCCCCGGAGCCTTCGCAGGGTGCGCCCGCCGTAACGGTCGAGCATCCGCGCCGTCGGGCCGCGCCCCAGCCAGTAGGTCACCCCGGCCGAGGCGATGGTCGCCACCCAGCTGTAGAGGAAGCCCATCCACGGCCCGAAGGCGACCACGCAGGCGGCGATCAGGATGAACTGCGGCGCGCCGATGAAGGCGGCGAGGATGAACAGCACGACCGTCGCGGCGAAAGCCCAGGGGCTGCCGGCGTAACCCTGGAGCCAGGCTTCGAGATTCTCCTCCGCCGCCAGACCCAGCTGGCTCTTGCCGATGGCCAGCAGGCCGACGGTGGCGCCGAGCAGCAGCGCCGTCGCCAGCAAGGTCCGCCAGCGGCGGCCTTCCATGTTGAGGATGAAGTCGAGAAGGCGACGCATGGACGCCGATTAGCATCCGGCGCGGGCGGCGGCGAGGGTCGCGGGAGCCCGCCGCGGCCGCGTTTGACTCATGCATATCCGCACGGTTATAGGTCAACTCATAGCCAACGGGTTATCGAATCCCATGCCCACCGCCCCCGACATGCTTTTCCGAACGCTCGCCGATCCGACCCGGCGGGCCATCTTTGAGCGACTGTGCCGCGAGGGAGAGCAGACGGTCGGGGCCCTGACGGCTCGCGCCGGGGTCTCGCAACCCGCCGTTTCCAAGCACCTCGGTGTTCTGAAGCAGGCCGGGCTGGTGCGCGATCGCCCGGCCGGTCGCCAGACCCACTACAGCGCGCAACTGGGCGCCCTCGCCCCGCTGATCGACTGGACCAGCGAGATGGCCGGATTCTGGGAAACCCGGCTCGACCACCTCGAAGACCTGCTCAAAAGGATGGACCAATGACCGACGCCACAACCGAAACCCGCTCCGTCGTGGTCGAGCGGGAGATCCCGTTTCCGCCGGAGAAGCTGTGGCGTGCGCTGACGCAGCCGCAGCTGATGGAGGAATGGCTGATGAAGAACGACTTCAAGCCGGTCGTCGGCCACGGCTTCAAGCTCAGGGGCGAATGGGGCGGCGTGCTGGATTGCGAGGTCCTGGCCGTCGAGCCGAACCGGACCCTGTCCTACACTTGGGATTTCGCGCACGACGATCCGGCCTATGCGCTGAAGAGCGTCGTGACCTTCACCCTGACCCCGTCGGGCGCGGGCACTCGCCTGCGCGTGGAACAGGCGGGCTTCCGCCCCGACCAGAAGCAGGCCTTCGGCGGCGCCCATGCCGGCTGGCGGCAGTTCCTGGAAAACCTGGAGCAGTTGCTGGCGCGGGACAACGATCCCGCCCGGCCGTCCTGAGAGGAGGTTCCATGAACGCCTGGATCCGGTCGCTGCACCGCTGGACGTCGATCGTCTTCGTCGCGGTGGTCGCCGCCATCTTCATCGCCCTGGGCCTCGGGAAACAGCCTCTCGAATGGGTCTATTTCCTGCCGCTGGCGCCACTCGCCTTGCTTGCGCTCACCGGCCTGTACATGTTCGCCCTGCCCTACGCCGTCCGGTGGCGCGGGCGCGGATCGGAGTGAAGGCCATGGCCCAGAAACCGAAAGAGGCGGCACAGCCGCCCCTGCTCTCCGGCGGCAATCCCCAGATCGCCAAGGGTTATGGCGACGCCCCGGTGCAGGCCTGGATCGCGGCCGCGCCGGGCTGGAAGGGCGACGTCGGGCGCCGCCTCGACGCCCTGATCGAGCGCACGGTTCCGGGTGTGAAGAAGGCGGTCAAGTGGAACACGCCGCTGTATGGCGTCGAGGAAGGGGCCTGGTTCGCCAGCTTCCACGCCTTCGATCGCTATCTGAAGGTGGCCTTCTTCCGCGGCGCGGCGCTGGATCCTCTGCCCCCGGTCGGGTCGAAGCAGAAGGACGTGCGTTATTTCCACATCCACAAGGACGACCCGTTCGACGAGGCCCAGCTGGCCGACTGGATCAGACAGGCCAGCCAGTTGCCCGGAGAACGCATGTGAACGGTCGACGCGAGGAACGACAGCCATGACCAGGATGACCAGCGACGCCGCCGACAACGCCTCCGCGTCGCAACGGATCGACGCGAAGATCGCGGCCCTCGGGGACTGGCGCGGCGAAACCCTGGCCCGGATCCGCAAGATCATCCATCAGGCGGACCCGGAGGTGATCGAGACGGTGAAGTGGGGCCGCGTTCCGGTGTGGGAGCACGCCGGCATCCTCACCACGGGTGAGACCTACAAGACGGCCGTGAAGATGACCTTCGCCAAGGGCGCCTCGCTGGCGGATCCGTCCGGCCTGTTCAACTCGAGCCTGGACGGAAACACCCGTCGCGCCATCGACTTCCATCAGGGCGACACCATCGACGAAGAGGCGTTGAAGGCGCTGATCCGCGCCGCCGTGGCCCTGAACACGTCGAAAGGCGTCTGAAGCGCGGCGCCCGCGCTCTCGCGGCATTTGATCGTCCTTTCGCAACTGCGTAAGGATTGCGCCGCCGTTCCCGGGAGTCGCCATGTCCAGCCTGCAGTCCGCCGCCCTCGCCCGCGTCAAGCCGTCGGCCACCCTGGCGGTGACCGCCCGGGCGCGGGAGTTGAAGCGCGAGGGGCGTGACGTCATCGGCCTGGGCGCCGGCGAGCCGGACTTCGACACGCCCGACAACATCAAGGAAGCGGCGATCGCGGCGATCCGCCGGGGCGAGACCAAATACACCGACGTCGACGGCATCCCCGAGCTGAAGGCGGCCGTGGCCGCCAAGTTCAAGCGCGAGAACGGCCTCAACTACGATACCAGCCAGGTCCATGTCGCGCCGGGCGGCAAGACGGTGATCTACAACGCCCTGGTGGCGACGCTGTCGGCCGGCGACGAGGTGATCGTGCCCGCACCCTACTGGGTGTCGTATCCCGACATGGTGCTGCTGGCCGGCGGCGAGCCGGTGACGGTGGTCGGGCACGAGGCCGACGGGTTCAAGCTGAGGCCCGAGGCGCTGGAGGCCGCGATCACGCCGCGGACGAAGTGGCTGATCCTCAACTCGCCGTCGAACCCGACCGGGGCCGCCTATACAGGGGCGGAGCTGGAGGCGCTGGCCGCCGTGCTGCGCCGCCACCCGCAGGTCTGGGTGCTGACCGACGACATGTACGAACACCTGATCTACGGCGACTTCGACTACCGCACCATCGCCGAGGTGGCGCCGGACCTGTACGAGCGGACGCTGACGGTGAACGGGGTGTCGAAGGCCTACGCCATGACCGGCTGGCGCATCGGCTACGGCGCGGGGCCCAAGCCGCTGATCGACCTGATGCGCAAGATGGCGGGGCAGACGACGTCGAACCCCTCGTCGATCAGCCAGTGGGCGGCGGTCGAGGCGCTGAACGGACCGCAGGACTTCATCGCCGAGCGGGCGAAGCATTTCGAGGCCCGCCGCGACCTGGTCGTGTCGATGCTCAATCAGGCGGCCGGCATCCGCTGCGCCACGCCGGAAGGCGCCTTCTACGTCTATCCGTCGATCGAGGGGCTGATCGGCAAGCGGACCGAAGGCGGCGTCGTGATCGACGGCGACGATACGTTCGCCGCCGAACTGCTGGACGCCGAGGGCGTGGCGGTGGTGCAGGGCTCGGCCTTCGGATTGAGCCCGTATTTCCGCATCAGCTACGCGACATCCGAGAGCGCGCTGGAGGAAGCCTGCCGGCGCATCCAGCGCTTCAGCGCCTCGTTGCGCTAGGCAGCGCGGCTGACGGCGAAGTCGGCCAGCTGTTCCAGCGCCGAGCGCCAGTCGCTCGCCGGGAGCGGCTTCAGCGCCTCCTGGGCGGCGGCGGCGTAGTCCCAGGCGGTGTCGAGGGTCGAGCCGATCGCGCCCGTGCCGACGATCAGTTCGCGGGCGCGGCGGAAATCGTCGTCGGTGCGCTCGCCCTTGTTGATGGTGCGTTCCCAGAAGGCGTCCTCGCGGCCGCGCGTGCGGGCGGCGGCGAGTAGCAGGGGCATGGTCACCTTGCCTTCGTGGAAGTCGTCGCCGGCGTTCTTGCCCAGGGTCGCGGAGGCTCCGCCGTAGTCGAGCGCGTCGTCGGCCAGCTGGAAGGCGATGCCGAGGTTGAGGCCGTAGGCGCGCAAGGCCTGCACCGCCGCCTCGCCCGCTCCGGCCCCGACCGCGCCGGCCTCGGCGGCGGCGGCGAACAGTTCGGCCGTCTTGGCCGAGATGATGCGCAGATAGGTGTCCTGGTCGAGGTTCAGGTCGTGGGCGCGGGTCAGTTGCAGCACCTCGCCCTCGGCGATGACGCTGGAGGCGGTGGCGAGGATGCCGAGGGCCCGCATCTGGCCGGTCTCGACCATCAGCTCGAAGGCGCGGGCGAACAGGAAGTCGCCGACCAGCACGCTGGACGGCGCGCCCCAGATCAGGTGGGCGGCGGTCTTGCCGCGGCGCAGGTTGGAACCGTCAACGACGTCGTCGTGCAGCAGGGTGGCGGTGTGGATGAACTCGACCGCCGCGGCCAGTTTGCGCGAGGCCTCGATGTCGTCGGCCGGGCCGGACGCGCGCGCCGCGGCCACGGTCAGCAGCGGACGCAGACGCTTGCCGCCCGCGGAGACGAGGTGCTCGGCCAGCAGCGGAATCACCGGCACCTGCGACTGCATCCGTTCGATGATGAGGGCGTCGACCCTGACCATGTCGCGCTGCGCCAGCCGCACCAGCGGTTCTACGTCTCCCTTGGGACGGGATTGGGCGACGGTGACTGCGTCCAACGTAGAGCTCATGGGCACGGCGCGCGGGAGGATCGCGCCTGAAAATCCGCTCGCCGCTTGCAGGGCGACGACGCGGCGCACAATGGTGATCGGGCCATGAAGGGTCAAGCCACGTGACGGTCGCACCGTACGTTCCGCAGGGCGGAGACATCGTCGAGGACGCCCTGCTGGGCGGGCGCGTCCGGCTGCGTCAGCCGGCCCGGGGCTATCGCGCCGGCATGGACGCAGCCTTGCTGGCGGCCGCGGCGGGCGCGGGACCGGGCGAGCGGGTGATCGAGGCGGGCTGCGGCGCGGGGGCGGTCTTGATGCAGGTGGTGGCCCGGACGCCTGGCGTGCGCCTGACCGGCGTCGAGCGGGATTCGGCCATGGCGGCCCTGGCCCGGGAGAATGCGGCGCTGAACGGGGTTGAGGCCGAGATCGTCGCCGCCGACGTCGCGGCCGGCTTCCGGGCGCTGGGGCTGGAGCCGTTCGACCGGGCGATCAGCAATCCGCCCTTCTTCGACGATCCGGGCGCGCTGCGGGCCCCGGCGGCGGGCAAACACGCGGCGTGGATGGCCGATGACGGGCTGGCGGCCTGGACGCGGTTCCTGCTCAAGGCGGTGCGCGAGGGCGGGCGGATCGTGGTCGTCCACCGCGCCGACCGGCTGGCCGACCTGCTGGCCCTGCTGGGCGTGAAAGCCGGGTCCTTCTCGGTGAGGCCGGTGCATCCCTATGCGGACGAGCCCGCCAAGCGGGTGCTGGTCCAGGCGATCAAGACCGGCAAGGCGCCGCTGCGGCTGCTATCGCCGCTGGTGTTGCACGACCGGTCAGGCGGCAAGCACACGGCCGAGGCCGAGGCCATCCTGCGCGGGGAAGCGGCCCTGCCCTTCTGATCCCCCGCCCCTTGCGCTAGAGAGCCGCCATGTCCCTGCGCCCGCTGTTCGTCACCCAGGTCTATGAAGCGTCGCTGGCGGCCGCGCCGGGCTTTGCCGCCTTCAACACCGCCCTCGCCGACGCCTGCCGCATGCTGGCGGCGGAGGATCAGGCCGGGCGCGCCTGGTGCCGCGAGCACGGCTATCGCGGCTACACCTCCTACGGCTCGCTGGCCGACCTGCCGCACCGGATGCCCGAGTTCGCCGAGCTGAAGCGGCATCTGGACCGGCACGCCCTGCTCTATGCGAAGGCGCTGAACTTCGACCTGGCGCGCAAGCCGCGGCTGGACAGCCTGTGGGTCAACATCCTCAAGCCGGGCGGCGGCCACAGCGGCCACATCCATCCGCACGCCTTCCTGAGCGGCACGGTCTACGTCGAGGTCCCGGACGGCGCCTCGGCCCTGAAGCTGGAGGATCCGCGCTTGCCGATGATGATGGCTCGCCCGGCCGTCCATGCCGACGCGCCGGAGACCGAACGGCCCTTCGTCTACCTCGCTCCGCAGGCCGGAACGGTGCTGATGTGGGAAAGCTGGCTGCGCCACGAAGTGCCGCCGAACGCCGCGAAGAGCGAGCGGATCTCGATCAGCTTCAACTACGCCTGAGGCCGGCGAAACCGTCCCAAGCCAGCTATGTCACCGGCATGGCAATCCTCGTCGATGGCGGGGCCAACGCCTGAGCACGGCGGGGGCGTCCGCGCCCCCGCCTCCCTCTCCGCCTCAGTGTATCCCGGACTTCATCCGCTTCATCTCCTCGTGATCCGTGCGGATCGCGGCGCATTCGGATTCGATCAGACGGCGAACGTGGTCGGGCAGGTCGGGGTCCCGCGAGGCGCTCTCGAACTTCTCCTCGATGAAGCTCTCGCCCCGATCGACCTCGGCGAGCACGCTTTCGTCGTCGCGACCCATCACCTTGCCTTTCAGCTCGGTGAAGATGTTGTGGGCCTTGCCCATGGCGGACTGGTCGGTTTCCGGTTCGGCGCCGAAGCTGCGGACCTCGGACTGGAGACGGCGAGAAAGCTCCTCGCGGGTCGAGGCCTTGTGCGACAGCAGGGAGCGGATCGGCGGGCTCTCCGCGCCTTCCGCCGCGTCGCGGTAGCCGTTGGCGCTGTCGAGCGTGGTTTCGATGAGGCTGTTGAGGACCTTGACGGCGTGATCCTGGTTTTGCACGGCACTCTCCTTTGGCGGGGGGAAAGCCGACAAACCGTTTCGAACGCCCGGACGTTCCCGGCGGGACGTGGGTATTCCGTGTTCGCGCGCCGTGTCAGTCGAAACTGGCGGGCGAGGAGAACGGCTCCGACGCGTCCAGCACGAACATCACCCACTGGTCGAGGTCGCTCGCGCCGCAGCTGGTCAGCTGCATGACCGCGCCCGGATCGTGGCCGTTCATGGCCTGACCGGCCGCGGCCTCCGCGTCGCCATGCATGGTTTTCTGGCACAGGCGACCCGACCGGACGAAGAATGCTTCCGAACCCGGATGCCTGTGCACCGGAGTCTGGGCGCGGGGCGAGCCGCCGGCGCGGTTGAGCCGCAACACCCATGCCGACGCCTCCGGGACAGGCACGGGTCCGATCTCGGCCTCAAGCCGCATGCCCGGCGTGCGTTCCCCTGGCGGGCCGAGGGTAAAGCGCCACACCCGGCCGTCCGCCTCGCCGGTCAGGGACAGGTCGGGATCGGCCGGCCCGACCGCCGCCTCCGTCGGGGCCGTCTCCACGCGCCAATGAAGCGGGCCGGCGGGCAGGACGGCGACATGACGCTCAGCCACCAGATCGACGCGGAAGGCGTTTGGCGCCGCGGGTGTCTGCGCCGACGCCGGGTGCGGCGTGAGCCCGCACAGCAGGCCCGCGCAAACGGCCGATATTCCGCGCACTTCCCGGAGATCCATGGTGACGCCTCCGCGTGACGCGGCACTGTATCATGCCCGGGCCGCCTTCAAACCGCCGCGCGCTGTCGCTAGACATTTGCCCTGACGGCGCGCGGTCGCTACATCCCGCGCCAACCTCCCCCCATTTCCGGACGACAGGGCGCACCGCACCTCATGGCGCAGCAATACATTTTCCAGATGCAGGGTCTGACCAAGACCTTTCCCGGCGGCAAGAAGATCTTCGAGAACATCTGGCTGAGCTTCTACAACGACGCCAAGATCGGCGTGGTCGGGGTCAACGGCTCGGGTAAATCCACCCTGCTGAAGATCATGGCCGGCCTGGACAGCGAATTCACCGGCGAGGCCAAGGCCGCCGAGGGCGTCAAGCGCGGCTATCTGGAGCAGGAGCCGCAGCTCGATCCGGCCCTGAACGTGCGCGAGAACGTCGAGGCCTGGTGCGAGGAGAAGCAGTGGGTCACCCGCTTCAACGCCATCGCCATGGAAATGGCCGAGAACTATTCCGACGAGCTTATGGAGGAGATGACCGCCCTCCAGGAGAAGATCGACGCCGGCGACGTCTGGGACATCGACAGCCGCATCGAGATGGCCATGGACGCCCTGCGCTGCCCGCCGGACGACTGGGAGGTGACCAACCTCTCGGGCGGTGAGAAGCGCCGCGTGGCGCTGGCCCGGCTGCTGCTGTCCAAGCCGGACATGCTGCTGCTCGACGAACCGACCAACCACCTCGACGCCGAGTCGGTGGCCTGGCTCCAGCACCACCTCGAGAACTTCCCCGGCTGCGTCATCCTCGTGACCCACGACCGCTACTTCCTCGACCTCGTCACCAAGTGGACGCTGGAGCTGGACCGCGGCAAGGGCCACCCGCACGAGGGCAACTATTCCAGCTGGCTGGAAGCCAAGACCAAGCGCGTCGTGCAGGAGCAGTCGGAATCCGAAGCCCGCCAGCGCGCCCTGACCCGCGAACTGGAATGGGTCCGCTCGGGCGCCAAGGCCCGGCAAGCCAAGTCCAAGGCCCGTCTGGCCGCCTATGAGCGGATGGTCGACGAGCAGGAAAGCATGCGCGGGGCCCAGACCCACGCCGTCATCCAGATCCCGCCGGGCCCGCGCCTCGGCAATGTGGTGCTGGAAGCCGAGGGCCTGGAGAAGTCCTATGGCGACAAGCTGCTGTTCAAGGACCTGACCTTCAAGCTGCCGCCGAACGGCATCGTCGGCGTCATCGGCCCCAACGGCGCCGGCAAGTCGACCCTGTTCCGCCTGATCACCGGCCAGGAGCAGCCGGACGCCGGCTCGATCCGCGTCGGCGAGACGGTCAAGCTGGCCTATGTCGACCAGAGCCGCGACGACCTGAAGCCGGACGAGACCATCTGGCAGGCCATCTCGGGCGGCACCGACGTGATGATGGTCGGCAAGCGCGAGATCAACACCCGCGCCTATGTCGGCAGCTTCAACTTCAAGGGCGGCGACCAGCAGAAGAAGGTCGGGCAGCTGTCGGGCGGCGAGCGCAACCGCGTGCACCTGGCCAAGACCCTGGCCACGGGCGGCAACCTGATCCTGCTCGACGAACCGACCAACGACCTCGACATCGAGACGCTGCAGAACCTCGAGGAAGCCTTGGAAGGCTTCGCCGGCTGCGCCGTGGTCATCTCCCACGACCGCTGGTTCCTCGACCGTCTGGCCACCCACATCCTCGCCTTCGAGGGCGACAGCCACGTGGAGTGGTTCGAGGGCAACTTCGAGGCGTACGAGGAGGACAAGAAGCGTCGTCTGGGCGTCGAAAGCCTGATCCCCCACCGGATCAAGTTCCAGAAGTTCGGGCGCTAGGACGGACGCTTGGCGACGGCGGTCGGGGCTGGTCTAATCGGGCCATGCCCCAACGCCCCGCCCTGTTGATCATGCAGCGCCACCTGGCGCCGCTGACGGCGTTCCTCGAGAGCGCCTACGACGTCTATCGCTTCTGGGAGGGGCCGCCGCTGGAAGCGGAGCACGACATCCGGGCGCTGGTGGTGGCGGGCGAGTTCCCGCTGGACAAGCATCTGATCGAGAGCCTGCCCAACCTTCAGCTGATCGCCTGCTTCACCTCGGGCTATGACCGCATCGACGTCGAATGGTGCCGGGCCCGGGGGCTGGCCGTGACGCACGCCCCGGGGGTCAATCACGAGGACGTCGCCGACCACGCCCTTGGCCTGATCCTCGCCGCCCGCCGCCAGATCGCCGCCGGCGACCGGGCCCTGCGGGCCGGGGACTGGACGGTCGATTCCAAGATGATCACCCCGTCGTTGAACGGACAGCGTCTGGGCGTGGTCGGGCTGGGGAACATCGGCGAGGCCGTGGCCCGCCGGGCCGAGGCCCTGCGGATGACGGTCCGGTGGTGGGGGCCGCGCGACAAGCCCGCCGCCTGGCCGCGCGCGGCCTCGTTGCTGGAACTGGCGCGGGACAGCGACATACTGGTGGTGGCCTGCAAGGCGGACGACGGCAATATCGGCCTGGTCTCGCGCGAGGTCATCGAGGCGCTGGGGCCCGCCGGCCTGCTGGTCAACGTGGCGCGGGGCCAGCTGGTCGACGAAGCCGCCCTCATCGCGGCGCTGAAGGACGGGCGGCTGGGCCAGGCGGCGCTGGACGTGTTCGAGGAGGAACCGACCGACGCGAGCCGCTGGGCCGACGTCCCCAACACGCTGCTGACGCCGCACACCGGCGGGGCGACGACCGAGGCGGTTCAGGGCATGCTGATGCTGCTGATGCAGAACCTTCAGGCGGCGTTCGCGGGCGAGCCGCTAAAGACCCCGGTCCCCGAAGACTGATCAGATTCGGACACTGGCGCGGCCGGTGCGGCATGGCATAGTCGGGCTCGTCCTCAAGTTGCGAGTCCGCCTTGTCCGAAGCCGCTCCCGCCCTGCGCCTCGAATGCTTTCCCACCCGCCCGTCCCCGCCGCCGCTGGTTCCCGGCCGGCCCGACCGCGACTGGATGGACGCCTTCACGGCCCGCCACCCGTATCGCTGCCTGCCCCTGAGCATGGCCAATACGACCGGATGGGAAATCCTGTGTCCGTTCGGCTTTGAGGCGGAATGGGACGGCGGCCTCGGCGCGGAGGCCATCCAGTTCAAACCTGACGCCGACGCCACCTTCTTCGAGCATTTCGCCGCCTCGCACTTCACCCATGGCATCATCACCTTCCACACGGGGTGGCTGTTCCGGACGCCGCCGGGCTGGGCGCTGCGGGCGTCCGGCGCCCCCAACCGGTTCAAGCACGGGCTGGCTCCGCTGGAGGGCCTGGTCGAGACCGACTGGCTGCCCTACCCGTTCACGATGAACTGGGCTTTCACCGCGCCGGGCAAGGTGCGGTTCGAGAAGGACGAGCCCTTCTGCTTCATCCAGCCGGTCGAGCACCGTCGCATCGAGGCCTTCGAGCCGGTCCGGGCGTCGATGGACGACGACGCCGATCTGGCCCGGCAGTACGAGACGTGGAAGGAGACCCGGACGCTGTTCAACAACAGCATGGCCGCCGGCGATCCGGAGGCGATCAAACAGGCCTGGCAGCGCTACTACTTCCGGGGCGAGTATCCGGACCAGGCCGAGCCCAGGCCCGAGGCCCACGTCAACAAGCGGCGGCTGGCCGCCCTGCCCGACGCGCCGCCCACGCCCACGATTCCGGCCAAGGTCGACTTCAGGGGCTGGTCGGCCGTGGGCGCCGCGACCCCGAGGACTCCGGACAAGGACTGATCAGTCGCCTCCGGGCATCTCCGGCATCGGCATGGGTTCGGGCGCCGGCATCGGGATCGACGGCGGCCGCGGGGGCGCCGGCGGCCGGGGCAGTTCGGCCTCCGACAGGGTCCCGTCTCCGTCGGCGTCCATGCGGGTGAACATCCGCTCCGTCCCGGCCGTCAGTTCCTCACGCGAGATGCGGCCGTCGTTGCTGGAGTCGGACTGGGCGATCATCCGGCGCAGACGTCCCCCGCCCATGGCCGCGGCCGGGCCGCTGCTCAGGGCGGCCAGTTCGTCGCCGGTGATGGCGGCGTCCTGATTGACGTCGAGGTGGCCGAACAGCCCGTCGGTCCAGGCCGGGATGTCGGCCATGGTGCGCGGCGGGCCCATGCGGGCTCCGGGGCCGGAGGCGGGGCCCGGCGGCGTCTGCGCCACGGCGGGAGCGGACAGAAGGCACAGGGCGCCGATGGAGGCCGCGAGGGCATGGAGGATCATCTGACGGGTCCCCGGAAGACTTGCTCGATCCCGGCAGAGTGTGCCCGATCCCCGCCGGTGACCAGCGGATTCCGCTTGCATAACCATATAAGGATATCTTTATATGACCTCATGTCACTGACTGCCGACCAGACCGTAGAAGCCCTTCGCGCCGCGGGTGAGCCCACCCGCCTGCGGATTCTGTCCCTGCTGGCCGGCGAGGAGCTGTCGGTGATGGAGTTGTCGCGCATCCTCGACCAGAGCCAGCCGCGCGTGTCCCGGCACCTCAAGCTGATGACCGACGCCGGGCTGATCGAGCGCTTCCCGGACGGGGCGCGGGTGTTCTATCGCCTGACGTCGGAGGCCCCGGCGCGGCTGCTGATCGACACCGTCCTCGACGGGCTGGACGCCTCGGCCGGCGAGACGGACGACCGGCGGCTCGAAGAAGTGCGGCGCGATCGCGAGATCGCCGCCGGCGCCTATTTCGAGCGCATCGCCCCGCAGTGGGACCGCATCCGATCGCTCTACGTCTGCGAAACGGCGGTCGAGGCCGCCATCCAGAAGGCGGCGGGCGACGGGCCCTTCGAACGGGTCGTCGATCTGGGCACCGGGTCCGGCCGGATGCTGACCCTGCTGGGCAAGAAGGCGAGGATGTCGCTCGGCCTCGACCTGAGCCACAACATGCTCAACATCGCCCGCGCCAATGTGACGAAGGCGGGTCTCGACAAGGTCGAGCTGCGCCACGGCGACATCTTCTCGACCCGGCTCCCGGAGGGCAGCGCGGATCTGGTGCTGGTGCATCAGGTGCTGCACTACCTCGCCGATCCGGCCGTGGCGGTGGCGGAGGCGGCGCGACTGGTCATGCCGGGCGGACGGCTGCTGATCGTCGATTTCGCCCCGCATACGCTGGAGCACCTGCGCGAGGAACACCAGCACCGCCGTCTGGGATTCGCCGACGAAGAGATGCGCCGCTGGCTGGGCGAGGCCGGGCTGGTCCCGTCGGCGCCGATCGCCCTGCCCCCGGACACCGACGGCCTGACCGTGGTCATCTGGACCGCCGAGCGCGCGGCCGAGGCCAAGGCGCAGGTCGCGTGACCGCCCCGGCCCTCAGTCTCGCCGAGGCCCGCGCCCTGCTGCTGTCCCCGCTGGGGCCGGTGGCGCGGGCCGGGCGCGACTCGTCGCGGCCGCGCGTGTCGTTCGAATTCTTCCCTCCCAGGAGCGATGAAGCCGAGGCCAATCTGTGGAAGGCCGTCACCCGGCTGGCGCCCCTGGACCCGGATTTCGTCTCGGTGACCTACGGCGCCGGCGGCTCGACGCGGGAACGCACCCACCGCACGGTGCAGCGCATCCTCGCTGAAACCGCCCTGACGCCCGCGGCCCACCTGACCTGCGTCGAGGCCAGCCGGACGGAGATCGACGCCGTCATCGACGGCTATCGCGCCGCCGGGGTCCGTCACATCGTGGCCCTGCGCGGCGATCCGCCGGCCGCGAACCCGAGCCTCGGCGGGGTCTATGCGCCGCGCGCCGACGGCTACGCCAACGCCACCGAGCTGACCGCCGCCGTGGCGCGTCGGGGCGGTTTCGAGATCAGTGTGGGCTGCTATCCCGAGGGCCACCCCGAAAGCCCTTCCCTCGCCCACGACATCGACGTGCTGAAGGCCAAGGTCGACGCTGGAGCGACCCGGGCCATCAGCCAGTTCTTCTTCGACATCGATGTGTTCCTGAGGTTCCGGGACCGCGTGCGGGCCGCGGGCGTCACGATTCCGATCATCCCCGGGGTCATGCCGGTGAGCAATTTCGCCGGGCTGAAGCGGATGTCGGCCGGCTGCGGCGCGACCGTGCCGGACTGGCTGGCGGCGCATTTCGACGGGCTGGACGACGACCCCGAGACGCGCAAGTTGATCGCCGCCTCCGTGGCCGCCGAAACCTGCGCCCGGTTGCAGGAGGAAGGCTTCGCCGACTTCCACTTCTACACCCTGAACCGCGCCGACCTGGTCTATGCGATCTGCCGGGTGCTGGGCGTGCGCGAGCAGAGGGTCGCCCATTGACGCGTCCGGACCGCATCGCCGCCCTCCGCGCGGCCGCCCGGGACCGCATCCTTGTCCTCGACGGCAGCTGGGGGGTGATGATCCAGCGCCGTGACCTGTCGGAAGCCGAGTTCCGGGGCGACCGCTTCTCCGGTCATCCGGTGCAGATGAAGGGCAACAACGACCTCCTGTGCCTGACCCGCCCGGACGTCGTCAGCGACCTGCACGACCAATATTTCGCGGCCGGCGCCGACATCACCGAGACCAACACCTTCTCGGCGACGACCATCGCCCAGGAGGACTACCGCCTGTCGGCCGACGACGTATTCGACCTGAACCTGGCGGGCGCGCGGCTGGCGCGGGCGGAGGCGGACCGCTGGACCGCGAAGACGCCGGACAGGCCGCGCTTCGTGGCCGGCGCGATCGGGCCCCTGAACAAGATGCTGTCGATGTCCTCGGACGTGAACGATCCGGGCGCGCGGCTGGTGACCTTCGACCAGGTCTACGACGCCTACAGGCAGGAGGTCCGGGCGCTGAACGAGGGCGGCGTCGACCTCTATCTGATCGAGACCATCACTGACACGCTGAACTGCAAGGCTTGCATCAAGGCGATCAAGGACCTTGAGGATGAAGGGCTGGAGCCCCTGCCGATCTGGATCAGCGGCACCATCACCGACCGCTCGGGCCGAACCCTGTCGGGCCAGACGGCCGAGGCCTTCTGGAACAGCGTGCGCCACGCCAAACCGTTCGCGATCGGCTTCAACTGCGCGCTCGGCGCCGACCTGATGCGGCCGTTCATCGCCGAGCTGAGCCGGGTCGCCGACACCCTGGTCGCCGCCTATCCGAACGCCGGCCTGCCCAACGCCATGGGCCAGTACGACGAGCAGCCGCATGAGACGGCGCATTTCATCGAGGAATGGGCGGCCTCCGGCCTGGTCAACATCGTCGGCGGCTGCTGCGGAACGACACCGGAGCACATCCGGCATGTGGTGGATGAGGTGGCGGGCCTGCCGACGCGAGAGATTCCCGAACGGCCGGTGGCGATGCGGTTGTCGGGACTCGAACCGTTCGAGCTGGTGGCGTGATGGGACAGCGCACGATTTCCCTCTCCCGAGGGGAGAGGGAGGGGCCCGCCGCGAAGCGGTGGGAGGGTGAGGGCCCACGCTCTTTCCGGGCGGGCGCCGTAACCCCTCATCCTCCCACGCCTGAGGGCGCGGGCCCCTCCTTCTCCCTCTGGGAGAAGGTTTCCTAGATGCGCCCCACCTTCATCAACGTCGGCGAACGGACCAACGTCACCGGCTCGGCCAAATTCAAGAAGCTGATTATCGAGGGCGACTATCCCGCCGCCCTGTCGGTGGCGCGTCAACAGGTCGAGGCCGGGGCCTCGGTCATCGACATCAACATGGACGAGGGCCTGCTCGATTCGAAGCAGGCCATGGTCACCTTCCTCAACCTCATCGCCGCCGAGCCCGACATCGCCCGCGTGCCGGTGATGATCGACAGCTCGAAATGGGAGGTCATCGAGGCGGGGCTGAAATGCGTCCAGGGCAAGCCGATCGTCAATTCGATCTCCATGAAAGAGGGCGAAGCCGCCTTCCGCGAACACGCGGTGAAGTGCCTGCGTTACGGCGCCGCCGTGGTGGTCATGGCCTTCGACGAGCAGGGTCAGGCCGACACCGCCGCGCGCAAGATCGAGATCTGCACCCGCGCCTATCGCATCCTCGTCGACGAGGTCGGCTTCCCGCCCAAGGACATCATCTTCGACCCCAATATCTTCGCCGTGGCGACCGGGATCGAGGAGCACGACAACTACGCCGTCGACTTCATCGAGGCGACGCGGGTGATCAAGGCCACCCTGCCCTATGCGCGGGTGTCGGGGGGGGTGTCGAACGTCTCGTTCAGCTTCCGCGGCAACGAGCCGGTGCGGCGGGCCATCCACTCGGTGTTCCTGTATCACGCCATCCAGGCGGGCATGGACATGGGCATCGTCAACGCCGGCGACCTGCCGGTCTATGACGACATCGATCCGGTGCTGCGCGAGGCGGTCGAGGATGTGATCCTGAACCGCCGCCAGCGGACCAATGTCTCGAACACCGAGCGGCTGGTGGACATGGCGCCCGACTACAAGGGCGAGAAGGGCGCGGCGCGCGTCGTCGACCTGAAATGGCGTGACGCCCCCGTCGGCAAGCGCATCGAACACGCCCTGGTGAACGGCATCACCGAGTTCATCGAGCAGGACACCGAGGAAGCGCGACTGCAGGCCGAACGTCCACTGCATGTCATCGAGGGCCCGCTGATGGACGGGATGAACGTCGTCGGCGACCTGTTCGGCTCGGGCAGGATGTTCCTGCCGCAGGTGGTCAAGTCGGCGCGGGTGATGAAGCAGGCGGTGGCCTGGCTGGAACCCTTCATGGAGGCCGAAAAGGCAGGCAAGCCGCGCGAACAGGCCGGCCGCATCCTGATGGCCACGGTCAAGGGCGACGTCCACGACATCGGCAAGAACATCGTCGGCGTCGTGCTGCAGTGTAACAACTACGAGGTCATCGACCTCGGCGTCATGGCCCCGGCCGACCGCATCCTCGACGCCGCGGTCGAGCACGAGGTCGACATCGTCGGCCTGTCGGGGCTGATCACGCCGTCCCTCGACGAAATGGTCTTCGTGGCGCGCGAAATGGAGCGCCGCGGCTTCGACATTCCGCTGCTGATCGGCGGCGCCACCACCAGCCGCACCCATACGGCGGTCAAGATCGAACCCGGCTACAGGTCCGGATCGACCACCTATGTCATCGACGCCAGCCGCGCCGTCGGCGTGGTCGCCGGCCTGCTGTCGAAGACGGAGCGGGCGAAAAACGAGGCCGCCACGCGGGACGAATACGTCCGTATCCGCGAGCAGTACGCCCGCGGCCAGACGGCCAAGGCCCGGACACCGATCGACAAGGCGCGCGAGAACCGCTTCCCCATCGACTGGGCCGCGCCCCGGCCGAAGGCGCCGTCCTTCCTGGGCGTGCGGGCTTTCGACAGCTGGGATCTGGCCGACCTGACCGACTATATCGACTGGACGCCGTTCTTCTCGAGCTGGGAGCTGACCGGCCACTTCCCGGAAATCCTCAAGGACGAGATCGTCGGCGAGGCGGCGCGCGACCTGTACCGCGACGCCCGCGCCATGCTGCGGCGGATCGTCGACGAGACATGGTTCCGGGCCAGCGGCGTGGTCGGGTTCTGGCCGGCCAATGCGATCGGCGACGACGTGGCCGTCTACGCCGATGAGGGCCGGACGACGGAGATCGCCCGCTTCCACACCCTGCGTCAGCAGATGGCCAAGACCAACGGCAAGGCCAATCTGGCGCTGGCCGACTTCATCGCGCCCGAGGGCCAGGACTGGATCGGCGCCTTCGCCGTCACCGCCGGTCACGGCGAACTGGAGGTGGCCCAGCGGTTCCGCGACGCCGGCGACGACTATTCAGCCATCCTGTCGACGGCCCTGGCCGACCGGCTGGCGGAGGCCTTCGCCGAGGCGTTGCACCGGAAGGTGCGCACCGAGCTGTGGGGCTATGCTCCTGACGAGACCGCCTCGACCGAGGACCTGATCGCGGAAAAATACCAGGGCATCCGCCCGGCCCCCGGCTATCCGGCGCAGCCGGATCACACCGAGAAGGCCACCCTGTTCCGCCTGCTGAACGCCACCGAAAACGCCGGCATCGTCCTGACCGAAAGCTTCGCCATGACGCCGCCGGCGGCGGTGTCAGGCCTGTATTTCGGACACCCCGACAGCCACTATTTCGGCGTCGGCAAGATCGACCACGACCAGGTCGAGGACTATGCCCGCCGCAAGGGCTGGGATGTGGCGATCGCCGAACGCTGGCTGGGGCCGATCCTCAACTACGACCGGGACACGGCGAAGGCGGAAGCGGCCTGAACCGCCCTACTCCAGCCCGACCTCTTCGGGCGTGGCCGGCGGGGTGGTGATGTTCTCGCGCAGGCGCCGCGCGGCGTGCTCGCAGCGCCCCGGCAGGCCGAAGAACAGGCCGAAGGCCTGACTGCGCACCGCCTCTTCCTGACCGGCCAGCGGCGCCCATTTGGCGGCGGCCTCGGCGGCGGCCGCCTCGGCGGCGGCGCGGCTGCCGGCCGACTGGCGCGGCCCGGCGGCGTCGAGGGCGGCGCGGAAATCGGCGGCCTCAAGCTTGCCGAGGCGGACGATGTCCCGGTCCAGCGGGTCGGCGTCGGTCAGGGTCTCGCCCAGCGCCACGTGCCCGTTCACCAGCGCCTCGCACCAGGCGACCAGCGGATAGTCCGCCTCGGGCGCGCCGCGCGGCAGCGGGTTAGCGTAGGCCACCGCCTCGCGGATGCGCAGGGCGTCGGCCGTCTCCCCCGTGGCCGGGCCGGCGGTGACGACGGGACCGTCCTGGCGGGCGGCGGCGGTCGGAGCCGTCTGGGTCATCAGGGCGGCGGCGAGGGCGAGGCTGGCGATCATGTGGGCTCCGGAGTTGTGCGCCGCGTCGGCGGGTTCGGATGCCGCAACGCTTCAGACCCCGCAATGGTTTTTCCATGGCAGGCGTTCAGCAAAGAAAAAGGCGGCGGATCCGAAGATCCGCCGCCCGGTAGTCTGGTCTTTTCCGACCGCTGATTAGAAGCGGTAGGCGATGCTGAAGCGCACCGAACGCGGCGCCTGGTAGGCCGAAGCCTTGCCGTAGTTCGGGTCACGCGGATCGACGTCGACTTCGTCCTGCGCCACATCCCCGAACTCGTTGAAGTCCTGGGCCGACGAGAAGTCGAACACGTTGAAGACGTCCGCGCGAAGCACGAGGCTGTCGCCCGGGATTTCAAACACTTCGCCCAGATCGTAGGCGAAGGTCAGGTCCAGGTTCTTCAGCCACTCGCTTTCGAACTGCGAGCCCCGCGGCGTCGCGACACCGTCGATGACGTCGTTGTCCGTGAAGTCGCAGAACCACGACGCCGCCTGGTAGCCCTGGGCGAAGACGTCGGTCGGGTGGAAGCCCTGGCAGCCGAACTTACGCGGCGACTGAACGATCAGGTTGGCGCCGATGTTCAGAGCCGGCGTCGCTTGCCAGTTACCGAAGACCTTGAACGTGTGTTCGCGGTGGTTGGGCAGGAAGCCGAACGAGTTGTCGGTCAGGCCCGGCTGGTCGAAGTCCTGCGACAGACCGGGGTCGGTCTGACCGTTGTCGGACTTCAGGGCGCCTTCGTAGTTGCCTTCGCTTTCCGACCAGACGTAGCTGAAGCGCGCGCCCCACACGCCGTCGAACGGCTTGTCGAGCGAGAACTCCACCGCTTTGTAGGTGCGGTCCGGCACGGGGTAGTTCAGGGCGTCCGCGGTCAGGGTGATTTCCCGGTCCTCGGTGATCGCACCACCCGTGGCGCGCGACAGGTCGGCGCCCGAGAGCGTGATGACCATGTCTTCGCCGGGGTTGGTCAGCACGTATTGGTGGAAGCCGTACCAGACGTTGTAGCAGATCGCCTCGGACAGACCGCCGCCGGCCGCCTCGCAGTAGTCGAGGACGGCGGCGTCGATGGCGACGTCATCGATGGCCGTACCCAGTTCGCGGTACGTGCCCTTGATGCCCATCGTCCAGTCGCCGAACACGCGCTGCTCGTAGCCGAGAATGAACTCGTCCACGAACATCGGGTCGATTTCCTTGTCGACCGAGGTCGCCGTGCCCTTGATCGTGCCGTCGGCGAGGTTGGTGGCGCCGACGAGGTTGAGCAGGAACGGCTCATCCGTGGTGTCGTGGATGCCGTCCTGGTTCGCGTCGTTCACCAGGTCGCCGTTGTTGACGTCCAGGTTCCAGGTGTCCTGGAAGAAGAACTCGGCGCCGGCCAGACGCTGGTTGGTGTTGACCGCAACCGGCAGGAAGTAGCGGCCCCAGAAACCGAACAGCTTGGCTTCACCGTCGCCGAAGACGTCATAGGTCGCGCCGAGACGCGGAGCCCACTGGTTCTGCAGGTCGATGAAGGCGACGCCGGCGCCGTTTTCGTTCTCGAAGCCCTCGTTACGAACGCCGAGGTTCAGGGTCAGGCGGTCGGTGACCTCCCAGGAGTCCTGGATGTAGTAGGCGTTCTGGGTCGAGGTCCAGGAACCGTCGTTGTCGTAGGCGCGGATACGGACGCGACGCGGTGCGCCTTCCAGTTCCGGGCGGCCGAGCGCGAGGGCCTGGGCTTCGGTGAACAGCGTCTGGTAGCGGTACCAGAGACCACCCGTGACTTCACCCGAGCAGGCGATATCCGGGGTGATGCCACCCGGACGGCAGTAGTTGTAGCCAGAACCCGAGTAGTCGAGCAGCTGGGTGGATTCCAGCGTCTCCTGGTCGATGCCGAGGCGGAAGTGGTGCGAACCGAAGAAGTCGGCGTAGATGTCGACGTCGGCGCGCAGAATGGTGCGCTCGTCTTCGTTCGTCGACGGCTGGCCGACGCCCCAGATGCCGCGGCGCGGGAAGCCCGGCAGCTGATCGGTGATCAGCGCGCCGGCGTCGCCGGGCGACGAGTTGTACTCGTTGTACTCGTTGACGCCGTAGGCCAGCGAGGTGGTCAGCCAGTCGGTCCACACGCCGGTGTAGCGGGCGATCCAGTTTTCACCACCGAACTTGAAGGTCGAGGGCGTGAACGAACCGATCTCCTCGCCATCGGCGTTGACGAAGATGTTCTCGGTCTGCTGCTCCTGCTCGTCGGAGAAGTAGGTGAACTCCAGACGGTGGTCATCGGTGATCAGGAAATCGACCTTGGCGCCGTAGAACGGGTCGTCCGAAGTGACCCGCGTCCCGTTCGCACCAGCGCCGAACGCCGGATCGACCGTCGGCGTGCCGATGTTGACGGCTTCGCGATCGCGGATGTTGTACAGGCCGAAGATGAACAGACGGTCCTGAATGATCGGGCCGCCGAAGTCGAAGATGATGTCCGAGGACTCGGTCTCGTCGAAACGGTTCTGGGCCAGGTAGGTGTCCGGCGAGTCCTCACGGAGCGAGTCGGGCTCCCAGTAGGCGGTGACGCCGAATTCCCACTCGTTGCCGCCCGACTTGGTCGTGCCGTTCAGCACGCCGCCGGTGCCACGGCCGAACTCGGACGAGTAGCCGCCGGTCTTGGTTTCCAGCGTCTGGTAGAATTCGAACGGAACCACCGACGAGCCGGTGAAGTCACGGAATTTCGTGATGTTCAGGCCGTTGATGAAGTAGGTGTTCTCGCCGGCCGAGGCGCCGCCGATGGTCGGGATGCCGCCGAAGGCCGTATCCGAGGCGGTGACGCCCGGGGCCAGCAGGGCCACGGCGCCGGCGTTGCGGGCGATAGGAACGTTACGCGACAGTTCCTCGACGTTGACCGTCAGGCCGGTCGTCGTGGCGTCGAATTCCGAAACCGCGCGACGAACGCCGACGACGACGACTTCGTCGATCTGCGTGGCGTTGTCGGCCGCGGCGCCCATGGTCAGGGTCAGCGAAGCGGTGCCGCCCGACCCGACGTTGACCGTGTCGGCCAGGGAGTTGAAGCCCGGCGCGTTAACGACGACTTCATACACGCCCTGCGGCAGCGCCACGGCGCGGAAGCCGCCCGAGGCGTCGGTGGTGAAGCTGCGCGAGAAACCCTGGCTGACCGACGTCAGGACGACTTCGGCGCCCGCGACCGGGGTGCCGGCCTGGTTGGTCACGGTGCCGGCGACGGCGCCCTGGGTCAGGTTCTGCGCGATGGCGACCGAGGGCGTCATCAGGGTGAGGGCCGGAGCCGCCACCAGCGCCATAAGCGCCGTTCCGCCGATCATGGTCGAGTGCAACAAGCGCTGCTTGATGGTTTGGGTCTTCAAAGGGTGGTCCTCCTGAGACCGCCGGACGCTTCTCAAAGGAAGCGATCGTCGACGGTTAACCAAACTCCGCGCACCCCAATGCACGCAGATTGCCTTGACCTTAGACTTGGCAATGAGCGGGCGCAGCATAATTACGTCGGCGTAACCCGATCGCTGCCACTCTGTCGCAATCCCGCCACACACGAGGTGAACTCATTGAAATCGCGCCGCAAAGGGGCGCCATGATTGCGTCGCTTCGCGGCCCCTCGTTGCAGGTCCGGGCCGCTGGACGGACCCTGCCGATCCTTTGAGGAGCCGCGCGAGGGTGAGAGGCGCCGTGTGGAATCACTCGTGCAGGGGCGCGCCCCATGGGGTCGCGCGGCGCAGGACGCGATGGAGCGGACGACAACGGTACCAAAGAAAATGCCGGCGCTTTCGCGCCGGCATTGAAGTTTATCCGACAGGCGGACCCTCGGATCAGAACGAGTAGCGCACGCCCAGATAGGCACGCCGCGGCGCGACCCAGCTATTGGCCTCGCCGTAGGCGTACTGACCACTGCCCGCGAGCAGCTTCTGCTCGTCGGTGGCCGCCTGGTTGTTGAGCACGTTGAAGACGTCGAGGAAGAACTCGACCCCGCCGATCGGCAGGTCGTAGTCATACGCAAAGCGCATGTCGAAGGTGTAGTACGACGGCGTCGTCTCCGAGCCGACGAAGCCCTCCGACAGGTAGGAATCGGTCACGCCCCAATACTCGTAGGGAGCGTCCATCGGCGCGAAGTAACGGCCGCCGATGAGTTGCGCCGGGGTGTAGAGGGCCCCGCTGTTCCAGTTGAACACGCCGCTGACTTCCAGGCCGAAGTCGAACTCGTAGGCACCGTAGGCCTTGAACTGGTGCTTGATGTTGCCCGGCTGGTCTCCGTACACGTTCGGCGCACGGGGATCGAGCGCGATCCAGTCGCCTTGGTAGTCGGCGTTGCTGTCCGAGTTCGAGTTACCCTCGGCGGCGTTGTGGGTATACGAGACCTGCCCGAACCAGTTGTCGGTCCTGAACTTCGTCAGGCTGACCTCGAAGCCCGTATAGTTCCGCTCGCCACCCGGCAGGGTGCCGATGACGTAGTTCGAGTTCGGCATGGCGTCGTAGCCGAAGTACGAGAGCGGGATGAAGAACGGCGACCCCGGGAAGGCGTAGCCGTGCTCCCCGTCGTGGTTGTTCGGGTGGTTGGTTTCCGTGTTGTTCGGATCCGAATACAGCGCCAGGTCGAAGTCTTCCAGGATGCTCCGGGTCTGGCGACGGGTCACCGACGCCGACAGGCCGATATCCGAACCGAAGGTGGTCGAATAGCCGAGCATGTACTCGTCCGTGTACGGCGTTTCGGTGGTCGGCGCGAACAGGGCGTCCGGGGTGCTCGCCCCGCCGCGAACGCGGAACGTGACCCATTCGCCGTTGACGTTGAGCTGCTCTTCGGTCACCGGGCCGGTCAGGGCGCCCGCGAAGTCCGACATGTTGTTGCGGACCGGGTCATAGTAGCGACCGATGAAGCCGAAGACCTTGCTGCGGCCGTCGCCCGTGAGGTCGTAGACCACGCTGAGACGCGGCGCGATCTCCCAGTCGAAGGTGGCGACCTGCGAGCCATCGGAAGCGAAGTGCTCCCATTTCTCGGCGCGGAGGCCCGCTCCGACGGTCAGCTGGCCCAGCGTCCAGGTGTCCTGCAGATAGAGGGACTGGCCTTCGCTGCGCACCTCATAGGCCCCGCTGACCGTGCGCAGGGCGCGGTAGAGGTTCACGTTGCCGTAAGGGTTGCCGGTGGTGTCGGAGAAGACGAGGGCGTTGAGTTCGTCCTCGGTGACCACGCCGTCGTTGTCGGTGTCCACGGAGGCCTTCGCCGTGGCGTTGCCTTCGAGCGCCTGAATAATGCGAGCGGCGTCCGGGGCGCCGACCGACGGCCGGGCGGTCCAGCCGCCGTCGACCAGCACGCTCTGGAAGGTGCCGCCGGCGGAACCGATGGCGAGCGAGTTGTAGGTCACGTCACCGGGAACCGTGGAGTCCTCGGCGTAGACGTTTTCGGTGCGGTTGTAGCCGGCCTTGATCGTGTGGGTGCCGAAGCTGGTATCGAGGAAGTACTCGAAATTGGCGCCGAACTCGTCACGGTTCCGGAAGGTTTCGATGTTGGAGCCGGAGCCGCCCAGGGACCGCTGGGCGAGCGTCGCGTTCGCGGCGGTCGGGAAGACGAGCGTGTCACGGATATCCGAGCTCGCGGCGAAGTTGGAGACCTCGCCCTCGTGGCGGAACCAGTAGGCGTTGACCAGCAGGTCGCCCCAGGTGCGCGAATAGTCGATCTTGTAGTTGTCGCCGCCCTGCACCCGACGGGTGTCGCGATTGTTCAGGACGCCCGCCGACGCAGAACCCGTCGTTTCGAACGGATCGCTGAACCAACTGGCCGACAGACGATCGTCGTTGGTGACCTGCCAGGTGGCCTTGGCGAAGGCGTACTCGCTCTCCTGCTCGACCGTGCGCAGGATATCGCCGTTGGTGATGTCCAGGACCTCGTCCTCGCGGAACTTCTTCTGGTACGAGCCGAAGATCCACAGACGGTCACGCAGGATCGGGCCGCCCAGGGTGAAGGCGGTGTCGTAGGTCGAGAAACCACCCGACGTGGTGTGCTCGTCCTCGGCGACCAGTTCGTCGTTCTGCAGGTAGTAGTTGAGCGAGCCGTGCCACTCGTTACCGCCGGACTTGGTGATCACGCGCGAGATCAGGCCCGAGCCGCCGGCGTATTCGGCCGGCACGCCGCCGACGATCACCGACTGTTCCTGGATGATCTCGGAGTTGAAGTTGGCGCCGAAGGTGCCGGTGGTCGGGTCGGTCACGTCGACGCCGTCCAGATAATAGACGTTGTCCGACGAGGAGCCGATGGAGCCGCCGATGTCGGAATAGTTCACGCCCGAACGCGACGAGGGGTTGGCGCCGGGCTTCGTACCCGGGACCAGCTGCAGATAGCTCTGATAGCTACGGCCGGTGGGGAGCGATTCCACGGTGTCCAGAGTCAGCGTGGTGCCGACGGTCGCCGAGGTGACGTCCACCGCCGCCAGCGAGCGGCCGGTGACAATGACGTCGCCTATGTTCGTCGCGTCATCGGCCGCGCGCGCGCCGCTGATCAGGACATAACCCAGGCTCAGGTCCCTGCCGCTGACCACAGCGACATTGCTGGCGGTGTATTCGTCATAGCCGGCGGCCACCACGCTGACGGTGTAGTTCGTCGCCGGGTCCAGGCCCGCGAGGCGGACGCGCCCCTCTGCGTCGGTCACGCCGGTTCTCGTCACGAGGCTGTCGGGCGAGCTGACGGTCACCGTCGCGCCGGACAGCGGTTGGCCGTCATCACCGGTGACGTCGATCCGCAGCGTACCCGTTTGCGATTGAGCGAAGGCGGCGGTCGGCGTGAGCAGGGTGACGGTCGACACGGCGGTCAGCGCCATGAGCGCCGCTCCGCCGATCATGGTCGAGTGCAGCAACCGCTGCTTGATGGCGTGATTCTTCAACAGGTAACCCTCCTGGAACCGCAGGACGCGTCCAAGAGGAAGCGAACATTGACGGCAACAAACACCGCGCGCCCCAATGCACCCGGATCAGGAAGACCCTAGCTTGGCAATAAGCGAACCGCCCGCACAATTACCGGTTTGTAATCCAATCCTGGCCAGCCTGTCGCAATCTCGCCACATATGATCTCAACTAGCTGAAATACGGATACTAATGACCGGAATAATTACCGCGCTCCGCCGCCTCTCACCACAAGTCTGGGTCACGGGACAGGTCCTGCCAGACCAGATCGCGGATCTGGCCGCGGCCGGATTCACCTGTCTGGTGAATCACCGACCCGACGACGAAGAGCCGGGGCAACCGCGCTCATCGGAGATCGAACGAGTGGGGTCGGAGGCCGGCCTCAGGGTCGTGCACGCCCCTGCCCACGGCCTGCCCGATGCGGCAGCCGTCCAGGCGACCCGCGACACGCTCGACGCCCTCGGACCGGACGACAAGGCGGTGTTCTTCTGCCGTTCCGGGATGCGGTCCGCCGCCGCCTGGGCCATGGCGGAACGGCTCGCCGGCGTCGAGCCCGGCGCCCTGCGCGACGCGGCGGCGGGCTACGACCTCAGCCGCGTTCCGTTGTAGAAACTCCGTCAGCGAACGAGGCTGACACGGACGGCGTAGGGCGCCGGCTCCGGCGTGCAGGACGCGACGGCGAGTTGCGCCGCCATGAGACACAGGAAGGCCGCCGCGATGGGCTGGAGCCGTTTTGAGACAGCCAGGGCGATGGAAACGGCCATATCGGGCACTCCGGGGAAGGTTCACCGGGGCCTGACGCAAGGCGCGGGCCGGGCTGGAAGGACGACGCGATGATCCCCTTCGTGCGCGAACTGGACGTCGCCTACGGCCGGGTCGACCCGGTGTCGCCGCTGATCCGGCGGGTGATCGCCGCCAATCCGGGCCCGTTCACCTTCACCGGCACCGGCACCTATGTCGTCGGAGGGGCGGAGCCCGGCGCGGGCGTGGCCGTCATTGATCCCGGCCCGCCCGACGACGCGCACCTCGCGGCCCTGCTGGCGGCGGTGAAGAGTCAGAGGGTCAGCCACGTGCTGGTCACCCACACCCATCGCGACCACTCTCCCCTCGCCCGCCCCTTCGCCCGGATCGTCGGCGCGCCGGTGCTGGCCGCCCGCCCGCCCGCGCAGGTCGTTCACGCCTCGGGCCGGCTCGACGAGGATGAGGACGAAGCCTTCACACCGGATGTGATCCTGACCGGCGGCGAGGTCGTGGCCGGCGACGGCTGGACCCTCGAGGCGATGGCCACGCCCGGCCACGCCTCCAACCACATGGCCTTCGTGCTGCGCGAGGAGAACGCGCTGTTCAGCGGCGATCACGTGATGGGCTGGTCGACCACCGTGGTGGCTCCGCCCGATGGCGACATGACCGCCTACATGGCCAGCCTGGATGCGGTGATCGCGCGCGGCTTCTCGACGATCTGGCCGACGCATGGCGCGCCCATCACCGAGCCGGGGCCGTTCCTGACGGCCTATCGGGCTCACCGGCTGGAACGGGAGAGGCAGATTCTCGACCGGCTCGCGGCGGGCGACCGGCGGATCGCCGACATGGTCCCGGCGCTCTACGCCGGCGTGGACGAGCGGCTATGGCCGGCGGCCGCCCTGTCGGTCTGGGCCCACCTGATCGCCCTGGTCCGCCAAGGCCGGGTCGTCGCCGAGCCCGAGGCGACGCCGCAGGCGGTCTATCGGCCCGCCTGACCCCGCGGCGCAGGCGGTGCGGACCGTCCGCCAGTCGGCTTCGGTCAGGGCCGGCGCGCCCGGCCGTCCGGCTGCCTCGGCCGCGCGCTCCCGCCGGCTGGAGGCGGGATGGCTGTTGATGAATTCCGTGGCCTCCTCGAGACGCCCGCCGCCGCCGGCCCGGGAGAGTCGGGCGAAGAAGGGGGCCATGCCCTGCGACGACAGCCCGGCCCGGCGTAGCAGGGCCTGGCCGCGGGCGTCGGCTTCCATCTCGGCGGCGCGGTCGTGGCGGAGGCTGGTCAGTTGGCCGCCCAGCAGCACCGCCTGCTGGCCGGCCCCCGTGCCGCCGCCGACCACCAGGTCCAGCAGCATGCCGGCGCCGAGGTCGCGCCAGACCGCCTGCATGACATGTCGCTTCTCGACGTGGGCGACCTCGTGGGCGATCACCGCGGCCAGTTCGTCGGGCGACTCCGCGTCCCGGATCAGGTCGTCGGTGACCAGAATCGCGCCCCCCGGCAGGGCGAAGGCGTTGACCAGCGGCGCGTCGACCGCCCTCACCCGGATATCGAAGGCGGAATCGGCTCCGGCCGCTAGCCGCTGGCCGAGGCGGTCGAGGACGGCTTGGGCGGCGGGCTCCTCGCAGGCCGGAAAGACCGCGCCGATCTGGGCCTCGAAATTCACGCCCATGCGGCGCTCCATCGAGACGGGCGTGACCCGGGCCAGCGGACCGGACAGGGCCGGGACGCCCACGGTGACGAACAGGACCACCGCGGCCGCCATCCCGGTCAGTCCGCCGACCAGCCACATCTCCCGCCGTCGTCGCGTCCGCCGCCGGTCGTCGAGGCGGCTCCCCACCAGCGTCCGCCACTCGTCGGCCGGAAGGACCAGCCGGGCGTCGGGCTCGCGGCGGCTGGACACCCGCGCCTCGCCGGCCTCGACCTCGACGTCGAGATCCCGCACCGGCCAGACGATCTCGCGCCCGTCGGCGAGGATGCGCAGGGCGTCGCCGTCGACGGTCGCCCCGGCCTCATGCGCCCGCGCCGTGCGGCCGTCGAAAAAGCGGACCGCCATGCCTCAGATGGCCGAGAAGCCGAAGGCGTCCGCCAGGCCCTCGCCGCTGCCTGGACCGCGACCGGCCTGCCGCGCCAGATCGAGACGGGCTTCGCCGGTCGACTCCAGCCGTTCCGCCAGGAACCGGGCCGTGCGCGCCTGGGCCCAGGGCATCAGGAAGCCGAGGGTGATCAGCAGCAGGAACAGGTTGGTCACCGTCAGCCACCACAGCGGGATGGCCTTGACCTTGAGCCGGAACGTGGCGTCGTCGAGCCTTACGCCGGCGACGACCGACCTGAGCATCGCGGCCTGGTAGGGCGCCCAGAGCAGCAGGGCGAAGGGCGCGATCAGAAGGGCGATCCCATAGAAGGCGAACACAAAGGCGAGGTCGGGCACGGCCACCGGCCCGTCGGGCGATTCCGCTATGAGACCGCCGGTCGAGAGGGCCGCAGCCATGAATACCCCGATGAAGACGAAGTAGCCGACCAGGGTGCCGATCCAGCCGATGGCGTAGGCGCCGTACACCCCCTCGGCCTCAGCCCGCTCCTTGCGGAAGCGGAGCGGGCGATCGCCGAAGCGCAGGCCGCCCCAGATCTTGCCGGCCAGGTTGCGCTCGGCCGAGGGCCAGTACCAGCCCGCGGTGAGGCCGCTCAGGAGGACGGCGCCCAGGTAATGGAGCCCATAGCTGGCCGCCGAACCCTTGAGCTGAAAGCGCACCCCGCGCCAGGTCGTGCGGCTGGCCATGTAGCGGAAGGCGGCGAAGGTGCCGAAGCCCCAGAGCCAGAACATGAACAGGTAGAGCGGCAGGTAGGCGACCAGGATGAACCACTCGCCCAGGAACTGGACGGCGAACACCACGCCCAGGAAGGGGGCGCCCAGGACCAGCAGGGCGAGCAGGAAACCGATGAACAGCTCGACGCCCCGGCCGGTGTATTCGAATGACTCGCCGTTCAGCCGCAGGCCTCGCCAGACGCGCTGGCGCACCTCGGTTTTTCCCCAGAACCGGTAAAGCGTCAGCGTGACGAGATTCAGCAGGCCGTTCTTCAGGCTGAGGCCGAGAAACCGGCCCGGCTCCAGCGTGGTGGAGAAGGTCAGCCCTTCGGCCGCGCCCTCGTCGCCCAGCGGACCGAGGCCGCCGTCGGCAGTTACGTCGCTCATTTCAATGTTCCCCCAAACCCCACCGACAGGCGTAGCACAGCCGAAGGCGGAGGCAACGGATTCCGTCACAACCGGAAAGGGATTTACCCGCGATCCTGGTCAGCCGCCGCTGCGGAGGGCAGCGCTGATGCGGGTCGCGAGCCGACAGGCCTCGCCGCCGTGGCGGCGGCTGTCCCGGGCCGCGACCCGGACATCCGTACGGCCCGGGCGGATGCGGATGACCGCGTCGTGGACCGAACCAAACCAGAAGCCGCGGTGCGACCCCGCCGCGCGCCCGACGCCGGCGCCGCCCTGCAGGCTGAAGCCGGATTCCTGCAGCGCCCAGACGGCCGACTCCGGGGCGACCTGCGTCATGGCGGGCACGGCGCCCGGGCAGGCCCCGACGCCCGCCCTCCCGGCCGGGCCCGGCCCGCCGCGCCGGGCGTTCAGTTCGCCGAAGCCGGGAACCTCGGTCATGTCGGTGCTGATGTCGTCCGGGGGTCCCGACGCGATCCGCCCCGTCTGCCAGGCGTAGGCCCCGATCGTGGCGGCGGAGACTGCGACGGCGGCCAGGGCCAGCCACGGCGACGCCCTGCGGCGCAGGGCCATGATGAGCAGCGCCAGCGCCGCCAGCGCCCCGAGACCGGCGAGAACGGGGCCGACGCGCATCGCCAGCAGGTCGTGGCCGACGGCGTAGCTCCACCATCCGGTCCGGGTCCCGAGCGCGGCGACGAAGACGAGCAGCGGGGCGGCCAGCGCCAGTGCGGCCAGGCCCTGGACCTTCGCCCCGCTCCTGTTCGCGCGCCGCGCCATCGTCTCAGCCTCCGTTCGGCAGTCGGTAGTCCTTCATCCGCTCGCGGACCAGCTTCTTGTCGATCTTGCCCGTGGCCCCCAGCGGGATGTCATCGACGAAGACCACATCGTCCGGCATCCACCACTTGGCGATCTTGCCCTGCAGGAAATCGAGATGTTCCTGCTTGTTCTCGCCCTGGCCGGGCTTGAGCTTGATGACCAGCACCGGGCGCTCGTCCCATTTCGGGTGGGCCGCGCCGATGACGGCGGCCAGCTCGACCTTCGGGTGACCGACGGCGATGTTCTCGATCTCGATCGAACTGATCCACTCGCCACCGGACTTGATCACGTCCTTGGCGCGGTCGGTGATCTGCATGAAACCCTGCGGGTCGATGGTCGCGACGTCGCCGGTGTCGAAGAAGCCCTCATTGTCGAGGATTTCGCCGCCCTCGCCCTTGAAATAGGCGCCCGCGATGGTCGGTCCCTTGATCATCAGCCGGCCGTAGGTGTGCCCGTCGTGCGGCATCTCCTGGCCGGCCACGTTCTTGAGCTTGAGCTCGACACCGAGCGGCGGCGTGCCCTGCTTGACCCGCCACTTGATCTGCTCGTCGTAGGGCAGCGCCTTCAGCTCGGGCGGCAGGTTCGAAAGGGTGCCGATCGGCGAGGTCTCGGTCATGCCCCAGCCCTGCAGCACCTCGATGTCGAACTCTTCCTGGAAGGCGCGGATCAGGCTTTCCGGCACGGCCGAACCGCCGATCAGGACGCGCTTCACCGTGGGAATCTTCAGATTGTTCTCGCGGAGGTGGGTCAGCAGCCCCTGCCACACCGTCGGCACGGCGGCCGAGAAGGTGACGCCCTCGCTCTCGATCAGTTCGTAGATGGCCGCGCCGTCCATGCGGGCGCCAGGCATGACCAGCTTGGACCCCGCCGCCGGCCCGCCGAAGGCGATGCCCCAGGCGTTGGCGTGGAACATCGGCACCACCGGCAGGATCACTTCGCTCGGCGTCGCGCCCAGCACCGTCGACTGCAGGCCCAGCAGCGTATGGATGAAGTTGGAGCGGTGCGAGTACAGCACCCCCTTCGGGTTGCCGGTCGTGCCCGAGGTGTAGCAGAGGCCGCAGGCGGTCAGCTCGTCGAAGCCGCCCCACGCCACGTCTTCGGAGGCGGTCGACAGCAGGGCCTCGTAGCATTCCGCGCCCGGCAGCTTCGTCGCCGGCATGTGCAGTTCGTCGGTCAGGACCACGACCCGCTCGACCGAGGGGCAGTGCGGCAGCACCGCCTCGAGCAGGGGGATGAAGGTCAGGTCGACGAAGATGATCTTATCTTCGGCGTGGTTGATGATGTAGGCCAGCTGTTCCGGGAACAGCCGCGGATTGAGGGTGTGGCAGACCGCCCCGATGCCCATGATGCCGTACCAGGCCTCGATGTGGCGGCCGCTGTTCCAGGCCAGGGTGGCGATGCGGTCGCCGACCTTGACGTCCCAGTCCTGGAGCACGCTGGACACCCGTTTGGCGCGGGCGTGGATCTCGGCATAGGTGGTGCGGACGATCGGCCCCTCGACCGACCGGGTCACGACCTCGCGATGGCCGTGCCAATTCCTGGCGTGGTCGATGATCTTGTCGACCGTCAGCGGCCAGTCCTGCATCAGTCCGAGCATCGGTGTCCCTCGATTGCGCCTGCTTCACCGGGCGCTTGGCGATCACGCTATCGGCTCGATCAGCAACAGGCAACGTGACGCAAGGTCAGCCTGGGCCGTCGGTGCTGGCGCAATTCGCCCGCCAGACCTAGAAGGCCGTGATGCCCATTCTGATCGCCATCACCGGAGGCTCGGGCTCCGGCAAGAGCACCCTGGCGGAGACCCTGGTCGCCGCCCTGCCCGCGGGCGCGGCCGTGCTGGTGCGCGAGGATTCCTACTACCGCGACGCGGCCAGCCTGCCGGGCTTCGACGCCGCCACCTTCGACTTCGACGACGTGGCCGCGCGCGACCATGAGCTGATGATCCGCGACCTGGCCACGCTCAAGGCCGGACGGGACATCACCGCCCCGGTCTATTCCTTCATCCACCACGGCCGCGAACCGGGCGGCGAGCCGGTGCGCGCGGCCGATGTGGTGATCGTCGAGGGCACCCACCTGCTGTGCACGCCCGGTCTGGTCGAACTGTTCGACATCCGGGTGTTCGTCGACACCCCGGCCGACATCCGCTTCATCCGCCGCCTGCTGCGCGACCAGGCCGAGCGGGGCCGGACCGCCGACTCGGTGATCCAGCAATATCTGGGCACGGTCCGCCCGGGGCACGAGCGGCTGACCGAGCCGTCGCGGGTCAACGCCGACTTCATCGTCGCCGACGCCACCGCCGCCGTCCGGCTCGAGGACCCGCAGGCGGTGGTCCGGCTGGCCGCGCCGGTGCTGGCCCATCCGTTGTTGGCGCGGCTGTTCACCGGCTGAACGGCCCGGCCGGGGTCAGGGCCAGAGCCGCGTCCTGGTCCATCCCTGCCCGGCCCGGTCGAAGCGCAGCCGGTCATGCAGGCGGAACGGCCGGTCACGCCAGAACTCCACGACGTCCGGAACGACCCGCCAACCGGTCCAGCGTTCCGGGCGCGGCACTTCGCCGTCGGCGAAACGGGCGGTCTCCCGGGCCACGGCGATCTCCAGCGTGTCCCGGCTATCCAGCGGCCTCGACTGGTCCGAGGCCCAGGCCCCGATGCGGCTCTCGCGGGCGCGGCTGGCGAAATAGGCGTCGGCCTCGGCTGCGCTGACCGGCTCGACCGCGCCGCGCACCCGCACCTGGCGGCGCAGCGACTTCCAGTGGAACAGCAGGGCCGCCGACGGATGCGCCGCCAGCGCCTCGCCCTTGGCGCTCTCACGGTTGGAGTAGAAGGTGAGGCCGCGGGCGTCGACGTCCTTGAGCAGCACCATCCGGGCATCGGGCCGGCCGTCCGTGTCGACGGTGGCCAGGGCCATGGCGTTGGCGTCGTTCGGCTCGGACGCCCGCGCGTCGGCCAGCCAGTCCACGAACAGGCCGATCGGCTCGACGCGGTCGAAGATGGTCTCGTCGCTATTGGCGGCGAGGGCGGCGGCGTACTGCTCCGCGTACTCCTCGCGGGTCGGGCTGGGCGGGATCACGGGCGCGGTCATGATGTGCAGATAGACCCTCGCGGCCTCGCTGGGGAGAGGCGTCACGGTTAACCGGACCTTGACCATGTCCGTGGCCTTAGTGGGCCATGCGCGCCCGATCGCACTCCGAGGTCGCCTCCCTCGACGAGGCCCACGCCCTGCTCGGCCTGACCGGCCCGGCGGCGGACGGCGAGGCGCTGACCGCCGCGTTCCGGGCGGCGGTGAAGGCCGCTCACCCTTCGGCCCCGGGCGGAGACGCCGACCGCTTTCGCCGCGTGATCGCGGCCTGGCGACTGATCCAGAGCCGTCATCGCCCGCTGGCGCTCGCCGCGCCGGCGTCGCCCCCATCCTCGCCGCCGGTCGTGTCCATCGGCCCGGTGGACGCCCTGAACGGCGGCCGTCTCGCGGTCCGGACGGCCGGTCGCACCTTCGATATCCGCCTGCCCAGGGGCCTGCGCAGCGGCGAACACCTGCGCCTGCGCGGTGCGGGCGGCGGCGGCGCCGATGTCTATCTGCCGGTGCTTATCCGCGCCGCCGACGGGCTGAGCGTGCTCGGCGACGACCTGTACATGGACTGGCCCGTGCCGAACCGGCTGATGGAGGACGGCGGGCGGCTCGAGATCGACACCCACGCCGGACGCCGCTCGGCCTGGATAGTGGCCGGACATGCGCCGCTGCGTCTGCGGCTCGCCGGGCTGGGCCTGCCGGCCCGCGGCGCCCGTCCGCAGGGGCACCTGTTCATCAACCTGAGGCCGTCCGACGACGCCCCCTCGGCGGCCGAGGATCTGCTGATCCGCTTCACCCGCGTCTGGACGCCGGACCGGCTGGCGGCTTAGGTCGCTTCCATGTCCCACAACAGTTTCGGCCATCTGTTTCGCGTGACCACCTGGGGCGAGAGCCACGGCCCGGCGATCGGCTGCGTGGTCGACGGCTGCCCGCCGCTGATCCCGCTGACCGAGGCCGACCTGCAGCCGTGGCTGGACCGGCGCAAGCCGGGCGGCAGCCGCTTCGTCACCCAACGGCAGGAGAGCGACACCGGCCGCATCCTGTCCGGCGTCTTCGATGATGGAAACGGCCCGGTCACCACCGGCACGCCGATCGCCATCCAGATCGACAACGAGGACGCCCGCTCGAAGGACTATGGCGACATCGCCCGCGCCTTCCGCCCCGGCCACGCCGACTACACCTACCAGGCCAAATACGGCGTCCGCGACCACCGCGGCGGCGGCCGCTCGTCGGCGCGGGAGACGGCCGTGCGGGTGGCGGCCGGCGGCGTGGCGCGCAAGGTGCTGGGCGAGGCCGTGCGCATCCGCGCCGGCGTGGTTCAGCTGGGCCCGCACCGGATCGCCCACGAGGCGGTGGATTTCGACGCGGTCTACGACAACGCCCTGTTCGCCGCCTCCGCCGACGTGGTCCCGGCCTGGGAGGATTACCTCGACGGGGTCCGCAAGGCCGGCTCGTCGATCGGGGCGGTGGTGGCGCTGGAGGTCACGGGCGTGCCCGCCGGCTGGGGCGCGCCGGTCTACGGCAAGCTCGACGCCGAACTGGCCGCCGCGATGATGTCGATCAACGCGGTCAAGGGCGTCGAGATCGGGGCCGGCTTCGGCGCCGCCGAACTGTCAGGCGAAGACAACGCCGACGAAATGCGGATGGGCGATGACGGGCTGCCGGTCTTCCTGTCCAACAGGGCCGGCGGCGTGCTGGGCGGCATCTCGACGGGCCAGCCGGTGACCGCCCGGGTCGCCTTCAAGCCGACCTCCTCCATCCTCACGCCGCGCCAGACCATCACCCGCGACGGCGCCGAGACCGACCTGCGCACCAAGGGCCGTCACGACCCGTGCGTGGCCCTGCGCGGCGTGCCGGTGGTGGAGGCGATGGCGGCGTGCGTGCTGGCGGATGCGATGCTGCGGCACCGGGCGCAGGTGGGGTGACCCCTTTCCGCCACTGACACTGTTACCTATATAGCTCCCGAACGGCGCGTCATACGATGCGCCCCCAATCGGGAGACCCCTCATGATCGACGTCCGCCCCTTCTCCAGCCTCGGCGGCGCCAACCACGGCTGGCTGAACGCGAAGCACCATTTCTCCTTCGCCAACTACTACGACCCGTCCCGCATGGGTTGGGGCCGGCTGCGCGTCTGGAACGACGACGAGATCGCCGGCAAGTCGGGCTTTCCGCCCCACCCGCACGCCGACATGGAGATCATCACCTATGTCCGCACCGGGGCGATCACCCACGAGGACTCGATGGGCAACAAGGGCCGCACCGGCGCGGGCGACGTGCAGGTGATGAGCGCCGGCACCGGCGTGCGCCACTCGGAGTTCAATCTCGAGGACGAGACCACCACCCTGTTCCAGATCTGGATCGAGACCGACAAGCCGGGCGCCAAGCCGGGCTGGGGCGCCAAGGCCTTCCCCAAGGCCGACCGCACGGGCCGCTTCTCGGTGCTCGCCTCGGGCGACGCGGCTGACGACGCCCTGACCATCAACGCCGACGCCCGGGTGCTGGGCGCCACGCTCAACGCCGGCGAAAGCCTGACCTACAGCCTGGCCGAGGGCCGCCGCGCCTATCTGGTCCCCGCCGTCGGCGAGGTCGAGGTCAACGGCGTCAAGCTCAACGCCCGTGACGGCGCGGCCATCAAGGACGAGGCCGACATCACCATCACGGCCAGGGCCGACGCCGAACTGGTGATGGTCGACAGCCTCTGACCGCTGTGCTCCACGACGGCGCCGGGTGTAGCATCCGGCGCCGTCGCTCCGGAGAGCCGCCATCCCCGCCCGTTTCACCCAGACCTGCCACGTCCTCGCCGTCCCTGACGTCGAGGCGTCGGCGCGCCATTACATCGAGGCCCTGGGTTTCGAGCCGCTGGACATCCCCGCTCCGGGCTGGCGCTTCGTGCAGCGGCCCGGTGCGGTTCGATCTCGGCGAATGCCGGGACGCCCTGCCCGCCCACGAACTCGGCGACCATTCCTGGGTGGCGCGCATATTCGTCGAGGGCGTCGACGCCTATCACGACGAGATCGCCCCCAAGGGCGCCTTGATCACCTCGCGGCCCACGACCAAGCCATGGGGCTTGCGCGAGATGGGCGTCAGTACGCCGGACGGGCACCGGCCGGTGTTCTGCGAGGCGGTGAACCGCTGAAGAAAAACCCCGCCCGGATCGCTCCGGGCGGGGTTCTCTTTGTCAGTGGGTGGCAACCACCGTGCCGGGGTCCTGCACCGGCGGCGGCGGCGGCAGGGGCTCGGCGGACTCGTCCCATTCGACCGGCGTCAGCACGCCCGTCAGGGCCCACTTCAGCGCTTCGTCGGCGGTCTTGATCGGGACGATCTCCAGCGCCGACTTCACATTGTCGGGCACGTCGGCGAGGTCCTTCTCGTTCTCTTCCGGGATCAGCACCGTCTTGATGCCCGAGCGGAGCGCTGCGAGCAGCTTCTCCTTCAGGCCGCCGATGGCGGTGACCCGGCCGCGCAGAGTGATCTCGCCGGTCATGGCGATGTCCTTGCGGATCGGGATGCCGCTCAGCACCGAGACCATGGCCACCGTCATGGCCACGCCGGCCGAGGGACCATCCTTCGGCGTCGCGCCGTCCGGCACGTGCACGTGGATGTCGGTCTTCTCGAACACCGGCGGCTTGACGCCGAAGCTGAGCGAGCGGGCCCGGACGTAGGAGGCGGCGGCGGAGATCGACTCCTTCATCACCTCCTTCAGGTTGCCGGTCACGGTCATGCGGCCGCGGCCCGGCATCTTGATCGCCTCGATGGTCAGGATGTCGCCGCCGAACTCGGTCCAGGCCAGGCCGGTCACGATGCCGACCTGATCCTCCTCGTCCGTCTCGCCGTAGCGGTACTTCTTGACGCCCGCGTATTCGGCCAGCTTGGCCGCGTCGACGGTGATCGACAGCGTCTTCTCCCGGGCCATCTCGCGCACGGCCTTGCGGGCCAGCCCGCCCAGGGCGCGCTCGAGCGAACGCACGCCGGCTTCACGGGTGTAGTAGCGGATCAGGTCGCGGATGCTGTCGTCGGGCACCACGAACTCGGCCGGCTTCAGGCCGTTGTCAGCCGTGACCTTGGGCAGGACGTGACGCTTGGCGATCTCGACCTTCTCGTCCTCGGTGTAGCCGGACACCCGGATGATCTCCATCCGGTCCATCAGCGGCTGCGGCATGTTCAGGCTGTTGGCCGTGGTCACGAACATGACGTTGGACAGGTCGTAGTCGACCTCGAGGTAGTGGTCGCCGAACGCGTTGTTCTGGGCCGGGTCCAGCACCTCGAGCAGGGCCGAGGACGGGTCGCCGCGCCAGTCGGCGCCCAGCTTGTCGATCTCGTCCAGCAGCACGAAGGCGTTGGTGGTCTTGGCCTTCTTCATCGACTGGATGATCTTGCCCGGCATCGAACCGATGTAGGTCCGGCGGTGGCCACGAATCTCGGCCTCGTCGCGCACGCCGCCCAGCGACATGCGGACGTATTCGCGCCCGGTCGCCTTGGCGATCGACTTGGCCAGCGAGGTCTTGCCGACGCCCGGAGGGCCGACGAGGCACAGGATCGGGCCCTTCAGGCTGTTGGTGCGCGCCTGCACGGCCAGGTACTCGATGATGCGTTCCTTGACCTTCTCGAGGCCGTAGTGGTCCTCCTCGAGGATGGCCTCGGCCTTGTTCAGGTCGATCGGCTTCGTCTTGGCCTTGCCCCACGGGATCGACAGCAGCCAGTCGAGGTAGTTCCGCACCACCGTCGACTCGGCCGACATCGGGCTCATGTTGCGCAGCTTCTTGACCTCGGCCTCGGCCTTGACCCGGGCTTCGCGGGACAGGCGCGTCTTACGGATGCGCTTCTCCAGCTCCATGATCTCGTCGCGGGCGTCGTCGGTCTCGCCCAGCTCGCGCTGGATCGCCTTCATCTGCTCGTTGAGATAGTACTCGCGCTGGGTCTTCTCCATCTGGCGCTTGACGCGCGAGCGGATCTTCTTCTCGACCTGCAGGACCGAGATCTCGCCCTCCATCAGGCCGTAGACCTTCTCCAGCCGCGACGGCACGGAAATGGTCTCCAGCAGGCCCTGCTTGTCGGCGATCTTGACCGACAGATGGGCTGCGACCGAGTCCGCCAGCTTGGACGGATCGGTGATCTGGGGGATGGAGCTGAGGGCCTCGGGCGGCACCTTCTTGTTCAGCTTCACATAGTTTTCGAACTGCTCGACGACCGCGCGCAGCAGGGCCTCGGACTGCGAGGGGTCACCCGCGTCGTCGGCGATCTCGACCGCCTCGGCCTCGAAATAGTCGGTGCGGTCGGTGAAGCGGGTCAGGCGGGCGCGGCTCTTGCCCTCGACCAGCACCTTGACGGTGCCGTCGGGCAGTTTGAGCAGTTGCAGCACCGTGGCCAGCACGCCGATCGGATAGATGGCGTCCGCCTGCGGATCGTCGTCGACGCTGTTCTTCTGGGTGGCGAGCAGAATCTGCTTCTCGCCCTTCATGATCTCATCGAGCGCCTTGACGGACTTCTCGCGCCCCACGAACAGCGGCACGACCATGTGCGGAAAGACCACGATGTCTCTCAGCGGCAGGACGGGCAGGGTTTTGGTCTCGGACATGATGCGTACTTCCCGGGGCTCTCGTTGATCTCAAGCCCGCCGGGCCGGCGTTCGGGGCGACTGTGCCTCGCCGTTTCGACTCGGCCCGCCATTCGGCGGCCTTTGACGAGTATGTGGTTCGGATCGCCCGGGGTTCAAGCGTAACGGGTAGGCGATCGTCCCTTCCATCCACAAGGTTCCGGCGGCAACCGGCGGGCGCCGACAGAGGTTCCCCGGCATCGCCCGTGCGCGCGCGGGGCCAAGGCCGCACAAACCCGCCGCCACGACCTGTGACACCGTCGCATCACTGCGCCCGACGAAAAGGGCGGGCCCGTCGCCGGGCCCGCCCCTGTCTCTCCGTCGGCGCGGCGTCGTCAGGCGGCGCCGTCGGCGGTCTTCTTCTTGGTTTCCGAATAGATCAGCAGCGGCTGGGCCTTGCCCTCGATCACCTCGGCGTTGACCACGACCTCCTCGACGCCCTCGAAGGTGGGCAGTTCGAACATGGTCTCCAGCAGGATGCCCTCGAGGATCGAGCGCAGGCCGCGGGCGCCGGTCTTGCGGGTGATGGCCTTCTTGGCGACGGCGGTCAGCGCGTCGTCGGTGAAGGTCAGGTCGACGTTCTCCATCTCGAACAGGCGCTTGTACTGCTTGACCAGGGCGTTCTTCGGCTCGGTCAGGATGGTGACCAGGGCTTCCTCGTCGAGGTCCTCCAGCGTCGCCAGCACGGGCAGGCGGCCGATGAACTCCGGGATCAGGCCGAAGCGCATCAGGTCGTCCGGCTCGACGCCCTTGAGGATGTCGCCCGTGCGGCGCTCGTCGATCTCCTTGACCTTGGCCCCGAAGCCGATCGAGGCCCCGTCGCCGCGGGCCGCGATGACCTTCTCAAGGCCGGCGAAGGCGCCGCCGACGATGAACAGAATGTTGGCGGTGTCGACCTGCAGGAACTCCTGCTGCGGATGCTTGCGGCCGCCCTGCGGAGGCACGGAGGCGACGGTGCCTTCCATGATCTTCAGCAGGGCCTGCTGCACGCCCTCGCCCGACACGTCACGGGTGATCGACGGGTTGTCCGACTTGCGCGAAATCTTGTCGATCTCGTCGATGTAGACGATGCCGCGCTGGGCCCGCTCGACGTTGTAGTCCGAGGCCTGGAGCAGCTTGAGGATGATGTTCTCGACGTCCTCGCCGACGTAACCGGCTTCGGTCAGGGTCGTGGCGTCGGCCATGGTGAAGGGCACGTCGATGATGCGCGCCAGCGTCTGGGCCAGCAGCGTCTTGCCGGAGCCGGTCGGCCCGATCAGCATGATGTTCGACTTGGCCAGTTCGACGTCGTTGTTCTTCGTCGCGTGGTTCAGGCGCTTGTAGTGGTTGTGCACCGCGACCGAGAGCACCTTCTTGGCGTGGCTCTGACCGATCACATAGTCGTCGAGGACCTCCCGGATCTCCTTGGGCGACGGCACGCCGTCCTTGGCCTTGGAGAACGAGATTTTGTGCTCTTCACGGATGATATCCATGCAGAGCTCGACGCATTCATCGCAGATGAACACGGTCGGCCCGGCGATGAGCTTGCGCACCTCATGCTGGCTCTTCCCGCAGAAAGAGCAGTAGAGCGTGCTTTTGGCGTCTGTGCCGGCGGCTTTGGTCATCGACCCTTCTCACTCCCGCGATGGCCCCGATATGAGGCCTAACGCGCTTCCTCCGCGTTGATTCCCGAACAATGGGCGCAAAGGTCTTCAAAAAATGACAATCACCCATCACAGCGCCCGCCACAACCCCGCGAAAGCGGAGCAGCAGGCGGAAGCGGACGGTTCACTGTTGATGGTGATCGCGGCGAATGTCTGACATGGGAAGCGACGCTCCATTTCGCCAGCCGCCCCGCAAGGATCAGGCCATTGTCGCCTTCGACTTCGACGGCACCCTGACGATCCGCGACAGTTTCACCGAATTCCTGCGCTGGCGGGCCGGCGCGGGCGGCTGGGCCCTCGGCCTGGTCAGGATGGCCCCGGCCGTGGCCACCTACGCCCGCGACCGTGACCGGGGGCGGATCAAGGCGGCCTCGGTGAGGGAATTCCTCAAGGGCGTGCCCCGGGCGCAACTGGAACAGGACGCCGATGCCTTCGCCGGCCAGGTCTGGCCCGGCTTCATGCGCTACGACGCCCTCGCCGTCTGGAAGGAATGGGGCGCGAAGGGCGCCCACCGCGTCATCGTCACCGCCTCGCCCGAGACCACGGTCGCGCCGTTCGCCCGCCGGCTGGGGGCCGAGGCCCTGCTCGGCACGCCTCTGCTTTTCGACGGCGACGACCGCGTCACCGGCGCCTTCGCCAGCCCCAACTGCCGCGGTGAGGAGAAGGTGCGCCGCCTGCGGGCGGTGTACGGCGAGGACGTCCGGCTGGCGGCCGCGTACGGCGACACCTCCGGCGATACGGAAATGCTGGCGATCGCGGACGCGCCAGGCTTCCGGGTGTTCACGGCCAGGTCTTGATCGCGGCGGCGTGACAACGCCTATTCGACGACCGGCTCGTCCGCCCTCCTGAGAACGTCGGCCAGCCGGCCGCCCTGGTCGCCTCCGGATACGCGGCGGTCCGGGTCAGCTTGATACAGGGCGGCGAGATACGACCTGTCCCAATGGGTCAACCCGGTGACCGGGGGGCCGTCGAACAGGTTGAGGATCGTCTCGTACCCCGCAGTGTCGCCCTCCGGATCGACCTGTGCGTATCCGACCATCAGCAGGTAGTCGCAGAGCTGATCGATTGTGACCGATCCCAGCCTCTCGACATCGACGAGCACCATGACCCTCAACAGGTCGTCGCGGACCCGCGAGACCTGTTGGGACTTGCTGTAGATCTGGATCTGGGGCGGCGGGCGGTCGGGAAGCCGGACCGCCGGCTGCGCCCGCCCCGTGAAGACATCGAAGCTCGTGGGGACGCTGACGTGCCACCACCGCACGGCGGCATCGCTCGAGACGAAGCTCTCGAGGACGCTCGGCCGCGCCGCCGCGCCCGAAAACCCTGGCCGAAACAGATCCGGGCTGCGCGCAACCCATTCTCTCGCCACCCCGGGAGCATCGATCGTGCCGATGATGAAAACGTTGGGGTTGCAGTCGAGCTCGCCCACCGGCAGCCCCAGTTCGTCGGCCCGCGCCACCAGTTCATCGGCGATGTAGCGCGCTGCGGCTCCGTCGAAATTCACCACTCCGAAGCAGGCGCTCCCGGCCCAGCGCGCCAGTCCCCGTCTCTGGACCGGTTGCGCGACCTCGTCGACGAACGTCGCGGCGCGCTCCTCCAGCGTCTGACCGGAGACGACGACGTCTTCCAGGGTGCTCGCCGGAAGGTCCCGCCCGGCCTCGCCCGAAGGCGGGGTCTGCGCCCATGCCGGCCCGGCGCCGACGAGGATCAGCGTGGCGATCAAGACCGACAGCCGGAGCATGCGGACACCCTCCAGAGTTCCCGGACAGCATCCTACCCGCATTCCGCGAGGAGTCACGGCGCCGGCAAACGGCGCTCTTCCGGGTGGCCTGGACGAAGGATGGTTCCGCTCAGCGGCCGTCGGCGTCCACGTCGAAGACGACGGCCTTGCCGCGCGAGGTCGGGTTCCAGCCCGCCTCGATCGCCGAGGCCACGGCGTTGCGCACGGCCTCGACGTTGATGCGCTGCCTGTCCTGGTCCGGCCGGCCGTTCGGGCGCATCGGCATGGGGAACTGCACGACCGCCTCGCGCTTGAAGTCCTTCAGGCGAAGGCTGAGGGCCATTCCTTCCCACTTACCTCCCGCCAGCGGCTGGGGCTGGCGGCGGATTTCCCACTCATAGGTCTCGCCGTCGACCTCTACGGTCCCGCTGGTGTCGCGCGTGTGTTGCATGGCGGCCTGATAGCACAAATGAAAAGGGCGCGCCGACGATGGCGCGCCCTCTTCTCGTGGCGACGCAGTCGATCAGGATCCGGGCGTCTTCACGCCGTCTTCGTCCGCCTGTTCGCGTCGGTCGTACACGTGGTCGACGATGCCCCAGGCCTTGGCCTCTTCCGCGCTCATGAAATGGTCGCGGTCCAGGGTCTTCTCGACCTCTTCATAGGTCTGCCCGGTGTGGTGGACGTAGATCTCGTTGAGGCGACGCTTGGTGTAGCGGATGTCCTCGGCGTGGCGCTCGATGTCCGAGGCCTGGCCCCGGAAACCGCCCGAGGGCTGGTGCACCATGATGCGGGCGTTCGGCAGGGCCACGCGCTGGCCCGCGGCGCCGGCGGCGAGGATCAGCGAACCGGCCGAGGCGGCCATGCCCATGCACACCGTCGACACCGGCGAGCGGATGTATTGCATGGTGTCGTAGATCGCGAGCGCCGAGGTCACCTGACCACCGGGGCTGTTGACGTACATGCTGATCTCCTTCTTCGGGTTCTCCGACTCAAGGAACAGCAGCTGGGCGCAGATCAGCGAGGCCATGCCGTCCTCGAAGGGCCCGGTCAGGAAGATGATCCGCTCGCGCAGCAGGCGCGAGAAGATGTCGAAGGCCCGCTCGCCCCGGCTGGATTGCTCCACCACCATGGGGACGAGGTTCATGTTCATCAGTTCGATAGGATCGCGCATATGGGCCTTCTCGGGATGCAAGGGCGCGACTCACCGGCCGCTGCCTGTTGGACAGGATATCGCGTTGCCGGACCGTTGACGCAAGGCGCGACGCCACCGAAGCCTCAGGGGCGCGGATCGGGCGCTCCGGTTTCGCGGGCTGATGCCTGGCGGCGGTCGCGGACCACGGCATCTGCGACCGAGTGGACCTGGCTGTTCCGATTGATGCGGAGCTGGTCGTGCTGATACAGGGCCTCCAGATAGGACATGTCCCACTCCGTCAGGCCGTCAGGGCCGGTCGCCGGATCGTCGAACAGGTTCAGCACCGTATCATAGCCCGAGATGTCGGCTTCCGGATCGACCTGAGCCAGCGACACCATGGTCACATAGTCGGCCAGCTGGACCAGATTGGCGCCCGCCAGCCGGTCGACGTCGACGATGACGATGGTGCGGATCATGTCGTCGCGAATCTGGGTCCGCAGGCGCGAGGCGGCGAGGACGTGAATGGTCGGCGCGGACGGCCGACCCGTGCTGGGGTCGATATCGCCCGGCAGCCGGACGGCCCGGCTGCCCGTTTCTGCGTCGATCGGCATGCTGATCTGCCACCAGCGGACCGGTCGGTCGGCCGTCTGGAAGGCCGCGAAGGCGCGGGTCCCGGCGTCGGTCCCGTTATGGCGCAGATCGAAATTGCGCGGCCGGTCCGCAACCAGGGCCGAAGCCAGGGCCGCGCCGTCCACCGTGCCGACGATCAGGATATTGGGGCGGCAGCCGGGTTCCGAGGCCTCCACCCCCACGTCACGGGCGACATCTGAGACCCGGTCCACGACATATTGGGCGGCTTCGGGGCGCAGATTGACGGCGCCGACGCAGATCGGCCGATTCCAACGCGCAAGACCCCGGTTGTGGGCCGGAGCCGACACTTCGCTGACGAACTCCCGGACCAGGGCTTCGAGCGCCCGTCCCTCGACAACGACATCCTGCAGTCGCGAGGCCGGCGCCGGTTCCTGGGTCGCCGGCGCACCAAGGGCAAGGGTCACGGCGAAGGCGGCGAGCAACGGCATGGGATCAGATTCCGGAAACGGTCAGTCAACAGCGGCGGCGACGTTCTGCCGGCTCAGGGGGTGGGGCCGGCCGGCGTTTCGTCCTCGGGTTGCGCGCGGTAGGCCCGGGCGATGGAGGCGGCGACGGCCTGAACCTGCGATCGCTGGTTGATGCGCGTCGACTCGGAGTCGCCGTACAGCCCGTCCAGATAGGCGCGGTCCCACCCCGTCAGGCCGGCCGGAGCCGTGGCGGGGTCGTCAAACAGGTTCAGTATGGTGTCGAACCGTCTGGTGTCGGCGTCCGGGTCGATCTGGGCCAGCGTGACCATGGCGAGATAGTCGCCCAATTGCGCCAGAGACGTCTGCCCCAGCCGATCGACGTCGATGATGACGAAGGCCCGCTTCATGTCCTGCCGATACTGGGACGAGAGCCGCGAGACGCCTCTCACGGCGGTGTTGGGCGCATAATCCATCGCCGAGCCGGAGCCGATGCAGGTACGGTTGCATTGACCCGGCATTCGCACGGTCGACTGACCCGTATCGCTATCGGTCGGCTGGCTGATGTTCCACCAGCGCACGGCTGCGTCCGAGGTAAGAAACCGCTCAAACGCGGCCGGGCCCTGGTTCATGCCCGAGCCGCCCGGACGGAACAGCACCGGACGCATGGCCACGAATTGTTCGGTGAAGGCGGCGCCGCCGGTGGTCGCCACGATCAGGATGCTGGGGTGGCAGGGCGGTTCATGGGCGCGAAGCCCCAGGTCCCGGGCGAGGTCCGAAACCCGGTCCGCCACATACTGGGCGACCTCGGGCTCGAGGTTGGCCACCCCGACACAGACGCCAACATGCCACCGCGCCAGCCCGCGACGCGAAACGGGCGCCGCGACCAGGTCCACATAGGCCTCGGCGGCGTCCTCCAGCCTCTGGGCGTCGACGACGACGTCCTCCAGCCGGATGGGCCCAGGATCGACGGTCGCCCCGGGATCCTGGGGGGACGCCAGCGCGGCGGCGAAAAGCAGGGCGGCAAGCATGTGAAACCCCGTGAAGGTTGACGACGACAGACTATCACGCGCGCAACCGAACGCCAGTCACGGACGACATTGTCAACCCGGGGTTGTCGTCAAAGGAAAATGGGCCGCCGCTGGCGACAGCGGCGGCCCGTCGGTCGGGTCGTCAATCCGGTCGTCCCGGCGGGACGGTTCCGGGTCGAAGGCGACGATCAGAGGTCGTCGTCTTCCTTGAGCAGCTCTTCCTTGGTGATCTTGCTGTCGGTCACCTTGGCCGTGTCGAAGATCAGGTCGCAGACCTTCTCCTCGTAGATCGGGGCGCGCATCTGGGCGGCGGCGTTGGGGTTCTGGCGGTAGAAGTCCAGCACCTGACGCTCCTGGCCCGGGTAGTTGCGGGCTTCCTGCATGATGGCGTTGTTCAGCTCCTGGTCGGTGACCTGGACGTTGTTGGCGCGGCCGATCTCGGCCAGCACCAGGCCCAGGCGCACACGGCGCTCCGCGATCTTGCGGTACTCTTCCTTGAGCTTCTTCTCGGACTTCTTGGCGTCCTCTTCCGGCAGGTTGCCGGCTTCCTTGTCGGCCTGCACCTGCGACCAGATGCCGTCGAACTCGGCGTCGACCATCTTGGGCGGCAGCGGGAAGTCGTGGGCCTTGTCCAGCTCGTCGAGCAGGGCGCGCTTCAGCTTGAAGCGGGCGGCGCCCTTGTACTGCTGGTTCAGGTTGTCGCGCAGCAGCTCCTTCAGCTTGTCCAGCGACTCCAGGCCGATGCGCTTGGCGAAGTCCTCGTCGACCTTGGCCGGGGCCTCGGCCTTGATGGCCTTGACGGTGACGTCGAAGGTCACGGCCTTGCCGGCCAGATTCTTCGCCTGGTAGTCCTCGGGGAAGGTCACGTTGAGGACCTTCTCCTCACCGACCTTGGCGCCCTTGAGTTGCTCCTCGAAGCCCGGGATGAAGCGGCCCGAGCCGATCACCAGCTGGGCGTCCTCGGCGGCGCCGCCCTCGAAGGGCTCGCCATCCAGCTTGCCCAGGAAGTCGATGGTGACCTCGTCGCCCTCGGCGGCCTTGACGGTCTTGCCCTTCTTTTCCTCGTAGGATTTGGCCTGGCCTGCCAGCTCGGTCAGCGCCTCGTCGAGGTCGGCGTCGGTGGCCTCATAGGTCGGGCGCTTCAGCTTCAGCGTCTTGACGTCGACCGGGGTGAAGTCCGGCATGACTTCCAGCGACATCTCGTAGGCGAGGTCTTCCTGACCGGCGATGACCTTGTCCATGTCCGAGGTCAGCTTCATCTCGGCCGGGGCGGCCGGGCGGACCTTGGCGTCGTCGAGCGCCTTCTGGCTGGAGCTGTTCAGCGCCTCGTTGACGATTTCGCCCATCAGGTCGCGGCCGAAGGTCTTCTTGACGTGCGACGCCGGGACCTTGCCGGGCCGGAAGCCCTTCAGCTTCATCTGCGGCGCGACTTCCTTCAGCTTCGCGTCCAGCTTCTGGTTCAGCTCCGCGACGGGGATGGTCACCGCGATCACGCGGCTGAGGCCTTCGTTGGACTTTTCGACGACTTGCATGGTCGGGATTCTGACGCTCTGGGGCGGCGCCTTCGAGGCGGGGCGCGCGCGATGTGGGTAAAGCAATAAGGGCCGCCCTTGCGAGGCGGCGCCTTGAAGCCCGCCCTTATGTAGACGACGGCCCGAAAGGTCAATGTGAACCCGCAGGGCTCGGGTTTCGGCGGCGGGCCGGAGCCGCTATCTGGACGCCATGGACCAGTCCCCTCCCCCCATCGGCGTCGCCGTGTTCCCGGTCACGCCGCTGCAACAGAACTGCACCCTCGTCTGGTGCCGCAAGACGATGAAGGCCGCGATCATCGATCCGGGCGCCTCGGTCGACGCCCTGCTGGGCGCGGTGGCGAAACAGGGTCTGACCCTGGACGCCATCTGGATCACCCACGGCCACCTCGACCACGCCGGCGGCGCGGCCGAGATGCAGGAGAAGACCGGCCTAGACATCATCGGTCCGCACCCGGAGGACCAGTTCTGGATCGATGGCATCCCGCAGCAGGGCCAGCTCTACGGCCTGCCCGACGCGCGCAGCTTCACGCCGACCCGCTGGCTGGCCGACGGCGACGTCCTGGCGCTGGGAGAGACGACCTGGGAGGTCTACCACTGCCCCGGCCATACGCCCGGCCACGTGATCTTCTTCAACCGCGAGGCCCGTTTCGCCCAGGTCGGCGACGTGCTGTTCCAGGGATCGATCGGCCGCACCGACTTCCCCCGCAGCGACCACGGAGCCCTGCTCGAGGCGATCACGACGAAGCTCTGGCCGCTCGGCGACGACGTGACCTTCGTGCCGGGCCACGGCCCCAGCTCGACCTTCGGGGCCGAGCGGCGCGGCAATCCGTTCGTGTCGGACCAGGCCATGCGGCGGGCGCCGATCGCGCGCGCCGCCGTCGGGCCGTCCTGATCCTCCGTCCTAACGGGCGATCAGCATGCCGATGACCACGCCGAGGCCGAGCGCATAGAGGGTCGCCCGCATCGGCTCGTCCTCGACAGCGCGCCGCAGCCGATCGGCGCGGGTCCGGCTCCAGTCGCGTGCGGCGAGGGCGTCCTCGCGCACCGCTTCGTGGATCGGCCGCGGGCCGAAGGCGCGGGCCTCTCCGTCCATCAGGATGGCGTCCGCCTCCCGCTCGAGCCGGGCCGACTCCAGGTCGGCCTGGTCGTCGATGTCCTCGGGTTGGGTGGGGCCGGTGTAGGTCTCGGTCATGGCGGGCTCCTGCGGTTCGTTTCGGCTGTTCAATCCGCGCGCGCCGCCGGAGTTCCTGCCGTGAAGATCGTGATTGAACGGCCGCTCGGGCCCCGCGTTCAAACCGCACGAAGGAGGCAGCCATGACCTATATCGAACCCACCCCGCCCGGCACGCCCCAACCCGACATACCGCCGCCGGACACGCCGCAGCCCGACATCGATCCGGGCTCTACCCCCGACGAGGTGCCGCCGCTCGAACCTGGCGGCGGCGGCGAGGGCGACTCCCGGCCCTATGGCGAAGACGATGATTGAGCCTTGGGCAAACCCTCTGATTCGCTCGCGTTTCTGTGAGGTCGAAACCGGAACCGGACGACGGCGCGGGGGTTCACTCAGCAACCTCGACCGTCGGCACGAAAGGACATTGCAATGGCTTTAGGTCAGCCCACCCGAGCCTCCGGTGTTTCCAAGCGAGGCTTCGCCTCGATGGATCCGGAACGACAGCGGGAGATCGCGCGCAAAGGCGGCGCCAGCGTGCCGAGCGAAAAGCGCAGCTTTTCCCAGGATCGCAGCCTGGCCGCCCAGGCCGGTCGCAAGGGCGGCGAGGCCTCGCACGGATCACGGACCAAGGAGACGCGTCCGTCCGAATAGGGACCGGGCGCAAGACAGGATTGAAGGGGCGGCGTCGGGGCTGACGCCGCCTTTTCTGTATTCAGCCCTCGAGCAGCGCCAGAGCCACGGACGGCTCCGGACCCGCCTCGAACGCCGCCACGGTCCAGCCCGAGGCGGCCGCCAGGTCCCGCACCGACGCCTCGGTGAATTTGCGCGAGTTCTCGGTGTGGATCGTCTCGCCCTTGCGGAAGGCGATGACGCGACCGTCGATCTCGACCTCCATGTCCCGCGTCGCCTCCAGATGCATCTCCATGCGCGAGGCCTCGGCGTTCCAGACGGCGCGATGGACGAAGCTGTCGACATCGAAGCCCGCCTTGAGCTCGCGGTTGGCGCGGACCAGCAGGTTGCGATTGAAGGCCGCGGTCACGCCGGCGGCGTCGTCATAGGCCGCGGTCAGCACCTCCTGCGCCTTGACCAGGTCGACGCCGAGAATGAAGAGCGCCCGGTCGCCGAGCTGGCGCCGGGCGGCCGTCAGGAAGGCCACCGCCTCGTCCGGCTCGAGGTTGCCGATCGTGGAGCCGGGGAAGAAGCCGACCCGCCGCCCCTGCCCGATCCCCTCGGGCAGCGCGGCCAGATGCAGGAAGTCGCCGACCAGCGGCGCGACCTTGAGACCCGGGTAGGCGTCGTCGATGCGCCGGGCGGCGGCGTTCAGCGCATCGGCGCTGATGTCGATCGGCACATAGGCGGTCAGCTCGGGCGCGGCGTCGAGCACGATCCGCGTCTTCTCGCTGGCCCCCGATCCGAACTCGACCAGGGCCGCGTCCGGCCCGAAGCGACCGGCCCAGGCCGGGGCGACGTCGCGCAACAGCGCCGCCTCCTGCCGGGTCGGATAGTATTCCGGCAGGCGCGTGATGGCCTCGAACAGCCGCGAGCCCTCGGCGTCGTAGAACCATTTCGGCGATGCGGTTTTCGGCGTCCGCGTCAGGCCGGCGATCAGGTCGCGGCGAAAGCGGGCGGTCTCGCCGTCCTTGCTTGCGCGCGCCGACGGGGCGGGGAGATCCTCGGCCAGTCTCAATCCCATGAACGCCCACCTCTGATGCGGATAGAAGAAGTTCCGGTAGCTGGCCCGTCCATGCCCTTCCGGCGTCGCCCAGGAGGAACCCCGCAACACCATCTGGTTGGCCATGAACTTGCCGTTGTACTCAGACGCGGTCCCTGCGGTCGGCCTGAACCCCCGATATGGGGCGTAACTGCTCGACGTCCACTGCCAGACCTCGCCAAAAGCGTTCGAGAAGACTTCCGGGCGGCAACGGACCGCATGTTCCCACTCCGCCTCGGTCGGCAGACGGCGGCCGGCCCAGCGGGCGTAGGCGTCCGCCTCGTAGAAGCTGACGTGCCGCACCGGCGAACCCTCGTCGACCGGCCGCCGTCCCGCCAGCGTCATGGTCGTCCAGCCTGCGTCGTCGAGGCGCCAGTACAGCGGCGCGGTCCAGCCCTCGGCCTTCACCGTCGCCCAGCCGTCGGACAGCCACAGCTCCGGACGGGCATAGCCGCCGTCCTCGATGAAGGCCATCCAGTCGGCGTTGCTGACCAGATCGCGGTCGAGGCCGTACGGCTCCAGCCATTGGCGATGGGCGGGGCTCTCGTTGTCGAAGGCGAAGCCGCCGCCGTTATGGCCGATCTGCACCAGTCCGCCCTCGAACCGGGTCGCGCCGCCACGCGGGCGCTGCGCCGGCGACCGGCGCGGTTCCATGTCATAGGCCGCCGGATCCAGCGGCGAGCGGGCCATCAGATTCAGCAGGTCCATCAGGAACAGCTCCTGATGCTGCTGGTCGTGATGCAGCCCGAGCGTGAACAGATAGGCCTGCCGCGCATCCGGCCCGCCGCGCTCCAGCCACCGCTCCATGCGGCGGTCGATCTCGCGCCGGTAGGCCAGCACCTCGTCCAGGGACGGCCGCGTCATCAGACCGCGCTCGCCCCGCCCGACCCGCTCGCCCAGGGTTTCGTAGTAGCTGTTGAACAGGGTCTGGAAGCGCGGATCGACCGGCTGGTAGCCCGGTTCCCCGGCGAGGATCATCGCCTCGAAGAACCAGCTGGTATGCGCCAGGTGCCATTTGCCGGGGCTGCAATCGGGCATCGACTGGGCCGCGAGGTCTTCCGGGCCCAGACCCCAGGCCAGCGCCGGCATGGCGGATCGGACGCGACGGAACTCTTCGAGCATCGCCCCTGTCGCCGCCGAGGCTCTCATCGATGCGCTCATGCGTCGGGTCCCTCGCCTTGTCCGGTTCCCGCGGTTCGAGACAACCGACGGCGGTCCCCTTTTGTTCCATGCCGAAGCCGCCCTGTCCAGCGGAACGGTCCCGTCGAGCGGGCGTTCAGATTGCACGTCCCTGATTTACGGTGACATTCCGTCCGTATCGAGAGCTTGTCCGCATGTCGCTGCCCAGCGCGCCATTCGAGGGTCACGACTCCGGCCCCGACGCCCCCGGCGGCATCGTCGATCGCGCCCGCTGGCGGGAAGCCGTCACCGCCCGCATTCCCTCCCTGCGCGCCTTCGCCTGGTCGCTGTCGCGCAACGGCGCGGATGCGGACGATCTGGTCCAGGAGACGCTGACCAAGGCCTGGACCTACCGCGACCGCTTCGAGCCAGGCACCAACCTCAGGGCCTGGCTGTTCACCATCCTGAGGAACTCCTGGTACTCTTCGGTGGCCAAGCGCAGCCGCGAGGTCGCCGACGAGGACGGCCATCACGCGGCCCGCCTCACCGCCGAGGGCAGCCAGGAATGGACGGTGGAGCTGAGCGCCCTCAAGGTCGCGCTCGACGATCTGCCGGCCGAACACCGCGAGGCCATCGTCATGGTCGGGGCCGCCGGCCTGTCGTACGAGGAGGCGGCCGAAATCGCCGGCTGCGCCCTCGGCACGATCAAGAGCCGCGTCAACCGCGCCCGCAACCGTCTGGCCGAGGCCATGGACATGCCGCGCGGGGCCCTCTGAGGCTAGTGGGGCCGCCCCCGCATCCGCGGCTCGCCCGTCAGCCGATCGACGTGATCCTTCAGCGCCTCGGGCGTGGGCTGCGCCTCCACCGCCTCGAAGGCGTCACGCAACGCCTTGTCGCGCGGCGGCTTCGCGCCCGCTTTCGGTCTCTTGGCCATGCCCCGCTCCGGCGCCGGCGGCGCAGCACGAATGATCTCTATGTCGGCTATCCGATGTCCGGACGCCTATCAGACCCGCCGAATCGCGTCCAGAAGCTCGTCCACCGCCTCGGTCGTCGTCGCCCATGAGCAGACGAAGCGCACCGAGCCGTCGTCGAACCGGTAGCAGGCCCATCCCAGGTCGTTGAGCCGCTGGTGGGCGGCGGGCGGCATGCGCACGAACACGGCGTTGGCCTCGACCGGATGCGCGAGGGCGAAGGCCGAGCCGGCGAGGATGCCGTCCGCCAGACGCTGGGCCATCAGGTTGGCGTGGGCGGCCCCGTCCTCCCAGGCGTTGCTCTCCAGCAGGCCAAGGAACGGCGCGGCCAGGTAGCGGGCCTTGGACGCCGTCTGCCCGGCCTGTTTCAGGCGATTGTCGATCCGCCGGGCCAGAGAGCGGTCGAACATCACGATCGCCTCGGTGCAGTTGGCGCCCGCCTTGGCCCCGCCGAACACCAGCACATCCACGCCCAGGCGGGCGATCTGGGTCAGGTCGAAGCCCGCCGCCGCCGCATTGGCCAGCCGCGCCCCGTCCATGTGCACGCCGCAGCCCTTCAACTTCACCGGCTCGATCAGGTGCCGCAGCTCCTCCTCGGTGTAGACGGTGCCGTATTCGGTCGACTGGGTCAGGCTCAGCGCCGCGGGCGGCTGACGATGGCCGACCTCGGCTTCGTCCAGCGCGGCGTTCAGGGTGAGCGGATCGATCTTGCCCGAGAACCCGGGCAGGCCGATCAGGCCGACGCCCGAGCCGAAGAAGCCCGGCGCGCCGGTCTCGTCGGTGCACACGTGAGCGGCATGGTGGGCCAGCACCGCCTCGTGCGGCCAAGCCAGCATCGACAGGGCGATGGCGTTCGCCGCCGTGCCCGAGAAGACGAAGCGGATCTCGGCGTCGGCGTCGAGCCGGCGGCGGATCTGGTCGGCCGCGCGGGCGGTGACCTCGTCGGCCCCGTAGGCCCGGACGTAGCCGTCGTTGGCGTCGATGAGGGCCTGCAACGCGGCCGGCGCCATGCCCGCGGTGTTATCCGAACCGAAGTCGTAGCGCATGGGATTTAGGCCTTTCGGACCAAACGCCGGCGGCGGGGGGCCGGCGCGGGGGGCTCGGGCTTGGGTTCGGGCTTGGGCTTCTCGACCGGGTCGGGGCCGGGCGCGGGCGGTTCATAGGCCACCGCCACCTGATGCGGGAAGGGCAGTTCGATGTTCGCGGCGTCCAGCGCTTCCTTGACCCCTTGGGTCAGGTCGGCCTTGACCTGCCACCAGTCGTCGACCTTGACCCAGGCGTGAAGCGTCACCTCGACGGCGCTGTCCAGCAGATTGGTCACGCCCGCCCAGGGCGCGGGGTCCGCAAGCACCTTTTCGTGCGCCTCGGCCACGCCCGCGATCACCGCCCGGGCCTGTTTCAGATTGGCGCTGTAGCCGACGCTGAACAGGATCTCGACGCGCCGCGTCCTCTGGCCGGTCAGGTTGATGATCACATCGCCCAGCACCTTGGCGTTGGGCACCACGATCTTGTGGTTGTTGGCGTTCGACATCTGGGTGGTGAACAGGTCCAGCCGCTGCACCGAACCGCTCACGCCGCCGATCTCGATGACGTCGCCGACCTTGTAAGGCCGCAGCACCAGAAGCAGCACCCCGGCCGCGACGTTGGACAGGGTCCCCTGCAGGGCGAGACCGACCGCCAGCGAGGCCGCGCCCAGCACCGCGATGATCGAGGTGGTCTGCACCCCCAGCCGCTGCAGCACCGCGATGAAGCCGACGATGTAGACGACGACCCGCACCACCTGCACGACGAAGCTGAGCACCGTCTGGTCGTGTCTGAAGCCGCGCACCCGCGAGAGCGCCCGGCGGGTGATCCGCGAAGCCCATTTGGCCCCGATGACCGTCGCCGCGAGGATGATCAGGGCGATCGTCAGGTTGACCGCCAGATCGCCGGCCATGTCGGTCAGCTTGGCCAGCACGGCCGCATCCATGCTCACCGCCCGCTGGCCGGCGACCACCGCGTCGTTCAGGGAAGTCGGAAGCTCGATCATGAGCCGGGTCTAACGTCCTCGCCCCGATTTGGAAGCCCGTCGGACCGATTCTTCACACCCGCGCCGCTCCGACCCTTCCGCCGCCGCTTTCCAGCGCGTCCAGCAGGTCCATGACGTCGTCGAGCGTATTGGCCTCGCGCGCCGGCTTGTCCCAACGAATCCGGCTGACCCGCGGGAAGCGCATGGCCACGCCGGACTTGTGCCGGGTCGACCGGTTCAGCCCCTCGAAGGCGATCTCCAGCACCAGGCCGAAGTCGCGCTCGGCCCGCACCGACCGCACCGGCCCGAACCGGTCCACCGTGTGGTCGCGGACGTATTTGTCGAGCTGTTTCAGCTCCTCGTCGGTGAAGCCGAAATAGGCCTTGCCCACCGGGGTCAGCGCCCCCTCGCGCGTCCACACCCCGAAGGTGTAGTCGGAATAGAAGCTGGAGCGCTTGCCGTGCCCGCGCTGGGCGTACATCAGCACGGCGTCGATGACGTGCGGGTCGCGCTTCCACTTGAACCACGGCCCCTTCGGCCGGCCCGCGACATAGGGGCTGTCCCAGCGCTTGAGCATAAGCCCCTCCGCCGCCGCCCCGACCGGCGGATCGGCGCGCAGCACGGCCAATTCGTCCCAGTTCGCATAAGGCACGATCGGCGACAGGTGCAGCCGGTCTCCGCCATGGCCCGCGACCACCGCCTCCAGCCGGGCGCGCCGGTCCTTCAGCGAAAGCGGCCGCAGATCCTCGCCGTTCTCGGCCAGCAGATCGTAGGCCACGATGGCCGCCGGAAAGGCCGCCATCATCTTCGCATCCACCGTCTTGCGGTTCAGCCGTTGCTGCAGGTCGCCGAACGGCGCCACGCCCCCCTCCCCGTGCTCATCGGCCCGCCAGACCACCAGTTCGCCGTCGACCGCCCCCTCGAACGCCAGCCCCGCCACGACGTCGGCGAAGGCCCCTGAGATTTCGTCGCCGGTGCGGGAATACAGCTTCACCGCGCCGCCCTCGCGCACCGCCTGCACCCGGATGCCGTCCCACTTCCACTCGGCGGCGTAGTCGGCCGGGTCCAGCTTCTGGAAGTCGACCGCCTCGTCGATGGCCACCGCCAGCATCACGGGCCGGAACCGCCCCGGCGCCTCGGCGTCCGGCCGCGCGCCATGCCCCTCCAGCCAGGCGAAAAGGTCGCCGTAGGGCGGGGTCAGGGCGTGCCAGACCTCCTCGATCTCCGACACCTCGACCGACTCGAGCACCACCGCCGTCTCGCCGCCCTCGGGATCGGGCGGCTCGCTGACCGCCGCGGGCCGGATCATCGCCGCGGCGGTCTTGGCCAGCCGGGCCGACAGACCGACCCTCAGGCCCCCGGTCATCAGCTTCAGCAGCGCCCACCGCCCCTTGGGCTCCAGCGCGTCGAGCCAGCCTTCCAGCAGGCTCGCGACCTCGCTCCGTGAGGCGGTGCGCAGCGCCTCGACCACCTCGCCCAATTCGGGCTCGCGGTTGGCGCGATAGTCCGGGTCGCGCGGCCAGATCAGCGCCACCGTCTCGGCCAGGTCGCCGACGTAGTCATACGACCAGCCGAACAGGACCGGGTCGACCCGCGCCTCGACGGCCTTGCGGATCATGGCGGGCTTGGCGGCGTCAAAGGTCAGGTCGCCGGTCAGGGAAGCCAGGGCCCAGCCCCGGTCCGGATCGGGGCTGTTGCGCAGATAATCCCTCAACAGCACCAGCTTCGCGTTGCGCGAGGCCGTCAGCGACAGGCGGTCCAGCAGTTCGGCGAAGGCGCGCATCGGACCTTCAAACGCGAAAACGCCCCGGAAGTCTCCTTCCAGGGCGCAGTCACGGCCTTGAGTAGCGCGAAGGCCCGCTTAGTTGAACAGCCCGGCGATGACGGCCGTGATCAGGCCGGTCGCGATCGCGGTCATGACGACATCGTCACCGCTGCGGACGTAGTGATAGCCGCGGGGCGGCTGACGCAGGCCATAACGGTCGTAGTCGCTCACGACATACTGGTTGGAGCGGTAGTAGGACGGCATCCGCTGGCCATACGACCATGAGCGCGTCTGGTAGCCCCGCGGGGCGTAGTAGCGGCCCGCGTTGTAGCGACGCTGGGCCTGCTGCCAGCGGGCGTAGGCGCGCTGTTGCTGACGGGCTTCGCGGCGATCCTCGCGGACGTGCTGACGCCATTCGCGACGATCTTCGCGGGCGTCGCGGCGATCGTCCCGTCGATCATCGCGACGGTCCTGGCGCTGTTCATAACGGTCGCCGCGCGATTGCGCTTCGGCGGCGGAGGCCACGCCCAGCGACGTCACGGCGAACGTGGCGGCGAGGGCGGCGGTGAGAGCCTTCTTCATGGGACTGTCTCCAGATGCGGCCGAAGGAATTTCGACTTGCCCGCACCGTGGACCGTGGCCGTTGAGCCGGGTCTGAACGGCCCTGCTCACCCGCCGTTCACCCGACCGTCGCCTTTCGAACGCTATTGCCGCCCCCGCGTCAGGCCGCCTGGATCGCCTCGTCATTCTCGATCAGGGCGCGCAGGCCGTCCCTGCCGCCGCCGACGCGGTTCATCACCTGGGCCAGGGCCGCGAAGTCGATCGGCTTGTTCAGATAGGCGTCGGCGCCGGCCTCCAGCCCCGCCTCGTGATCCTCGACCCGCGCCGAGGCGGACAGGACCACGATCGGCGTCTCGGCGTTGGCGCCGCCGCCGGCGCGGATGCCGCGCGTCGCGGTCAGCCCGTCCATGACCGGCATGTTCACGTCCATGACGATCAGGTCGAAATGCTGGCCCGCCGCCATGTCGAGCGCGATCTGGCCGTTCTCGGCCGTCGACGAGGTGTGCCCCGCCGAACTCATCCAGGCTTCCAGGATCATCCGGTTGACCGGGTGGTCCTCGACCACCAGCACGTTCAGCGACCGTCCGTCCTCGACCTCGGCGGCGATCGGCGCGGCCGCCGCCTCGCGGGTCCATTCCACGACCTCGGCCTCGACGCTGAAGGTGAAGGTCGAGCCCTCGCCCAAGGTCGACGTCACCGAGATGTCGCCGCCCATGATGTTGGCCATGCGCCGCGAGATCGTCAGCCCCAGCCCCGTGCCGCCGAACCGGCGCGTCGAGGAGGCGTCGACCTGGGTGAAGGGCTGGAACAGCCGCTCGAGGTCCTCGGGCGAAATGCCGGCCCCCGAATCCCTGACGGCGAAATCGAACCGGGCCCGGTCGTCGCTGAGCCGCTCGGAGCGGACCGTGTAGACGACCTCGCCGGCGTCTGTGAACTTCACGGCGTTGGACAGCAGGTTGTGAATGACCTGGCAGACGCGCAACGGATCGCCACGGACCACCGCGGGAGTCTCGCCCTCGAAGCGCACCGAGAAGTTCAATCCCTTGGCCTCCGCCTGGGCCTGGAAGGGTCCGGTGACGCGCTTGTGCAGATCATCGACCGAGACGTCGACCATCTCGAAGGTCATCTTGCCCGCCTCGATCTTGGTCATGTCGAGGATGTCGTTGAGCAGGCTCAGCAGGTTGTCGCCCGAGTTGCGGATGATCGACAGATATTCCCGCTGGGTCGGTTCGAGCCGGGTCGCGCCGAGCAGCTGGGCCGCCCCGAGCACGCCGTTCATCGGGGTGCGCAGCTCGTGCGAGATCACGCCCAGGAAGCTCGACTTGGCCTCGCTGGCCGCGTTGGCGCGGTCGCGGGCGGACTCCAATTCCTCGATCAGATGGGCCTGATGCTCCTGGAAGGCGCGGATTCGCTCCTCGCGCAACATGGTCATCAGGACCAGCACCACCAGGCCGGCGGCCGTGAACGGCACCACGCCCATGAAGGCCCAGAACAGATCGGTGCCCCACAGCGATCCCGCGATGATGGCGGCCGAAACCCCATAGGGCGACGAGATCACGATGGCCTGCTTTGGCGAGCTGCGCAGCTGGGCGAACACCAGCACATAGCCGGACACTAGCAGGGTCATGGCCAGCGGCTGACCGAAGGGGTGGCCCGAGAACCAGGCCATCAGAGGCGCGGCCGCCCAGGCAGCCGTGGTGGCGGTGGCGACGGCCGGGAATATCATGCCCCAGCCGGCGCCGACGCGCTCGCTGATGCGCTTTTCGACGGAACCGCGCAGGCCGCCGGCGGCGATCGTGCCGAAGAACCACAGGGTCGCGGCGAACGGGCCCACCACGGCCAGAAGGCCCAAGGCCCAGCTGGTGATGATCAGATAGCGCAGATAGTGGGTCTGCAGAATCGCGCGCAGGGCCTGGGCCGCCTCGCCGGAACCCGGTTCGCCGTTGGCCGGCTTGCTGATTCCGTCGGATTCGACCATTGCGCGCCCCAGCTCCCAAACATTCCGGGGCGAACGCTATGGGCAAGTTTCTAAGACGAGATGAACGCTGACGCTTCTGTGACAGCCGTTCGCTGAACCGCGATTCAGGCCGCGCCGGCCTCGGCGGGCGTCAGGGCGCGAATCGAAAGGGCGTGCACCGGCCCCGCCAATTCCTCGCGCAAAAGGTCGTTCACTGCTCGCTGACGTTGTACCCGCCCCTGCCCCTCGAAGGCGCCGGAGACCACCGTCACATTGAAATGGCTCTCGCCGCCGGCCCGGCCGTCGACCCCGCCCTCGTGGTGGTGGCCCGCGTGACGGCCGCTGTCGTCCTCGATCTCCAGACGGACCGGCGCCAGTCCCGCCGTCAGTTTTTCACGAATAATCGTCGCGATCGGGCCTTCCGGCATGTGCTTGTCCTTGTTGGTGACCAATTCGCCCCTACACTTCGTGCGATGTCATCCGCCTTTCAATACAAGCCGCGCTTCAAGGATATGCGGATCAAGCCGCCCCGCCCCGAAGAGGAGGCGGCGGAGGCCGACGTCCTGCACCTCAAGCCCGGCGAGAAGCCCTGCCAGTGGCCCGACTGCCGCCAGGCCGCGACGGCGCGCGCGCCCAAGTCGCGCGAGCGGCTGAACGACTTCTACGACTTCTGCCAACGCCACGCCGGCGAGTACAACAAGGGCTGGAATTTCTACGCCGGCATGACCGAGGGCGAGGTCCGCGCCGCCCAGGAGAACGAGGCCATGACCGGCGGCCGCCCGACCTGGGAGATGAAGGCCGGCAAATTCACCCGCGAGGCCGCCGCCTTCGCCGCCAAGGTGGGCACGGCCAACACGACCGGCGCCGGGAGCTGGCGCGACAGCTTCGGCCTGTTCGGCCGGCGCATGAAGGAACAGGTCGGCCCCGACGGCCAGGACGACCTACGCCTGGGCAAGCTCGAGCGCGCCGCCCTGGCCGACCTCGACCTCGACGCCCGCACCGACAGGAAGGCCATCAAGGCCCGCTATCACGAGCTGCTGAAACGCTTTCACCCGGACCTCAACAAGGGCGACCGGGGCGCCGAGGCCAAGCTGCAGAACGTCATCAAGGCCTACAAGACGCTGAAGAAGGCGGGGCTGGCCTGACGACCGCTATAGCTGGACCCAGAACGGGAGCGATTGACCCTCGGCGGCCCCGAAGCCATCGACATAGAGGACCGGTTTCGCCACCAGTTCGGAACGGAAGATCTGTCCGGTCGGATAGGGCACGCAGAGGGTTCCCATCGGCACCTGCATGGAGCAGTAGCGGATAAAGGCGTACCAACGCGTGGACAGCCCGTTGCCGCTCACCATCACCGCCGGCGTTCCGAACGCCGCCTGCCCGTCGGGCGTCGAATAGCGCGGATCGAGGCTCGCAACCGGAGCGTTCGTCCCTGCGAAATTGAGCGTGATGACGACCTGGGCCGTGCCGCGGACCGACGACGGGATGCTCAACGATCCCGTCAGCCGCAGGCCCACGCCCAGGTAGGGATCCATCCAGTTTGGATCGACGCCATCGACCTCAAGGAACGAGTTCTGGGCGGGAATGGCTGGCGGCGTCCAGACGTCTTCAGGCAAGGATGCAGGGTCGGAGGAGGCCTCGTAGCCCTTCTGGTCGAAGACGATGTAGGCCTCGGTGCCCATCGCCTCGAACTGGTCGTACGACACCCAGGCGAAACCTCCGTCGCCCCATTGCCGCCCCCACGAGTTGATGACGCGGTAGGCGCCGCGATGGTCATCGTAACCGGCCACGACCATGGCGTGACGGCCCAGACGAGGCCCGCCGAACCGATCCAGCGTGGCCGATCCCCGCCACTCCCAGAACAGTTGATCGACGAAGGCGGCGAAGATGATGGGAAAGCCGGCGTTCAGGTGCGCCTTCAACTCGTTCCGGTTCCGCAGATCGACAGTCCGGAACGTGTCGATCTTGAATCCGTCAGCAGCGGTCAGGGCCGCGGCCGACGGCGCGATGAACGGGCTGGAGGTATAGGGCATGGCCGACAGAGGAGCCGCCCCCTGCGTGATCAACACCCGGAACGCGTCACCGAAATTCGAGCCGCGATCGACCCCGTGGTTGATTTGATTATAGACGAACGACGGGCTGAACACTCGGTTGCCGTGGAGTCGGCCATCGCCCATCGTCAGGGCCCAGTCCCGCTCGACCGCCTCGTGATAGCTCTTCATCGCATAGGCGACAGCCCAGCCGACACAGGACTGCTGTGCACCCTGATCGCCGGGAGGTGGAAAGCGATCAGTCAGATCGACCGCGGCGGGCAACGCTCGCCCCGCGAAAGGCTGATAGGCGTCGGGGATGGCGACATAACGGTCGCGAGGAGCCGGGATCAAGCCCGTCCCCACCTGGGCCTGCGCGCTGGCCGCGACAAGCGCTGCGCCCAGGAGTCCAAATAGCCATTTCCACATATTCGCCCCCTCTCCTACCGTCTGGATAACAGCGGTTTCCATCTGACGCCAGCGCTAGCACGGTTGCCCCGGACTACCCATCTGACGAAACCCACCAAGGAGCCCCGCCATGGAAGTCCTCTACCGCGCCCACGCCACCGCCTCGGGCGGCGGCCGTGACGAAGGCCGTTCCGCCACCGACGACGGCAAGATCGACGTCCGCCTGTCCGTCCCGACCGAAATGGGCGGCAAGGGCGGCGACGGGACCAATCCCGAGCAGTTGTTCGCCACCGGCTACGCGGCCTGCTACCTCGGCGCCCTGCGACTGGTCAGCGGCAAGGCCGGAACGCCGGTCGGCCCGGACACGAAGGTCGCCGCCGGCATCGGCTTCGGCAAGAACACCAAGGGCGAGGGCTTCAACCTCGACGTCGAACTGACCGTCAGCGACCACGGCCTCGACCAGGCCGTCATCGACGACCTGATCCAGAAGGCCCACCAGGTCTGCCCCTACTCCAACGCCACCCGCGGCAACGTGGATGTGAAGCTGACCGCGGCCTAATCCAGCGTGGTCCGGTAGCGCATCATCGCCAGCGCCCCGACCACCACCACGAACAGTCCCAGGGCGAACAGGCTCGGCCCGGCGTTCTCCAGCCCGACGCCCTTCAGCAGCGATCCCCGCACCACCCGCAGGAAGTGGGTGACGGGGATCGCCGTGCCGATCGCCTGGGCCCACTCCGGCATGCCGCGGAACGGGAACATGAACCCCGACAGCAGGATCGACGGCAGCATGTAGAAGAAGCTCATCTGCATGGCCTGCAACTGGGTCTTGGCCACCGTCGAGATCAGGAAGCCCAGCGACAGGGAGCCGACGATGAACAGCATCAGCCCCGCCCCCAGCGCGATCCAGCCGCCGCTCATCGGCACATCGAACAGCAGGCGCGCCATGACCAGGATGACCGTCGCCTGGATGATCCCGACCAGCACATAGGGCGTCAGCTTGCCGACCATGACCTCCAGCGGCCGTACGGGCGTCGACAGCAGGCTCTCCATCGTGCCCCGCTCACGCTCCCGCGCCATGCCCAGCGAGGTCATCATCACCAGCGTCATCGACAGGATCACGCCCAGCAGTCCCGGCACGATGTTGTAGGCGGTGATCGCCTCCGGATTGTAGCGCCGGTGCACGACCACCTCGAACGGCGGCCGGCCCGGCGCCCGCGCCGCCAGCGGCCCGGTCAGCTCGCGGGTCAGCGCCTGCGACGGGAGGCTGGCCAGCGCCGCCACCGCGCCCGAGGTGGCCGAGGGATCGGTGGCGTCCGCCTCGACCAGAATCTGCGCCGCGTCGCCGCGCACCACCCGTGTGGTGAAGTCGGCCGGAATGATCACCGCGAACTGGACCTCGCCCCGCTCCAACGCCCGGTCCAGCTCACCCTGGCTGCGCGCCTGCAGGGTGATGTCGAAATAGCCGCTGTTGTTCATCGCCGTCAGGATCGAGCGCGAAAAGCCGCCGTTGTCCTGCACCAGCACCGCGGTCGGCAGGCTGCGCGGATCGTCGTTGATGGCGTAGCCGAACAGCAGCAGCTGGATGATCGGCAGCAGCAGGATCATCGCATAGGTCAGCCGGTCGCGCGTCAGTTGCGTGAACTCCTTGGCCATCACGGCCCAGGTGCGGGTCAGGGACAGCATCTACGCCGCCCTCGCCTTCGCGGCCTCGATGTCGTGGATCAACTGGATGAACACGTCCTCCAGCGTCGGCCGCGTCTCGGTCCATTTCAGCGGGGCCTTGCGATATGGCGTGATGGCCGCCTCCAGCGCCGGGCGGTCGCGGCCGGAGACGTGCAGCACCGTCCCGAACGGCGCCGCCATCTCCACCCCGGCCCGCCCGCGCAGCTCGCGCGCCAGCCGATCCGCCCCCGGACCCTCGGCGATGAAGGTCACCAGCCCCGAGGCGGCGATCACCTCGTCGGCCGTGCCGCGCGCCAGCGTCCGGCCGCCGGCGATGTAGGCGATCTCGTGACAACGCTCGGCCTCGTCCATGTAGTGGGTCGAGACCAGCACGGTCATGCCCTCGGCGGCGAGGGCGTGGATCTCGTCCCAGAAGGTCCGCCGGGCCTCGGGGTCCACCCCCGCCGTCGGCTCGTCCAGCAGCAGCAGGTCCGGCCCGTGCAGGGTCGCCGCCGCCAGCGCCAGCCGCTGTTTCCAGCCGCCGGACAGATGCCCCGCCAGCTGCGCCCGCCGCTCGGTCAGCCCCAGCCGGTCCAGCGCCGCCTGCACCCGCTCCTTCCGCCGGTCCAGCTCGTGCACCCGCGCCGTGAAGGTCAGGTTCTGCTCGATCGACAGATCCTCGTAGAGCGAGAATTTCTGCGTCATGTAGCCGACCCGCTGCTTGATCAGCCGCGACTGCTTCATCACGTCATAGCCCAGCACCGTGCCCTCGCCGCTGTCGGGCCGCAGCAGGCCGCACAGCATCCGCAGCGTCGTTGTCTTGCCCGCCCCGTTGGGCCCGAGAAAACCGCAGATGCGGCCCCGGTTCACGGTGATGCCAAAGTCCTTCACCGCGTGCAGCGACCCGAACGACTTGTTCAGCCCCCGAACGTCGATGACCTTTTCGGGTGCGCCGCGATCGGAAGGTTCCGCCTTCTCGACCTGACGCGGCGCGGACGGTGTCATTCCCCCGCCTCCAGCGGCGTCACATCCACCGGCAGGCCGGGGTTGAGCGTCGCCGCCCCCTCCGGCCGCGCCTCGACCCGATAGACCAGCCGGTCGCGGCTGCCCTTGCTGTACAGGATCGGCGGCGTGAACTCCGGCCGCGGACTGACCCAGCTGATCCGCGCCCTTCCCGCCTGCGCGCAGCCGTCGCATGAGAACCGCACCGTCCGCCCCGGCCGGTACCGCGCCATCTCGGCCTCGGGCACGAAGAACACCAGCTTGACCTCGCTGTCCGGCAGCAGGGCCAGCACCGGCGTATTCGCCGCCGCCCATTCGCCGGGCCGGTAGAAGATCTCCTCGACCCGGGCGGCGGCCGGGGCGATCGGCGACAACTGGCCCAGCCGCGCCTGCGCCTCGGTCAGCCCCCCCGCCGCCTGCCGCGCCTGCTGCTCCGCCTGCGCCACGGCGTCCTGCCGGGCGCCCAGGGTCGCCACCTCGCGCCGCCGCCGCACCGCCGCCGTCCGGGCCCGGGCGGCGTCCCGCGCCGCCCGCACCTGATCCAGCCGCGCCGGCGCATAGATGCCGCGCCGCACCAGCGGCTCGATGCGTCCATACTCCGCCTCCGCCTCGCGCTGCGTCGCCTCCGCCGCCGCCAGTTCGGCGTCGAACACCGACAGCTCCTCGGCCCTCTGTCCCTTGCGCAGGTCGTCGGCCCGCGCCTCGGCCGCGCCCACCGCCGCCGCCGCGCTCTCGGCCTGGGCCTGCTGCACCTGCGGATCGATCAGGAAGGTGCGGCCGCCCGCCGCCACCCGCTGGCCCTCGCGCACATACAGCGCCGCCACCGACCCCGAGACCGGCGCCGCCAGATAGACCCGCTCGCCCTCCACATAGCCGGTCAGGGTCCGCGCCTCGCCGCCGCGCAGGAACAGCTGCCAGACCAGCAGGGCGAGGATCGCGATCGCCCCGATCGCCAGCACCGGCCGCAAACTCAAGTTCGGGCGCTTCATGGCCTCATCCCCCTCAGGACCGTGTCCAGATGCTGCTCGGCCAGGGCGACCACGTCCAGCCGCTGCGCCCCGATCGGCTCGAACGTCTCGCGCCACACCATCGACAACACCATCGGCCCCATCAGCCCCATGGCGAACAGGCGCGGATCGCCCGGCCGGATTTCGCCGCGGCCTTGCGCCGCCGCGATCAGCCCGCTCATCAGCTGCAGGCCGGGCTCGACCACCGTCTCGTGCCAGATGGTCGCCAGTTCGGGATGGTTTCGGCTTTCGGCGATGACCAGCTTGACCACGCCGGTGATGCGACGGTCCGTGACCACGGTGCGGGCCAGCATGCCCACCCCCAGCCGCGCCGCCTGCTCAAACGGCACATCAGCCGAGGCCAGCGCCTTCACATGCTCGAGGTTCGGCGAGATCGCGTCCGTCACCACCGCCCGGAACAGGTCGGCCTTGGTCTCAAAATACAGATACAGCGCGCCCTTCGACACGCCCGCCCGCTTCGCCACCTCTTCCAGCCGCGCGGCCTGGAAGCCGCGCTCGGCGAACACCTCCAGCGCCGCGGCGAGGATCTCGGCCGGACGGTCGGCGGGACGGCGGCGAAATTTCGGCTGGCCGGCGGGCAACATCGCGCGTCTCTGATAACTGACCGGTCAGTTATTATGCCTGTCGAGCGTCACTGTAAAGCGCCGTTCCGCCACCCGCGCCCAAGCGCCCGCTGGACCCCGCCGCGCTGGAATTCTAAGGAAGCGCATGACCTCCCCGCTCGACGCCTCCCCCGATCCCCTGCTGACGCTGGAACCGCACCGCCACGCCAGCGTCCGCGAGGTGTTCGGGATCGACTCGGACATGACCGTGCCGCTGTTCACCGAGCGCGACAGCCACGTGCCCGACATCGACGACGCCTACCGCTTCGACCCGCAGACCACCCTCGCCATCTGCGCCGGCTTCAGCTTCGACCGCCGGGTCATGGTCCAAGGCTATCACGGCACCGGCAAGTCGACCCACATCGAGCAGGTCGCCGCCCGCCTCAACTGGCCCATGGTGCGGGTCAACCTCGACGCCCACGTCAGCCGCATCGATCTGGTCGGCAAGGACGCCATCGTCCTCAAGGACGGCAAACAGGTCACCGAGTTTCGCGAGGGCATGCTGCCCTGGGCCATCCAGCGGCCCATCGCCCTCGTCTTCGACGAATACGACGCCGGCCGCCCGGACGTGATGTTCGTCATCCAGCGCGTGCTCGAGGCCCAGGGCCGCCTGACCCTGCTCGACCAGAACCGCGTCATCCGCCCGAACAAGTTCTTCCGCCTGTTCGCCACCACCAACACCATCGGCCTCGGCGACACCTCGGGCCTGTACCACGGCACCCAGCAGATCAATCAGGGCCAGATGGACCGCTGGAACATCGTCACCACGCTCAACTACCTCGACCATGACGTCGAGGCCGAGATCGTCGCCGCCAAGGTGCCGGAGTGGTCGGACGCCGAGGGCAAACGCCGCATCGCCGCCATGGTCCGCGTCGCCGACATGACCCGCAACGCCTTCATGAACGGCGACATCTCGACGGTGATGAGCCCGCGCACGGTGATCACCTGGGCCCAGAACGCGATCATCTTCGCGGGGGACGTGGGGCTGGCGTTCCGACTGACCTTCCTCAACAAGTGCGACGAGCTGGAGCGCCCGACCATCGCGGAGTTCTACCAGCGCGCATTCGGTGAGGATCTGCCGGAGGCGGCGACGCGGGTGAAGGTGGGCTAGGCCTTCTGGTCCGCTCATCCCGGCGAATGCCGGGACCCGAATCATAAAGCGCAGGCCGGGCGGGTTCGAGGGGCGCAATCCGACCTGGCGGGACATGCTCGACGACTACATCACCGCCTGACCTTTTCCGTTCAACCGCTCTACCCCGCCCCATTCCGCCACGCCCCCTCGGCCATCGCCCGCACCACGTCCCGCACCCCCTCCGGCCAGCCCTCCACCGCCGCGTCGAACGCCGTCCAGTCGCCGGCGAACAGCATCCGCGTCGCCTCCTCGTAGTTCGGCCGGTCCCCCGCCATCGCGGTCATGAACCGGTAGGCCGCCTCCCTGGCCCGCCGGGCTCGCTCCGGCCCCTCGCCCGCCCTCATCTGGGCCTCGACCAGCTTGCGCAGCGCCACCGAGGCTCCGCCCGGCTGGGCCGACAGCCAGTCCCAGTGGCGCGGCAGAAGGGTCACCTCCTTCGCCGTGACGCCCAGCTTCGGCCGCCCCGGGCCGCGCTTCTCCGGCTGCGCCGAGGCCGGGCCCAGGCGCGCCCTCGCCGCCACCAGGTCGCCGCGCAGGTCGAGGTCGACCACCCGGCCGTCGATCAGGTCGAACACCAGCGGCCCCTCCCCCGCGGCGGCGGCGGCGTGGATGACGGCCAAAGCCTCGCCGACGGGACCGCGGGCGATCAGGCGCTGGTCTGTGAAGGCGACGACGGGCCGGTCGGCGGGAACGGACATGGAAAATCTCCTCGGCGGTCGCCCGTGCGGCCGGCTTTGACTTAGGGCGCGTCCATCCTCGCGCGCAGAGGAGCGGCCGAGGGGACGCGGTGAAACAGGTGGACCGATAGACGGTGTATTCGCCGGTCCACCGTCGGTTTCGAAGGATTTACCCGGGTGAAACCGGCGGGTCAATATCACCCGGGTATAATTATCCGCGCCTGCCGGTCGCAGGCCCGGAACTCCCGCCCCGGCCATGCGCTAAACCGGCAACCCTCCCCCACCCGCATCGAAGGAGTTTCCCATGACCGACCAACGCATCGAAGGCGCCGCCACCGAAACGGAAGGCCAGATCCAGAACGGGCTCGGCCGCATGACCGGCGACCGAAAAATGCAGCTCGAAGGCAAGGTGAACGAGGTGAAGGGCAAGGCGCTCGACGCCTACGGCCGGGTCATCGACGGCCTCGACGGCCTGGTGGAGAAGGCCCCCGCCCAGTATCAGGGCCGGGCCCGTCAGGGCCTCGACTTCGCCCGCCGCAAGCCGCTGCTGACCACCGGCATCGTCGCCGGCCTGGCCGTGCTGCTCGGCGGTCTTGGCGGCCGCCGCCGCCACCGCTAGGCGCGTCGACAGGCCCAAACGGCAAAAGGCCCCGGCGTCGCCGCCGGGGCCTCTTCATGCGTCCGGAAGGCGGCGGATCAGCCCGCCGCTTCGTCCGCCGTCTCCTTCACCGGCGCCCCCGAGGGGCCCTTGATGTCGAAGACGATCTTGCCGTCCTTCAGCTCGACCTTCACATGCCCGCCGCGGGTCAGGCGGCCGAACAGGATGTCGTCGGCCAGCGGCTTCTTGATGTGTTCCTGGATGACGCGGGCCAGCGGCCGCGCGCCATACAGTTCGTCGAAGCCGTTCTTGGCCAGCCAGTCGTTGGCCTCGTCGGTCAGCTCGATGGTGATGTTGCGGTCCGCCAGCTGGGCTTCCAGCTGCAGGATGAACTTGGTCACCACCGACCGGATCGTCTCGGCGTCCAGCGCCTTGAACGCCACGATGGCGTCCAGACGGTTGCGGAACTCCGGCGCGAACAGCCGCTGGATGGCCTTCTCGTCCTCGCCCTCGACCTTGCCGCGGCCGAAGCCGATAGCCGCCCGGGCGTTGTCGGCCGCCCCGGCGTTGGTGGTCATGATCAGCACCACGTTGCGGAAGTCGACCTTCTTGCCGATGGCGTCGGTCAGCTGGCCGTTGTCCATCACCTGCAGCAGGATGTTGTAGACGTCCGGGTGGGCCTTCTCGATCTCGTCCAGCAGGACCACGGCGTGCGGATGCTGGTCGACGGCGTCGGTCAGCAAGCCGCCCTGGTCGTGGCCGACATAGCCCGGAGGCGCGCCGATCAGCCGGCTGACGGTGTGCCGCTCCATGTATTCCGACATGTCGAAGCGCAGCATCTCGATGCCCAGCGTCGAGGCCAGCTGCTTGGCCACCTCGGTCTTGCCGACGCCGGTCGGGCCCGAGAACAGGAAGGCGCCGATCGGCTTCTGCGGATCGCGCAGGCCGGCCCGGGCCAGCTTCATGGCCGCGGCGACCTGCTCGATCGCGCCGGACTGGCCGAACACGACGCGGTTCAGGTCCCGCTCCAGCTCGCGCAGCCCCTCGGTGTCGGACTTGGAGACCGACTTCGGCGGGATGCGGGCCATGCGGGCGATGACGGCCTCGACCTCCTTCTGCCCGATGACCTTCTTGCGCTTCGATTCAGGCAGCAGCATCTGCGACGCCCCCGCCTCGTCGATCACGTCGATGGCCTTGTCCGGCAGTTTGCGGTCGGTCATGTAGCGCGCCGACAGCTCGACCGCCGTGCGGATGGCGGCGTCGGTGTAGCGCAGCTTGTGGTGGCCTTCGTAGGAGGTCTTCAGCCCCTTCAGGATCTTGATCGTGTCGTCGACCGTGGGTTCGTTGACGTCGATCTTCTGGAAGCGGCGGGCCAGCGCCCGGTCCTTCTCGAAATGCTGGCGGTACTCCTTGTAGGTCGTCGACCCCATGCAGCGCAGCGTGCCCGAGGCCAGCGCCGGCTTCAGCAGGTTTGACGCATCCATGGCCCCGCCCGAGGTCGCCCCCGCGCCGATCACCGTGTGGATCTCGTCGATGAACAGGATGGCGTTGTCGTGCGTCTCCAGCTCCTTGACGACCTGCTTGAGGCGCTCCTCGAAGTCGCCGCGATAGCGGGTGCCGGCCAGCAGCGCGCCCATGTCGAGGCTGTAGATGGTCGCGCCTTCCAGCACGTCCGGCACCTCGTGGTTGACGATCTTGCGGGCCAGCCCCTCGGCGATGGCGGTCTTGCCGACGCCCGGGTCGCCGACCAGCAGCGGGTTGTTCTTGGTCCGCCGGCACAGGATCTGGATCGAGCGGTCGACCTCGGCCTGGCGGCCGATCAGTGGATCGATCTTGCCGTTGCGGGCCTTTTCGTTGAGGTCGACGCAATAGGCCTCCAGCGCCTCGCCGCCGGTCTTGGCGGCGGCCGCGTCCTCGGCGTCCTCGGGGCTGGCGCCGGACCGGGCCGGGCGGGTCTCGCCGACGCCCGCCTTCTTGGCGATGCCGTGGGCGATGTAGTTGACCGCGTCGTAGCGGGTCATGTCCTGCTCCTGCAGGAAATAGGCGGCGTGGCTCTCGCGCTCCGAGAAGATGGCGACCAGCACGTTTGCGCCGGTGACCTCTTCGCGGCCCGAGCTCTGGACGTGAATCACCGCCCGCTGGATGACGCGCTGGAAGCCCGCCGTCGGCTTGGCGTCCTCGCCGTCCGAGGTGGCCAGCGCGGCCAGGTCGGTGTCGACATACAGCGTCAGCGCCGTCTTCAGGCTGGGCAGGTCGACGTTACAGGCGGTCATCACATTGGCCGCGTCCGGATCGTCGACCAGGGCGAGCAACAGGTGTTCGAGGGTGGCGTACTCGTGCCGGCGCTCGTTCGCATAGGCGACGGCGCGGTGCAGGGTCTCTTCGAGAGGACGCGAAAATGAGGGCATTTGGAAGGTTCCTCTCAGTCCTTTTCCATCGTGCATTGCAGCGGATGCTGGTGACGGCGCGCCGTCTCGACCACCTGGGCGACCTTGGTTTCGGCCACTTCGTAGGTGAAGACGCCGCAGACCCCGACGCCATGCTGGTGCACGTGCAGCATGATGCGGGTCGCGTCCTCGCGGCTCTTCTGGAAGAACCGCTCCAGCACGTAGACGACGAATTCCATCGGCGTGTAGTCGTCGTTCAGGATCAGCACCCGGTACAGCGAGGGCTTCTGAAGCTTCGGCTTTGTTTCGGTGACGGTGGCGGCCCCGAGGCCCCCTTCCTGATCACCGGCCTTACGTGACGGCGGCATTCGTTGTCCGTGTTTGGGGAGTCGATGGACAGATAGGAGATGATGGCCTGATTTGAAGCGGCGTCCAGTCACACGTTGCGTGAGAAACGGCGGGGCCGGGGCCCGGGCTCGGGGCCGGAATCGAAAAGGGCCCCCGGATCGCTCCGGAGGCCCCCTCGAACGCTACTGTCGTTCAGGCTTAGCGGGCGGCCTGGAACTTCTCGACCGAGGCGGTGACGCGCTCGTTGATCGGCTTGAAGCTGTCCTTGACCGAGGCGGTGAACACGTCGGTCATGCGGGTGACTTCGGCCAGGTAGGTTTCGGCGGCCGACTTGGCCCAGTTGGTCTGCAGCTCGAGGGCTTCCTGGACCGAACGGGCGGCAGCCAGCGACTGGGCGGCGGCGACGCCGTCTTCCCAGGACTTCTTGCCGTAGGCCACGGTCTGGGCCGAGATGGCCTCGACGCCCTTCTGGGCGGCGGTGGCCGAGGCGACGACGGCCTCGAGGTTCTTCTTGCCCTCGGCGTTCAGCTCGGTCAGGCCGGCGACCGATTTGTCGGCGGCTTCACGGAACGCCTGCGCGCCGGCGGCCTGCATCTTTTCAGCCTGGGCCTGGGCCTTCTCGGCCGAAGCCTTGACCTGGGCGGTGGCGGTTTCGACGGTCTTCTTCACGGTTTCGGCGCTGTCGGCCATGGTATTTCTCCTGAACCTGTCGCGGCCTGGCCGCTGATGATCTTTTCCGCGGCAGCTTATCCGCCGCGACAGTCGGCTATATGGTGCAAGTGCGAAGAGACGTCAAGGGGATTTTGTGCACCGCACCATGAGACACCTGACAGGAGAGACCGCTTCACAAATCCGTTGACGGCTTGTTTACCCTCACGAAACCCCCGTGACGCATGTTAGCCTTTCGTCAGCGTCGCGTGGTGGGGCCGCCGTCGCGCTTTATGTATGAGGCCTGCGTTTGCCGATCTTTTCTCTGATCCGCCGCGGATTGCTGTCGCTGATGTTGGTCGCCGCCCTGGTGGTGGTCCCGACAACTTCGCCCGCAGCCGCCCAGGAAAACACCCGCTACGCCGCCATCGTGGTCGACGCCGAGAGCGGCGAGGTGCTGTTCGCGCGCCACGCCGACAGCCGGCGATATCCAGCCTCGATCACCAAGATCATGACGCTGTACCTGGCCTTCGAGGCCCTCACCGAGGGTCGGGTCAAGCTCGACGACGTCATCACCGTCTCGCCGCGCGCCGCCAGCCAGCCGCCGTCGAAGCTGGGCCTCGCCGCCGGCCAGACCATCACCCTCGACAACGCCATGCGCGCCACCGCCGTGCGCAGCGCCAATGACATGGCCATGGCCATCGCCGAACACGTCGGCGGCTCGCAGGATCGTTTCGCCGCCCAGATGACGCTGAAGGCCCGCGAACTGGGCATGACCAACACGCGCTATGTCAATCCGAACGGCCTGCCCGACGCCCGCCAGGTGACCACGGCCCGGGATCTCGCCATTCTGGCGCGGGCGGTGATGCGCGACTACCCGCAGTACTACCGCTATTTCGGCCTGCACGACTGGGCCTACAACGGCCGCGACTACCGCAACACCAACGGCCTGCTGCGCAGCGGCGACGGCTACGACGGCATGAAGACCGGCTACACCAACGCCTCGGGCTACAACCTCGCGGCCTCGGCCGTGCGGGACGGACGGCGGCTGATCACCATCGTGCTCGGCGGCCGCACCACGGCCAGCCGCAACGCCCATGTCGCCGCCCTGATGGACACCGGCTTCGAGGTGGAGCGCCTGCGCCGGAGCGGCCAGCCGATCCAGGTCGCCCAGGCCTTCTTCGAACAGCGCGGCTTCGGCATCGGTCCCGACAACTCGGGCCCGGTCCAGTACGCCTCCGTCGCGGATGACGAGGAGGAGCAGGAGACCGGTCTCGGCTCGACCGCCGTCAGCTACGTCGCCCTGCCCGCCCCGCCGCCACAGCCCACGGAGATCGTCCCGGCGCCATCGGAAGTCCGCACCGTCGCCTCGCTTCTGCGCGCCTCGGGTCCGGCCGACATGACCGCCGCGCTCAACGGCGCCCCGGCCGCCAGCCCCTCTCCTCCGGCGCCGCGCTCGCCGGCGCGGGAGACCGTGCGCGAAGCCGCCGGCCGCTGGGCCGTCCAGGTCGGCGCCTTCCGCGACGAGGCCATCGCCCGCGACTGGCTGACCGAGGTCAACCGCCGCTTCCGCAGCCAGTTCACCGCCGCCGAACGCACCGTCCAGAACGCCGAGGGCTGGTACCGCTCGCGCTTCACCGGCATGAGCGAACAGGCCGCCCAGGCCGCCTGCGCGACCCTGGCCGAACGCCGCGTCACCTGCATGGTGGTCCGGCCGCAGTAGGTGGGCGGCTTCCGCCTTGCCGGGCGGCCGCTTTTCCCCTATACGCGCCGCCTTTCCAGGGCTTCGGTCCTGACGCGGAGTTCCAAAGGGTTCGGGAAGTCATCCCGGCCGCCGCTTCAGGATCCATCGTGGGAGAGGACTTTACCCGGTCCCCTCGCGCCGACGCCCTACAAGGGAGACCACCGCATGGCTCTTTACGAGCACACGGTCATGTCGCGCCAGGATATCAGCGCGCAACAGGCCGAAGCGCTGAACGACACCATCAAGGGCTTGATCGAAACGGGCGGCGGTTCCGTCGCCAAGATCGAGTACTGGGGTCTGCGCAACCTGACCTACCGGGTCAAGAAGAACCGCAAGGCGCACTATTCGCTGCTCGCCGTCGACTGCCCGCCCGCCGCCATGGCCGAAGTGGAACGTCAGCTGTCGATCAACGAGGACGTGCTGCGCTGGCTGACCGTCCGCGTCGAGGAACTCGACCTGGAGCTGTCGCCGCTGCTGGCCCGCCGCGAACGCGAGCGTGAGCGCGAGCGTGAGCGCACGCCGCGTGAAGACGCCGCCGCCGAAGCCGTAGAATAGGAACCCGGAACATGACCGACACCACCGCTCCCTCGCCGGGCGCGCCGGCCGGCTCCGGCCCGGCCCGCCGTCCCTTCTATCGTCGCCGCAAGGTGTGCCCGTTCTCCGGCGCCAACGCCCCGAAGATCGACTACAAGGACGTGAAACTGCTGCAGCGCTACATCAGCGAACGCGGCAAGATCGTCCCGTCGCGCATCACGGCCGTCTCCCAGAAGAAGCAGCGTGAACTGGCCAAGGCCATCAAGCGCGCCCGCTATCTGGCCCTCCTGCCCTACGTGGTGAAGTAAGATGAAGGTCGTTCTGCTTGAACGCGTCGAGAACCTCGGCGCCATCGGCGACGTCGTGTCCGTCAAGGACGGCTTCGCCCGTAACTTCCTTCTGCCGCGCGACAAGGCCCGTCGGGCCACGTCGGCGAACCTGAAGGCCTTCGAACTCGACCGCGCCGCCATCGAGGCCCGCAACGAGAAGAACAAGTCCGAAGCGCAGAAGGTCGCCGACAAGATCGACGGCCAGACCTACGTCATGATCCGGCAAGCCGGTGAAACGGGTCAGCTGTACGGTTCGGTCGCCGGCCGCGACGTCGCCGAGGCCGTCCAGGCCGAAGGCGGCAAGGTCGAGCGCTCGCAGGTCGTGCTCAACACCGCGATCAAGACCTTGGGCGTCCACGAGGTGCAGGTCCGCCTGCACGCCGAGGTCTCGGCCACGGTCAAGATCAACATCGCCCGTTCGGCCGACGAAGCCGAGCGCCAGGCCAAGGGCGAGGACGTGATCAAGTCCGCCTACGACCAGGACCGCGCCGAGGCCCTTGAACAGGCCAAGGACATGGTCGCCGGCGGCGCCGGCCAGCAGGAAGGCCTCGGCTCCGAAGCCTGAGTCCAGCCTGACCGCTGAAACGATTGAAGGGCGCGTCCGCCGGGCGCGCCCTTTTTCGTGGCCCCCCGCCGCGTCAGCCGGCGTTATCTGATCCGCCTGCGGAATTCCGGAGCGTCCACAGCGACCCACGTTTGTCCCCGCCCAAGGGTGCGTCCGCCTCTGTCGTAAGGCGCGTGCATGAGTAAGAGATCATGCCGATGAACGCCCTGTCCCCCGTGCCCTTCCCGCCCTCGATGGACCCCTCGTCCATCCCGTCCCTGCCCCACAATCTCGAGGCGGAACAGGCGCTGCTCGGCAGCCTGATGTTCGACAACGCGGTGTTCGAGCGGCTCAGCGACCGACTGCGCGGCGCCCATTTCTACGAGCCCTTCCACCAGCGGCTCTACGAGGCCATCGAGGATCACGTCCGCCAGGGCCTGCTGGCCGAGCCGACCATCCTGATGGAGCGGTTCAAGCTGGACCCGGCTTTCCAGGAGTTCGGCGGCCTGCGCTACCTGGCCGACCTCGTCGACCGGGCCCCGCCGGGCGCCAACGCCCCCGACTACGCCCGCGTCGTCTATGACCTGGCCCTGCGCCGCGACCTGATCCGCATCGGCGGCGAGATCATCAAGGAGGCGCCCCAGCCCGAGACCGCCGCCATCGACCAGATCGAGAGCGCCGAACAGCAGCTCTACACCCTGGCCGAGACCGGCAAGCCGTCGTCCGGCTTCGTCAGCTTCTCCACAGCCCTGTCGGGCGCGGTCCAGATGGCGGCCGAGGCCTACCAGCGCGACGGCAAGCTGGCCGGCCTGGCCACCAACCTCGACGACCTCGACCAGAAGCTGGGCGGCCTGCACCCGTCCGACCTGCTGATCCTCGCCGGCCGCCCCTCGATGGGCAAGACGGCGCTGGCCACCAACATCGCCTTCAACGTCGCCCGCAACTACCGCTGGGAGCCGACGCCCGAGGGCCGCAAGACGGTCAACGGCGGGGTGGTGGCCTTCTACTCGCTGGAAATGAGCGCCGAGCAGTTGGCCATGCGTATCCTCGCCGACGCCTCGGGCGTGTCGTCGGACAAGCTGCGCAAGGGCGAGATCGACGCCGCCGACTTCGGCAAGATCCGCGACGCCGCCGTCGAGATCGGCGAGAGCCCGCTGTACATCGACGCCACCGGCGGCCTGTCCATGTCCAAGCTGGCCGCCCGGGCCCGCCGCCTGAAGCGGATGGAGCACGGCCTCGACCTGATCGTGGTCGACTATCTCCAGCTGATCACCACGGGCGAGAGCAACAGCCAGAAGAACCGGGTGCAGGAGGTGTCCGAAATCACCGGCGCCCTCAAGGCCCTGGCCAAGGAGCTCAGCGTGCCGATCCTGGCCCTGTCGCAGCTGTCCCGTCAGGTCGAGCAGCGCGAGGACAAGCGGCCCCAGCTGTCCGACCTGCGCGAATCCGGCTCGATCGAACAGGACGCCGACTGCGTCATGTTCGTCTATCGCGAGAGCTACTATCTCGGTCGCGCCGAGCCGCGCGAGGGCTCCGAGGAGCACCTCAAGTGGCAGGAGGACATGGACCGCCTCAAGCACCAGGCCGAGGTCGTCATCGGCAAGCAGCGCCACGGCCCCATCGGCATCGTCAAACTGTCCTTCGACGCCGACACCACCAAATTCGGCAACCTCGCCGGCGGCCAGCGCTACGACGGCTACGGCGACTGACGCCCTACCCCTTCACGCTGCCCGCCAGCATGCCGCGGATGTAGTAGCGCTGCAGGGCGAGGAAGAGGATCAGCACCGGGGCCACGGTGATCACCGCCCCGGCCATCATCATCTCGATGTCCTGCACGTGTTCGCGCGACAGCGCCGCCAGCGCCACGGGCAGGGTGTAGTTCGACTGGTCGGTCAGGATGATCAGCGGCCACAGGAAGTCGTTCCAGCTGCCCAGGAAGACGAACAGCGCCAGGGTCACGATGATCGGCTGCAGCGCCGGCAGCACCACGCGGCGGAAGATCTGCCCCTCGCTCGCCCCGTCGATCCGCGCCGCCTCCAGCATCTCGTCGGGGATCGACAGGGAATACTGCCGCACCAGGAACAGGCCGAAGATCGAGGCCAGCCACGGCACCAGCGCCCCGGCGTAGGTGTTCACCAGCCCCATCCCCTTCAGCATCAGAAACAGCGGCAGGGTGCCGATCTGGGCCGGCACCACCAGCGCCGCCACCAACAGCTGGAAAGTCCGCTCGCGTCCGCGGAAGCGCAGTTTGGCGAAGGCGTAGCCGGCCGGCACGGTGAACAGCAGCGCCAATCCCGTCGCCAGCGTCGCCAGCGCGAAGCTGTTCCACAGATAACGGCCCATGCCCTGCGTCACGAACAGGTCGCGGTAGTGCTCCAGCGTCCACGTTTTCGGCAGCAGCGGCGGCGGAAAGGTCGCCGCCTCGCCCGTCGACATGAAGCTGACCGACAGCATCCACAGCAGCGGGAACAGCACCAGCAGGGCGATGAACGCCACGCCCACGTTGAGCAGCACCGTCCTGACGCGGCGGGCGTTCATTCGTAGGCCCCCATCCGCTTCGCCACCGCCAGCTGCACCAGCGTCACCGCCAGGATGCACAGGAACAGGATGAAGGCCACGGCGCTGGCGGAGCCGAGGTTCCACCATTTGAAGCCCTCTTCGTACATGAAGTAGAGCACCGTGACTGTGCTCTGCGCCGGTCCGCCCTGGGTCATCACATAGGGCTCGGCGAACAGCTGGAAGAAGCCGGCCACCGAGATGATCGACACCAGAAGCAGGGTCGGAGCGATGGCCGGCAGGGTGACGTGCACGAACCGCTTCCACGCCCCGGCCCCGTCGATGCGCGCCGCCTCGTACAGGTCGTCCGGCACCGTCTGAAGAACGGCCAGGAAGATCAGCATGTTGTAGCCGAAGATCTTCCAGACGACGAACATCAGGATGGCGGGGATGGAAGTCGACGGCTGGCCCAGCCAGTCGACCGGCGGCAGGCCGACGCTCGAGATGGCCCAGTTGATGACCCCGTAGCGGGTGTGCAGCAGGTAGTTCCACAGCACCGCGGTGGCGACCAGCGTGGTCACATACGGCGCGAAGAACATCACCCGCCACAGCGGCCGCCATTTCACCACCCGCGCATTCAGGATCACCGCCGCCGCCAGCGACGCGGCGATCGACAGCGGCACGCCCAGCACGGCGAACAGGCCGGTGTTCCTCATCGCCCCCCAGAACAGCGGATTGGCGAACAGCCGCTCGTAGTTTTGCAGGCCGATGAAGCGGACGTTGTTCAGGTCGGCCAGCGCATAGATGTCGAAATCGGTCAGGCTCAGCAGCAGGGCCGAGAACACCGGGATGGCGAAGAAGACGCCGATGGCGATCAGCGCCGGCGCCACGAAGCCCCAGGCGGCGCGTTCGCGGGCTCGTCCGGCCCGGCCGCCTGCCCAGGCCGTGCGGACGGCGGCGGGAACGGCGGTCTTGGCGGCGTCGAAGGCGACCGGCATCAGGCTCTCCCCCGCTCGATCATCCAGCGCCGCTTCTCGAGCAGCCGGTCGGCCCGGCGGTCGATCTCGGCCCCGGCCGCCTGTGGCGTATATTCACCGCGCACCATCCGCTCGGCCACGATCTGCATCTCGGTGACGATGCGCTCCCACTCCGGGACCTTGGGCACGGCCTCTGCCCGCGACAGCTGGCTCTTGAAGGCGGCGATGTAGGGATCGTTGGCCACCGCCGGCGCCGCCCAAGCGCTCTGCCGCGCCGGCAGGTCGCCGGTGATGACGTTGAAGCGCGCCTGCACTGCCGGATCCGACAGATAGCGGACCAGCTTCCACGCGGCCTCCTGTCGTGGCGACGAGCTATAGACCACCAGCGACGACCCGCCGGGCGCCGACGCCCCCGGCCCGTCCGGCCCCGGCACGCCCGACGTCATCCACCGCGTCTCCGGCTTCAGCCGGTTGCGGAACTCCCCGATCATCCACGGCCCCGAGAAGTAGAAGCTGAACCAGCCGCGCTCGAACTCGGTCCAGACGTTGGAAATCTGAGCCGCCGAGGCCACCGGGGCCAGCCCCTCGTCGAACAGGCTCTTGTAGAAGGCCAGCGCCGCCACGAACGACGGGCTTGAGAAATTGCCCCGTGTATCCTGATCCCGAAGCAGCGGTTCATCGCCTTGCAGGCCGAAGGTCAGCAGTTGCTCGAACTCGTTGAGCGGCAGCAGCACCGCATACTTGTCCTCTCCGGCCCTCCGCTTGACCGCCTGCATGGCCTGCTTCCAGCCCGCCCACGTCTGCGGCATGGACGCATACCCCGCCTGCTCCAGCAGGTCGCTGCGGTAGAACAGCAGCCGGGTGTCGACGTACCACGGCGTCGCCACGGGCCGCCCGCCGATGCGGTTGGTCTCCAGCACCGCCGGGAACTGGTCAGTCAGCAGGTCGGCCGCCGACGCCGGCAGCGGCGAGATGGCCCCGATGGCCTCCATCTCCGCCACCCAGGTGTTGCCCACCTGGCTGAGGTCCGGCAGCGAGTCCCCGGCGTAGGCGGTCAGCAGCTTCTGGTGCGCCGCCGTCCACGGCAGGGCCTGCACGTCGACCCGGATGCCGGGGTTCAGGCGTTCGAACTCCGGCAAAACCTGCGGGACGTTGGTCGCCTCGTTGCCCATGGCCCAGAAGGTCAGGCGGGTGACCCCGTCCTCGCGCCGCCCGCATCCGGCCAGTCCCGTCGCCGCGGCCCCGGCCAGAAGGCCGAGCGCCGCCCGCCGATCCGGCCGGGTCGGGGTCATGCGTTATCCAGCCAGCCGCCCGTGAAGCCGGCGACCCTCAGCCCGCGGATGATGTTCGGCTCCCGGCGCATGCGCCTCCAGACCGCGTCGGAGCGATGGTTCTCGGTCTGGATGACGATCGGCCCCTGGTCGATGCCGAGGTAGTCGCCATCGACCCAGCCCACGTTCGGCACGAGGCGGCCGTGACGCAAGGTCTTCTGGGTGGCCGCCAGCGTGGGATTGAAGGAATCGAGGAAACCGTACTCGGTGTAGATGCCGCCGCCGTAGCGCGCCTTCATGGCCTTCAGACAGGCGGTCACCTCGGCCGGAGCGAACGGCATGGAGCCCAGCGCGGCGGTCGGCGCGATGGTGCCGTCGTCCCGCTCGCCCGGGCCGCGCGCGGAATAGCTGAAGAACTGCCGCTCGCGACCGTCGATGACTTCCTTGAAGTCGCCCGGCCCGTCGCAGGCCGTCAGACCCCAGACGTCCGCCGAATAGCCCGCCCAGCCCATCGGGTTGCGGATGGCGTAGTTGCGCTGCGCCTGCACCGCCCGGACGCTGTTCTGGAAATAATCGAAGCCCGGGATTTCCGTCTGCTTGCCGCGCATGAAGGCGTCGCGGATGCCGCGGAAGTCGACGAACATGTGGCTGTACTGGTGCCCGAACATCGGCGCGAAATGCAGGTGGGCCGGACCCCATTCATCGGTCCAGCTCTGGTCATAGACCGAGCACCACTCCTCCCAGATCGCTCCGGGCAACGGATGGGTCGGGCTGCCCATGGCCAGCAGCAGGACCAGCATGCCCTCGTTATACTTGTTCCAGTCGGCGGCGATGAAGCCGCGCCCCGGCCGCCAGCCCATCGAGATGCGGTTAGGCCGCACCACGGCCCAGTCCCATTCGACACGTTCGTAGATGGCCTGGACCAGCCGGCGAATCTCGACCTCGTCCGGATGATCGCCGTCGAACCACTGCGCCGCATAGAGCATGCCGCCCAGCAGCAGGGTGGTGTCCACGGTCGAGAGCTCGGTGTCGGCGAACCGCAGACCCGTCTCCATATCGAGGAAGTGGTAGAAGAAGCCCTTGTGCCCGGCGACGCCGGTCGCTTCCGGCCCCTGCGGCGCGTCATGGAAGAAGCGGGCGGTGATCAGGGTGCGCTCGCGCGCCTCCTCCCGCGTCATCCAGCCCCGCTCGACCCCGATCGGCCAGCAGGTCAGGGCGAAGCCGACGGCGGCGATGGAGGCGAACGACTCCTTCGGCCAGCGGTCGGGCGTCAGGCCGTTGGCGCGATTGGTCGTGTCGACGAACCATCGGAAGGTCCGCTCCTGCAGCTCCTCCACCTCGGCGTCGAGAGCAGGGCCGCCGGCCCGGGGGGCGCCGCCCGGGACGCCGGCGCAGCCGGACAGTCCCAGGGCCGCAACGCCCGCGACGGTGGAGCTCATCAGGAAATGACGACGGTCCATGGCGGCCACTCTCATACTCATACTCCACACTAGTCAAAAAACAGGCCGCCCTCCGACCGGGATCGGAGGGCGGCTGTCAGCTCGGAACAGCGTCAGAAGCTGTAGCGCAGGCCGACCTGGAAGGTCCGGGTCGGGAACAGCACGGACGACGGATTGCCGAAGTTCGGGTTGGGGTTGGACGGATCGCCCGTGCCGCCGTCGAAGCCCGTGTAGTTGCTGAAGTTGAACACGTTGATGGCGTCGACGAAGAGCGACAGCTCCTGACCGTCGAAGATCTCGAAATTCTTGGTCAGGCGGAGATCCAGGTTCCGGTAGGCGAACGCGTTCGGGATGATGAAGTTGTGACCGTCCGGATAGCCGGCGTTGGGACGGAAGATGGTCCGCGGCCCGATGTCCTCGAAGATGTTGTACGGCGTGCCGGTGCCCAGCGTCAGGATGCCCGACAGCTGGAAGTCCCACGGCAGGTCGACGATGCCGTTGGCCACGACGCGGTGACGCTCGTCATTGCCGGACGGACGCGTCGGCGAAGTCTCGACCGAGAAGCAGTCGAAGCAGAAGTTGTCGTTGCCGCCGTTCTGCTCGGACTTCGAGATGGTGTAGGCGACGTGCAGTCCCCAGCCCGAGTCACGCGTGTAGGGCTTGTCCGCCTTCAGGTAGACGGCCCGGAAGTTGCGCTCCTTGTTGTGGTCCGACACCAGGTACGACCGGTACGGATTGGTCCCGCCCGGCCCGCAGAAGCCGCCGTTGTCGCCGTAGCCGTCCATATCGTTGCCGAAGAGCGGTTCGCGGCAACGGTTCAGGTACTGCCAGGTGAACTCGTTCTCGGTCTTGCCGTAGGCCAGCGTCGCCTCGGTCTGCCAGTCGCCGAAGCGCTGGCGGATGCCGAGGTTGAACTGGTCCGTCACGGGCGGCTCGAACTCGTTGGCCAGCAGGAAGGCCTCGCCCTTGGCCGGGATGTTGTCGAGGATCGCGTCCAGTCCCTCGGCCGTGAAGTACGAGTCCTGCCACAGGATCGGATCGCCGGCGTTGCCGGTGGCCACGCCGGGCGCGCCGCCGGTGGTGCTGAAGAAGAGGTTCTGGCGGAAGTCGAACGGCTTCACGATCTCGTCGAACGAGAAGTTGAACTGGACCCGGTCGTAGTAGCGGCCGGCGCCCCCGAAGATCACCGTCGAGCTGTCCCCGAAGACGTCGTACGAGAAGCCGACCCGCGGCTGGAACGCCTTGGCGAACGGATCGCGGTTGTCGCCCGTCGCGATATAGTCGTTGATGTCGAACCAGCTCGGCGCATAGCCGGCCGGCTTGCCGCCGTCGGTCGAGGCGATCCACTGGTTCAGTCCGTCGATGACCGACTGAGGCGTCACGTAGTCATTGTTGTTGGCGTTGTCCTCGTAGTCCCAGCGGATGCCGAGGTTCAGCTCCAGCTTGTCGGTGATCTGCCAGTCGTCCTGGATGTAGAGGCCGTAGACGTTGTTGGTCAGATCGACCTCGGGGAAGGCGTTGCCCAGTTCAACACGGTAGGGAACGGTCGTGCTGCCGGACAGCGCCGCATGGCCGTCCACGTCGAAGTAGAACAGCGGGTTGCGCCCGAACTCCTTGATCACCTGATAGTTCTGACGCGAGAACTTGGCGCCCATCTTGATGGTGTGGAAGCCGTTCCACTCGATCTCGTTGAACGTCAGGTCGTCCCGGAAGGTCAGGACCTCGTCGACGATGTCCTGGCGGCTGTCGGCGCCGCCCAGGTTGATGATGTTGGCGCCGCCGAACGGGTTGACCTGGAACCCGGGGGTGTTCGGGTCGGTGTCGTTCTCGTGGAAGCGGTAGGTCTGACCGAAGGTGGAGAAGTTCACCGGCTGCGGATTGTAGTTGTACTCGCGCTGGGTGACGGTCAGCTCGTTGACGAAGGCGTCGGTCTGCCACTGGTAGCGGCCGTTGATCGTCAGCGTGGTCTGGTTCAGTTCGGTCGCACGCTCGGCCGAGTTGGCCCCGCCGATGCCGCGGGTGTCGAACTCGTCACGCCAGGTGACGCTCACATCGACGAGGTGGCCGTCCCTCGGCTGCCAGCTCAGCTTGCCGAAATACAGGTCTTCCTCGAACGGCACGGCGAAGGTGCCGATGTACTGGCCGAACTGGTTGGTGAAGCGCGGCTCCTGGCGGCCCAGGTTGACCACCGCGGCGCGGCCTTCCTCCTTGCGCTCATAGGTGCCGAAGAAGTGCAGGCGATCCCGGATGATCGGCCCGCCCAGGGCGAAGCCGTACTGCAGCACCTCCAGGTCCGGCTTCTCGTCGCCGCGCTCCTCCGCGAACTCGTCCTGGGCGATGAAGCTCTGGTCGCGGTAGGTCCCGAAGACCTCGCCATGGAACTCGTTGGTGCCGGACTTGGTGACGGCCGTGATGATGGCCGACGAGGCCTGCTCGTATTCGGCCTTGAAGTTCTGGCTGACGACCCGGAACTCCTGGATGCCGGCCTGCGGGAACGGGTTGCCGCGGCTGTCGTCCTGACCGGCGATGCCGCCGTCGATGATGTTGGACTTCAGGCTGCCGCCGTCGATGAAGGCGTTGACCGATTCCGCCCGCTGACCGCCGGCGGTGATGGTCTGTTCCTGCGCGTTGGTCGACACCCGGACGCCCGGCGCCAGGGCGGCGAAGTTCAGGAAGTTGCGGTTGATCTGCGGCAGGGTCTCGATCTGCTGCGTCGTGACGTTGGTGGCGATCTCGGGCGTCCGCACCTCGACCAGGCGACGGCCGGTGATGACCACGTCGCCCAGGTCGGTGGTCATGGTTTCCGACACCACCTCGCCGCCGATCGTCAGATCGACCTCGCCGACCTGGCCGATGCCGATCGTGACGATTTCGCTCGTCGTCTGGCCGTCAGTGGTGGTGGCGGTGATCTCGTAGGTGCCCGGGCGCAGGCCCGACAGGACATAGCCGCCGTCGGCGTTGACGGTGGTCCGGTTGGTGAAGCCGGACGCCACATCGCGCGCCACGATGGTCGCCCCGGCCTCGGCCTGGGCTCCGTCCATCACCGAGCCGCGGATGGTCGAGGTCGAGACCTGCGCGTAGGCGCCGCCCGCCGCAGCCAGCGAGATGGCGACGGCGATGGCCGATGCGGCCCCCAGATATTGCTTGGACTTGCGGGTCATTGTGGGTTCTCCCCCTCCAGAGGTGATGGGCCGGCGGATTCCCGAGGGCGATCGCCGGATGTGGTTTGAGCGTGTGTCGCCGGGTCGCTGGACGGGCGTACGACCAATTCGGGTCGCACGACCTCGCAGGCGGTGTCGGCGACGGCTTCGCCCGCTGCGTTGATCAGGCGGACGAGGCGCTCGAGAGCGTTCCGTCCGGTTTCCGCGATATGGATTCTCAGGGTGGTCAGGCCCGGGCGCATCAGGCCGGCGATCGGCACGTCGTCGAAGCCGACCACGGCCACGTCGTCGGGCACGCCCAGTCCGGCGTCCTGCAGGGCCAGCATGGCGCCGACGGCCATCATGTCGTTGCCCGCGAAGATCGCGTCGGGGCGATCGGCGCGTCGGGCCAGTTCGGCCCCCGCGCCAAGGCCCGACGCCTGGTCGAAGGCGCCCTCGACGACGGTCGTCGGCAGGTTCGCCCGGGCCATGGCCTCGAGATAGCCCGCCAGCCGCGTCTCGGCCTCGAGGTTGCCGGTCGGGCCCGAGATGTGCGCGATGCGGCGCCGGCCGGTGGCGATCAGGTGTTCGACCGCCTGGACCGCGCCGCCGTGGTTGTCGACCATGATCGAGGGCCGCCCGGCCCCCGCGCCGCCGTTCATCAGCAGGATCGGCAATCGCCCGGCCAGGCTGGTCGCCAGATTGGCGGCGTCCAGATGGGGCGAAAGAACGATCAGGCCGTCGACCCGGCCGCGCATCGAGCGGATGGCGGCCGACGCCTCCTCGGCGTCGTCATGGGAACTGGAGACGATCAGGTGATAGCCCAGCGACCGCGCCGCCAGGTCCATGCCGCGGATCAGCTCGGAGAAGAACTCCCCGTACAGATCCGGCAGAATGACGCCGATCGTCTGGGTCTTGCTGGTCGACAGGCTGCGGGCGCCGGAATGGGGCACGTACTGCAGCGCCTCGACCGCCTCCATCACCTTGTCGCGGGTCGCCGGGGTGACGGGCCCGGCGCCGGTCAGGACTCGCGACACGGAGGCGACGGACACCTCGGCCCGCTCGGCCACGTCACGGATCGTGGCGGCCTTCATGCCGACCAATCCACATGGCTGATCCGGATGGCTCGTGACGCCAAAGTCGTTCTCCCTGAACAGTCCGCGATGCCAGCCCGCTTTACCGCGGGTCCGTTCGACAATTCCTGTAACCGTTTACATGACACACTAGCAATGTCGCCCGCAAGTGCCCTAGTTTGGTCACAGGAAGGTTGTGCTCACGGTGCTACACGCGTACCCGCCGTTGCTCGGCCTCGCCCGCATCAGTTGATTCAGCGTCCTCAAGAGTCTCACACATGACCACGGAAAACACCGGCAACTATCTGTTTCCTGAAGGTTTTCTGTGGGGCGCGGCGACCGCCGCCTACCAGATCGAAGGCTCGTCCATGGCCGATGGGGCGGGCGCCTCGATCTGGGACCGCTTCAGCCACACACCGGGCAATATGGCGGGCGGCGACACCGGCGACGTGGCCTGCGACCACTACAATCGCTGGCGCGAGGACATCCAGCTGATGAAGCGGCTGAACCTCCAGGCCTACCGATTCTCGGTCAGCTGGAGCCGGGTCATGCCGGAGGGTCGCGGCGCCATCAACGCCAGGGGGCTCGACTTCTACGACAAGCTGGTCGACGGCCTGCTCGAGGCGGGCATTGAGCCACTGTGCACCCTCTACCACTGGGACCTGCCGGCGGCGCTGGACGATCGCGGCGGCTGGCTCAACCCCGACATCGCCGACTGGTTCGCCGACTACGGCCAGGTCCTGTTCGACAAGTTCAAGGGCCGGGTGAAGACCTGGGCCACCATCAATGAGCCATGGGTCATCGTCGACGGGGGCTATCTGCACGGCGCCCTCGCCCCCGGCCACCGCTCGGCCTTCGAAGCCATGATCGCCGGCCACAACGTCCTGCGCGCCCACGGCGCCGCGGTGAAGCGCTTCCGTGAAGTGGGCGAGGGCCAGATCGGCATCGTCCTCAACATCGAGCCGAAATACCCCGCCTCCGACAAGCCCGAGGACGAGGCGGCGCGCCGCCGCGCCGAGGCCCAGATGAACCGCTGGTTCCTCGACCCGCTGATGGGCCGCGGCTATCCGGAGGAACTGAAGGACGTCTATGGCGAGGCCTACCGCGAATTCCCGCAGGAAGACTTCGATCTGATCGCCCAGCCGACCGACTGGATGGGCCTGAACTGGTATACCCGCGCCGTCCCGGAAAACGCGCCCGACGCCTGGCCGACCCGTTCACGGCCCGTGAAACAGGTCCAGCACGCCCACACCGAGACGGGCTGGGAGGTCTATCCCCCCGCCCTCACCGACACCCTGGTCTGGCTGCACGAGCAGACGGGCGGCAAGCTGCCGCTGATGGTCACCGAGAACGGCTCGGCCTGGTACGACCCGCCCCACGCCATCGACGGCCGAATCCACGATCCGATGCGGGTCGAGTATCTGAAGAACCACCTCAAGGCCCTGCACGACGCCATCGGCAAGGGCGTCGACGTGCGCGGCTACATGGCCTGGTCGCTGCTCGACAATCTCGAATGGTCGCTGGGCTATTCGAAGCGCTTCGGCATCACCCACGTCAATTTCCAGACGCAGGAGCGGACCATCAAGGATTCCGGCCTGCTCTACGCCGAGGTGATCAAGACGCACGGCGGCGTCCTCTGACGGGTCACCGCACCCGGCTGTAATACGCCTCGATCAGGTCCAGCCGCTCGGCGAAGGGCACGTCCTTCGCCACCGGCCCGTCGTTGGTGAACTCAAGCAGCCTGTCCGGCTCTGCCCCGAACTCCGGCCAGGCCTGGCGCATGCCGCCGTTCGGATCGCCTGAGGACGCGAAGGTCGTCCAGTAGCCCGCCATGGCGTCCGCCGCCCCCTGGTCCATCTCCGCCGTCGGCCACGGCGAGGCGGTCAGGGTGTCGAACACATATTGCCTCTCCGAGGCGTGGGTCGCGCCCTCGTGCGGTTCCGGCATCGCCGCCGAGACCACATCGAACCGGTAAAGATACGTCGGATGGCCGTTGCGGGCGTGCAGCCGGGCCAGATGCCGGGCCGGCTCGTTGAATACGAGGTCGCTCAGCACATAGGCGTCATAGCCGGCCTGCCCGCCATAGGCCGCCACGAACGCCACCCGCTCGACCTCCGTCATCGCATCGTCCAGAGCACCGTAGGGGCTCAGGTCCGACGGCTTCATCCACCAGAACTCGGCGCTGTTCGCGCCGATAATGAAGGGGACGGGCGCCTCGCGGCCGGAGGCGAAGGCCGCTTCGACCTCCTCCGTCACGTACAGCCCGTCCCGAACCAGCAAGTCGCCGCCATAGAAGTTCGGCGCGGGGCGCAGGAAGGTTTCGACGGGAATTGCCCGCAACTGTTCCGCCGTCTTCGCCCCATGTGTGTCCGCGAACGCCTCTCCCCGAGCCTGCATCGACGCCCCCCCGTCGCGTCTGGGCTGGTCCGGCGGAGTCCCTTCGTCGCGGCCCAGGCCCGACTGCACCACCGCCCGATGGAACAGCCCGCGAGCCGGTTCCGAGATCATCAGCCGGGTCACCAGCGCGCCGCCCGCGGACTCGCCGAACACCGTGACCTTGCCGGGATCGCCTCCGAACGCGACCGCATTCTCCCGCACCCATTCCAGCGCCGCGATCGCGTCCATCAAGCCATAGTTCACCGCGGGCTCGCCCGGCTCCCGTTCCGCCGCCAGCGCCGGATGATCGAAGAACCCCAGCCGCCCCAGCCGGTAGTTGATCGTCACCACCACCACGCCGCGCTTCGCAAGTCTGGCCCCGTCGTACAACGCCGCCGTCCCCGAGCCGTTGTTCAGACCGCCGCCGTGAATCCAGACCATCACCGGCAGCGGCCCCTCGCGGCCCGCCGGCGCCCAGACGTTCAGCGTCAGGCAGTCCTCGCTCATCGGGAGGGGTCCGACGCCGTTGTCGCCGTTGGCCGGGGGCTGGATGCAGATCGCCCCGACGGTTCCCGCATCGCGTTCGCCGTCCCATGGCTGCGCCGGCTGCGGCGCCCGCCAGCGCAACTCGCCGACCGGCGGCCGGGCGTAGGGCACGCCCTTGAAGCTGCGTATCCCGTCCGTCTCCCGCCCGACCAGCACCCCCTGCCCGACCGTGGCGCGCGGCGCGGGATGGTCGGGACCTGCCGCTGAGATCATCAGAACCGCCGCCGCCAGAAATGAAGCCATGGACATGCCCCAGACTAGCGGTCCCAGCCCTGATCACTCAAATCGCAAAGCGTGTAAGAACACCCACGCTCGGTGAACTGATGATCGCCAAGGGCGTTAAGGGACCGGTACGGCGGGGACGCGTTTGAAAGAACTGGTGAAATCGGGGGGGCTGGCGATTGATCTGGCGAGCGCGTTCGACGCCTCGCCCAATCCCTATGTGCTGCTTACGCCCGATCTGCGGATCGCCGGCGTCAACCAGGCCTATCTGGACATCACCAACAGCACGCGCGCCGCCATCGTCGGCCGCCCCCTGTTTGCGGCCTTCGACTCCGGTCCGGGGGAGGAGGCGCCGGAGAATGTTCGCCAGGTGCGCGCCTCGCTCGAGCGGGCTCGCGACACCTGTCAGCGCGACCACCTGGCCCTGGTTAAATTCTCCATGGCCCGCCGTCTCGACGACGGCCGCGAGGTGTTCGAGGACCGCTACTGGAGCGCCACCCATACGCCGATGCTGGACGACGACACGGGCGAGGTCATCTTCATCCTCCAGCACACCACCGACATCACCGAACTGCAGCGGCTGCGCGAGCGTTCCGCCGCGCCGGAGCGCGTCGGCGCCCTCGACGCCATGCTGGGCGGCGCGGTCCTGGGCCGGGCGGAACAGGTGCAGGAAGACAACCGCCGCCTCGAGAACGAGCGTAACCGCCTGATCGAGATGTTCATGCAGGCGCCCGGCTTCGTCGCGGTCATGAACGGGCCGGGCCACGTCTTCCAGATGCACAACCCGGCCTACGCCCAGCTGATCGGCCACCGCGACATCGCCGGCAAGCCGATCCGCGACGCGCTGCCGGAGCTGGTCGGACAGGGCTATTACGAGTTCCTGGACAGCGTCTACTCGACCGGCGAGCCGCACGAGGGCCGGGCCAGCAGGGTCCAGCTGCAGCGCACCCCCGGCGCGCCGCTGGAGAGCGTCTATCTGAACTTCGTCTACCAACCGATCCGCGACGCCTCGGGGAAGGTCATCGGCATCTTCGTCCAGGGCCACGACGTCACCGAGGCCATGCGCTCCGCCGAGCGGCAGAAGCTGATGATCGACGAGCTGAACCACCGCGTGAAGAACACCCTCGCCACCGTCCAGTCGATCGCCATGCAGACCGCGCGTTCGCACGCCGACCCGAAAACCTTCGCCGAGGGCTTCCAGGCACGCTTGTTGGCCCTGTCTCACACCCACGACCTCCTGACCCGCAGCCATTGGGAAGGGGCCGACCTGTCCGCCATCCTGCAGCACGAGACCGAGGCCCACGGCAGTCAGCGCGTCTCCGCCAACGGTCCGCTCGTCGCCCTGGCGCCGGCTGCCGCCCTGTCGCTGGGCATGATCTTTCACGAACTGGCCACCAACGCGGCCAAATACGGCTCCCTCTCCGCGCCCGACGGCCGGATTCTCGTCGACTGGGGCCTGGCCGATCAGACGCGGCCCCGGCTCGAACTGGCCTGGCGGGAAATCGACGGCCCGCCTGTGCAGCCGCCGAACCGGAGGGGGTTCGGCAGCCGTTTGATCGAACGCAGTGTGCGGCATGATCTGGCCGGAGAGGTCGAACTCGACTACGCACAAGACGGATTCGTCGCGACATTCTCAATTCCATTGGACACGGAGCAGGGCCGATGAGCCAGACGTTTGCAGGCCGCCGCGTACTGATCGTCGAGGACGAATCCCTGGTCGCCATGCTGCTGGAGACCATCCTCGAGGACATGGGGTGCCTCGCCGTCGGCCCGGCCGCGACGGTCGACGAGGGCCTGCGCATGGCCGCCGACGAGACCGTCGACGCCGCCCTGCTCGACGTCAACGTCGCCGGCCGCCAGGTCTTCCCGGTGGCCCAGGCCCTCAAGGACCGCGGCGTGCCCTTCATCTTCTCGACCGGCTACGGCGAGGGCGGCCTGCCCGACGAATGGCGCGGCCAGCCGACGCTGCAGAAGCCCTTCACCGAGGCGGCGGTGCGGGACGCGCTGATGACGGCCATGGGCCTCGCCGACGTCTAAACCCGGCGCCCGAGATCCTTCAGCACCGCCCGCGCCGCGTTATGCCCCGGCGCGCCGGTGACCCCGCCGCCCGGGTGCGCGCCCGAACCGCACAGGTAGAGCCCCGGAACCGGCATCCGGTGATCGGCGTGGCCCAGCACGGGCCGGGCGCTGAACAGCTGGTCCAGCGTCAGCCGTCCGTGGAAGATGTCGCCGCCGACCAGACCGAAGCGCCGCTCCAGATCGCGCGGCCCCAGCGCCAGCCGTCCCAGCACTGACGCCTTGAATCCCGGCGCGTGGGCGTCGACCGTGTCGATCATCAGGTCGGCCACGGTGTCCCGGTGCTCGTCTCCCAGCGCCGGATCGACGTGCTGGCAGAACAGGCTCGCCACGTGCTGTCCGGGCGGCGCCAGGCTGTCGTCCAGCGTCGACGGGATCAGCATCTCCACGATCGGCTTCGACGACCAGCCGGTCAGCCGCGCCTCGGCGTGGGCCCGGTCCATATAGGCCAGCGACGGCGCCATGATGATCCCCGCCGTCAGGTGATCCCCCGGCCCCGGCAGGGCCGTGAAGTCCGGCAGCTCCGACAGCGCCACGTTCATCCGGAAGGTCCCCGAGCCTGACTGGTAGTTCCCGATCCGCTCGCGGAAATCGGCCGGCACGACCGTGTCGTCCACGAACCGCTCGAACAGCAGCCGCGGGTGCAGATTCGAGACCACCGCCCGCGCCCGCACCACATCGCCCGCCTCGGTCACCGCCCCGACCGCGCGGCCCTTCCCGGTCAGCACCTCGGCCACCGGAGCCTCAAGCCGCACCTCCACGCCCTGCTCGGCGCACGCGGCGGCCATCGCCTGGGTGATGGCCCCCATGCCCCCCAGCGCGTGGCCCCACACGCCCTTGCGCCCGTTCACCTCGCCGAAGACATGGTGCAACAGCACATAGGCCGAGCCGGGCGTGTACGGACTGGCGTAGTTGCCCACCACGCTGTCGAAACCGAACAGGGCCTTGATCGGATCGCTCTCGAACCAGCCGTCCAGCCAATCCCCCGCCGACTTGGCGAACAGGTCCAGCAGGTCGCGCCGCCCCTGCACGTCCAGTCCCGCCGCCTGCCGCCCCAGCCCGCCGGCCTTCAGCAGCTCCGGCAGCATGGCCATCCACCCGCCCTCGACGACATTGGGCGGCGCCTTGAGGATCCAGTCGCGCAGGATCGCCGCCACGACCTCCAGCCGCCGCTCGTATTCCGGAAGCCGCTCCGCATCCCGGGCCGAGAATTTCGCCACCTCTCCCTGCGTCCGCCCCTCGCCCGCCAGGAAATGGCGACCGTCCTCGAGCGGCAGGAAGTTGGAGACCTTGCGCTCGACCACGGTCAGCCCGTGCCGGGCCAGATCCATGTCGGCGATCACCTTCGGATTGAGCAGGCTGACCGTGTAGCTGGCGGTCGAGTTGCGGAACCCCGGATGGAATTCCTCCGTCACCGCCGCCCCGCCGACGACATGCCGCCGCTCCAGCACCGTCACCTTCAGCCCGGCCTTCGCCAGATAGAAGGCGCAGACGAGGCCGTTATGGCCCCCGCCGAGGATGACGACGTCGGTGGTGGTGGTTGTCATGCGGCCTCCCGTATCGGGCGGTCTATCACGCGCCGGGCGAAGGGGAAGGCTCCGCCTCCGGCCGATGCACCAGCGACACCAGCACCACACTGATCATCATCAGCAGGAACCAGCTGCCCAGCTTGGCCAGCGAGACCGGCTCCCAGCCGTCCTCCTGCCCCGGATAGGCCCACGCCTGCGCCCAGGTCCCGAGGTTCTCCGCGAACCAGATGAACAGGGCCACCAGCAGGAATCCCAGCAGAAAGGGCATCGACCGCCGCCGCCGGTCCGGCGTGAAATAGAACCAGCCCCGCCCGAACAGCAGCGCGGTCGCCGCGAACAGCCCCAGCCGCACGTCCGGCAGCCAGTGATGGGCGAAAAAGTTGACGTAGATCGCCGCCGCCAGGACCCATGTCGTCCACAGCGGCGGATAGTGGCGGAAGCGGATGTCGAAGATGCGCCAGACGCGGGCGATATAGCTGCCCACCGCCGCATACATGAAGCCCGAGAACAGCGGCACCATGCCGATGCGCAACACGCTGTCCTCCGGATAGATCCACGACCCGTGCGCGGTCTTGAACAACTCCATGATCGTCCCGACCACGTGGAAGACGAGGATGACCCTCGCCTCCTCCCAGCTTTCCAGCTTCAGCGCCAACATGGCGGCCTGGATGGTCAGCGCCCCGAGCACGAGGAAGTCGTAGCGCGCGACCGGCGCCCCCTCGGGCCACCACAGTCCCGTCGCCAGCAACAGCGCCAGCATCGCCCCGCCGAACAGACAGGCCCACCCCTGCTTGATCCCGAACATCAGGAACTCGAAGGCGTAGCGGCTCCATCCGCGCCGGTCGGACCAGACCTGCAGCCGGCCGAGCCAATGGCGGCCCCAGGTTTCGAGCGGAAGGCGGCGCGGTTCGGTCATGGCCGTCACCTTGGCCGCAACTGCGACGCTACGCATGAGCAAATTCTGAGGATTTGCCGCGAGCCTGTGTTTCAACCTCGTCCGCGATACGTTGGCACGCCCTGGTCCGGCAGCCACAGCCCTTCCGGCGCAACACCCGTCTGCCAGAAGACGTCGATCGGGATGCCGCCGCGCGGATACCAGTATCCGCCGATGCGCAGCCATTTCGGCGCCAGCAGTTCGGCCAGTCGCTTGCCGATGGCCACGGTGCAGTCCTCGTGGAAGGCCCCGTGATTGCGGAAGCTGGTCAGGTACAGCTTCAGGCTCTTGGACTCGACCAGCCACTCGCCCGGCGCATAGTCGATGACGATGTGAGCGAAGTCCGGCTGGCCCGTCACCGGGCACAGGCTGGTGAACTCCGGCGCCGTGAACCGGGTCAGGTACAGGGTGTCCGCGTGCGGGTTCGGCACGCGCTCCAGCTCAGCCGTTTCCGGACTGGTCGGCGCGGCGGTCATGTGGCCCAGCTGGTGCAGGCCCGAGGTGTCGGTGGTCATGGAGGCGATGTAGCCTGTCCGCCCCACGCCGTCATCCTCGGGTCAAGCCGGGGAATGACGTCGGTGAGAGTATTTGCCTTCCCCCGCGACACCCCGCTATCCGTAGCGAAAGACAACGGGGGTATCCGCCATGGCCATTCCGGCATCGCTGCAAAAGGGACTGAAGCTGCCGGTCATCGCCGCGCCGATGTTCCTCGTCTCGGGTCCGGATCTCGTCGTCGAGTGCTGCAACGCCGGGGCCATCGGAACCTTCCCGTCGCTGAATCAGCGCACCACCGAGGGCTACCGGGAGTGGCTGCACGACATCAAGGCGCGCCTGACCCCCGACGCCGCCGCCTTCGGGGTCAACCATATCGTCCACCCGACCAACCCGCGGCTGATGGCCGACGTGATGGTCTCGGTCGAGGAGCAGGTGCCGCTGATCATCACCTCGCTCGGCGCGGTCCGCGACCTGGTGGACGCGGTGCACGGCTACGGCGGGGTGGTCTTCCACGACATCGCCAACGTCCGCCACGCCCGCAAGGCCGCCCAGGCCGGCGTCGACGGCCTGATCCTGGTGGCCAACGGCGCGGGCGGCCACGCCGGCGTGGTCAATCCCTTCGCCCTCGTCGAGGAGGTGCGGACCTTCTTCGACGGAACCATCATCCTGTCCGGTTGCCTGTCGACCGGCCGGGACGTCGCCGCCGCGACGATGATGGGAGCCGACTTCGCCTACATGGGCACCCGCTTCATCTCGACGACGGAGTCCCAGGCCCAGCCCGAATACAAGCAGATGATCGTCGACGCCGGCGCCTCGGACATCACCTACACGCCGGCCGTCTCGGGCATCCCGGCCAACTTCCTGACCCCGTCGCTGATCGCCAACGGCATCGATCCGAAGAGCCTGCCCGAGCACAAGCTCGACATGGGCGAGGAGGCCCGGGCGTGGAAGACCGTGTGGTCGGCGGGCCAGGGCGCCGGCGCGGTCCACGACATCCTGCCCGCCGCCCGGCTTGTTGATCGCCTTCGGGACGAATATGCGGAGGCCTGCGCCGTTTTCGACAAGAATCGGTTCTAGACGGCCGCGTCCAACCGAGGCTTCCAATGATCCGCACCCTGACGACCGCCGCCGCGACCGCCCTGCTCGCCTGCGCTTCGACCGCCGCCGCCCAGGACGTTCCCCAGGACACGCCTTCCGGCTCGTGGTCCATCGCTGTCGGCGCCGCCACCGACAACCGCTCCAAGGCTGCGTCCAAGTCGGAAGGCGACCCCTTCGTCTGGGGTCAGGCCCAGTGGGAGAGCGCTTCGGGCCTGTTCTACGCCGGCGCGGGCGCCGAGACGATCAAGAGCGCCGGCTCCGAGCTTGAGGCCGAGATCAACGCCGGCTTCCGGCCGCAGGTCGCCGGCTTCGACGTCACGCTGGAGGCCGCTCACAAGTGGCAGGTCGACGCCGACCCGGGCGCGGACGCCGAGGCCTGGGAGTTCACCGCCGACGTCTCGCGCTCGATCGGTCCCGCCAGCGGCCGCGTCCGCCTGCAGTATTCCCCCGACGGCACGGGCGCGACCGAAGCCTGGACCTGGGCCGAGGCCCGCGTCGGCTGGGCCTTCACCGACAAGCTGGAAGCCACGGCCGCGATCGGCCGGCGCGAACAGGACAACAGCATCGACTACACGGGCTGGAACGCCGGCTTCACCTACGCCCTGACGCGCAATGTCGAGGCCGATCTGCGCTATTACGCCACCGACGCAGAGGTTCCCGGCGAAAAGTACGACGACGCCCTGGTCGCCGGCCTCAGCTTCGCCTTCTGAGGCCTCGCAATCCGGGCCGGTCGTGCCTACCTTGAGGTCATGACTCACAGACCCACCACGCTCGAACGCGCCTACGAACTCGCCCAGGAGGGCCGCTGCCGCACGGTCAGCGACATCAAGCAGGCTCTCTCGGCCGAGGGTTTCGACCGCATCCAGGATTCCCTCTACGGCCCGACGCTGAGCGCGGCCCTGCGCAAGCTCTGCCAGGCCAACTATGTGGCGCCCGCCGAGGACGAAACGGCCGAGTAAGGTCCGCCTTGCTTTCGCCGCTGGGACAGTCCACAAATGCCCTGTCGATCTCTCTGCGAAACGCCACCCTCTGCTTTCGCACTGAGGTCTAGCCGCTCCTTTTAGACCCGACAGGCCTCCAGGGGCTCTTCCCTGAGGCCAACGCCAAACGGAGGTCTAAACATGGCTACCGGCACTGTGAAATGGTTCAACGGCACCAAGGGCTACGGCTTCATCCAGCCTGACGACGGCGGCAAGGACGTTTTCGTCCACATCTCGGCCGTCGAGCAAGCGGGCCTGCGCGGCCTGGATGAAAACCAGAAGGTTTCCTACGAAATCGAGCGCGACAAGCGTTCGGGCAAGGAATCCGCTGGTCAGCTGAAGACCGAGGGCTGAGTTCAGGCGCCGGTCTCCGGCGCATGAGTTTTCCGGCGGCGGCGGATGCGAAAGCGTCCGCCGCCGTTTTGCTGTCCGGGGCGCGCCTTACGCGCGAAACCCGCGTCCGGATGCCCCTTGCGGCCAGTAGCCGCAAGGATGATCCGACGGCCTCCTGACATCGTCTACATCCCGAGCCGCAACGACGGCTGCTCAGGAGAGACAAGCATGACCTTCATCGCCACCCGAACCGCCCTCGCCGCCGGCGTCGCCGCCTGCGCCGTCCTGGCCGGCGCCTGCTCCCCCGCCGGCAGCGCCGAAGCCCCCGCTGCCGCTGAGACCGCCGAAGCTTCCGGCGCGCAGCAGACTCCCATGGTCGGCGGGGCTCCCATGTACCCGAACAAGACCATCGTCGAGAACGCCGCAAACTCGGCCGACCACACCACGCTGGTGGCGGCCGTGACCGCCGCCGGCCTGGCGGAGACCCTGTCCGGTCCGGGCCCCTTCACGGTCTTCGCCCCCACCGACGCGGCCTTCGCCAAACTCCCCGCCGGCACGGTCGAGAGCCTGACCCAGCCCGCCAACAAGGCGACCCTGACCAAAATCCTGACCTATCACGTCGTGCCCGGCCGGGTGGCGGCGGCGGACCTGATGCAGCAGATCCAGGCGGGTGGCGGCAGCGCGCGGCTGACCACGGTCGAGGGCGGAACCCTGACCGCATCGCTGCGCGGAGACGCGGTCATCCTGACCGACGAAAAGGGCGGCGAGGCCACCGTCACCCAGGCCGATGTGTTCCAGTCCAACGGCGTCATCCACGTCACCGACACGGTCTCCATGCCGGACTAGCGGAGACCAGTCCCGGGCCGACGTCCCTCCCCCGCGGCCCGGGGCGTTTCCACCCCGCCCTTGCTATTGGCCCGGAAAGGGCCCACCTGAGGCCTCGTCGATCTCTCTGCGAAACGCTGCTGCCCCTTTGCATCGCGCACCGAGGTCCAAAGCCGATCCCATTCAGACCCGACAGGCCGACCCGGAACCTCTTCCGGCGGTCAACTGCTAGCGGAGGTCCTGAAAATGGCTACCGGCACTGTGAAATGGTACAACTCCACCAAGGGCTACGGCTTCATCGCCCCCGATGACGGCGGCAAGGACGTGTTCGTCCACGCTTCGGCCGTCGAGGTCTCGGACCTGGGTTCGCTCAACGAAAACCAGAAGGTCTCCTACGAGATCGAGCGCGACTCGCGCTCGGGCAAGGAATCGGCCGGTCGCCTGAAGGCCGCCGAATAGTTTCCGACTGACGGAAGGGCCGGCCGCCGATCACGGCGGCCGGCCCGACCACCGTATCTTGCCCCAGGAGACTGTAATGACCCCGCTTGCCGACATGATCCCCGCCATGAGCGATCCCGACCTCAAGGCCCTGCGCGCCAACGCCGCCCGCCTGTCGGAATCCGGCTCCGCGGTTCAGATGAACACCGCCGCCGAAATCCTCCCCCTGATCGACGCCGAGACCGCCCGCCGCGCCGCCGCCCCGTCCACGACGGTCAAGAAGCCCCGCGCCCCGGCGAAGAAGAAGGTCGTCCCCGCCAGCGGCCACCAGACCGCGCTGCCGACCAAGGCCGCCTAGGCTCCCACCCTCACCCCCCGTCCTCCTCGGGCCTGACCCGAAGATGGCGGCGACAGGATGCGGGCCACCCCTAGCCCAGCGCCTGATCCAGGTCGGCGATCAGGTCCTCGACCTCCTCCACGCCCACCGACAGCCGGATCAGGTTCTCCGTCACCCCGCCCGCCTCGCGCACCTCTTTCGGCACGCTGGCGTGGGTCATGATGGCCGGGTGGTTGACCAGGCTTTCCACGCCGCCCAGCGACTCCGCCAGAGTGAACACCTGCACCCGCTCCAGCACCTGTTTGGTGCGCGCCAGGTCGCCGTCGATGATCGCCGTGACCATGCCGCCGAACCGCCCGTTCATCTGCTTCGCCGCCAGCTCGTGCTGCGGATGGCTGATCAGGCCCGGATAGATCACCCTGGCGATCCCCTTCCGCTCCTCCAGCCAGCGCGCCACCGCCAGGGCGTTCTCGTTATGCGCCTTCATGCGCAGGCCCAGCGTCTTCAGGCCCCGGTTGGCCAGGAAGGCGTCGAACGGCCCCATCACCCCGCCCACCGAATTCTGGAGAAACTTGATCTCCTTCGCCAGCTCCGGGTCCGCCGTCACCAGCGCCCCGCCGATGATGTCAGAGTGGCCGTTCAGGTATTTGGTCGCCGAATGCATGACGATGTCCGCCCCCAGCTTCAGCGGCTGCTGGCTCCACGGCGTCGCGAAGGTGTTGTCGACCACCAGTTTGAGGCCATGCGCCCTGGCGATCTTCGACAGGGCGGCGATGTCGGCCAGCTTCATGAGCGGATTGGTCGGCGTCTCGACCCACAGCATCTTCGTCTTCGGCGTGATCGCCGCCTCGACCGCTCTGAGATCGCTCAGATCGACATAGGCGAAGTCGAGCCCCATCGAGCGCCGCCGCACCCGCTCGAACAGCCGCCACGAGCCGCCGTACAGGTCGTCGCCGGTGACGATGTGCGACCCGGCGTCCAGCAGCTCCAGCGCGGTTGAGGTGGCCGCCATGCCGCTGGCGAAGCCGAAGCCGTGCGTGCCGCCTTCAAGGTCGGCCAGGCAGGCCTCGAACGCCTCCCGCGTCGGGTTCTTGCCCCGGGCGTATTCATAGCCCTTGTTCACGCCCGGGCTTTCCTGGGCGTAGGTCGAGGTGGCGTAGATCGGCGTCATCACCGCGCCCGTGGTCGGGTCGGGCCGCTGACCGGCGTGGATGGCGCGGGTCGAGAAACCCTGGCTGTTCTTCAGCGAGCTCATGCGGTGTCCTGATCGATGCGGCCGATGTTGCCGCTGTAAAACTCGGCCGAGCGCGCGAAGATCTCGGCCCACTCGGGGGGTCTGAACAGATGGCCGGCGCCGGCGATCACTTCAACCCGCACGTTGACGTCGTGATCTCGCAGGAAGCGCACCCAGGTCTCCGTATTGCGCGGCAGCACATGGGTGTCGTTCTCCGCCCGGAGGATCAACACCGGAATACGCCGCCGGGGCGGGCGCGGCGTGTAGACGTCCACCCCGCCCGCCAATCCGATCGCCGCCGCCGCCCGGCTATTGCCCAGCGCCCCGTCGACGGCGACGTAGGACCCCAGCGAATAACCGAACATCGCCGTCCGCCGCCGGTCCAGGCCCCGGTCGATGAACCAGTCGACGGCGTGCTCGCCCACGTCGCGCCACGCCTCCATCATCCGCTCGGGTCGGACGCCGTCGTCCGGATAGGCGTCCGTGTAGAGCGGCGTCAGCACCTGATAGCCGTCGCCCGCGAACCGCATCGCCAGCTCATGCCACGGCCCGGCGTTGCGGATGCGCCCGCCAGAGCCGTGCATCATCACGATCGCCGCCCGCCGCCCCTCGCCCGCGGGCTGGTAGTGTATGGCGCGGATCACCCTGCCGTGACTCTCGAAGGGCGCTTCCCCGTAGGTCGGCGCGGGCGGCCCGGCCTGCGCCGCGGCGCTCGCGGGCGTCCCGACCACCATGGCGACGGCGCCCAGCAGTCCCTGGCGACGGTCCAGCCTCATCCCGCGGCCCGATCCCTACCGGTTCAGGCTCAGGTGGTTGATCAGGTCGCTGCGGGTGATCAGGCCGACGAATTTCTCGCCGTCCAGCACGATGGCCACCCGGTCGCGGTCGAACAGCGGGATCAGCGCCTCCAGCGGCTCGCCCACCTGCACCGTGTCCAGATCGCGCGTCATCACCGAGCCGACCGGCTTCCTGAACCGCGCCTCGCGGGTGATCTCGTCGGTGTTCATCACATGGACGATGTCGCTCTCGTCGACGATGCCGACCAGCCGCCCGTCCTGAATCACCGGCAGCTGGGACACATCCGCCCCCTTCATCCGCTTGAAGGCGGTGTCGAGCGTGTCGTCCGGACCGATGACGACCACGTCCCCGTCCTCGTATTTGCGGGTGATCAGGTCCGACAGGTCGCCGTGCATCGGCTCGTCGCCCAGTCCCTGCTCGGCCAGCCAGGCGTCGTTGTAGACCTTGGACAGGTATTTGGCCCCGGTGTCGCAGACGAAGCTCACCACCCGCTTCGGCTCGGTCTGCGTCCGGCACCAGCGCAGGGCCGCGGCGATCAGCGTCCCGGACGACGACCCGGCCAGCACCCCCTCCTTCAGCAGCAGCTCGCGCACCGTGGCGATCGCCTCGGCGTCGGGGATCGAATAGGCGCAATCGATCAGGCTCATGTCGGCCGTGTCCGGCACGAAATTCTGCCCGATGCCCTCGACCGTGTAGCTGCCCTCCGGCCCCGGCACGCCCTCGTTGACGATCCCGGCCAAGGTCGAGCCGACCGGATCGGCCAGGATTACCGTGGCGTCCGAGCCGACGCTCTTCAGGAAGCGGGCGATGCCCGTGATCGTCCCGCCCGAGCCGATGCCGGCGACGACGGCGTCGACCTGGTGGTCCATCTGCTCCCAGATCTCCGGACCGGTGGTCTTGAAGTGGGCCTCAGAATTGGCGTCGTTGGCGAACTGGTTGACGTAGAACCCGCCCGGGATCTGCTGCGCCAGCCGCTCGGCCATATCGGTGTAGTATTCCGGATGCCCGTGCGGCACGTCCGAACGTGTCAAGCGAACATCCGCGCCCATCGCTCTGAGATGCTGAATCTTTTCCTTGGACATCTTGTCCGGGATGACCAGCAGCACCTTATAGCCCTTGGCCTGCCCCACCAGCGTCAGCGCCAGCCCGGTGTTGCCCGCCGTCGCCTCCACGATGGTCCCGCCGGGCTTCAGGAATCCTTCCCGCTCGGCCGCCGCGATCATCGACAGGGCGATGCGGTCCTTGATCGACCCGCCCGGGTTCTGCGATTCCAGCTTCAGGAACAGCCGGCATTTGCCGGTGTCCATCCGGGTGACCTCCACCATCGGCGTCCGTCCGATCAGGTCCAGCAGGGACGCGGTGGGGCCGGTCAGGACCGGGACGGCGGCGAGGGACATTCGGGGATTCTCCACGGGCGGTTCTGGGCCGGAAGCTGGGCGCGGGGGCCAATCAGGTCAAGCGCGGGTCACCGGCCGGTCAGCCGCCGGTGGCGGCCCTCAGTGTGAACAGCACGCCCAGCCCGGCGACGTAGCGCACCAGCCAGGTTCCCGCGAACCACACGGCCGCGGCGACGAAAACCGACGCGGCCGTGAAGAGATTTGCGCCGATCCAGTCGGCCATGCCGCGTCCCGTCCCTGCGGTTGCTCAGACCCTGATCGCCTGCCCGCCCGGACGTTCCGGAGACCGCAGGCAACCATCATCCGCGCAGCGTGTCCTTTGGGACAAACGCGCGTTATCAAGGACTCAAATGACAAGATCCCCCAAGAGGCCGCCCGCCGGCCTGCCCGACAAAGACACCCTCCTCGCCTTCCTGCGCGAAGCCGGATCGGCCGAGAAGACCGACATCGCCCGCCACTTCGGCCTCAAGGGCGGCGACCGCCGCGCCCTGCGCGAAATGATCCGCGAGCTCGAGGCCGAGGGCAAACTCGGCAAGCGCGGCCGCAAGGGCTTTTCCGAAGCCGGCGCCCTGCCCCCTGTCGGCGTCGCCGACGTGGTCGAACGCGATGTCGACGGCGAGCTCTATGTGCGCCTCGTCGAAGCCTCGCCCGACGCCCCGCGCGCCATCCTCGTGGCCGACAACGACCGGCCCGGTTCCGCGCCCGGCCTCGGCGACCGGGTGCTGGCCAAGTTCTCCCGCGGCGTCGACGGCTGGGAAGCCCGGCTGATCAAGAAGCTGGACACCGAGACCAACCGCGTCCTCGGCGTCATCCGCAAGTCCAACAAGGAGATCCGGGTCGAGCCCGTCGACCGCCGCTCGAAGGACGTCCTGCTGGTGCCGCACGCCCAGGGCGCCGACCTGCGCGACGGCGACCTTGTACTGGCCGCCATCGAGCGCGGCGAGCAGCGCTACGGTCCCAAGCGCGGCAAGATCCTCGAGACCATCGGCCGCGAGGACGACCCCCGCGCCGCCTCCCTGATCGCCATCGCCGCCCACAACGTGCCGATGGGCTTCTCGGAGAAGGTTCAGCAGGAGGCCCAGGACCAGGAGCTGCCCTCGCTCAAGGGCCGCGAGGACCTGCGCGACCTGCCGCTGATCACCATCGACCCGGCCGACGCCCGCGACCACGACGACGCCGTCTTCGCCCAGCGCGACGAGGATCCGAAGAACCCCGGCGGCTGGATCGTCTGGGTCGCCATCGCCGACGTCGCCGCCTACGTCCGCCCCGGCACGACCCTCGACCGCGAGGCGCGCGAGAAGGGCAACTCCACCTACTTCCCCGACCGCGTCGAGCCGATGCTGCCCGAGATCCTGTCCAACGGTCTGTGCAGCCTCAAGCACGGCGAGAACCGCGCCTGCCTCGCCGTCCGCATGATCTTCGACAAGGACGGTCGCAAGACCGGCCACAAGTTCCTGCGCGGCCTGATGCGCTCTCACGCCAGCCTCAGCTACGAACAGGCCCAGGCCGCGATCGACGGCCCGGAAAACGGCGGCGGGACCGACGAGGTCACCGGTCCGATCATGGACCTGATCCTCTACCCGCTGTGGAACGCCTATCGCGCCATGCTCAAGGGCCGCCTCAAGCGCAGCCCGCTGGCCATCGAGAGTCCCGAGCGCAAGGTGCTGATGGACCCCGGCGGCGGCATCGGCACGATCGAGCCGCGCAAGTCGCTGGAGGCGCATCGCCTGATCGAGGAGATGATGATCCAGGCCAACGTCTGCGCCGCCGAGACGCTGGAGCAGAAGAAGACGCCCCTGCTCTACCGGGTCCACGACGCGCCCAGCCAGGAGAAGTTGTTCAACCTCGGCGACTTCCTGCAGACCATCGGCAAGCCGTGGAACAAGGGTGAGCCGGCCACGACGAAGCGGTTCAACAAGCTGCTCGACGAGACCCGCGACACGCCGCACGCCGAGGTCGTCAACGAGGTCGTCCTGCGCACCCAGATGCAGGCCGTCTACAGCCCCGAGAACGTCGGCCACTTCGGCCTCAACCTCGACCGCTACGCCCACTTCACCTCGCCGATCCGGCGCTATTCCGACCTGATCGTCCACCGCGGCCTGATCCGCGGCCTCGGCCTCGGCAAGGACGGGCTGACGGACCGCGAGATCGCCGAGCTGCCGGCCATCGCCGAACAGGTCACCATGACCGAGCGCCGCTCCATGGCCGCCGAACGCGCCGCCATGGACCGCTACATGGCCGCCTTCCTGTCCGAGCGGGTCGGCGCGACCTTCACGGGCCGCATCACCGGCGTCACCCGTTTCGGCCTGTTCGTCCGGCTGGACGAGACCGGCGCCGATGGCCTGGTGCCCGTCTCCACCCTGGGCGGGGAATATTTCCACCACGACGACCGCACCCACGCCCTCGTCGGCGAGCGCAGCGGCCAGCGCTGGACCCTGGGCCGCACCGTCGAGGTCAAGTTGGTCGAGGCCACCCCGGTCACCGGCGGGCTGGTCTTCGAAATGCTCTCCGACCCCGCCCCGCGCGACCCCAACGCGCCCGCCGCCCGCCTCGGGGTGCGTGGCCGGGGCGGCGACGGCTTCCCGAAGCGCGGCGGCGGGCGTCCGGGCGGTCCGAAGCCGCGCGGCGGCAAACCCTCCGGCGGTCTGAAGGGCGTCCGCAAGGGCAAGAGGCGGTGACGGCGCGGCCACACCCCTTCGACGCCGCCCAGGACCTGAAGGACGCGCCCCGCACCGGCGATCGCCAGCGCCCGAAGGACGCCGCCACCCTGATCCTGACCCGGGTCCGGAAAGGCTCGGCCGAGGTGCTGATGGGCCGACGCGCGCCGGGCCACGTCTTCATGGCCTCCAAATGGGTCTTCCCCGGCGGCCGCGTCGAGCGCACCGACGCCGGCGCCGCCTCGGCGACCGAATTGCCGCCTCGCGACGCCGCCCGTCTGGCCCGCGAGGTCACGCCCCGCCGCGCCCGCGCCCTCGCCCTCGCCGCCGTGCGCGAGACCTTCGAGGAGACCGGCCTGCTGCTGGCCGAACCCGCCCCGCCCGCCCCCGTCGCCGGCGGATGGCGCGAGTTCCGCGCCCTCGGCGCCCTGCCCGATCTGGCGGCGCTCCGCTATATCGCCCGCGCCATCACCCCGCCGGGACGCAGCCGCCGCTTCGACGCCCGCTTCTTCATGGCCGATGCCGCCGCCCTGCTGCATCCGGAGCCCACCGCCGGCTCAGGCGAACTGGACGAGATCGCCTGGCTGCCGCTGGACGAGGCCCGCGCCGTGGACCTCCCGGCCATCACCCGCTTCGTCCTCGCCGAGGTCGCGGAACGCCTGACCGTTCCGGATCGGCCTTTGCCTTTCGTGCGCATGGTCCGCGGCCGCCACGCCGTCGACTATCAGGACGAGCCGGCCTGACCGTCCCTGACGAACCTCCGACCCCGGGTTGCTCCGCACGGCCAGTCTGCGCTCTATTCGGCGCCAGGGAAGAGGGAGGGATGGAATGCGCGGTCTCATCATCGGTGCGGCGGCTCTGCTCGCCAGCTGCGCCGCCCAGGCCTTGCCGCAACAGGCGCCCGCCGTGGCCAACGGCCCGCCCGACAAGGTCGAGGTGGTCTATCACCCGGGCACGATGTTCTTCTCGGTCGAGGACGGTGGCGAGGGCCGCTTCAAGACGGGCGAGGACGAGGACTACACCTTCCCCGTCACCCATGCCGATTACGTCCGCATCCGCGACCTGCTGGCGCCCTATCGCGAGACCGGCCTGATCTGCGGCAGGAAGGAGCAGTGGGAGCACAACGGCTATCTGGTCTGGCGCGAACACGGCGCGGAGATCCGCCGCCCGCACGAGTCCATCTGCTACGCCGATGGCCACCACGAAGCCGATCGCGGCATCAGCCGCGCCTACTACGCCGTCGAACAGATGGCGGAGGAACGCTGGGTCCCGCCGCCCCTGCCGATCCTGCCCGATCCCGACCGCCTGACCCTGACCTCGCTCTACTGGGGCCGGGTGACGCAGGAGTGGACCATCCCCCGCGGCGGCGAGGGCCGCTGGAGCCAGGCCGACGGCAAGACAGAGGCCTTCCCGGTCTCGGAGGCCGACTTCGACCGCCTGCGCGAGCTGTTCCGACCCTACGAAGGCGTTCGCTTCGAGTGCGAGCGGGTCATCGCCGACGGTCCCTACGGCCGCCTGACCTGGTCGCAGACGGGCCACGGGGACCAGCAGCTCAACTGGGACGCCGGCTGCGTCAGCGGCGACGCCGCCGACGTCTTCCAGCGGTGGGACCAGGCCGAGGCCCTGCTCAAGACCCTGCGGGACGGCGGCTGACACGGGAGGGAGGCATGGCCGATACGCCGATCACCCTGCGCCTGACGATCGCCGACCCGGTTCCGGGCGTCCGCTACAGCCTGCAGAAGGACGACGCGCCGTTCGAGCCCGTCACCGCGGCCGGGGCCCTTTCGTTCGACGTGCCGGTCCGCCTGTCCGACGACAACCGCTTCCTCGGCCCCTTCGTCCGCCGCGAGGGCCCGGCGCGGCGCTTCGTCTACATCCGCATCGGCCAGTCCGCCGGAGACCACGGCTCATGCTGGACCCGCCGCGCCAAGATCGACATCCACGACATCCCGCCCGCCCTGCTGGAGCGGGCCCGCGCCGGGCGCACGCTGGAGGCGGTCCTGCCCGGTCGCGGCAAGGACGGCTCGCCGACCTGCGCCACCGTCCGGCCGGTCTCGCCGTGGCGCGCGCTCTGAGGCCGCCGCTTTGACCCCGGCCGCGCCCGCCGGTATGCCGACGGCATGAAACTCGAGGCGCCGTTCATCAAGCTGCCGTTCCGGTTCGACGCCGCGCGCCTGCAGGAGGAGATCGCGGCCCTGCCCGCCGAGGCGTGGGTGCGCCACCCGAACAACCTCGACGGCAACAGCGCCCTGCGCCTGATCACCGTCGGCGGCGGCGAGAACGACGACGTCGCCGGCCCCATGGCCATGACGCCGCACCTGAAGGCCTCGCCCTACCTGCAGCAGGTCCTGGCCCATTTCGGCGTGGTCTGGAGCCGCTCGCGCCTGATGAAGCTCGGGCCCGGCGCCACCGTGCCGATGCACACCGACATCAACTACCACTGGTATCACCGGGTCCGGCTGCACATCCCGATCGTGACGACGCCGGAGGTCAAATTCTTCTGCGACGACCAGGTCGTGAACATGGCCGAGGGGGAGGCTTGGATCTTCGACAACTGGCGCGTCCACAAGGTCGAGAACAACTCGGCCGTCGAGCGCATCCACCTCGTCGCCGACACCACCGGCAACAGCCGCTTCTGGGAGATGGCCCACGCCGCCGCGACCCGGGACCTCCCGCCGCAAACGGCGCCGTACCAGCCCGGCGCCCGCGTCGGCATCGCCACCGAGCAGTACAACGTCTACCGCGTCATGCCTCCGTCCGAGGTCGACGACCTGTTGCGCGACCTGGTCGAAGAGACGATCTCGCTCAAGCCCGACGAGGCCGGCCGCGAGGAGATGGATCGCTACCAACGCCTCCTCTACGGCTTCCGTCAGGACTGGCGCCAGCTCTGGTCCCTGTTCGCCGACGGCGACAAGGGCGTCCCCCACTATCGCAAGCGGCTGGAGATGCTGCTGCAGCAGGTCCAGGCCCTCGGCGACGACCTGCGCGTCCGGACCAACCAGATGCCGGTGCTGCGCGTCATCGGCCAGCGCATCGGCACCTATGCGGTCAACCCGGAGGTCGGGGCGATGGGCGGGCCGGCTTCCGGCGGGGTCGCCGCACCCGCCGCCCGGCCGGTCGTCCGCACCCCCGACTACGACCGCCCGGTCATCATCGTCGCCGCCCCGCGCTCCGGCAGCACCGCCCTGTTCGAGACCCTCGCCGTCACCCCCCAGCTGCACAATCCCGGCGGCGAGGCCCACTGGCTGGTCGAGGGCTTCCGGATGTTCCTGCCCGGCGCGCCCGGCGTCGACTCCAACCGCCTGACCGCCGACCGCCTGACGCCCGAGATCGCCCTGGCGATGAAGTCGCGCCTGGCCGAAAAGCTGGTCGACGCCTCGGGCGAGCGCGCCGACGCCGACTCTGTCCGCCTGCTCGAGAAGACGCCCAAGAACGCCCTGCGCATCCCCTTCTTCGACGCCCTCTTCCCCGACGCCCGCTTCGTCTTCCTGTGGCGCGAGCCGGAAGAGAACATTTCCAGCATCATCGACGCCTGGCGCGCCGGCGGCTGGGTCACCTATCCGAACCTGCCCGGCTGGGACGGTCCGTGGTCGATGCTGCTGCCGCCCGGCTGGAAGGCCCTCAAGGGCAGGCCCGTGCCCGAGATCGCGGCCTACCAGTGGGCCACCACCAACCAGACCATCATGGACGATCTGGAACAGCTCCCGGCCGAGCGCCGCCACGTAGTCCGCTACAGCGACTTCCTCGCCGATCCCGCCGCCGTCATCCGGGGCGTCTGCGACTTCGCCGGGCTCGAGTTCGACGCGGCTCTGGCCGAGCGCACCGGCGCCGCCCTGCCTGTCTCGCGCCACACCCTGACCCCGCCCGAGGCCGGCAAATGGAAGAAGAACGCCGCCGAGATCGAGCCGCTGGTCCCCGACCTCGCGCCCGTGCTCGAGCGCCTGCGCGCCTTCCGGTGACTATTCGGCCACCGGCCGCGTCAGGTCGAACTCCACCCGCATGAACCGGCCTTCCGGCCGGCGCAGCTCATAGGCGAACATCCGCCCCGGATGCACCTCGACGGCCCAGACGTTGGTCGTCGACACCGTCGCGCCGCCGGCGACGAACTGGTCGATCGACTCCCGGTCGACCGGGAATTCCTGCCTCCCGGCCGTGCCCGGCCCCGCCGTATCGCCGCCATACATGTGATAGCCGTGGATCACGCCCTCCGGATCCCGGTGATCGTGCTTGAGCCGCAGGCCCTCACCGGTCCGCGTCACGACCCAGCGGCGCGACCGGTCCTCGCCCACCGCGAACGGAATCCCAACCTCGTCCGCCGAGCAGTCGCGCACATGCATCAGCAGCCGGTTGTCGCGGAAGTCGGCGTCGGCCGGGTCATCCGTCACCACCCGCCCCACGAACCGCTGTCCGCACAGGGCGTTCAGCCGCGCCATGAAGGCGGCCTGCGGATCGGCCGTCTCGCCTGGCGCAAAACCGGGCGCGCTTGCGCAACCGGCCAGAAGCGGCGACAGGGACAGGGCCGCGACGGCGGCGAGGGCGAGGCTTTTCATGCCGTCACCGTGACCCGCTCCGGCCGCCGGCTCAATGCGCCTTTCGCCCGGTTGACTTCCGGACGCGCCTGAGTATGTTCCGCGCCTCTCATTTCAGCGGCTTTCGCCGTCGCAAAGGTAATTCCGATGGCCAAGCCGGCTTCCATCAAGATCCGCCTGAACTCGACCGCCGACACCGGCTTCTTCTACGTCACCAAGAAGAACGCCCGGACGATGACCGAGAAGATGGTCGTCAAGAAGTACGACCCGGTCGTGCGCAAGCACGTCGAGTTCAAGGAAGGCAAGATCAAGTAAGGGTTCACCCCTGCTGGATTTTCAGACGCCCGGTCAGTGATGGCCGGGCGTTTTTCATTGTCGGGCGTGCTAGGCTGCGGAATGACCGATCGCGATGACAACCAGCCGGATGCGTCCCCCGAGACGCCCATCCAGCGCGCCCTCCGCCTGAAGCGGGCCATCATCGACGCGCGGCCCAAACCGCCCCGCGGCGGGCGCTTCCAGCGCGAGCAGGCGGCCAGCATCGCGACGGGCAAGTCGAAGCCCTGGATGAGCCGCTAGGGTTGGTTACGCCGCCCGCGCGATGACCTGGTTCCGCCCGCGCGACTTCGCGTCGTAGACCCCCTCGTCGCCCCGCTTCAGCAGGGCTTCCGGCGTGTCCCCGGCGACGCTCGCCGCCACCCCGATCGAGACCGTGATGGTCAGCCCCTCGGCCCCGCCCATGATCGGGAAGGGCTGGGCCTCGATATCGCGGCGGATGCGGTCGGCCACCCGCGCGGCGTCTTCCAGGCTGGCGCCTGGCATCACCACCACGAACTCCTCGCCGCCCAGCCGGCACGGCAGGTCGATGGCCCGCACATTGGTCGCCAGCCGCACCGCGAACTCGCGCAGCACCTCGTCGCCGGCGTCATGGCCGAAGCCGTCGTTGACCGCCTTGAAGTGGTCGATGTCCATGACCAGCACCGCGACCGGATCGCCGCCCTGCCCGGCCCGACTGACCATCGCCTGCAGCTGGCCGGCCATGTAGCGCCGGTTGTGCAGGCCCGTCAGCGCGTCGGTCACCGCCATCTCGAGGCTGTAGTCCAGCTTCTCCTTGAGGAAGTCGGCGTAGCGCTTGCGCTTGATCTGGGTGCGCGCCCGCGCCATCAACTCCTCGGGATCGACCGGGCGCGGCAGGATGTCGTTGACGCCCAGCTCCAGCGCTTTCAGCAGGCGCGGCCGGTCCGAGGATTCGACCACGGCCAGGATCGGCGTCCGCCGCGAGGCCTCGCTCGACCGCACCTGGGCCACGAAGCGCAGCCCGTCGAAGCCGGCGCTCGACACATTCACGATCATCAGATCGACGGGCCCGCGCGCGGCGATCAGGGCGGCGGCGGGATCCGTCTCGGCCACCGGCCGGTGCTCCCGGGCCAGGTGCTCGATCATCTTGGTGGTCTGCAGTTCGCTGTCGTCGACGATCAGCACTCGGCCGCCCGAGCCGCGCAGCCGGCCCGCTCCGTCCGAATCGACGCCCATGCGACGCCCGGTCTCCTCGCGTTCGCGCAGTTCGTCCATCACCGCCTTGAGCCGCACCAGCGACTTGACCCGGGCGAACAGGATGACGTCGTCGATCGGCTTGGTGACGAAGTCGTCGGCCCCGACGTCCAGTCCCTTGATCTTGTCCTCGCGGCCGTCCAGCGCCGTGACCAGCACCACCGGGATATGCCGCGTCACCGGATCGGCCTTCAGCCGCCGGCAGGTCTCGAACCCGTCCATCCCGGGCATCATCACGTCCAGCAGGATGATGTCGGGCCGCTCGGCCGCGGCGATCTCCAGCGCCGTGGCGCCGTCCATGGCCGTCAGCACCTCATAGTATTCGATCGTCAGCTTGGCCTCGAGCAGGCGCACGTTCGGCTCGACGTCGTCGACGACCAGGATGCGCGCGGTCATGGGACCAGCGCCTCGACCGGGCCGAGGTGTTTGCGGACCACCTCGAGGAAATGCATCACCGAGATCGGCTTGGAGATATAGGCCTCGCAGCCGCCTTGCCGGATCCGCTCCTCGTCGCCCTTCATGGCGAAGGCGGTCACCGCCACCACCGGTATGTGGCTCAGCTCCTCGTCGTCCTTCAGCCATTTGGTGACTTCCAGGCCGCTGATCTCGGGCAGCTGGATGTCCATCAGGATCAGGTCAGGGCGATGCTGCCGCGCCAGGGCGAGCGCCTGCAGGCCCTCGCGGGTTTGCAGGGTGCTGTACCCCTGGGACTCGAGCAGATCATGAAAAAGCTTCATGTTCAGCTCGTTATCCTCGACGATGAGGACCGTCTTAGACATCATCACCCGGTCTGTTGCCCCGTTGGAAAGCGCGGTTCGCGCGGAGGCTTGCTCGCCTTCTTCACCGGCAGTCTATGCCGCCGTTCTCTTAAGTTGACGTGAAGCGAAGAAGCCGCGCCGTGCAAGCGGTGCAGCCGCGCGACCGGAAGATAGCGATAGCGGTGTGGCAAATCGCGCGGATGACAGATAATGCGCCGCCGACAGGACTCGTCCACCGCATGAAAGTCATCTGCCGCGACTGCCTCTGGACCGCCGACCATCGGGCCGAGCGCTGCGGCGCCTGCGATTCGCGCCGGGTGATCTTTCACGAGGAGCTCGCCCGCCTGACCATCGCTCACCTCGACTGCGACGCCTTCTACGCCTCGGTGGAGAAGCGCGACCGGCCCGAGCTGCGCGACGTCCCGGTCATCGTCGGCGGCGGCAAGCGCGGCGTCGTCACGACCTGCTGCTACATCGCCCGCCTGTATGGCGTCCATTCGGCCATGCCGATGTTCAAGGCCCTCAAGGCCTGTCCGGACGCTGTCGTCATCAAGCCGGACTTCGCCAAATACCGCGCCGCCAGCGACGCCATCTTCGGCGCCGTCCGCCGCCTGACCCCGCTGGTCCAGACCCTGTCGCTCGACGAGGCATGGATCGATCTGGCCGGCACCGAGCGCCTCAACGACGGCCCGCCGGCCCTGCAGCTGATCCGGCTGCAGCAGCAGATCGAGGCCGAGGTCGGCCTGACCGTCTCGATCGGCCTCGCCGCCAACCGCTTCCTCGCCAAGGTCGCCTCCGAGCTCGACAAACCTCGCGGCTTCTCGGTCATCGGGGCCGAGGCCCAAGCCCTGCTCGCCCCCAAGCCGGTTGGGGTCTTGCCCGGAGTCGGGCCGGTGTTCCGCAAGACCCTGCAGAGCGACGGCTTCGCCACCGTCGGCGATCTCGCCGCCGCCGACCCGCGCGACCTGATCAGGCGCTACGGCGAGACCGGCCTGCGCCTGCACGACCTCGCCCACGGCCGCGACGCCCGCCTGGTCAATCCGGGGCACGAGCGGAAGGGCATGAGCGCCGAGACCACCTTCAACGACGACCTGACCACGGCCGAGGACCTCGAGGCCGAGCTCTGGCCCCTGTGCGAGAAGCTGGCCTCCAAGGCCCGCCGCGACGGCGTCGCCAGCCGCGTCGTCATGCTCAAGCTGCGCCGGACGGACTTCAAGATCGTCACCCGCCGCGTCACCCTGCCCGAGCCGGTCCAGACCGCCCGCGCCCTGTTCGCCGCCGGCCGCGAGTTGATGGTCCCCGAGCTCGGCCGCCCCTACCGCCTGATCGGCATCGGCATGGGCGACGTCCAGGACGCCGTCGACGCCCCCTCCGCCCTGTTCGAATCCACCGAGGCCCGAGCCCTCAAGACCGAAACCGCCATCGACCGCCTGCGCGCGAAATTCGGCGCGGGCGCCGTGGTGGCGGGACGCGCGCTGAAGGGGTAGGCGCCCCTCCTTTCGTCATCCCGGAGGTCGCGCCGCCTCACCCCCGCTCCTGCTTTCGTCATCCTCCGGCGAGCGCAGCGAGACCGGGGGATCCAGCGGCGCCGAAGGCGATCTGTTCAGGCAGGCTGATGTGAACAGCGACGCTCCCGACAGGGTCGCGCTCGCGCGCGCCGCTGGGTCCCCCGGCCTCCCCTCGCTTTCGCGAGGGTCGCCGGAGGATGACGAAAGCGAAATTGCTGCGCTGCAAGTTCATGCGCAGGCATCATAATCCGAACCGCCAACGCCTTGTTTTCCCGACACATCGCCTCCGTGTCAGCGTCCTGAACCCGCCGCAGGAAGAACCCGCCGTAGACTCCTGCCCATCCCGTCGGACGGGGAGGGCGTCGGATCCACGTTCTCGATGACGGCGGGCTGTGGTCGAGCGATGAAGCCCGGGCGGAGGAGAGCCCGGGGGTCCTCGTCGGAGGTCGATGGATGGCCTCCGCTTGCTCGCCGCGCGCCTTCGGATGGAACCGCTACATTGACTGAACACGGTCAGCACGTTCCGCCTTCCGGCCTTCCCGCAAGGGGCGGTCCGGGACGCCGGTGAGGCCCGAGAAGGGCCGCCAGCCGGCGGGGCGAGTGGATAACGGCCACGCGGGGCGTCCACCTCGTCGAAACGGTAACACTACAACAGCACCGGGCGAGGCCCGGCCGCCCTGCACCCTCCCCACACCGCTTCGGAAGTAGCGGCGAAGAGTCATGCGTCGAATCCGGTGACGCCGCCCCTCCCCCGCGCTAAACCGCCCCCACATCCCCATCAGGAGCTTCTCATGACCGTCGCCGCCCGCCTCGCCGAACTCGGCATCGCCCTGCCGGAACCCGCCAAGGCGGTCGCCAACTACGTGCCGTACGTGCAGACCGGAAACCTGGTCCACATCTCGGGCCAGCTGTCCAACGACGCCTCGGGCGGCGTGAAGGGCACGGTCGGCGCAGACGTCTCTCCCGAACAGGCCCAGGCCGCGGCCCGCATGTGCGGCGTCAACCTGCTGGCCCAGATGAGCGCCGCCCTCGACGGCGACCTCGAGCGCGTCGTCCGCGTCGTCAAACTGGGCGGCTTCGTCCAGGCCGCCGGCGACTTCGAAGCCATTCCCGCCGTCATCAACGGCTGCTCGGACCTGATGGTCGAGGTGTTCGGCGACAAGGGCCGCCACGCCCGCTCGGCCGTCGGCGTCTACAAACTCCCGCTCGGCTTCGCCGTCGAGGTGGACGCCATCGTCGAGGTGCGGTGACCTTCACCCTCCGCGTCAACGATCGGGTCGCCGATATCGGCCGGGAGGCGTGGGACGCCTGCGCCTCCCCCTCCGGCGACCCCTTCGTCTCGTACGACTTCCTCGACGCCTGCGAGGCCTCCGGCAGCGCGGTTCCGCGCGAGGGCTGGGCCGGCCGCCATCTCTCCCTCGCCGACGAGACCGGCCGCGTCATCGGCGTCATGCCCCTCTGGCTCAAGGGACACAGCCAGGGCGAATACGTCTTCGACCACAGCTGGGCCGACGCCTACGAGCGCGCCGGCGGCCGCTACTATCCCAAGCTGCTGGCCGCCGTGCCCTTCACCCCCGTCACCGGCCCGCGCTTCCTCGCCCATCCCGACGCCGACGCGGCGACCGTGCGCGAGGCCCTGCTGCAGGGCGCCCTGGCCCTGACCGGGCGGCTCGGCGTCTCCTCGCTGCACGTCAACTTCCCCACCCATGACGAATGGCGCGCCCTCGGCGATGCGGGCCTGCTGCAACGCCAGGACATGCAGTACGTCTGGAAGAACGGCGGCTACGAAACCTTCGACGACTTCCTCTCGGCCCTGTCCTCCAGCCGCCGCAAGACCATTCGCCGCGAACGCCGCGAGGCGCAGACGGGGCTCGACATCCGCGTCCTCACCGGCGCCGATATCGAGGAGAGGCATTGGGACGCCTTCTTCGCCTTCTACATGGACACCGGCTCGCGAAAGTGGGGCCGCCCCTACCTGACCCGCGACTTCTTCAGCCGCATCGGCCGGACCATGGCCGACCGCATCGCCCTGATCATGGCCTTCCGCGACGGGATTCCGATCGCCGGGGCCCTCAACCTGATCGGCCGCGACACCCTCTACGGCCGCCAGTGGGGCGCGCTGGAGGAGGTCCCCTTCCTCCATTTCGAGCTCTGCTATTACCGGGCCATCGAGTTCGCCATCGAGCGCGGTCTCGCCCGCGTCGAGGCCGGGGCCCAGGGCGAGCACAAGATCGCCCGCGGCTACCTGCCGTCGCCCGTCTACTCGGCCCACTTCATCGCCGACCCGGCCCTGCGCAGCCCGGTGGCCGACTACCTCGAGCGCGAGCGCCCCGCGGTCGATGCGGAGATCAACGCCCTCACCGACGAGCTGTCGCCCTTCCGCAGGGACCTCGGATGACTCAGGCGCGTCGCGCGTCGCCGCCGATGAACCAGCCGGCGATCCAGCTGACCACGCCGGTGACGATGGCCGCGCCGATCCCGGCCCACAGGCCGTCGACCATGAAGCCGCCCAGCAGCGCCGCCACCAGGCCGATCACCGCCGCGTTCACCACCAGCAGGAACAGGCCGAAGGTGATGATCGTCAGCGGAAAGGTCAGCACGGTCAGGATCGGCCGCACCACGGCGTTGGCGATCCCCAGCAGCACGGCCGCCAGCAGCAGCGTGGTCGTGTCGCTGAACGCCACCCCGGGGACGATCTGCGCCGCCAGCCACAGGGCCAGGCAGGTGACGAGAAACTGGACGATGAAACGCAGCATGGCCGACTCCCTTTGGAGCTTGACCATAGCACCCGAACGCGGTCGGGGCTCCCCTCCCCGCGCCGTCGTTGCTAGCCTCGCCTGAACAAACCCAGAGAGCCCCGATGCCCCTCCAGGCCCCCTACGACCCCGACAACATCTTCGCCAGGATCCTGCGCGGCGAGATTCCGGCCGTAAGGGTCTGGGAGGACGAGCACGTGCTCGCCTTCATGGATGTCTTCCCCCAGTCCGAGGGCCATGTGCTGATCGTGTCGAAAACCTCGACCGCGCGGAACCTGCTCGACGTCGAACCGGAGGCCTTGGCCCGGCTGATCGCCGCCACACAGCGCACCGCCCGAGCCGTCGTGAAAGCCCTCGCCCCCGAAGGCTTCCAGATCATGCAGTTCAACGGCGAGGCCGGCGGCCAGACCGTCTTCCACCTGCACTTCCACATCGTTCCGCGCTGGCCGGACCGCCCCATGAAGGGCCACGGCCACGCCCCGATGGCCGAACCCGAAGCCCTTCGCGCCCTGGCCGACCGCATCGCCGCCGCCCTCGATTGACCGCGGCCCGCCCCGCCAGCATAAGGACCGCCGTCACGACGGACGCCGGTTTAGCTCAGCTGGTAGAGCAGCGGTTTTGTAAACCGAAGGTCGCGGGTTCGATTCCTGCAACCGGCACCAGTCCCGTCAGGCGGCGTTCCCGGGCCTCAGCGACAGAGCCACCCGGGCCTGATGCAGGCGGGCGAAATGTCCGGCCGCGTCCGCGCCGAACAGCACCGGCTCAGCCGAGTGCGCATCCTCGATCAGGGCGAGCACGCCGTCGATCGCCTCTTCCCGCGTCGGCCGGGCGCCCTCGACCAGTCGGTCCAGCCAGCCCAGCAGCGTCTCCCGGCGTTCCCGCGCCTGCGCCTTCAGCGCCTTGGCGCCCGGCCGGAGCATGCCCGGCGACCGGAGCGGCCGGAGCGGCCGGAGTCTCCGATCGTCGAAATCGATGAAAACCCCCTCGGGCGGGATGAAGCTGGGCAAGGCGCCCGGCGCGGGCGTCGAGGCCCGTTCAACGACGCCCTTCGCCCTGCCCGAAACCTCGACCGCCTCGGCGGCCCGGTGCTTGCCGCAACGACGGCATCGCTCCGAGAGGTGGCGCTCGGACCAGTAGAAGTCATGTCTGCACAGGAGCGGCTTTAGCGGCGACAACATGGTGAATTTCCTGGACCCGACACGAATCGCCGGATCAGGAGGGGTTTGTCAACCACTGTTCTCTCTACGGGAGAGTCAACCGCCGCCGAGTGTGACCGCCACGCGATAGGTGATCAGGGCCGCCAGATAGGCCAGGCCGAACATGTAGGCGACCATCACCCACATCCACTTCCAGGAGTTGGTCTCGCGCTTGACCACGCCCAGCGTCGCCACGCACTGCGGCGCAAAGACGTACCAGGCCAGGAAGGCCAGCCCCGTCGCCAGCGACCACTGCCCCGCCAGGGTCGTGGCCAGCACGGCGGTCGCGGTCTCGGGATCGGCCACGGCGTAGACGGTGCCGAGGGCGGCCACCGCCACCTCCCGCGCCGCCATGCCGGGGATCAGGGCGATGACCATCTGCCAGTTGAAGCCGATGGGCGCGAAGAGCGGCTCCAGCGCCTTCCCGAGCATGCCGGCGAAACTGTAGTCGATGGCCGGCGCCGTCGCCCCCTCCGGCGGATACGGGAAGGTCGACAGGGCCCAGATCAGCACCATCAGCGGCAGGATGATCCGCCCGGCCCGCTCGAGGAAGATTCTCGCCCGGAGCCAGAGGTTGAACAGCACGCTGCGCAGGTCCGGCGTCTTGTAGGCGGGCAGCTCCATCATGAACGGCTCGACCGCGCCTCGCCAGAAGATGCGCCGGATCACGAACGACACCGCCAGCGCGCTGAGGATGCCCGTCGCATAGAGGCCGAACATGACCAGCCCCTGCTGATTGGCGAAGCCCCACACGGTCCTGTTCGGGATGAAGGCGGCGATGATCAGGGTGTAGACCGGAATCCGCGCCGAACAGGTCATCAGCGGGGCGACCATGATGGTGGTCAGGCGATCCCGCTTCGAGTCGATCACTCGCGCGGCCATGACGCCGGGGATGGCGCAGGCGAAGCTGGACAGCAGCGGGATGAAGGCCCGGCCGTGCAGGCCGGCGCCGCCCATGATCCTGTCCATCAGGAAGGCCGCCCGCGCCATGTAGCCGAAGTCTTCGAGCATGATTATGAACAGGAACAGGATCAGGATCTGCGGCAGGAAGACCAGCACGCTGCCGACGCCGGAGATCAGGCCGTCGACGATCAGGCTCTGCCAGACGCCGTCGGGAATGACCGCCGCGACCCCCGTCCCCAGCAGGCCGAGGCTGGCCTCGATGCCATCCATCAAGGGCGTGGCCCAGGTGAACACCGCCTGGAACATCACGAACAGCAGGGCCAGGAGGATGACCAGGCCGCCGACCGGATGCAGCAGCACCGAGTCGACACGGCCGGTCAGCGTATCCGGCCGCTCGGGCGGCTGGACGCACGCCTTCATGATCCGTTCGGCCTCGCGCGCAGCGCCGCGCAGGGCGGTGACGTCGGGCGGCGTCCACGCCATCTCGGCGGTCGCGGACAGCGTGCCCGCCGCGGCCTCGATCGCTGCGACCAGGTTCTCGATGCCGCGCCGACGGGTGGCGGTCGTGGTGACGACCGGAACGGCGAGTTCAGCCGACAGCCGCTCCAGATCGATCCGCAACCCCTGACGCTGGGCGATGTCGTACATGTTCAGGGCCAACACCATCGGCCGCCCGACCGCCTTCAACTCCAGCACCAGCCGCAGCACCAGACGCAGGTTGGTGGCGTCGGCCACGCAGACGATGACGTCGGGCGGAGTCTCACCCGAAAGTCGCCCCAGAACCGCGTCGCGGGTGACTTCCTCGTCCGGACTGCGGGCGCGCAGCGAATAGGTGCCCGGCAGGTCAAGCAGCGACATGGTCCGGCCGTCGCCGGTGCGGATCAGCCCCTCCTTGCGCTCGACGGTGACGCCCGCGTAGTTCGCCACCTTCTGGTGCGCGCCGGTCAGGGCGTTGAACAGCGCCGTCTTGCCGCTGTTGGGATTGCCAACGAGCGCGACCCGCGCGCTCCGAACCGCCATATCCATCAGGCGGGAACCTGCTCGGCAGCGACGGGCGCGGCGACCGTGGCGGGCGCCGGCTCTATGCGGACGATCAGGCCGGCGGCTTCATGCCGGCGCAACGCCACGCGCATGTCGTCCACCTTCATGGCGATGGGGTCACGACCCAGAAGACCCTCGTGCAGAAGTTCGACGCGCGCACCCTCGACGAAGCCCAGTTCCAGAAACCGGCGCTCCAGCTCCAGTGCGTGCTCATCGTGATGGCAATGGTCGCCGACCTGGACGATGACGCCCCGGTCGCCGCGCCGGGCCTGGCTGAGTCGGATGGTATCGGACATGACGCTCACACAGCGGCGCGGCTGACGCGCCTATATGACAGTGATTATCAGGTGCGATAGCCGTCCGTCCACCCTGTCGAAGCGTCGCAGCCCGTTGTTCCGGCCCGGTGTTGCGCTATCACTGGACCATGGAGGCCGCATGAACCGTTCCCTTCTGATCGCCCTTGCCGGGCTTGGTCTCGCGTCCTGTAGTCAAGGCGGAGAGAGCAAGAACGCCGCCGCCGCCGCGCCGACGCGCTCGGGGCCGACGCCCGCCGAGAAGGCGGCGCTGCTTGCCGCGCTGCCGCCCCCCTACAACGCCGGCGATCTCGAGAACGGCCGGCGCGTCTTCGCCCGCTGCCGTTCATGCCACACCCTCACCGAGGGCGGTCCGAACATGACCGGCCCGAATCTGTACGGCGTCTTCGGACGTCCAGCCGGCGGTCACCCGGACTACAACTATTCAACCGCCGTCAAACAGGCGGGCTTCACCTGGAACGCCGAACGGCTCGACCACTGGCTGGAGAACCCGCGCACCTTCCTGAAGGGCACCAAGATGAGCTTCGCCGGCATCCCGGACGCCGAGGACCGCCGCGACGTCATCGCCTTCCTGAAGGTCGAAACCGGCTACGCGCCGCCCGCCCGGCCCTGACCTATTCGGCGGCCACGCCAACGGCGTCGTTGGCCGTGCTCTCCTGGGCCTCCCACTCCTCGATCTTGCGGGCCGTGTACTCAGGCGACTTGGTGAAGCGCGCCAGCACGCCGTAGATCACCGGCACCACGAACAGGGTCAGCAGGGTCGCGAACATGGCCCCGGCGAAGATGACCACGCCGATGGTCTGGCGGCTCCCCGCCCCCGCTCCCTGCCACAGCACCAGCGGCAAGGCGCCGAAGGCGGTGGCGATGGAGGTCATGATGATCGGCCGCAGGCGCAGCGTCGAAGCCTCGATTATGGCGTCATGGATCGACCGGCCCTGGTCGCGCAGCTGGTTGGCGAACTCGACGATCAGGATGCCGTTCTTGGCGGCCACCCCGATCAGGATGATCAGGCCGATCTGGCTGTAGATGTTGAGACTGGAGCCGGCCATGACCAGGCCGAACAACCCGCCGGCGGCGGCCAGCGGCACCGTCAGCATGATCACCGCCGGCGTGATCCAGCTCTCGAACTGGGCCGCGAGCACCAGGAAGACCAGCAGCAGGGCGAGGCCGAACGCCCAGCCGACGGCGCTCCCGGCCTCCTGCTGGTCGCGCGCCGCGCCGCCCCACTGGATCGTGGCCACGCCCGAGGGCTGGTTGGCGGCTTCTTCGGTCAGGAAGTTCACGGCGTCGGCCAGGGTGGTCCCGGGATTCAGGTCGGCGCTCAGGGTGATGCTGCGCTGGCGGTCGAGGCGTCGGCGGTCCGGCGTGTCGCCGGAGGTCTCCGTCGTGACCACCGAGGACAGCGGCACCAGTTGGCCGCTGCCGGTGGAGACATACAGGGCCTCGAGATCACCGACCGAGCGCCGGTTCGCCAGTTCGGTCTGCAGGATGACATCGTACTCCTGACCGCCACGGATATAGGTCGTCGCCCGGCGTGACCCGAACATGGTCTGCAGGGTCCGGCCGATCTCCTGCGAGGACACGCCGAGACCCGCCGCCTTTTGCGGATCGACGTCGACCAGCAGTCGCGGGGCGTTGGGCTCGTAGTCGAGCCTGGGCCGGGAGAATCCGGGGTTCTGCTGAGCCGCCGCCATGATCGGCTGGACCCATTCGAACATGTCCTCGTACTCGGCCCCGGTCATGACCATTTCGATCGAGTTGGAGTTGCCGCCGCCGCGCTGGAAGGCGCCGGGCACGCTGACGTTGACCTGGGCGTCGGTCTGGCTGCGCAGCTTCTGGTTCAGCTCCTGGGCGATCTCGTCAGCGGACCGGTCGCGCTCCGACCAGTCCTTCAGCGTCAGGACGGCGTTGCCGGAGTTGAAGCTGCCGCCGCCGAACCCGGGCGCCGAGATCAGGTAGCTCTCGATCTCGCCGGACTCCATGTACTCGGCGAGGATCGGCTCCAGCCCCAACATGATGCGTCGCGTATAGTCGAAGCCCGCGCCCTCAGGGCCCTGGACGCGGCCCGAGATGCGGCCGCGATCCTCGGGCGGCACCAGTTCGCTGGGCAGGGTGAGGAACATGGCGCCGGCGCCCGCGGCGACCAGCACGATCAGGCCGACCACGCCACCCACCGCCGCCCGCCGGCCCAGAAGGGCGGTCAGGGAATTGCGGTAGGAATTCTTCAGTGCGTCCATGCCCCGGTCGACGCGCCGGGCCAGCCAGCCCGATCCGGAGGCCGGGCGCAGTATCTTGGACGCCAGCATCGGCGACAGGCTGAGGGCGAGGAAGGCCGAGAAGGCCACCGCCGCGGCGATGGTCGCCGCCAGTTCGACGAACAGTCGCCCGACATAGCCCGGCAGGAACAGCAGCGGCGCGAACACCGACAGCAGCACCACGGTGGTGGCGACGACAGCGAAGAACACCTGCCGCGCCCCGCGCTCGGCCGCCACCAGCGGAGGCTCGCCGTGATCGATGCGGCGCTGGATGTTCTCGGTCACCACGATGGCGTCGTCGACCACCAGGCCGATGGACAGCACCAGCGCCAGCAGGGTCAGCAGGTTCAGCGAAAAGCCCAGCGGGGCCAGGATGATGAAGGTCGACAGCAGGCAGATCGGAGCCACGATCGACGGAATGAACGCCGCCCTCAGGGTGCCGAGGAAGACGAAGTTGACGAAGGCCACCAGCGCCAGCGAGATGCCGATGGTGATCCACACCTCGTCGATGGCGTGCGAGGTGAACACCGAATTGTCCGAGCCGACGACCAACTCCGTCCCGGCCGGCAGGCTGGGCTGAACCTGCTCCAGCATGTCGCGCACGCCCTCGGAGATGGCGAGGTCGTTGGACTGGGCCTGACGCGTGATGGCGAGGCCGATCTGGTCGAGCCCGTTGCCGCGGAACAGCCGGCGCTCCTCTTCCGGCGCCTCCTCGACGCGCGCGATGTCGCCCAGCCGGGTGACGTAGGCCGTCTGGCCCTGCAGCGCTCCGCTGGTCGGGCCGGCGGCGCCGCCGCCGCCGATCGGCAGCTGGCGGAAATCCTCGGCCAGCGCGTAGTTCCGGGCCACCCGGACGGTGTAGTTCTTCTCGCCGGAATCCAGCGCGCCCGCCGGCAGTTCGACGTTCTGGCTGGTCAAGGCGGACTCGACATCCGTCACCGTCAGCCCCCGCGCGGCGAGGGCGGCGGGGTCCAGCCAAACCCGCATCGAATAGCGCTGCTCGCCGTAGATCTGCACCTGGGCCACGCCCGGGACCGTCGCCAGCCGGTCGAGCAGGTACCGGTCCGCATAGTCCGTCAGCGCCAGGCGATCCATCTCGCTGGACCGCAGGAACAGGATCATGATCGGCTGGCTGTTGGTGTCCGCCTTGGCCACCTCCGGCGGGTCGGCCTGGTCCGGCAGATTGCCGAGCACCCGCGAGATGCGGTCGCGCACGTCGTTGGCGGCGCTGTCGATGTCGCGGTCGAGGGAGAATTCTATGCGGACGCTGGAGCGGCCGTCGCGGCTGCTCGAGTTGATGCGCTCGACGCCCTGGATGCCGGCGATGCGTTGTTCGATCGGCTCGGTGATCCGGCTCTCGATCACCTCGGCCGAGGCCCCGGCGTAGGTGGTGTTGACCGAGACGATGGGCGGATCGACGTCCGGCAGTTCGCGCACCGGCAGGAAGAAGAAGGCCGCCGCCCCGATCACGCACAGGACGATGGCCGCCACCGCCGCGAAGACGGGGCGCCGGACCGAGAGGTCGGAGAGCATCATCGGGCCGCGCCCGTCCGCGCCGCCGTCGGCGCGCCCGCCACCCGCACCGGCGATCCGGGTTGAATCCGGTTAAGGCCGGTGGCGACCACGCGGTCGCCCGCGTTGAGGCCGGACAGTATCTCGACGAAGCCGTTCTCGACCGAGCCGGCGTCGACGCCGATGCGCTGAGCGGTCAGGCCGCGCTCGCCGGGCGCGATGCGGAACACATAGGCGCTGTCGCCCTCGTACTGCACCGCCGCCTCGGGCACGGCCAGGCTCTGGCGCACGCCCTGCCTGACGGCGACGCGCATCATCATGCCGGGCCGGATACGCCCGCCCGGATTGGGAATCTCGGCCCGGGCCGTGGCGGCGCGGCTCTGCTCGTTCACCCGCGTGTCGATCAGGGCGATGCGGCCGGCGAAGGACTCGCCGCCGAACGCGTCCGCCGTGGCGACGATCGGCACGCCCGATCGCAGTACCGCGAGATAGCGTTCCGGCACCGGGAAATCGACGCGGACCACGCTGATGTCGTCCAGGGTGGTGATCACCGCGCCGGGGCTGATCAGGGTGCCCGCCGTCACGGTCGACAGCCCCAGCACGCCCGCGAACGGCGCCCGGATCAGCCGGTCGCCGCGCCGCGCCTGGGCCGCGGCCAGGCCGGCCTGCGCGGCTTCGAGCGCGGTCTCGGCGTTCTCGGCGGTGACGCGCGGCGCGACGCCGCGTTCGGCCAGTTCGCGATAGCGGTCGTACTCGCGCTGGGCCTGGCCCACGCGCGAGCGCGCCTCGATGATGTCGGCGTCCTCTTCGCGCGCCTGCAGCTCGACCAGCGGCGTCCCGGCGGCGACCCGCTGCCCGTCGCTGAACAGGACGCGGGTGATCAGTTCGCTGGTCGACGAGGTGATGTTGACCGACCGGCGCCCCCGCGCGACGCCGAGGACGCGAATCTCGTCGGTGAACTCGCGGGGAGTCACGACGGCCTGCGACACGGCCTGGGCGCGGCCTCCGGCGCCGCCCGGTCCACCCCGCCCTCCGGCCTTCTCATCGCCGGCGAACGCGATACGGAGGATCACAGCGACGACCATGAGGCCGAGCAGAACGGCGGCGGCTGCGAGGAAGAAGTGGCGCTTGATCACGCGGTGACAGGCTCCGGGGAGGGACGAGCCGACTTAGCGGCTCCCGCCGTCGACGCAACTAAAGTCTCTGCAACGTTCGGTGTTTCGAAATCCGTCGCGGGGCGAGGCGGTTCTGTGGCGCGCTCTAGAACCGCCGCCAGAGGCCAATGACAGGCCCACTCGCCTGTGGAGTTTCCCGGCCCGCGATCGTCTGTCGCCAACCCGCCTGCACGCTCCAGTCGCCGAAGTCGCGCACCACCGTGGTTTCCACAGACAGCCACCGCGCTCCGCCGTCGTCCGCCTGCCCGCCGAAGGCCTGGGCCAGCACCATCCAGTCGTCCCCCAGCCGGGTCCCGGCGGTGAGGTCGACGCGAACCTCATCCGGCAGGCCTTCGCGCATCCGGCGGGCCGCCTGGACCTCGAAGAAGGTGCGGGGCGGGATCGGTCCCCACCCGGCCTCGAACGACCGGCCGGCCGACGCCCGCACCTCCCAGTCCTGTTCGCCCTGTCCGGGCAAGGCGTAGCCGGCGTTGCGGCCCTCGCCGCCGCGGGCGTAGCCGACGTAGAGGCTGAGCGCCGTCTGGTCGTCCCGCCACGCCTGCCAGGTGACGCCAAATTCGACCGGCCCCCGCCCCTCGAAGTCGACGAAGGCGTCCTCGCCCGACTGCCAGTCGCCCTTGAACTGCAGCGTCAGGCGGTCGGTGAGGCCGTACTCCGCGAAGACGCCGACGGTCGTGTCCCGCCGCTCGGCCGGCAGGTCGGCCAGCACGCCGTCGGGGTCGAACCCCCGCTCCGCCCGCATTTCATCGTACTTGAGGATGACCTGCGTCTTGCCCTTGGGCTGGGTCCAGGCCCCGGCGACGGCCGGCGTGGCGAGAACCGCCGCCGCCAACCCGATCAGCGCCCCCCCGGCGCGCGTCACACGTCGTAGCCTGGCGACCTTCGATCGAGCATTCGAAGCGCGCCCGGCCAGGCCAGGGCCGAGACGAAGCCGATTCCCTTGCCCTGTTCCCGGGTCTCGGCCTGGGCCGCCTCGGGCGCCATCAGCACATGGTCGCGCCCGCCGGAGAGCGCCGCCACCTGCTGGGCGCAGGCGCGCTCGAGGAAATACATGCCGATCCAGGCCTGGGCCGCCGTCTGACCGACCGCGAGGGTCCCGTGATTGCGCAACAGCATCAGCGGCTTGTCGCCGAGATCAGCCACCAGCCGTTCGCGTTCATCGTGGTTCAGCGCCAGCCCCTCATAGCCGTGATAGGCGATCTGGTGCTGCAGCAGACAGGCGTTCTGGCCGAGCGGCAGCAGGCCCTCCTGCTGCGCCGCCACCCCGACGCCGGCGACGGTGTGCAGGTGGATGACGAAATGGGCGTCCTCGCGCGCGGCGTGGATGGCCGAATGGATGGTGAAGCCGGCCGGATTGATGAAGCTGGTCGTCTCCTGGACGACGTTGCCCTCCAGATCGACCTTGACCAGGCACGAGGCGGTCATCTCCTCGAAATACCAGCCGTACGGATTGATGAGGAAATGATGCTCCGGCCCCGGCACGCGGGCCGAAATGTGGGTGAAGATCATGTCGTCCCAGCCGTGCAGCGCCACCAGACGGTAGAGCGCAGCCAGCTCCACCCGGACGTTCCATTCGGCTTCCGAAACGCGGGATTTCAGCGAGGCGGTCGTTCCATCGGCCATGGTTCGTATCCTTAAGGCTGTATGCCGCGGCGCACGCTCGCGCCGGGGGAGGTCGCCGTCAAGATTCAGCTTCGGTTAACCCCGTCTTAGCGGCCTGCGGCTACGCTTACACGAGCCGAATCGCCGGCGCGCCGGAGACGCCCTTGACCGTCGCTCAGTTACGCTCCTCTCCGCCGGCCTATCCGGATCTGCTGGCGCTGGCGCGCAATCCCAGCCCCGGCTCGCGCGAACGTCTGCTGCTCGGCGTCGTGGCCTTGTGCGACGCCCGGCCGCCCTCGGGCGAACTGTCGCCGGTGCTGGGCGAAATCTTCCTGACCCTGGCGCGGCAGGCCGAGCGTGATGTGCGCAAGATCCTTTCCGAGCGTCTGGCCCGGGCCGACTGGGCGCCGCCCGCGCTGATCAACCTCCTCGCCCTGGACGAGATCGAAATCGCCCGCCCCGTCCTCGCGGCCAGCCCCGTCCTGCAGGACGACGATCTTCTGCGCGTATTGGTCGAGGCGACCCTCGAGCACCAGATTGAGGTCGCCCGCAGACCCCACCTGGGCGGCCGTGTCGCCGACGCCATCATTGAGCGCGGCGAGCCCGCGACCCTGACCGCCCTCGCCTTTAACCGCACCGCCGAGATCAGTCTGGACGGCATTCGGCGGATGGTCGAACAGTCGCGCCGGATCGCCGCCCTCCGCGGCCCGCTGACGCGCCACCCCCGGCTCACCGAACAACTGGCCGAGCAGATGTACCAGTGGGTCGGCGCGGCCTTGCGGCAATCCATCTGCGCCCGCTTCCAGATCGACGAGGGCAGGCTGGCTCCGCTGATCGACCAGTCCGTCTATGACGCCCGTTCGGGAACCATGACGCCCGTACCGGCCGACGACCCGGACCGTGACGAGATGGAGCGGCGGCTCGTCGCCAAGCTCCAGTCCGCCGGCCAGCTACGCGCGGGCTATCTGATTCGGGCGGCGCGGGAGCGCCGGCTGGGCCTGTTCGTACACGCCCTCGCCACTCTCGGCGGGTTCAGCGTCGCCCAGGTGCGCGAGGCTCTGGCGGCCAACAGCCCGGAAGCCTTGTTCTACGCCTGCGCCTCGGTCGGCGTCGACCGGGCGGTGTTTCCGGCCCTGCTGGCCGAAATCCGCCTGCTCAACGAAGGCGTCCCCGGTGATGTGGGGGACCGGATCTGGCTGCGGGGCGCCATCTCGGCCGCCTCGGCGGCGCGCTCGTTCCGGGCGCTGGTCAAGGGCTGAGCACGGCCCGTTTGACTTCGCCTTCCCGCTCGGCTTGCGTAGGCGCGTGACCCAGCCCGAGCTTCGCATCGCCTTCGCCGCCTCTGACCGCCCCGAGGCGGCGGCGGCGCGCGACCGCCTGGTCGACCTGTACGGCTCCGCGGATCCCGCCACGGCGGACGTCATCGTCGCGCTCGGCGGCGATGGATTCATGCTCGAGACGCTGCACGCCAACCTGCAGCGGCGCACGCCCGTGTTCGGCATGAACCGCGGCTCCGTCGGCTTTCTGATGAACGACTACACGGAGGAGGGCCTGCCGGAGCGGCTGGCCACCGCCGGGCGGGCCGTCATCCACCCCCTGCAGATGGATGCTTGGACCGAGGCCGGCCCGGTGCAGAGCGGCCTCGCCATCAATGAGGTGTCGCTGCTGCGGCAGACGCGGCAGAGCGCCAAGCTGCGCATCACCGTCGACGACAAGGTCCGGCTGGAGGAACTCTCCTGCGACGGCTGCATGGTGGCCACGGCGGCGGGGTCGACGGCCTACAATCTGTCGGCGCATGGGCCGATCATTCCGCTGGACGCCCGCGTGCTGGCTCTGACGCCGATCAGCGCCTTCCGCCCACGCCGCTGGCGCGGCGCCCTGCTGCCGCACACCGCCAGGGTCTGTTTCGAGATTCTGGAGCCGGACAAGCGCCCGGTCAGCGCCACGGCCGACAGCTTCGAGGTTCGCCGGGTCGCCCGCGTCGAGGTCTTGGAGCGCCGCGACATCGCCCTGACCATGTTGTTCGACGCCGGCCGCTCGTTCGAGGAGCGCGTGTTGGCGGAGCAGTTCGCCTCTTGATGGCGTGCACCGGTTCTTAAGTGTGCCCTGCCACCATGGGGCAGGTTCGTCTTCAGGAGCTCGCCCGTGAGCAATTCCGCCCAGGTCATTCGTCCGCCCAACACCCTCCGGCTCAAGGTCGGCGGCGCCTTCGGCGGTATCGACGCGAGTGCGATCGCCAAGGCCGAAGAAGCCCTGAAGGCGATGTCCTCCCAATTCGGTCAATGGCTGCAGGACGAGATCGTCAAGCTCGACAAGGCCCAGGCCGACATCCGCACCCAAGGCTACAACGCCCAGACCGCCGAGGCCCTGTATTTCCGCGCCCATGACCTAAAGGGGCTGGGCGCGACCTATCAGTATCCGCTGGTCACCCGGCTGGCCGGATCGCTGTGCAAGATGATGGACGACCCGGCCAAGCGGATGGCGGCGCCGCGGGTGCTGATCGACGCCCATATCGACGCCATCAAGGCCGTGGTGCGGGACCAGATCCAGACCGACGACCACCCCATTGGCCGGGCGCTGGCCGAGAGCCTCGAGGCGGGCGTCGCCGACCACCTGGGCTGACCGACAGGCGCAGCCGCCCGAAGCGCCCGCCGATCGGCGGGCGTTTTCAATTGGATCAGGCGGCCGCGCCGACCACCGCCCGGGCCGGCGCCGGTTCCTGGTCCAGCCGCTCCATCAGATAGGCCAGATCCTCGCGCGGGGCGTTCGGACGCTGGGTCAGGAAGCGTTGCAGCATCTGCTGGCGGAAATTGTCCGCCGCGGTGTCGGCGCCCTCGGCCTGGAGCGCCCGCCAGGTGTCCACGCCGGCCCGGAAGGCCTGGAACAGCCGGGGCGGCAGGCCGGCCCGGTCGTAGATCGCCTTCAGCCCCAGCGTGCCCGCGTCATGGATCATCAGCCAGGCGCGTGAATGGGGCGTCCCGGCCAGCTCGGCCAAACCGTATTCGAACAGCGCCATCTGCCCTCGCGCCAACGCCCGCAGCAACAGCGACCCGGTCAGGGCGCGGCGGGCGTTGAGACCAGCCGTGAAGGCGGCCAGGTCGGCGTGGCTCGACGCCTCGTCAACCAGATCGACCGTCGCCCGCTCACGGGCGAAGGTGGCGAGGCGGATGGCGGTTTCCGGAGCCACGGCGTGACGGGTGACCAGATGCTCCCGCACGGCCTCCGAGGCCAGTTCGACCAGCCGCTCCGTCACCGACAGCGGCAGGACCTGACGATAGGCGATCGCCGCCACGATCTCGGGCGAGGCGCCGAACCGGTCCACGCACCGGCCCAGCGCGGCCTCGGCGATGTCCGCATTGTCATTGGCCGAGAGCGTGCGAACAGCCTGTTCACAGCCCGTCTCGGCCACAGCCGCGGCCACGTCGCGCCCGACCACGGGACGGCCGGCGACCGCGACCTGGCGCAGGGCGGACCCCGCGTGGACGATCTCGATCAGGTCTTCATCGGTGAAGGCCGGCGAAAAACTGATCAGCGGCAGGGCCACGCTGTCGACATCGGCCGCCAGCCGCCGGGCGACGTCGCGCGGAATCAGGTCCGACGACTTCAGCGTCACGGCCATGGCCCGGCGCACCAGTTCGGCGGCGTCGTGGGCCAGCATGCGCAGGATCTTCTCCGCCGCCTCCCGCTCCTCCCCCGTCAGCGCCACCTTCTCCATGTTGCGGCACAGTTTGTGGGCGGCGGCGGCGCGCTCGTCATCGTCCGTAGCCTTGATCAGGCGGCGGATGTCGGTTTCGGTGAGGCGGGCGCGGTAGGCGGTCATGGTCGGCGCTCTGGATCAAGCTTTGCCGTTCAGCTTTGAACGGTCATCCCTAACGGGCCGTTTACCATCGCCGGATTCGCGGTCAGACGCTCGAACTGCCTTCGGGTGCGAAGGCGCCGCCGAAGCCGCCGTCTTTTCCGTCACCGTCCTGTCCCAGCAGCAAGGCCAGCAGGCTCTGGTCCTGCTTCAGCCGGTCCAGCCGCGCGGCCAGCATCTGGTCGCGCTCCGAAAGGGCGGGAATTTTCTCGGCCGGTGAGCCGGCCGACGCCGCCGGCGCGCCCTCGCCCGCGCTGCGCTGCAGGTTGGCATGGACCTCCGCGACCGTGGCGGGGCGGCCGTCGCGGTAGAAGATCGAGCGGTTGGCGGACGCGGCTTCCGGAAAGATCGAGGCCGCGCTCAGGCCCGGCCGTCGGTCCATGGCTTCCATCAGCTTGGCGGCGCCGGCGGGACCGAGGAAGTGGGCCGCATACAGGTCGCCCGCGCCCGGCTCGCGTCCGGTCCGGCCCCGGAGATAGGCGGCGTTGGAGGCGGTCAGCTCGGCCGCCATGGTCGAGGCCGCCTGAGGGTCGAAACGCAGGTCCAGAACCACGTTCCGCGCCGAACCGTCGACCCGCCAGCGCCCGTCGGAGCCCCGGTGGATGAGGTCCGCGTACTGGCCGTAGCCGTGCTTGGCTCCATGGGCCTTCACCGTGCCCAGCCAGGTCTGCTCGATGAACTGGAACAGCCCGGCCGCCGACGAGGTCCGCGCCCGCGCCGCCGGGTTCATCGCGCTCTCGCGCCGCGCCGTCTTGATCAAAAAGTCCGCGTCCACGCCAGTGGCGCTCGAGGCGCGCCGGATGGCCGCCTCGACTCCTCCAGACGATGGAATCGGTCCGATACTCATGCGTATGACGCTGCGGGGCCGTGGTTAATCAAATCCTAATAACGCCTTTGCCGTCCACAGAACCTTAACCCTTGCCTTAACGAACCTCGGTCCGTGTCGGTTTCATGGCGCCGCTCGCCCCAAACTCGCCCAAACGGGAGCGCGAAACTTGGCCGTGGGACGCTGCGGGGGCGGCTAAGGCAGGGATGAACGGTCATGATGATCAGAACCGCGGGCAGCCCAGGACTGGTGAGCCCTTTCGACTACAACGAGCGCAAGACGCCGCGTTTCTCCCGAACGACCTGGATCGCGCTGGCGGTCGTCGCCACAGGCCATGTCGGGCTGGGAGCGGCCCTCTATCACCAGCGGTTCGAGATGGAGCCGCCGGCAATCGAGGAGCCGCCCGTCACGGTTGTTGAGCTGATCCCCCTGCCCAAGCCAAAACCGCCGGAACCGGTCCCGGCTCCGGAACAGCCGGCGCCGCCGAACACCCGGACCAACGATTTGCCCACCCGGCCGACGACACCGGACAGCGTGCCCGTGACGCAGGGCGAGACCGTGGCTGAAGGCTCAACCATCACGGTCATCGATACGGTCCGGGAACCGGTCAAGGACGCGCCGCCGGTCCGCGCCACGCCGCAGCCTCCCTCCGTGATCACCAATCCGCGCTGGGAGCGCCAGCCGTCGGCCGAGCAGCTGATGCGGGCCTACCCCAATCGGGCTCTGGAGGCCGGAATGGGAGGACGGGCGTCGCTGAACTGTCTGGTCCAGCCCAATGGCCGGGTCGCCGACTGCAATCTGACCAGTGAAACGCCGGGCGGCTACGGCTTCGGACGGGCGGCGCAGGGGCTGACGCGGCATTTCCAGATCAGCCCACGCACCGTCGACGGCGCGGCCGTGGGGTCGCGGGTGAACATCGCCATCCGGTTCAATCCGCCGCCGGCGAACTGAACCTGAGCGGGTCGAGGGCGGCGGCGTCGGGCGGCGGCTGCCGACCCTCGACGCCGTCGGCCACGATCGCGGCGATCAGCGGGCCCAGCAGCCAGCCGTTGCGGCGCGGCGCGAGGGCGAGGTGCAGGCCGGGCTCGCCGGACGGACCAGCGAGCGGCAGGCCATCGGGGACGGCGCCGCGGATGCCGACGCGGGTCTGCCCCGCCTCGCCCGGCAGACCCAGCAGCGCCAGGCCCGCCTCCGTCCGCGCCCGCGCCTCTTCGGGGTCGGGCTCGAGGTCGCGGCGGCCCGGCTCCATGGTCGCGCCGATCACAGCGCCGCCGGCCGTCGGGGCGACATAGAGGCCGGGGGCCCGCACGACGCGGCGGGGCGGATCGACGGTGATCTGGGTCAGCTGGCCGCGGATCGGCTGGATCGAGTCCACGAGCGCCGCGATCCGGTCGGGCAGACCGGAAATGGCCGCGGCCGCGCCGGTGGCGAGCACGACCGTCGGCGCGAACCAGGTGCGGCCGTCATCGGCCTCGACCCGCCAGCGGCGGGCGTCGCCGATCAGGCGCGTGACCCGGCCCCGAACCGGCGTGACGCCGGCGGTTCGCACGAGCGACGCCAGCACCGTAGCGGGTTCGATGCGCCAGTCGTCAGCAGTGGTCAGACCCGCTCTGGTCACCCTGGCCTCGAAGCCGAGAGCCTGCAGCCGGGCCACGGCGGCGGCGGCGTCCGGTCCGCGCCACTCCGCGCCCTCGCGGTGCAGGGTCAGGCCATGCGCTTCGGCGAAGGCGGGCCACAGATCGCGGGCTCGCTTCAGAAGCGCGGCGCGATCGGGTGGCAGGTCGTCGAGCAGGGATTCCAGCGCCGGGGCGAGCATGCCGGCGGCGATCGAGGAGGCGTTGACGCCGCCGGGATCGACCACGGTCACGGCATGGCCCCGCCCCGCCAGTTCGGCGGCGCTGCACAGGCCGAGCACGCCGGCGCCGATGACGATCACATCCGGGGAAGAGGTCACGGGCGATCAGATCGACCGCCCGCGGCCGGAATGCAAGCTTACTCCGCGGCGATGGCGGCGGCGCGGCTCTGTTCGATGCGGGCCGTCAGGGCCGCGTGCTGGCTCCACAGGGCCTGCGGCAGGCGGTCGCCGAACTTCTCGTAGAAGCCGGGGATCAGCGCGGCCTCCTCGGCCCAGACGTCGGGATCGACGTCAAGCAGGGTCGACAGGTCGGCGTCGGACAGGCTGAGGCCCGACAGGTCCAGCGACTCGCGGGTCGGAACCCGGCCGACCGGCGTGTCGACCGCTTCGGCCTCGCCATCGAGCCGTTCGGCGATCCACTTGAGGACGCGGGCGTTGTCGCCGAAGCCCGGCCAGACGAACTTGCCTTCGTCGTTCTTGCGGAACCAGTTGACGAAGTAGAGCCGCGGCAGCCTCGAGGCGGCCGTGCGGTCCTTCATCGACAGCCAGTGGGCGAAATAATCGCCCATGTTGTAGCCGCAGAAGGGCAGCATGGCGAAGGGATCGCGGCGCAGCTCGCCGACCTTGTTCTCGGCGGCGGCGGTGCCTTCCGAGGCGACCGACGAGCCCATGAACACGCCGTGGTCCCAGTCATAGGCCTCGGTGACCAGCGGCACCGCCGAGGCGCGGCGGCCGCCGAACAGGATGGCGGAGATCGGCACGCCCTTGGGGTCTTCCCATTCCGGCGCGATGATCGGGCATTGCGAGGCCGGGGCGGCGAAGCGCGAATTGGGGTGGGCGGCCGGCTCGCCCGAGGCGGGGTCGTGCGGCCGGCCCTTCCAGTTGGTCAGACCCTCGGGCGCTTCCTTGGTCAGGCCTTCCCACCAGACGTCGCCGTCGGCGGTCAGGGCGGTGTTGGTGAAGACGGTGTTGCTGGCCATCGTCGCCAGGGCGTTGCCGTTGGTGTTGCGGCTGGTGCCCGGCGCGACGCCGAAGAAGCCGGCCTCGGGGTTCACCGCGTAGAGGCGGCCGTCGTCGCCGATGCGCATCCAGGCGATGTCGTCGCCGATGGTCTCGGCCTTCCAGCCCGGCAGCGTCGGCTGGAGCATGGCGAGGTTGGTCTTGCCGCAGGCCGAGGGGAAGGCGGCGGCGACGTATTTGGCGCGGCCCTTCGGGTCGGTCAGCTTGAGGATCAGCATGTGCTCGGCCAGCCAGCCCTCGTCGCGGGCCATGACCGAGGCGATGCGCAGGGCGTAGCATTTCTTGCCCAACAGGGCGTTGCCGCCGTAGCCCGAGCCGTAGGACCAGATCTCGCGGCTCTCGGGGAAGTGGACGATCCACTTCTCGTCGTTGCAGGGCCAGGGCACGTCGGCCTGGCCGTCGGCGAGCGGGGCGCCCAGGGTGTGGACGGCGGGGACGAAGACGCCGTCGTCGCCGAGCACGTCCAGCGCCGGTTTGCCCATGCGGGTCATGATGCCCATCGACACGGCGACGTAGCCGCTGTCGGTGATCTCGACGCCGAGGGCGCTGATCTTCGAGCCGAGCGGCCCCATCGAGAACGGCACGACATACATGGTGCGGCCGGCCATGCAGCCGTCGAACAGGCCGTTCAGGCGGGCGCGCATCTCGGCCGGATCGGCCCAGTTGTTGGTGGGGCCTGCGTCGATCTCCTTCTCGGGGCAGATGAAGGTGCGGCTCTCAACGCGGGCGACGTCCTTGGGATCGGAAGCGGCGTAGTAGCAGCCGGGGCGCTTCGTCTGATCCAGTTCCTTCAGCGTGCCCCGGGCGATAAGGTCGGCGGCGATGGCCTTCTTTTCGGCCTCGGAGCCGTCGCACCAGTGGACGCGGGCGGGCTTCGTCAGGGCGGCGATCTGCTCGACCCAGGCGACGAGGCCGGCGTGGCTGGTCGGGGCCGGGTGAAGGCCGGGGATGGCGGATGCGGTCACGCGAACTCTCCTGAACGTCTGCCCGGCGATCTGACGCCGCCGTGGCGCTCCCTTGCGTGAGATCACGCAATGTTTCAGCCGGAATGGCATTGAAGCGGACGCGAGGTCAACCGCTGCAAGTTTCAACCTCCCGCGAGCGACGGGCGTCGTCTCGCCTGCATAATTCCGGTCGCCGCGGGCGGCGTCGCGGGGTATCGGGACCGCCATGCAGACCATGGATCCGATCGGGGCGACCCCGGGAAGCGCCCTCGCCTCGCCCGCCGCGGCGCGAAACCGGGAGCCGATCCTGCAGGTGCTGAAGGCGCACCTGCCGGCGCGGGGGCGGGTGCTGGAGATCGCCGCCGGATCGGGCGAGCACGCCGTGGCCTTCGCCGGGGCCTTGCCGGGGCTGGAGTGGACGCCGAGCGATCCGTCCGCGGAAGCGCGGGCCAGTATCGCCGCCTGGGCCGGGGCCGCCGGCCTGGCCAATCTGCGCGACCCGCTGGCGCTGGACATGCTGGACGAGGCGACGTGGGCTCAAGGGCCGTTCGGGGCGGTGGTGTGCATCAACATGATCCACATCAGCCCATGGGCCGCGACGGAGGGGCTGATGCGGCTGGCGGGCCGGCTGCTGCCGGTCGGCGGACTGCTAGCGACCTATGGGCCGTATCGCGAGGCGGAGGTCCCGCTGGCCCCGTCGAACGCGGCCTTCGACGAGAGCCTGAAAGACCGCAATCCCGCCTGGGGGCTGCGCGACCGCGACGAAGTGGCGGCGGCGGCGAAGGCCGAAGGGCTGGCGCTGACGCGGCGGGTGGAGATGCCGGCCAATAATCTGATGCTGCTGTTCCGGCGGGTGCGATGAGCCTTTCCAGGATCTATGACGGCGCGGAGCCGGTGCGGCTGAACAAGTTCATGGGCCAATCCGGAATCTGTTCGCGGCGCGAAGCCGACGCCCTGATCGCCGAGGGGCTGGTTTCGGTCGACGGCGAGGTGGTCATCGACGCGGGCCGCAAGCTGGCGCCGGGGCAGACCCTGACCCTGAACGAGCGGGCCACGGCGGCGCTGGCCGAGGGCGTGACCATCGTGATGCACAAGCCGATGGGCTATGTCTCGGGCCAGCCGGAGCCGGGCAAGGTTCCGGCGGTGCGCCTGCTGACCGAGGCCAATCGCGTCGGCGCAGGGGCGGTCCCGGCGGCGGACGCCTCCCTGCCCCCGATCGGGCGGCTGGACGAGGATTCGCGCGGGCTGCTGCTGCTGTCGTCCGACGGGGTGGTGGCCAAGGCGGTGATCGGGCCGGAGTCGGACCTCGACAAGGAATACCTGGTCCGGGTGACGGGCGACATCACCGAGAAGAAGCTGAAGATCCTGCGCCACGGCCTGATGCTGGACGGACGTCAGCTGCGACCCGCGTACGTGAGCCGGATGGAGTCCTTCCGGCTCAAATTCATCCTGCGCGAGGGCCGCAACCGGCAGATCCGGCGGATGTGCGAGATGGTCGATCTGGAGGTCGTCGACCTGATCCGGGTGCGCATCGGGCCGCTGAAGCTGGACAATCTGCCGGAGGGCAAATGGCGGATGCTGACGGCGGAGGAACGGGCGGCGCTGGTCGGCTGAGTCCGGCCGCCCCGGGTGACCGGGTTGGCAGGGTTCCTTACTGAAAAATCGCGGCCGGCCATTCTGAACATTCGCGCCCATGCCGTGAGCGGGGGGAGCGTCCCGCCTGGACGGCGCGACGGCGGGGTTCGGTGCTGTCAAAGACCAGGCCCGGCGGGCATTCAGCCATTATGCACGGCCGTGCGTCAAAGGCGGACGCAGGCCCCGGCGTGGGCCGCCCGACCATGACCGGGAGTGTCGGAATGACCCGCGAAGTGTCGGGATGACAGGGTACGGGATGACAGGGTTTTTGGGGCGCAGGACCGTCAGGCCGGCACATAGGTGAGTTCGATGGCCTCGCCGCCGATCCGACGGTGCGTGACGAGGCGGAGCGGCGGTCGGGGGCCGGCGAAGAACGGATCGCCACCCCCCAGCACGACGGGATGGAGGCAGAGACGGTACTCATCGATCAGGCCGGTCAGGGCGTGCGCCAGCACCGGCCCGCCAACATAGAGCTCGCCCTCGAGCTCCTGCTTCAGACGTTGGACCGTCCCCTCCGCGTCGTCCGCGACAAGCGTGGCGTTGGGACCGACCGAGGTCAGCGTGCGCGAAACGACCCATTTGGGTTCGGCGCGCCACGCCGCCGCGAACTCCCGAAGGTCCGGGGTCCAGTCAGGATCGTCCTGCTCCCAGTAGCGCATGATCTCGTAAAGGCGGCGGCCGTACACGCTGCCGGCCGAACCGCCCACCTGCTCGATGAAGTGGCGGAAGAGCACGGCGTCCGGCCCGAATTTGTCGTAATCGACGTAGCCGTCGAGCGATACGTTCATTCCAAAGACGAGCCGCGCCATGCCGCAATCTCCAGTCCCGCGCTTGTGACGGTGTGACCTAACCCGCGACCAGTTCCGGCCGAGCCGCTTCCGCCGCGCGGAACGGCTTCAGCTGGTCCGCCAGGGCGCGCTGGAAGGCGGGGCGGGCCTCGGCGCGGGCGACGTAGTCGGCGAGGGCGGGGTAGCCGGCGAGGATGTCGGTGTGGCGCAGGTCGCGCAGCACGTGGGTCATCAGGATGTCGGCGGCGCTGAAGCGGTCGCCGGCGAACCATTTGCGGTCGCCGAGCGCCGTCTGGAGGTCGGCCAGCCGGGTGCGCAGCTGCGCCTCGACCTGCGGCCGGCGCTCCGTCGTCCAGGCCTCGCCCGCATGGAAGATGTCGATGCCGGCCAGCTGGCCGACGTACGGCTCGATGCTGTTCATGGCGGCGAACAGCCAGGTCATGACCATGGCCCGGCCGCACTCGTCGGCGGGCATCAGGGCGTCAGAATGCTGGGCGATCCACAGGACGATGGCGCCGCTCTCGAACATCTCGACCTTGCCGTCGCGATAGGCCGGCACCTGGCCGAACGGCTGCAGGGCGCGATACTCCGGGGCCAGCCGGTCCTCGTGTGCGATCAGGTGGTCGTCGTAGCCGAGGCCCGCCTCCTCCAGAGCCCAGCGGACGCGGATGTCGCGCACCGAGCCCTGGGCGAAGGGCGGCACCCATTTGAAGGCGGTGACCTGGATCATGGGAGGCTCCTGTGAAGCGTTTCCGGCGCGCCTTGCGACGGCGCATCCTGTTGACAGATGAGTTGATATCAACCTACTTAAGGTGATGTCAACCGCCGCCGTTCCCTACGGGACTACCGTCCACGTCCGTGATCACTGTCTGTGCCTGCACACCCAGCGGGCGGCGCGGACCCTGTCTCGCCGCTTCGACGAGGCCTTCCGTCCGCTGGGGCTGACCAGCGGACAATTCTCGCTGCTGATGTCGCTGAACCGGCCGGAGCCGCCGACCATCGGGCAGGTCGCCGAGGTGCTGGCCATGGACCGGTCGACCGTGACGGCCAACCTCAAGCCGCTGGAGCGGATGGGCGCTGTGACAGTGACGGTCGACGCGAAGGACCGGCGCGGTCGGCGGGCGGCGCTGACCGAGGCCGGGCAGGGCCTGCTGGCGCGGGCGACGCCGGTGTGGGTCGAGGAGCACGCCGCTGTGGAGGCGGAGCTGAACGGCGGGGCGGACGCGTTGCGCAAGGGGCTGCGCGGGGTCGGCTGACCAGCGGAACGAACGGGACGCCCCGGTGCGGTCTCACCCTCTCGGCGGCTCCAGGTCGCGCATCTCGGCCTCGGGGTCGCCGCCGAAGCGCGCGTCGAGGCGTTCGGACCAGGTCAGGGGCCAGGCCTGGTGCACGGTCCCGCCCTCGCCCACCATCCCCTCCATGTAGAGGGTCCAGGTCTCGCCTTCGACCGGCAGGGGCAGGACCCGCGGGCATTCGGTGCGCTCCTCGTGCTCCAGCCGGTATCGACCTGTCTGGGGAAAGCCCTCGACCACGCGGGTGACCTCGGCCACGGCGGTCCATGAGCGGTTGGGGCGTTCAGCGGACCGCGACCGGACCTCGACGATGGTGGCGACGGCCACAGTGGAATAGCGGTTATCCATCCATTCGCCGGGCCCGTCGATCGGGCGCATGCAGGCGTGGGCGACGCCGGCCGCGCCGAGGGCGAGGGTCAGGGCGGCGATCGGCGCGATCAGGGCGGCGCGGGTCATGGCCGGGTCTCCGGGGCGTGTCCTTCGGGGCGGAAGGAGAGCACGGGACCCAGGCCGGCGCAGCCCCCGCGCCGCCGATCGTCAGGCTTCGTCAGTGCCCCAGGCCCAGCGGCGGAGCGCCCAGCATCCATACGGCCATGGCGATCATCATCAGGTTCTCGGTCAGGGAGACGAAGCCCAGCGGCACGTTGGAGGAACCGCCGACGCAGGCGCATTTCAGCTCGCGCTTGTCCACGTAAACGGCCTTGAACACCGAGACCGCGCCGATGCCGCCGATGAACAGGGCGACGGGAGCCGACAGCCAGGTCAGGGCGCCGGCCAGCATCAGCACGCCCGCGCCGAGCTCGGCGAAGGGGTAGATGTAGCCGTACGGGACCCAGCGGCGGGCCAGCAGGTCGTAGTTGAGGAACATGGTCGAGAACCGCTCGACGTCCTGCAGCTTGAGCATGGCCAGCAGACTCATGGCCGTGGCGATGAAGGTGGGCAGGACCGAGACGTCGACCGGCGTGCCGAAACGCAGGTAGGCGACCGCCAGGGCGATCAGGGCGGCGACGGCGAAGACCACCAGCACCGGGGTGTAGCTGGTCGCGCCGGGCTCGGGGACCTTCTGGCCGAAGTAGCGGCGCAGGTCGTCGTAGCCGCCGATGCGGACCCCGTCGATGAAGGTCTGGGGCGTGGTCGGGACGCCGTGCTCGGCCTTGAAGGCGTCGGTCTCGGCGCGGGTCTTGAGGTGGTGGTCCTCGATCTCGTAGCCCCTGCGGCGCAGCAGCCAGCGGGCCTTCTGGCCCGACGGACAGAGGTGGTCGGGCATGACCATGCGGTAGAGGACGGCGGTCTTCTGCGGTGCGGACATGGGGGCTTTCTCCTGCTTGCCGATAACGGTCCGCGCCCCATGTAGGGTCCGGACCATGGTACGGAGTCAAGAGATGGGCGAAGCTTCGGGCGGCATGACCATCGCGCGGCTGGCGAAGGCTGGCGGCGTGGGCGTGGAGACGGTGCGCTACTACCAGCGGCGCGGCCTGCTGGAGACGCCGGCGCGGCCGGACGGCCCGGGGTCGGGCGGCGGGGTGCGGCGCTATGGGGCGGAGGACGCCCGGCGGCTGAGGTTCATCCGCTCGGCGCAGGCGGCGGGGTTCACCCTCGAGCAGATCGGCGAACTGCTGGCGCTGGACGCGGGGGAGGACCGCGGGCGGGCGCTGGCGCTGGCGCAGGGCCGGCTGGTCGAGCTGGACGCGCGGATCGCGGACCTTGAGGCGGCGCGGACGGCGCTGCGGCGGCTGGCCGGGGCGTGCGCGGGTGGCGGCAAGGGACCGTGCCCGATCCTGGAGGCGTTCGAGGGGTGAGGCGCTATTCGATCTTCGACCGGTCGGCGCCCAGCCGTTCGGCGTAGAGGTCGAGGGTGCGTTTCCACGCCGGCCGGGCCATGGCGCGGTCGTAGAAGGCCTTCACATTCGGATAGCCGTCCATCAGGTCGGTGTGGCGCAGCTGGCGCAGGACCGAGGCCAGCAGCAGGTCGGCGATGGTGAATTCCTCGGCGGCGATCCAGTCGCGGCCCTCGAGCCTGCGGTTGACGCCGTCGAGCACGCGGCGGGTCCAGCCGGTCAGGAAGGCGCGCACGTCGCCGGGTTCGCCCATGGCCCCCATGTCCATCAGCTTGAGCGGCTGGATCGGGCCCTCGACCGTGGACAGGGCGGCGAGGGTCCACTGGATGACATGGGCGCGGGCCTGCGGGTCGGAGGGGATGAGCTTGCCGGACGTCTCCGCGAGGTAAATCAGGATGGCGGCGGATTCAGACAGGACCAGATCGCCGTCGGTCAGGATGGGGATCTGGTGGAAGGGGCTGAGAGCGGAGAACTCCGGGCCCGCGGTTTCGCCCCCGGTGTGGTCCCAGCCGCGCACCGTATAGGGCAGCCCCATCTCCTCCAGCGCCCACTGGACGCGCAGGTCGCGGGTCAGGCCGTGGGTTACAGGATGGACGCTTCCGAAGGCGTGGAGGGTGATCATGGGGGCAAGCCTATGCCTTCTCCCCTTGGGGGAGAAGGTGGCCCGGAGGGTCGGATGAGGGGGATGGTTGCGTCAAGCTGGCCGCCGGCCGGTCCGGAGCCGCCCTACCCCTCATCCGGACGGCTCCGCCGCCCACCTTCTCCCCCAAGGGGAGAAGGAAGATGTCGCGCGACCGTCTTCTCCAGCGACGCCACCAGCTCCGGCTGCATGAAGTCGTAGTCGTCGGGGATGTCGAGGCAGATGACGCGCTTGCCCTTCAGGTGTTTGCCGAAGCGGCGCTGGAGTTTGGCGCGGTGGGCGCGCTCCATGACGAAGATCAGGTCGGCCCAGGCGAGGTGGTCGGGCGTGACCGGCTCCTCCGCATCGGGCGCCAGGCCGGCGGAGGCGGTCTCGACGCCGGGACGGGAGGCGAAGACCCGCTCGGCCGTGGGGGAGCGGAGGCGGTTGCGGGCGCAGAGGAAGAGGAGGTTGGTCAGGTGAACCTACAGCGGAATATTATCGTGCTTCTTCCACGGGTTCTCCTGCACCTTGTTCTTCAGCGTCCGTAGCGCCCGGATCAGCCGGCGCCGCGTCCCGTGGGGCATGATCACGTCGTCGATGTAGCCCAGGCCCGCCGCCACGAACGGATTGGCGAACCGTTCCTTGTACTCCGCCTCCCGCGCCGCCAGCGCCTCGGGGTCGCCGGCTTCCTTGCGGAAGATGATCTCGACCGCGCCCTTGGCCCCCATCACCGCGATCTCGGCTGAGGGCCAGGCGTAGTTGACGTCGCCGCGCAAGTGTTTGGAGCTCATCACGTCATAGGCGCCGCCATAGGCCTTGCGGGTGATCACCGTCAGCTTGGGCACGGTGGCCTCGGCGTAGGCGAACAGCAGCTTGGCGCCATGCTTGATCAGGCCGCCGTACTCCTGACGGGTGCCGGGCATGAAGCCGGGCACGTCGACGAAGGTGACCAGCGGGATGTCGAAGGCATCGCAGAAGCGCACGAAGCGGGCGGCCTTGCGGCTGGAATCGATGTCGAGGACGCCGGCCAACACCTGCGGCTGGTTGGCGACGACGCCCACCGTCTGGCCGTCGAGGCGGCCGAAGCCGGTGACGATGTTCTTCGCATAGTCCGGGGCGATCTCGAAGAATTCGGCCTCGTCGATCGTCTTCAGGATCAGCTCCTTGATGTCATAGGGCTGGTTCGGATTGGCCGGGACCAGGGTGTCGAGGCTGGGCTCGTCGCGCTCCGGGTCGTCGTAGGAGTCGCGGACCGGGGGCTTCTCGCGGTTCGACAGGGGCAGGAAGCCGATCAGGCGGCGGACCTCCGACAAGGCCTCCAGGTCGTTCTCGAAGGCGCCGTCGGCGACGCCCGACTTGCCGGCGTGGACGCGGGCCCCGCCCAGCTCCTCGTGGGTGACCACCTCGTTGGTGACGGTCTTCACCACGTCCGGGCCGGTGACGTACATGTAGGAGGTGTCCTTCACCATGAAGATGAAGTCGGTCAGGGCCGGGCTGTAGACGTCGCCACCGGCGCAGGGGCCCATGATGACGCTGATCTGGGGGATGACGCCGCTGGCCAGTGTGTTCTGCAGGAAGATGTCGGCATAGCCGGCGAGGCTCTCGACCCCCTCCTGGATGCGGGCGCCGCCGGCGTCGAAGATGCCGATGATCGGGGCCCCGTTGGTCAGGGCCATCTTCTGGATCTTGACGATCTTGGCCGCGTGGGCGCCCGACAGCGAGCCGCCGAAGACGGTGAAATCCTTGGAGAAGACATAGACCAGCCGCCCGCCGATCGTGCCGCGGCCGGTGACCACGCCGTCGCCGGGGATGCGCTGATCCTGCATGCCGAAGTCGTGCGAGCGGTGCTCCACGAACATGTCGGTCTCTTCGAACGAGCCCTCGTCGAGCAGCACCTCGATCCGCTCGCGCGCGGTCAGCTTGCCCTTGGCGTGCTGGCTGGCGATGCGTTTCTCGCCGCCGCCGAGGCGGGCCGCGGCGCGGCGCTGTTCGAGCTGGTCGAGGATGTCTTGCATGGGGGCGTCTCCTTGAGCGCTGGCTTAAGGACGGGCGGGGGCGGAGGCAAGCGCCCCCTCCGCCGCCTTCGGCGCCCCCCTCCCCTGCGGGCTAGCCCGAGAAGCCCTCGCCCAGCGGCGCGGGTGCGATCGTGGCGGCCAGCCGCTGGAGCTCGGCGACATGGGCGGCGAAGGCGGCGCGGCCGGCGGTGGTCAGGGACAGCCAGGTGCGCTGGCGGCCGGCGTGGGCCTGTTTGCGCAGGCGGACGTAGCCCGCTTCCTCCAGTTGCTTGAGATGTTTGGACAGGACCGAGTCGGACACGGCGATGGCGTCGCGGACCATGGCGAATTCGGCCTCGTCCGCCGCCGACAGGATGGCGCAGATCTGAAGCCGGCCGGGCGCGTGGATGACCGGGTCGAACTGCGGCGCCCGGTTCATTCGCCCGCTCCCATCTCCGCCCGGTAGACGCGGCGCCAGACCCGCGAGCCGATCAGGGCGACGGCGAAGGTCAGGACCATGACGGCGAACACGGCGGGGATCAGGGGGAAGTCCGCCGGGGTCAGGTAGCGCAAGGCGACCATGCCCATCATCGCCGCCCCCATGAGCAGGCCCATGCCGATCGCCACCCAACGGGCCCGGCGCGGCGACACGCCGGTGACCCGGACCCCTGTGCGCCGCGTCTCGCGCTGGAAGATCACCGCCAGTCCGGCCACGCCGAGAGCGACGCCGACCATGCTGAACGGCTGGTCGAGCGACTGGGCGCCGACCATGCCGGCGACGAGGCCGGCGTAGGTCAGGTCGTAGCGCCAGCCGTTGCCGGCGACGCGGTCGCGGACGTTGCGGCGCGCCTCGGCGATGGCGGCCAGGGCTTCGGCGGGATCAGGCTGGGGGGTCATGGCGGGCTTCCTCACTTTCCGATGTGGAAAATGATACAAGCTTTCCGTCTTGGCAAGTCAAAACTTTCCGCTTTGGAAAGTTAGCCCTGCAGCGCCCGGAACCACCGGTCGATCAGCACCGCCTCGGCCCGCCGGGCGGCGGTGCGTTCGGCGGCCTCGGCGTCGACGCCCCACTGGCGTTCCTGGAAGGCCTCGTCGAGACGGCTGAGCTCGAAGGCCTCGGCGCCGGAAAGGAGGCCGCGCTGAAGGGCCATGGCGAGGACGGCCGAGCCCAGCAGGGGCGTGGCCATGGCCAGGCCGGTCAGGACAAAGTCGTCGAGGCGCAGGGCCAGTTCGCGGACCCGGGCGATGGCGGCGCGGTCCTGGGCCCGGTGGATGACGCCCTCGACCGGCTGGAGCACCACGCCGAGCTCCAGCGCGGCCCAGTCGCGCCACGGGGTCCATTCACGCGCCTGTTCCTCGGCCAGCGAGGCCGGGTGCTCGGCGAGATAGCAGACGAGGTCCGAACCGGCGAAGGCGGCGATCTCGTCGGCCACCGGCTCGCGGACCTGGCTGACGCGGTCGATGGCGGTCGAGGCCAGGCGGGTCGCCGGCATGGTCGCCGGGTCGAGGAACTCGCCCTGGGCCGCCCATTCGTCAGCGACGAGGCGGGCGGCGGCCTCCGTTGGCAGGACCAGTTGGGCGTGGGCCGGGGTCTTCGGCGTGCGGCCGTCGAGGGTGACGCTCCAGCCCCCCTTCCCCTCAACGACGTCGACGGCCGTCCAGAAGCGCTTGAGGCGCTCCTCGGACTCGCGAAAGCCCTTGCGGGCGGCGACGTTGGGATCAAGGGGCGGGATGTGGCTCATGGCGGGACTCAGGCGGCGCGGGTCATGTCGGCGAAACCGTCCAGCACGACGGTCAATTCGTTGAAGCTCCGGGCCACGTGGCGGGCGCCGGCGGCGAGCTGTTCCTCGACGGTGTGGAACCCCCAGGCGACGCCGAGCGGCAGGACGCCGGCGTTGATCGCCATCTGGATATCGTGGGCGGTGTCGCCGATCATCACGGTCATGGCCGGATCGGCGTCGCAGGCGGCCATGGCGGCGTGGAGCATGGCGGGGTCGGGCTTGCCGGGACCGTCTTCGGCGCAGTGGGATGAAATGAACAGGTCGGCCCAGCCCTCGCGGGCCAGGTTGCGAGCCACGCCGCGGCGGTTCTGGCCCGTGGCGAGGGCGAGACGCCAGCCGTCGCGGTGCAGGCGGCGCAGGGCGGTCATGGCCTCGGGATAGAGCGGCTCCTCGTGGCCCTCGGCGTACATGCGGCTGAAGCTGGCGCGGAAGCCGGCGATGAAGCGGGCGAGGTCGGCGGGGCTCAGGCCCGGCTCAAGCACCGCCATCCCGTGCTCCAGCGTCAGGCCGACGATCTGGCGGACGCGGTCGTAGTCGGGCTCGGGCAGGCCGATGTCGCGCGCGGCCTCGCAGGCGGCGCGGTGGATCGAGGCGCGGCTGTCGACGAGGGTGCCGTCGATGTCGAAAACTGCGAGGGGCCTCACCGTTGCCGCCTCACGCCCTCGAACGGGTCGCTCTCGTTCCCCTCCGCCTCTTCGAAGCCGAAATGGGCGAAGCCGGCCTTCATCTCGGGGCTGAGCGGGGCCTCGACGATCAGCTTGCCGCCGGACGGGTGGTCCAGTTCGATGCGGCGGGCGTGGAGCTGGAGCTTCAGAACGCCGGACAGCTCGCGGGATTTGTCGTCGCCGTACTTCGGATCGCCGAGGATCGGGTGGCCGATGCCGGCCATGTGGGCGCGCAGCTGGTGGGTGCGGCCGGTGAAGGGGCGCAGGGCCATCCAGGAGGCGCGGTGGGCGGCGCGGCTGATGGTGGCGAAGGCGGTCTCGGCCGGTTCGGCGCGGGGGTCCTTGCGGTCGGCCGGACGCATCATCTCGAAGTCGTTGATGCCGGTCTTCTTCAGCGGCATGTCGATCTGGCCGGCGGCGGGCTTGGGGTTGCCTATGACGATGGCCCAGTAGGTCTTCTTCGCCTGGCGCCGGGCGAAGGCGCCGGCCAGCCGCTTGGCCGCCTCGGGCCCCTTGCCGAGCAGCAGGACGCCGGAGGTGTCGCGGTCGAGCCGGTGGACGAGGCGCGGCCGCTCCATCCCCTCGCCCCAGGCCGACAGCAGGCGGTCGACGTGCCGGCTGGTCTTGGTGCCGCCCTGCACCGCCAGGCCGTGGGGCTTGTTGATGGCGATGACCATGTCGTCCTCGTAGAGCACGAGGGATTTGGCGAACTTGATGTCCTGGGGGCTGAGGGTGTGGGCGTCGCCGGCCTGACGCGAGGTGTCGTCGGGGATGGGCGGCACGCGCACGGCGGCCCCGGCGGTCAGACGGCCCTCGGGCTTGATGCGGGCGCCGTCGACGCGGATCTGGCCCGAGCGGGCCATCTTCTGCACCTGGATGTTGGACAGGTGCGGCCAGCGGCGGCGGAACCAGCGGTCCAGCCGGATGCCGTCCTCGGCCTCGGCGACGTAGAGGGTCTGGACCTCGCGCTTGGGAGCGTCGGCGGTCGGCGGGGTCTCGTCGGTCAAAGGGCGGCTCCGAAGGCGCGGCGGGCGACCATCAGGCCGATGAACAGGGCGGCGACCGAAAGGACCACCGAGAGGGCGGCATAGCCCCCGGCCATGGCGAATTGGCGGCGCTCGATCATCAGCGCCGTCTCCAGCGAGAAGGCCGAGAAGGTGGTGAACCCGCCCAGCACGCCGACGGCGGCGAACAGGCGGATCGACTCGCCGTGCGCGCCGCCCCGGAAGGCCAGCCAGCCGGCCAGAAGGCCCATCAGCAGGCCGCCGAGGACGTTCACGGCGAGCGTGCCCCACGGCCAGGTCGAGGCGGGGAACAGGCGGAAAGCCGCGACGCCGACGCCGTAGCGGGCCATGGCCCCGAGGGCCCCTCCGGCCGCGACGATGAGAAGACGTGTCATGATGCGGCGCTTATACTGGACTCGGCGGCAAAACGAAGGAGTCGCGCATGACTGACCTCATCCTCGCTATTCTTCACCACGTCGCCGTGTTCGCCCTCGTCGCCACCCTGGCGATGGAGGGGGTGATGCTCAGGGCCCCCAGCGTCGACGTCGGGCGGCTGGCGCGGCTGGACGCGCGGTTCGGCATGACGGCGATGCTGGTGATCGTCATCGGCGTCAGCCGGGTGATCTGGGGCGGCAAGGGCTGGGCCTTCTATGCGGAGAACCCGTTCTTCTGGGGCAAGATGGCGTGTTTCGTCGCCATCGGCCTGTTGTCGATCGGCCCGACCGTGATGTTCCTCAAGTGGCGCAAGGCGGCGGCCGCCGACGCCGGCTTCGCGCCTCCGGCGGACCAGCTGAAGCGGGCGCGGCTGCTGGTCGGCTTCCAGGCCCTGCTGCTCGTCCCGCTGCTGGCCTTCGCGGCGGCCATGGCGCGCTGGCCGTTCTGACCGAAACTTCACTTGCCGGGCCCTACGGTTAACAGCGATATCTGGAGCCGACGGCGCGGCTTCGCGTCGTGAGAGAACGGCGTCGGTCCGGCGGAGCGATCTGCTAGGCTGGCGGCCGATCACAAGGACCGCCGGACGCGCCATGTCGCACGACGAACTCAGCCACGCCGCCCACCACGCTTCCGCGGACGCGCCGCACGACGGCGGCCACGGCGGCCGGGGCCATGACGCCCGCGTCGGCGATCCGTTGAGCTCGGGGGCCAATCCGCCGCCGCCGGGCGCGGCCGACCACGCCGACCGGGCCCCGCCCCCGGCCGGACCGCCGCGCGGGCTGGGGCCGTCGCGCTCGGACGAGGGCATCACCCGGCCGATCGGCGACAGCGACTATTTCTCGACCGACCCGGCGGTGGTGGCCAATATCTCGGCGCATATCGACGAGTATTTCAACCAGCCGCTGGACATCTTCCCCTTCTGGGAGACCGAGGGGAAACCCGACCGTTTCCACGTGCTGTTCGCGCGCCAGATCGAAGAGCGGTTCCCGGCCGAACAGGACATCCGCAGCCGCATCCACGCCTATGGGCGCGGGGTGTTCAGGGCGCTGTGCGTGCACGTCGCGGTCAAGCGGCTGAACCAGGCGCTGGCGCTGGCCGGGCTGCTGCTGCTGGCCACCTTCGGCCCGACCCTGTTCGCGCAATGGACCGGAACCGACGCCATGGGGCTGGCGCTGGCCGGCGGCGGCATGCTGCTGGTGCTGGGGGCGTTCTGGGGGCTGAACGCCATCCTGTTCATCCAGTACCGCTTCCAGCTGGAGAACGACTCCTACGAGCTGTCGCGCGAGATCGTGCAGCGGACGCGCGAGATCCAGAACCTGTTCACCAACGCCCGCGCCCTGTCGGACCAGGCCGAGACCCAGTTCCAGCAGGACGGCAAGGGCTGGGGCCAGAGAGCCATGTTCCTGACCCGGCTGACCATGTGGCTGGGCGCGCGCATGGAATACCTCGAAAAGCACGTGCAGATGGAGCTGTGGCGGGTGCGGCGCGAGCGCTACTGGATGCGCTGGTTCTCCCGGCTGGTGACGCCGCTGGTGCTGCTGGTCTGGCTCGCGGTGTTCGCGCTGGAGCCCGCGCCGGAGGGGCGAGAGGCGGCGTTCCGGGGGCTGCAGGCCGGGGCCGTGCTGATCGGCCTGTTGGTGACCTGGCTGTCGTATTTCCGCTGGCAGACGCCGGTGACGGCGATCCAGGACAAGCTCGGCGTCGACGGCTGGGTCCGCTACGCCTCGCTGGACGTCGACAACGCGGTCGGAGAGCAGGTGCGGCGCGACAAGGAGCGGCTGGTCGAATACCGGGCCCTGACGCGCGGCGGGCGGTAGGCCCTACTCGGCCGTGGTCGGGTCGATGGTGGCCCGGACGACCGAGATGCTGTTGGCGGGGAAGCCCGCGATCTCGGCGTGGCGCCGGATCAGGTCCTCATTCGGGGCCCGATAGACGCAGTAGATCTTGTCGTCGGTGACGTAGCTGTGGACCCACTGCACTTCCGGCAGGTCGCGCAGGACGTTGCAGGACCCCTGGGACGCGCCCTTGAGGTCGGCGGGGGTCAAGCGGCCGACGCCGGGCATGTCCCGTTCGATCACGAACTGCGGCATGGTCTTTTACTCCCATCCTGTTCACGAAACAGTGCTCGCTCACGGGAGAGGAGTCCAGTCGCCGGTTGGAGGAGCGGCCGCTCTACGCCCGCCAGCCCAGGCTGTCCCGCACGTCGCTGGCGTCATAGGCGTTGGGCCGGTCGGGGCGCTCGCCGTTCCCCATCACCACCTCGAGCGTGGTCGAGGTCGGCGACGGGCCGCTGAAGTTGAGGCCGACGCCCACGCCGACGCCCGAGCTGCGATAGCCGCCATAGCGGCCGCCGTAGCTGCTGGAGCCGTAGCCGACGCCGACGCTGGGGCGCACGCCGCCGGCGCTGTCGGGGCGGCCGTCAGTCCAGCGCTGGGTCACCTCGAACCAGTCGTAGCCTTGGGCGAGGGTCAGCTCGGCGGCCCGCAGCAGGGCGTAGTCGGCGACGGGACCGGGATGGCCGACGCCGTTGTAGGTGACGCGGAAGCGGTTGGATTCGATCCGCTGCTCGACATAGCCCTGCCCGCCCGCTCCCACCTGCGGCCCGTAGGGGGCGAGGCTGGCGCAGGCCGACAACGCCAGGCCGGCGGCGGCGATCAGGGGCAGGGTCAGGCGGTTCATGGCGGGGCTCCGGTAGTTCCGAACAAAAAGCGCGTCATGGGCGCCGTTCGTTCCGTTTTCCGATCAGAGCCCTGCGGCCGCCTTCAGCGCCTCGAAATCCTCGGGCGGCGGCGCCTCGACCGTGCGGTCGCCGCCTTCGGGGTGGGGGAAGGTCAGTTTGGCGGCGTGCAGCATCAGGCGCGGCGCGGCGCGGCCGGCGAAGGTCAGGGCGCCGCCGTAGCGGGGATCGCCGACGAGGGGGCGGCGGATGTGCGCCATGTGGACGCGCAGCTGGTGCATCCGCCCGGTCAGCGGCTCCAGCTCGACCAGGGCCCCGTCCTCTGACGCCGACAGGGTGCGGTAGCGGCTCTGCGAGCCCTGCGCGCCGGGCGCGTCGAAGGCGCAGACACGCATGTAGCTCTCGCGGCCGATCTCCTGACGGACCAGCGGGGCGTCGATCGTGCCCGAAGGGGGCTCCGGCGCGGCGGAGACGAGGGCCAGATAGGTCTTGCGGAAACGGCGCATCTGCAGCGCCTTGCCGAGGAAGCCGGCGGCCGGCTTGGTCTTGGCGGCGAGGATGACGCCCGAGGTGTCGCGGTCGAGCCGGTGCACCAGCTCCGGCCGCTTGCCGTTGGAGCGCATGAAGGCCCACAGCAGGTCGTCGAGGGTGTGCGCCTTGATCCGCCCGCCCTGGCTGGACAGGCCGGCCGGCTTGTTGAGGACGAGCACGTGCGGGTCCTCGTGGATGACCCACGAGCGGACGGCGGCGATCTCTTCGTCGGAGAGGGATACGGGGGAGCGGTCGGTCACCGCGCGTGCTTACGCGAACCGCCCTCCCCCGTCAGCCCATCAGCGCAGAACGCCCTTTTTCGCCATGGTCCAGGCATACCAGAGCAGGAAGACGGCGACCGCCGTGATCACCCACGGCATGTATGTCATCATCGCCATCTCAGCCGGCAGAGCCGGCATCGGATTGACGAACTGGCCGTAAATCAGGCTGACCACGGCCCCGATCAGCGACAGACCGAAGGCCCAGACGGCAAGGCGATTGCGCAGCAGCAACAGGATCGAGCCCGCCACCGCGCCCCACACGCCCAAGGTCCAAGGCACATACATCCAGCCAGGCATGGCGTTGAAGTAATCGATCATCGCCTGATCGAAACCCGAGGCGCGGAAGTAGGCTTCGCCCTGCGTGGTCGTCATGATGAAGTCGTAACCGCCGTAGCCGCTCCACAGCAGGCTCAGCACGCCAACCGCCCACAGGTGCCAGGGCGTGGCGGTGGTCATTCTCGTGGTGGTGTCAGTCATTGAAACCCCTCCCAAGGTCCATCAACGACGGAAGCTTGGCGGGGAATCGGTCGCGGAACAATGATCAGCGATCAGTCAGCCCCGCCCTCGCCCTGCATCCCCGCCCGCAGCGCCGCCCAACGCTCGAGCCGCTCCCTGACCTTCGCCTCGTGGCCCTCACCCTTCGGCGCGTAGAAGGTCCGGCGCTCCATGCCGTCGGGGAAGAAGTTCGCGCCGGAGAAGCCTTCGGGCGTCGACGGATCGTACTGGTAGCCCTTGCCGTAGCCGAGCGACTTCATCAGCTTGGTCGGGGCGTTGCGGATGTGGGCGGGGGGCATGAGCGAGCCGGTCTCGGCCGCCGCTCGCTTCGCCGCCTTGAAGGCTTCGTAGACGGCGACGGACTTGGGCGCGGTGGCGAGGTGGACCACCGCCTGGGCCAGGGCCAGTTCTCCCTCGGGAGAGCCCAGGAAGTCGTAGGTGTCCTTCGCCGCATTGGCCACGAGGATCGACAGGGGATCGGCCTCGCCGATGTCCTCGACCGCCATGCGCACGATGCGGCGCGCCAGATAGAGCGGATCCTCGCCGCCGTTCAGCATGCGGGCCAGCCAGTAGAGGGCCGCATCCGGATCAGAGCCGCGAACCGATTTATGCAGCGCAGATATGAGGTTATAGTGTTCTTCTCTGCTCTTGTCGTAAGCGGGCGCGCGCTTCTGCAGGATGCCGGCGAGGGCCTGGACGTCGAGCGGTTCCGTCGCGGTCAGGTCGAACAGCACCTCGGACATGGTCAGCAGATAACGGCCGTCGCCATCGGCCAGGGCGAGCATGGCGTCACGCGCTTCCGGGGTCAGCGGCAGGGTCTTGCCCTCCTGCGCCTCGGCCCGGATCAATAGTTGATTCAACGCCTCGTCATCGAGCCGTTTCAGCACATAGACCTGGGCCCGGGACAGCAGGGCGCCGTTCAATTCGAACGACGGGTTCTCCGTGGTGGCCCCGACGAGGGTGACGACGCCCTCCTCGACGAAGGGCAGGAAGCCGTCCTGCTGGGCGCGGTTGAAGCGATGAATCTCGTCGACGAACAGCAGGGTCGACTGGCCGGCGGCGCGGCGCATCCGGGCCGCCTCGAAGGCCTTCTTGAGGTCGGCGACGCCGGAGAAGACGGCGCTGATCTGCTGGAACTGGTAGCCGGCGGCCTGGGCCAGCAGGCGGGCGATGGTGGTCTTGCCGGTGCCGGGCGGCCCCCACAGGATCATCGAGCCGAGCCGTCCGGCCTCGACCATGCGCCGGATCGGTCCGCCCTCGCCGAGCAGATGATCCTGTCCCACCACCTCGTCGAGCGTGCGCGGCCGCAGCCGGTCGGCCAGCGGGGCGTCGGGGGGATGGATGCCGGAGGCTTCGAACAGGTCGGTCATGCGGGGCCAGAGATAGGCGTTACCGTCGCCGTTTTCACGCGTTACTATGACCCGCTCAACGGAGACCGCGCCATGGCCGACGATCACAACGCCCAGGGACCGACCACGGGCGTCGCGCCGCACCTGACCATTCCGTCGCGCGGCGGACAGGCGGCGATCGAATTCTACACCAAGGCCTTCGGGGCCGAAGAGCTGATCCGCCACATGGCGGAGGACGGCGAACGGCTGATGCACGCCCACCTGCGCATCAACGGCGGCAGTGTGCTGCTCAACGACGAGTTCCCGGAATACGGCGGCGAGCAGGACATCGCGCCCAAGGGCGTGACCTTGCATCTGCAGGTCGACGACGCTGACGAATGGTGGAACCGCGCCATGCTGGCGGGGGCGGTGCCCGTATTCCCGCTGGCCGACCAGTTCTGGGGCGACCGCTATGGCCAGTTGAAGGATCCCTTCGGCCACAGCTGGTCGATCGGGAGCCCGATCAAGACGAAATAGCATGGCCTATGTCCCGCCCGACCCGCCGGTCACGCCTTATCTGATGGTGGGCAACGGGCACCGGGCCCTGGACTGGTATGTCCGGGCCTTCGGGGCCCGCGAGGTCGACCGCTACGACATGGAGGACGGCCGCCTGGGGCACGCCATGCTGACCCTGGCCAACGGCGGCTCGATCTATGTCGCCGACGAGTTTCCCGAGATGATCGAAACGATCGGAACCCTGGCCCCGGACAGCCTGGGCGGCACGACGGTCACGGTGGCGCTCGCGGTTCCCGATGTCGACGCCTGGATGGCGCGGGCGCGGGCCGAGGGGGCGGTGGCGATTCGCGAGGCGGTGGACGAATTCTACGGCCGGCACGCCAAGCTGCGCGACCCGTTCGGCCACGTCTGGTCGCTGACCGGGCCGAAGCGGGATGAGGGTTAGCGGATCACCCCGGCGATGCGCCGCCCGCGCCGTTCGATGACCACCTCGGAGCCGCGGCCCACGTCCGCCAACTGTTGTGCCGCGGTCACCGCGCGGCCGTTGACCGACAGGATGATGTCCCCGCCCTGCAACCCGGCCCGGCTGGCGTAGCTGCCGCGCTGGACCCGTCCAACGATGACGCCCGTCGCGAAGGGATCGCCGCCGAGGCTGTCGGCCAGCGCCGGATTGAGCGCCAGCACCTGGGCGCCCGACAGGACGCCGGCCCGGACAACGGTGGCCTTGTCCACATCCGCGTCGCCCGGAAGCGGCTGCACCCGCGCGTTGAGCGTCTCCGGCCGGCCGTCGCGCAGCACGCCGACCTGCACCGTGTCGTTCGGCTCACGCGTGCCGACGCGGAAATTGAGCCCGCCCTGATCGTTCACCTCGGCCCCGTCGATGGCGGTGATGACGTCGCCCTGTCGCACGCCGGCGCGGGCGGCGGGGCCGCCCGGATAAACGTCGGTGACCACCAGCCCCTGCGGCCGGTCGAGGCCGAGGCTGCGGGCGATATCGGCGCTGACCGTCTCGCCTTTCACGCCCAACCACGGCCGGACCACGGCGGTGGCGCCGCCGACGGCGGACTCGACCACGCGCCGGACCATGGTCGCCGGCACCGCGAAGCCCACGCCGGACGACGAGCCCGAGCGCGAGAAGATCGCCGTGTTGATGCCGATCAGGTCGCCGTCCATGTCGACCAGCGCCCCGCCCGAATTGCCGGGATTGATGGGCGCGTCGGTCTGGATGAAGGAGCCGCTGTCGGAGATGCCGGTCTCGGTGCGGTTCAGGGCCGAGATGATGCCGTTGGTCACCGTCTGGCCGACCCCGAACGGGTTGCCGATGGCCAGCACCAGATCGCCGACCTGCTGTTCCTCCTGATCGTCGATGTTCAGGGTCGGCAGGCGCTCCTGCACCCCTTCCAGCTGCAGCACGGCGATGTCGGAGCGCGGGTCGGCCAGCACCACCCGGGCCGAGAATTCCCGCCGGTCGTTCAGGGTGACGCGGATCTGCTGCATGCCCTCGATGACATGGTTGTTGGTCACAACCACCCCGTCGGGCCGCACGATGACGCCCGAGCCGACCGAGCCGACCCGCTGGGTCTGGGGGCCGAAGCCGAACCTCGAGAAGAACGGGTCCTGCACCCGCTGGACCCCGACGGCCGAGATGTTGACCACGGCGGGGGCCGTCTCGCGGACCACGGGCGCGAAGCTGGCCTTCATGGTCATGACGTCGGTGGGCGTCACCCGGTTGTCGGCGAAGACGCCGTCCTGGGCGCGGGTGTCGTTCGGCTGGCCACAGGCGGCGAGAGCGAGGGCGGCGGCGATCGCGAGCGTGCTGGTTCTCATCATGATCCGGCTGACGTGAAGGTCCTGTGCGCCGATTTCGCCCGGTCTTTTGGACGTGATCAAGGCGCTCGCCGGATCAAACGGCTACGTTTTCCTCCCGTTCCGCGCGCCGGCCGACCCACCAGCCGATCAGCGCCGCCAGCAACAGCACGACGGCGGCGAGAAAGAAAGCCAGCCCGGGATGCGGCACGGGCGCCCCCTCCCCGGCCGAAATCGAATAGACCCAGCCGAAGAACAGCGGCGACATGACGCCGGCGATGGAGGCGACGCTCATGTTGGCGCCCTGCAGCTGGCCCTGCTCGTCCTCGCCGACGCGGCGGGTCATCAGCGACTGCAGCGTCGGCATGGCCAGGCCCCACAGGGCGTTGGGCAGCATGGCGAGGATGAACCAGAGACCGCTGGGGGCCCAGCCCATCGCCGCGATGCCGACGGTGCCGCCGAACAGGCCGAAGACCATGGTCGCCCGGTCGCCCAGGCGCTTGACCACGGGGCCGACCAGCACGCCCTGCACCAGCATGTCGAGCACGCCGACCAGGGCCAGCAGCAGGCCGACCTCGACCGGGCCCCAGCCGTAGCGCAGCGCCGCATAGAGCACGAACACGGCCGAGAAGACGTGGTGGGCGAAATAGAGCAGGAAGTTCACGACGGCGAGGCCGCTGAGTTCGGTGTGCCGGCGCAGCAGGATCAGGGCGCCGACGGGGTTGGCCCGGGCCCAGCTGAACTTCATCCGCTTCTCGACCGGCAGGCTCTCGGGCAGGACCAGCAGGCCGTAGAGGAAGGCGACGCCCGACAGGCCGGCGGCGAACCAGAACGGCACGCGCGGTCCGAACTCGCCGAGGAAGCCGCCCAGCACCGGGCCCAGCACGAAGCCGCCGGAGAAGGCCGCGCCGATCAGGCCATAGGCCCGGGCGCGCTTCTCGGGCGCGGTGATGTCGGCCATGTAGGCGTAGATGGTGGTGAAGCTGGACGAGGTGATCCCGGCGATGATCCGCCCCAGCGCCAGCCACCACAGGTCGGGCGCCAGCGCCATCAGCACATAGTCGATCGACAGTCCGGCGCAGCTGATCAGGATGACCGGGCGGCGGCCGTACTGGTCGGACAGGGAGCCGATGATCGGCGAGCAGACGAACTGCATTCCGGCCCAGAGGGCGATGAACAGCCCGTTGATCACCCCGGCGCGGGCGTTGGATCCGACGAAGTCCTCGATCAGGCCGGGCAGCACCGGAATGATGATGCCCATGGCCACGATGTCGAGGACCGCGGTCACGAAGATGAAGCCGAGCGCGGCGCGATGGGTGCGGAAGCGGTGAAGCGCGGACATGGCGGGAGCCTTTCGGGCCGGGCCTTCTAGCGGACCCGGACGGCGAGGTCAGCCCCTGTCAGTCGAGGACTGGGGCCGTGTCCCCTGCGCGGCCATCGCCCGGCGGGACGGCGATGCCCAGCAGCCGGCCCAGCAGCGGCTGGACGTCGACGCTGTCCAGCTCCGTCAGGCTGACGCCGCGCGCGACGCCCGGCCCGTGGGCGATGAACACGGCGGCCATCTCGGGGGCCAGGTTGTCATAGCCGTGGGCCCCGCCCGCGCGGGTGACCGGCCGCGCCCGGGTGGCGATCAGCCAGCCGACCTCGGCGCTGCAGACGATCCGGGACACGCGAGGATTGGAGCCGAGCACGAACCGCGCCGGAATCTCCGCCTTGCGCCAGCATTCCATGTGCGGGCGGGGCTGGAGCAGGGCGGCCTCGACCTCGGCCTCGCGGCCCGCGGCGGGGTTCAGAAAGGCCACCGCGCCGGAATAGACGATGTCGACCGCCGCGACGTCGACCAGATCGTCGAGATAGATCGCCCGCTCCGGCGCGGTGGCGGCCATGCCGTGGTCCGAGACGATGACCAGCACCGTGCGCTCGTACAGGCCGCGCGCCTTCAGCCCCTCGACCAGCCGGGCGATGGAGGCGTCGACCGAGGCGACGGCGTCGCGGGTTTCGGGGGCGTCGGGACCGTGGCGATGGCCGATCGTGTCGACGATGTCGAAATACACGCTGGCGAAGTCCGGCCGGGAGGCCTCGGGCAGGTCCATCCAGGCCAGGACCTGGTCGACACGGGCGTCGCCGGCCATCGACTGGTCGAAACGGGTCCAGTGGGTCGGTCGCACGCCGCGAATATCGGCCTCGGACCCCGGCCAGAACATGGTGCCGGTCACCAGGCCGGCGTTCTCGGCCGTGACCCAGATCGGCTCGCCCTGGTCCCACCAGCGGCGGTCGGTCACGGCGGCGGCGTCGCCCAGACGGAACCGGCCCAGTTCGGCGTCGACCATGCTGTTGCCCACGATGCCGTGGTGGTCGGGGTGCAGGCCCGTGACCAGCGTATAGTGGTTGGGGAAGGTCACGCTCGGGAACGAGGGCCGCATCGGGCCGCTGGCGCCCTCCGCCGCCAGCCCGGCAAGGGTGGGCGCGGCGCCGCCGTTCAGATAGTCGGCCCGGAATCCATCGATCGACACCAGCACGACCAGCGGCCGCGCCGCTGGGGTCGCTTCGCCAACCGGCGGGGCCAGGCCGGCGCAGGCCGACAGGGTCAGGACCAGGAACAGGCTCAGCAGGCGGGATATCATCGGCGGCTCCGAAGGGTTGTCGCGACATTGCCTAAGCTTAATCCACGACAGGCTCGCGACGGCTTGTCCGATGCGGCGGCGCGGGCCAAGCTTCACCACATGACCGCTGTTATCGAAACGCGTGGGCTGACCAAGACCTACGGATCCGTGCGCGCCCTCGACGGGCTGGACCTGTCGATCCCGCGCGGCGGGGTCTATGGCGTGCTGGGGCCGAACGGGGCCGGCAAGTCGACGCTGTTCCGCATTCTGCTGGGCCTGATCCGGGCCACGGACGGGTCGGCGACGGTGATGGGCGGCGGCGTCGGCGACGTGGCCGCCATGCGCCGCATGGGCTCGATGATCGAGACGCCGCGCTTTCCGCCCTACCTGACCGCGCGGCAGGTGCTGCGCTGGCTGGCGCTGGAGCACGGCGTGGGCGGCGAGACCGATATTCCCCACTGGCTGCAGCGGGTCGGCCTGACCGAGGCGGCGGACCGCAAGGTGCGCGGCTTTTCCGTGGGCATGATGCAGCGGCTGGGCGTCGCCGCGGCGCTGATGAGCCGGCCGGAGCTGGTCATCCTCGACGAGCCGACCAGCGGCATGGACCCGCCCGGCATCCAGGAGATGCGGGCCCTGATCCGCTCGCTGGCCACGGACGACGGCGTCACCGTGGTGCTGGCCAGCCACCAGCTGCTCGAGGTCCAGCGCGTCTGCGACCGGGTGGCGATCCTCAACAAGGGCAAGCTGGTGCGCGAGGGCGTGGTCAGCGACCTGACGGCCGTCGGCGAGCGGCTGCGCCTCTCCGTCAGCCCGGTGGCCCAGGTGCTCGAGGCGCTGGGCTCCAAGGGCGTGGTCGAGGGCGACGCCGTGCTGGTCGATATCAAGCGCGCCGAAGGGCCGGCGCTGATCCGCGCCCTGGCCGGCGCCGGGGTGGACATCCACGAGGCGCGCTGGGTCGGCACCGACCTGGAGAGCATCTTCTTCACCGAGACGGGCGCGGTGCAGGCGCCGGAGGCCGATCATGCTGGCTGACGCCGTTCGCGCCGAGGGCTATCGCCTGTCGAAGAACCGCACCGCCCTGTTCTGGAGCGTGGTGTTCGTGCCGATCATCGCCGTGGCGATCGGCGCCCTGACCAATCTCGTCCTCAAGGGCAGCGAGACCAAGCTGCTGGGCGACGAGAAGGCTCCGCCCGAACTGCGGGAGATGCTGGTGAGCAGTCCGCTGGACCTCGGCGGGGCCATGGTCTCCGCTGCCGCCGATCTGGCCAATCCGTTGATCCTGGCCTTCATCCTGATCGGCGCAGCCACCCTCTACGCCGGCGACTACCGCTGGGAGAGCTGGCGCCTGATCAGCGCCCGGAACAGCCGCCCCAACCTGCTGCTGGGCAAGCTGGTGGTGGTGGCGATCATGTCGCTGGCGGCGATGCTGCTAATGCTCGTCGCCGGCCTGATCGAGAACCTGATCAAGGCGGCGGTGTTCGAGCGTCAGCTGACCTTCGCCGTGACCGGCGAGATGGCGGGCCAGTTCCTCGGCCAGTTCGCCCTGTCGTGGCTGCGCATCGTCCAGTTCACCATGATGGCCATGCTGGCGGCGGTGGTGACCCGGTCCCTGTTGGCGGCGCTGTTCGTGCCGTTGGTGGTCGGCGTGGCCCAGTTCTTCTCGCCCAACATGCTGATGCCGATGGGCGTCATGCCAGACGCCTGGGTGGCCATGCTGATCAATCCGGGCTCGGCGGTCGATACGGTGAGCGCCCTGATCACCGGCGGCGCGGAGGCGGCCGCCCTACCCGACGGCCTGCCCCTCAAGGCCGGGATCAGCCTGGCGCTGTGGACCCTCGTCCCGCTGGCGGCCTCGATCGCCTGGTTCAAACGGCAGGACCTGTCGAAGGAGTAGAGTCGCTCCACCGCGCCGTCTGTGACTTCAGCTCACAAGGCGGCGCGGTTTAATCGATTTCCCGCGCGCGCCGGATCGGCTTCAAGCTGGCCGATGCCGCCATCCGACAAACCTCCGCCCCCGCCGCGCCGCTCCCTGTGGGACCGGATCGCCTACCCGCTGTGCGTCGTCCTGATCTGGGCCGCCGTGCTGTACGAAGCGTTCGGCCGCTAGAGCCGCTTCTCCATCCAGACGTCGCAGCGGGCGTAGGGCGTGGGTTGCGGCGGCAGGTCGACGAAGCCGAAGCGGCGGTACAGGGCGATGGCGTGCGTCTGGGCCTCGTTGGTCTCGAGATACAGGCGCGGCGCTCCGGCGGCCCGGGCTTCCCCTTCGCAGGCTTCGAGCAGACGCCAACCGAGGTTGAGGCCGCGCGCCGCCCCGGCCACCGCCATCTTGCCGACTTCGTAGCCGCCATCGGCCATGGCCATCAGCGAGCAACAGCCGACCGGCTCGCCGCCCCGTTCGGCGATGAAGATGAAGCCGCCCTTGTCGAGGATCGCTCCCCGCGGATCGCCCAGCACCAACTGGTCCTTGGCTTCCAGCGCATAGCCGCCGGCGATCAGCCACTCTTCGTTCAGGGACCGCCAGGCGCCCGCATGATCCGGACGATAATGTTCGATGGTGACGTCGGCTGCAGACATGGAAGCCCCCCTCTCGATCTCATCTGGGTAGTGGGGCGCGCGGGCGGAAGACCCTCCCGGCCCTGCCGCGGCGCACAACATGACCGGCCGCCCGCCGGGAGGGTTCCTCACGGTCGCCGCGACAAGAAAAAGGGCGGCCGGATCGCTCCAGCCGCCCACAATATTGCGATGACATTCGCGCGTCAGAAGGCCTTGCGCACGGTCATGCCGAAGATGCGGGGCTGGCCGACGGTATAGCCGAGCCGCGCCCGCCCCCCGCGCTCGCGGTCGAACGAGAGCAGTGGATTCTCATCGAGCACGTTGTTCACATACACCACGAAGTCGAGGCCGCTATCCAGTTCGACGCCGGCGCTGAGATTGAGAATCTCATAGCTGGGCAGTTCAAGATCCAGAACCGTGGCTTCGGCGCCCGTCGCTCCTCCGAACGGCAGGCCGGAAACGAAGCTCCGGGGATTGTTCTCCTGGTCGCTGGCCTGGGTGAAACGGCTGCCGACATGCTGGAAGGAGGCCGTGATGTAACCGTTCGCGTTCGGGCGGATCTGGCGCGAATAGGTGGCGTTCAGCGCGATCTGGAACTCCGGAACCGACGGCAGGCGGTTGCCCTCGCGGATGCCGCCGATGACGTTCCCGACGCCGTCGCGCACGGTGGAATCGAACTCCGCCTCCACGACGCTGCCCGAGATGCCGATTTCGAAACCGGGCGCGATCTCGCCCGAGAACTCCGCCTCCAGGCCCATGGTGTGCGCCTCGGGCACGTTGAACACCACGCGCGAGGAGCACGAGCCCGCGTCCAGCGTCGTCTGAAGGTTTTCGATGTCGGTGTAGAAGGCGGCGGCGTTGAGCGTCACGCCCCCGAAGCGGGATTTGACCCCCGCCTCGTAGTTCCACAGCGTTTCGTCCTCGTAGGACTGGAAGCCCCCAAAGATGGCGGCGTCCTGCGGGGTGCAGAGCGGCAGGTTGAGGGGGTCGTTGACGCCGCCCAGGCGGAAGCCTTGGGCGGCCTGGGCGTTGAACGTGACCGAGTCCGTCGCCTCATAGCTGAGCAGGACCCGCGGGGTGAAGCCGTTGGACGACGTCTCGTCGGTCTGGTCGTCGCCATTCGCGAACAGCCCCCCGGAGGTGAACCGGCGCTCCTCGGAAAAGTCGTAGAAGCGGCCGCCGCCGGTGATGGTCCACCGGCCAATGTTGTAACTGGCCTCCCCGAACACGGCCATCTGCTCGATGTCATACGGAAGATCGGCGTTGTAGGGCGAGTTCGGCCCGAAGCCGTTGGCGACGGCTGCCGAGGTGCCGGCGCCGAACTGGGCGTCGGTGAAGGCGTCGTAACCCGGTGTCGGCAGGCGCTGGCTATAGCGACGATCCACCTGTGAGTAGAACGCCCCCACCAGCCACTGGAAGGGGCCGTCTCCGTTGGAGCTGAGCCGCATTTCCTGTGTGAACTGCTGAAGATCGGTCGTGTCGACCAGCGTTGACGGCAGGGTCACCGCCGCATCGGGAAATCCAAGGTCGACCGAAACGCTGCCGCTCAACGTGCTCGCGTCACGATTCAGGGCGATGTTGCGATCGATGTAGCTGGTGACCGAGTCGATCGAAACCGGGCCCAGATCGAACGACGCCGTGACGTCGGCCAGCATGGTGTCATCGGCGAAGCTCTCGTCGAGCAACAGATACTGTTCGCGCTCACCCAGCGTGATGGCGGGTCGCGTTGTGGTGAAGGGGTTGGCGAAGAGATTGAACTCGTCCTGGCGGTTGAAGCCGTTGGCGCGAATCTCCTGGTAAACGATCCGCGGGGTGATGCTCACCATGTCGTTGGGCTGGAAGAGCAACGCGATCCGGCCGCCGGACCGATGGCCTCCGTTGACGTTGTCCTTCCGGCCTCCGCCCTCCTGCAAGGCGTCGATGTAGCCTCCATAGACCGTGTGGTAGGCGACGGCTCGCATGGCCATCATGTCGTTGAGCGGCGCATTGAGGGCCGCCTTGAGATGTCCACCCGTCGAGTCGCCGTCGACCAGGTTGATGTTGCCTTCCAGCAGGCCGCCCGTCTGGTTCAGCCGGGGCTGGTTGGTGATATAGCGGATGGTGCCGCCGACCGAGCCGGAGCCGAACAGCGTTCCCTGCGGCCCGCGCAGGGTTTCCACGCGATTCAGGTCGAACAGGTCGAAGTCCGGCGTGAACAGGGAGAGCGAGATCACCGACTCGTCGAGATAGACGCCGACCTGCTCCTTTACGCCTGGCTGGTCCCGCACGACCTGGCCGGCGGAAACCCCGCGCACGGAAACCTGGCTTTGACCCGGCCCGAGGTTCTGGATCGTCAGTCCGGCGACATTGCGGGACAGGTCCTCCAGGTTGGCCGCGCCGGCCCGCTGGATGTCCTCTTGCGTCTGTGCGTTGATCGAGAAGGGAACGTCCTGAACCGTCGATGCGCGCCGGCTGCCGGTGACGATCACTTCCTCTATTTCGGTGACCGGCTGCTCTTGCGCCGCCACGATCGAAGGGAGGCCGATGAGCGCCGTCAGCGAGGTCGCTGCAAGAAGCGTGGACCGTCGAAAGCCGTTGAACCGAGCCAGATGGCGCATGAATCCCTCCATAAACACCCCGAACGGGGAATCTAGATCACGGAGACGGCCAAAATGCCCTCGATATTTTCAGTCTCAGCTGTTTGCGGATGACGCCCGTCACAAGAATGACACAATCCGGACCGGCCCTTCATAAGCAAAAAGGGGCGGCCGGATCGCTCCAGCCGCCCCTTCGAAGCCCCAACGAATGAAGCCTAGGCTTCCTCGTCGCCCTCGATGGCGTAGACCGGACCCGAGTCCAGGCCCTTGGCGTCGACGTCGCGGTCGACGAACTCGATGACGGCCATGGCGGCGTTGTCGCCGTGGCGATAGCCGGCCTTCATGATGCGGATATAGCCGCCGTTACGGTCGGCGTAGCGCGGGCCGATCGTCTCGAACAGCTTGCCCACCTGCGGCACGTCGCGGACGTGGCTGATGGCCTGACGGCGCGCGTGCAGGTCGCCCTTCTTGGCGAGCGTGACCAGCTTCTCGACGAAGGGGCGCAGTTCCTTCGCCTTGGGCAGGGTCGTGGTGATCTGCTCGTGCTTGATCAACGAGGCCGCCATATTGGCGAACATCGCGGTCCGGTGGCTGGCCGTGCGGCCGAGCTTGCGATAGGCGGCGCCGTGGCGCATCGGGGTCTCTCCTACTCACCCTGGTTTCCACGAAAGCGGACCTGGGGTTTTCTCATTCTAACCGCTCCGTCAGCCATGAGGGCCTGGGGCGGAGGGTTGAAACTAGATCTGGTCGTCGAACTTCTTGGCCAGGTCTTCGATGTTTTCCGGCGGCCAGTTCGGCACGTCCATGCCGAGGCTGAGCCCCATGGTCGCCAGCACTTCCTTGATCTCGTTCAGCGACTTGCGGCCGAAGTTCGGGGTGCGAAGCATTTCGCCCTCGGTCTTCTGGATCAGGTCGCCGATGTAGACGATGTTGTCGTTCTTCAGGCAGTTGGCCGAACGAACCGACAGCTCGAGTTCGTCGACCTTCTTGAGCAGGGCCGGGTTGAACGGCAGGTCGGGCTTGCCGTCCGCCGCTTCCACGGCCTTCTTGGGCTCGTCGAAGGTGATGAAGATCTGCAGCTGGTCCTGCAGGATGCGCGAGGCGTAGGCCACCGCGTCAACCGGCGAGACGGCGCCGTTGGTTTCGACTTCCAGCACCAGCTTGTCGTAGTCCAGCGACTGGCCCTGGCGGGTCGGCTCGACGCGATAGGCGACGCGCTTGACCGGCGAGTACAGGGCGTCGACCGCGATCAGGCCGATCGGGGCGTCTTCCGGACGGTTGAACTCGGACGCGACGTAGCCCTTGCCGTTCTGGACGGTCAGCTCCATGCGCACCGAAGCGCCGTCGTCCAGCGTGCAGATCACGTGGTCCGGGTTCAGCACCTCGATGTCCGCGGGAACGTCGATCTGGCCGGCGGTCACCGGACCGGGGCCGGTGGCGCGCAGGGTCATGCGCTTGGGGCCTTCGGCGTGCATGCGCAGGGCCAGCTGCTTGATGTTCAGCACGATGTCGACGACGTCTTCCCGCACGCCTTCCAGCGAGGAGAATTCGTGGACGACGCCGTCGATCTGGATGGCCGTCACCGCCGCGCCTTGCAGCGACGACAGGAGAACGCGGCGCAGGGCGTTGCCGAGCGTCACGCCGAAACCGCGTTCGAGGGGCTCGGCGACCAGGCGCGCCTTGCGCAGCGGGTCGGAGCCGGCCTCGATCTGCGGCTTCTCGGGACGGATCAGCTCTTGCCAGTTACGTTCGATCATGGATGTCCCTCGAAAACGGAGTTCGCCGGTCCCTCGCTCCTCGTCAGGGGCGGCAGGACCGGCGGAGATATAGTCGGTCGGTTCGCTTAGACGCGGCGGCGCTTGGGCGGACGGCAACCGTTGTGCGGCATCGGCGTGACGTCGCGGATGGTGGTGATGGTCATGCCGGCGGCCTGCAGCGCGCGCAGGGCCGACTCACGGCCGGAGCCGGGACCGGAAACGTTGACTTCCAGCGTCTTCACGCCGTGTTCGCCGGCCTTCTTGGCGGCGTCCTCGGCGGCCATCTGGGCGGCGTACGGGGTCGACTTGCGCGAACCCTTGAAGCCCATGTGGCCGGCCGACGACCAGGAGATGGCGTTCCCCTGCGCGTCGGTGATGGTCACCATGGTGTTGTTGAAGGACGCATTCACGTGGGCGACGCCCGAGGTGATGTTCTTGCGCTCGCGCTTCTTTACGCGACCCGGTTCCTTGGCCATGTGTCTGTCTTACTTCTTCTTGCCGGCGATCGGCTTGGCGGGACCCTTGCGGGTGCGGGCGTTGGTGTGCGTGCGCTGGCCGCGGACCGGCAGGCCCTTGCGGTGACGCAGGCCGCGGTAGCAGGCCAGGTCCATCAGGCGCTTGATGTTCATCGACGTCTCGCGGCGCAGGTCGCCCTCGACGGTGTGGTCGCGGTCGATGGTCTCACGGATCTGCAGCACTTCGGCGTCGGTCAGCTGGTTGACGCGGCGGGCCGGCTCGATCCCGACCTTGGCCGTGATGTCCTTCGCCGCATGCGCGCCGATGCCATGGATGTACTGAAGCGCGATTTCGACGCGCTTGTTGGTCGGGATGTTGACGCCAGCGATACGGGCCACGAAGCTCTCCAGATACGCGTGTGCGGACGCAACAAACGCTCCGGTCAACAGACCAGGAGCGTCGACGCCCTTCGCGGAAGCGCGCCTTATACAGGGGATTCCCGGCGCGTCAACGGTTTGCGCGTGGATTAGCCCTGCTAGCGCCGCCGGCCGAACTCGAGAACGAGCGTCACCGTGACCGAGTCGTCATAGGCGCCGTCAAGCGTCGCCGGTTGGAACCGGTAGAGGTCGCGGGCGACGGCGAGGCCGGCCTGCTCGAAGCCCTGCCCCGCCGGCGTGGCGCTGACGACGTCGCACCCCTCGAGGCGCGTGTCGGGCCGGATGCGGCAGCGAACGGTGACGACGCCCGACACCCCGGCGCTGAGGGCCTGGCGCGGGTGATAGTTCCGCAGGTCGCTCAGGCCGGGCCGCCTCAGGTTGCGGGGGCCCGTGCGGACGCCCCGACCCGGCCCGTCCCCCGCGCCGACGCCCGCGCCGGTTCCGGTCCCCTGCCCGCCCTGGCCCAGGCCGGGCGTCGGGGACGATATGGGCGACACGCCGACGACCACCTCGGGCTCGGGAGCCTGCTGGCGGGGCGCTGGAACCTCCGTCGGCACGGGCTCGCGGGGCGGCGGCGGCACATGGATGCGCGAGGGCGCGGCCGGCGCGCCGCCGCCCGTGCGCTCAGAGGGCGCCTTGGGAGGCGGCGGCGGGGGGGGGGGCGGCGGGAGCTGGAACAGCTGGACGTCGAACGCCGGCGTGACCGGCAGGGGTTGGACCCCGTCGCTGCGCGCCATCAGGGCGAACACCCCGACATGGGCCGCCAGCACGACGGCGAAGGCGCCGAGCTTGCGCGCCCGGTCGGGTGTAAGGAGCGATCCAGTTTCCACGCGCGGTATGTGCCACATACGGCATGAACGCGCCGGGACCGGAAGAGGTCAGACCCCGTTCAGCGGCGGTCAGGCGTCGAGAGCGGCGTCGATGGCGGTCGAGACGGCCTCGATCGAGCCCATGCCGTCGATCTCGGTCAGCAGATCCTTGTCGGCGTAGTAGGGCAGCAGGGGCGCGGTCTGGCGGTTGTAGACGGCCAGGCGGTCCTTGAAGGTCTCGGGATTGTCGTCCGGACGGGCCTGTTCGGCGAACCGCCTGGAGATGCGGGCGGTCAGGGCGGCGTCATCGACCCTGAGCCGGATGACACGGTCGATCTTCGCCCCGCGCCGGGCCAGCATGGAGTCCAGCGCCTCGGCCTGGGCCACGGTGCGGGGAAAGCCGTCGAAGATGGCTCCCCCGGCGGCCTCGGCCTCGGGCAGGCGAGCCTCGATCAGGGCGATGACGATCTCGTCGGTGACCAGATCGCCGCGGGCCAGCACGTCCTTGACCTTCAGGCCCAGGTCGGAGCCCGAGGCGATCGCCGCACGCAGCATGTCGCCGGTCGACAGCTGGACCATGCCGCGGGTCTCGACCAGCCGCTTGGCCTGCGTGCCCTTGCCGGCCGCGGGCGGCCCGAACAGGATCAGGTTCATCGCCGCCCCTCCCCGGGCCGCTTAGCGCCGTGCCGGGGCGGTGACGCCCTTGCCGCGGCTCTGGCCGCGCCCGCGCAGCTTGGCCTTCTTGATCAGGCCTTCGTACTGGTGCGCCAGCAGTTGGGACTGGATCTGGGCCACCGTGTCCATGGTCACCGAGACCACGATCAGGATGGACGTGCCGCCGAACAGCAGGCCTCCGCCGAGCTGGGCCCCGATGAACTCGGGCAGCAGGCAGACCGCGGTGATGTAGATGGCGCCGATGGTGGTCAGGCGGGTCAGCACATAGTCCAGGTACTCGGCCGTGCGCTTGCCCGGACGGATGCCCGGCAGGAAGCCGCCATACTTGCGCAGGTTCTCGGCCGTGTCCTCGGGATTGAAGGTGATCGAGGTGTAGAAGAAGGTGAAGAAGATGATCAGCGCGCCGTAGAACACCATGAAGATCGGCTGGCCGTGCTGCATCTGGGCGGTGAACGTCGGCAGCCAGTCCAGCCAGGTCGGCAGGTCGGCGGTCGCGGTCATCTGCGCCACCGTGGTCGGCAGCATCAGCAGGGACGAGGCGAAGATCGGCGGGATGACCCCGGCGGTGTTGACCTTCAGCGGCAGGAACGAACGCTCGCCGCCGGCCATCCGGTTGCCTTCCTGGCGCTTCGGATACTGAATCAGCAGCCGGCGCTGGGCGCGCTCCATAAAGACGATGAACACCACCACGCCGATCGCGAGGCCGGCGACCAGCAGAAGGGTGAACGGCGACATCAGGCCTTGCTGGGCCATGCCGAACATGCGGGCGAGCGTGCCCGGCAGCACGGCGACGATGCCGGCCATGATGATCAGCGAGATGCCGTTGCCGATGCCGCGGGCCGTGATCTGCTCGCCCAGCCACATCAGGAACATGGTGCCGCCGGTCAGGACGGTCACGGTCGAGACGATGAAGAAGATGCCGGGCTGGTCGATCAGCCCCGGCTGGGCATTCAGGCCGATGGCGATGCCGGTTGACTGGAACAGGGCCAGCACCACGGTCAGGTAGCGGGTGTACTGGTTCAGCTGCTTGCGGCCGCTCTCGCCGCCTTCCTTGCGCAGCTTCTCCCACGGCGGATACACCGCGCCCATCAGCTGGACGATGATCGACGCCGAAATGTAGGGCATGACGTTCAGGGCGAACACGGCCATGCGCTCGACGGCGCCGCCCGAGAACATGTTGAACATGTCGAGGATGCCGCGCTGGCCTTCCGGATTCTGGAAGAACTGAAGGAAGGCCTCGGAGTTGATCCCCGGGATCGGCACATAGGTGCCTACGCGGTAGACCAGCAGGGCCCCCAGCGTGAACAGCAGACGCTTGTGCAGCTCGGTCGCCTTGGCGAACGAGCCCATGTTCATGTTTGCTGCGAGTTGTTCGGCGGCCGAAGCCATGTGGTGTCACCCCGACTGATCAGAACGCGGCGTCGGACGTGGAATCCGGCGCACAGGGTCCAGATAGGCGAAGGGCGCCCTCTTAGCGAGAGCGCCCCCCGAGCTTTATTTCGCGGCGGTGCGAGCCGCGGTGCGGGTCGTACGGGCCGAGATCTTGTTGGCGTCGCCGCGCGGCGCCTTGGGAGCCGGGGCCTTGCCCTTGGCGGCGTTGCGCTTCTCGACGCGCGCGGCGGCCTTGGCTTCGGCCTCGATACGCTGCTGCTCCACCTTGCCGCCGGCGGCCTCGATGGCCTTGATGGCGCCCGAGGTGGCCGACCAGACGACCAGGTTCAGCTTGCCCTTGATCTCGCCGGTGCCCAGCAGGCGGACGCCGTCCTTGACGCGACGGATCACGCCGGCGGCGACCAGCGCCTCGCCGTTGATCTCGGCCTTGGCGTCCAGCTTCTTGGCGTCGATCGCCTCCTGCAGGCGCCACAGGTTCACTTCGGCCAGCTTCAGGGCGTTCGGATTGTTGAAGCCGCGCTTGGGCATCCGCATGTACAGCGGCATCTGGCCGCCTTCGAAGCCGCCGATGGCGACGCCCGAGCGGGACTTCTGACCCTTGACGCCGCGGCCGGCGGTCTTGCCCTTGCCCGAGCCCGGGCCACGGCCGACGCGCATGCGCTTCTTGTGGGCGCCTTCGTTGTCGCGGATTTCGTTCAGTTTCATGTGCCTGATCCTTTCGGGTGCTAGCGCCCGCTCGGGGAGCGGACTCGGCCTGGAAAAATTGAAGGGCCGCTTCTAGGCGGCCCGTCGGGTATTCGCAAGAAGCGGAACGCCCTCCCCCGGTTCGGGAGAGGGCGATACGGCTTACTTTTCGACCACTTCGATCATGTGGGCGACCTTGGCGATCATGCCGCGGACGGAAGGCGTGTCCTCCAGGGTCGATTCACGACCCATGCGGTTGAGGCCCAGGCCGGCCAGGGTGGCCCGCTGGTCCGACTTGCGGCGGATCGGGCTGCCGGTCTGGCGGATGGTGACGGTGGCTTTGGATTCAGTCTTGGCCATCTATCAGCCCTCCACAGCTTCGGGCGCCGAGGCGCCGTCGTTGCGGCGGCCCATCAGGTCGGCGACCTTCTTGCCGCGCTTCGAGGCCACCATGCGGGGCGACGACTGGACCTTCAGAGCTTCGAAGGTGGCGCGGATCATGTTGTAGGGGTTCGACGAACCGGTCGACTTGCCGACGACGTCCTGGACGCCGAGGGTTTCGAGCACGGCGCGCATCGGACCCCCCGCGATGACGCCCGTTCCCGGAGGAGCGGCGCGCATCATGATCTTGCCGGCGCCCCAACGGCCAGCGCCGTCGTGGTGCAGGGTGCGGTTCTCGCGCAGCGGAACCTTGATCATGGTCTTCTTGGCTTCCTCGGTCGCCTTGCGGATGGCTTCCGGCACTTCGCGCGCCTTGCCATGACCGAAGCCGACGCGGCCCTTGCCGTCGCCGACGACCATCAGGGCCGCGAACGAGAACCGGCGGCCGCCTTTGACCGTGGCCGCGACGCGGTTGATGTGCACCAGCTTCTCGACGATGTCCGAATCCGGACCGTCGACGGCGGGAGCGTTGCGGTTGTCACGACGGTTGCGATCGTTGCCGCCGCCGCCGCGTTGGGGTTGTTGCGCCATCTGTCGCGTCCCTTAGAAGTTCAGGCCGGCTTCACGCGCGGCTTCCGCCAGCGCCTTCACCCGTCCGTGATAGATGTAGCCGCCGCGGTCGAACACGACGTCCTTGACGCCCTTCTCGATGGCGCGTTCGGCGATCAGCTTGCCGATGATGGCGGCCGCCGCGACGTCCGAACCCTTGACCTTCTTACCCTTCTCGCCTTCCAGCGAGGAGGCGGAGGCCACCGTGACGCCCTGGGCGTCGTCGATGATCTGGGCCGAGATGTTCTTGTCCGAGCGGTGGACCGACAGGCGCAGGCGACCGTTGGCCACGGCCTTCAGGCGGCGGCGGGTGCGCTCGGCGCGACGCTTGGCTTGTTGTTGCAGAGAAAGAGCCATGACTTACTTCTTCTTGCCTTCCTTGCGCCGGACCTTTTCGCCCGTGTAGCGCACGCCCTTGCCCTTGTAGGGTTCCGGCGGACGCAGCTTGCGGATGACGGCGGCGATCTGACCGACGGCCTGCTTGTCAGCCCCCGAGATCTTGATTTCCGTCTGCTTGGGCACCGCGAAGGTGACACCGGCCGGCGGCTGGATGTCGACGTCGTGCGAGAAGCCGAGCTGCAGCGACAGGGCGTTGCCCTTCATCGCGGCGCGATAGCCGACGCCGACCAGGTCCAGGCTCTTTTCAAAGCCCGTGGTGACGCCGACGACCATGTTGTCGACCAGGGTGCGCGACAGACCCCACATGGCGCGGCCACGCTGGGTGTCGGCGCGCAGGCCGAGGTTGATGCCCTCGTCGTTCTGCGAGACTTCGATCTCTTCGGCGACGGTCCAGGAGCGTTCGCCCTTGGGACCCTTCACCGACACGGTCTGGCCGTCGAGCGTGACAGTCACGCCCTTCGGAACAGCGATGGTGCGTTTGCCGATACGGGACATATCAGTAGACCCTGCAGAGGACTTCGCCGCCCACCTTGGCTTCGCGAGCCGCGGTGTCCGACATGACGCCCTTGGACGTGGAGAGGATCGAGATGCCGAGGCCGTTCTTGATCGGCTTCAGGTCGCTGATCGCCGAATAGACGCGGCGGCCCGGCTTGGACACGCGGGCGATCTCGGCGATGACCGGCTGGCCGTCGAAGTACTTCAGCTCGATCTCGAACTGCGGGAACTCGCCGGGGTTCTGAACCAGCGAATAGCCGCGGATGTAGCCTTCGTCCTGCAGCACGTCGAGGACGCGCTGGCGCAGGCGGGAAGCCGGGGTGAGCACCTTGGAACGCTTCCGCATGGCGGCGTTCCGGATGCGGGCGATCATGTCGCTCAGGGGATCGTTGATCATCATATCTGTCGCTCCCCTTACCAGCTGGACTTCGTCAGGCCCGGGATCTGACCCAGGTTGCCGAGTTCACGCAGGGCGATCCGGCTCATCTTGAGCTTGCGGTAATAGGCGCGCGGACGGCCCGTCACCTCGCAGCGGTTGCGAATCCGGTTGGCGGCCGAGTTGCGCGGCAGCTCCGCCAGCTTCAGGCGCGCTTCGAAACGCTCCTCGAGCGGCAGGGATTCGTTGTTGGCGGTCGCCTTCAGGGCGGCCCGCTTGTCGGCGTATTTCGCGACGAGGGCTTTCACCATCTCGTTGCGGTTCACGGCGCTCTTCTTAGCCATTGTGCTCTATCCCTTCCCGCTCAGTTCACGAACGGGAACTTGAACTCGGTGAGGAGAGCCTTGGCCTCCTCATCGGTCTTGGCCGTGGTGCAGACGATGATGTCCATGCCCCACATCTGGTCGATCTGGTCGTAGTTGATCTCCGGGAACACGATGTGCTCCTTCAGACCGGTGGCGTAGTTGCCGCGACCATCGAATGAGGTGCCCTTCAGGCCCCGGAAGTCCTTCACCCGCGGCAGCGCGATGGTGATCAGACGGTCCAGGAACTCGTACATCTGGTCGCCGCGCAGCGTAACCTTGCCGCCGATGACCATGCCCTCGCGCAGCTTGAAGCCGGCGATGGAGTTGCGAGCCTTGGTCGGCACGGGCTTCTGGCCGGCGATGGCGGCGAGATCCTTGAGGGCGGCGGTCGCCTTCTTGGTGTCAGCCACGGCTTCGCCGATGCCCATGTTGAGGACGATCTTGTCCAGCTTGGGCACCTGCATCGGGTTGGTGTAGCCGAACTTCTCGGTCATCACCGCGCGGATGCGGGCCTGGTACTCGTCCTTCAGACGAGGCGTGTACTTGGTGTCGGCCATCAGATGACGTCTCCCGTCGTCTTGGCGAAGCGCACTTTCTTGTCGCCTTCCACGCGGAAGCCGACGCGGGTGGCCTTGCCGTTGGCGTCGGCGATCGCGACGTTCGACAGGTGAAGCGACGCTTCCTTGTTCTTGATGCCGCCTTGCGGGTCAGCCTGGGTCGGGCGCGTGTGGCGCTGAACCATGTTGACGCCTTGCACGACGACGCGATTTTCGGTCGGCAGGACCTTGGTGACGGAGCCGGTGCGGCCCTTGTCCTTGCCGGTGAGGACGACGACGCGGTCGCCCTTCTTGATCTTGGCGGCCATGACTACAGGACCTCCGGAGCCAGCGAGATGATCTTCATGTGGTTCTTGGCGCGCAGTTCACGGGGAACCGGGCCGAAGATCCGCGTGCCGACGGGCTCGTTCTGCTTGTTGACGATGACGGCGGCCGACTTGTCGAAGCGAATGACAGAGCCGTCCTTGCGCATGATGTCCTTGGCGGTGCGCACGACGATGGCGCGCACGACGTCGCCCTTCTTCACGCGGCCGCGGGGAATGGCTTCCTTGACGGAAGCGACGATCGTGTCGCCCACCGAGGCGTAGCGGCGCTTGGAGCCGCCCAACACCTTGATGCACATGACCCGGCGAGCGCCCGAATTGTCGGCCACCTCCAGGTTAGTTTGCATCTGGATCATGGGATCCGATCCTTCTGGTTACGAGGCCGAGGCGGTGGAAAGGACTTCCCAACGCTTCAGCTTGGACTTCGGGGCGCACTCAACGATACGGGCCAGGTCACCGACCTTGAGGGCGTTCGCTTCGTCGTGAGCGTGATACTTCTTGGACAGACGGACGGTCTTTTTGAGGACGGGGTGCAGCAGGGTGCGCTCCACCTTCACCACGACGGTCTTGTCGCCCTTGTCGGAGACGACCACGCCTTCGAGAATACGTTTCGGCATCGGTGCTTCCTTAACCCGCCGCGCGGTTCGCACGCAGAAGCGTGGAAATACGGGCGATGTCCTTGCGCACTTCCGAGACCCGATGGGTCTTTTCCATCTGGCCGGTGGCGGCCTGGAAGCGCAGGTTGAACTGTTCCTTCTTGAGCTTCAGCAGCTCGTCGGACAGCTGGTCGGGCGTCTGGGCCCGCAGATCGGCGATCTTGGTCATGCTCCGACGTGCTCCACGTGCGAGACACCGGCGTCGAGGCGGGTGACCACCTTCGTACGGACCGGCAGCTTGGCGGCGCCGAGACGCAGGGCCTCGCGGGCGATGTCGTCCGGCACGCCGTCGATTTCAAACAGGATCCGGCCCGGGTGGCAGCGCGCCGCCCAGTGGTCCACGGCGCCCTTGCCCTTGCCCATCCGGACTTCGGCCGGCTTGCCCGTGACGGGCAGGTCGGGGAAGACGCGGATCCAGACGCGGCCCTGACGCTTCATCTGGCGGGTGATCGCGCGGCGGGCCGCCTCGATCTGACGCGCCGTGATGCGCTCCGGCTCGACCGTCTTCAGCCCGTACGAGCCGAAGTTCAGCGAGAAGCCGCCCTTGGCGGAGCCGTGGATACGGCCCTTGAAGGCCTTGCGGTACTTGGTCTTTTTGGGTTGCAGCATGACCTAGCTCTCACGTCCCCGGTCACGGCGCGGGCCGCGGTCGCCGCGGGGTCCACGTTCACGACCTTCGTTGGAAGACGGGCCGGCAGCTTCCTGGGCCCAGCGCTTGTCCTGCGCCATCGGGTCGTGCTCCAGCACCTCGCCCTTGAAGACCCACACTTTGACACCGATGATGCCGTAGGTCGTCTTGGCCTGGATGAAGCCGTAGTCGATGTCGGCGCGCAGGGTGTGCAGCGGCACGCGGCCTTCGCGGTACCATTCCATCCGCGCGATTTCCGCGCCGCCGAGGCGGCCCGAAACGTTGATGCGGACGCCCTTGGCGCCGAGGCGCATGGCGGACTGCATCGCGCGCTTCATAGCGCGGCGGAAGGCGATACGGCGTTCCAGCTGCTGCGCGATGTTCTCGGCGATCAGCTGGGCGTCGGTCTCGGGCTTGCGCACTTCGACGATGTTCAGGTGAACCTCGCCCTCGGTCTGGGCCGAGATGTCCTTGCGCAGCTTCTCGATGTCCGCGCCCTTCTTGCCGATCACGACACCCGGACGGGCGGCGTAGATCGTCACGCGGCACTTCTTGTGCGGACGCTCGATGATGATGCGCGACACGCCGGCGGCGTTGAGGCGTTCCTTCAGCCACGTGCGCAGCTTCAGGTCCTGGTGCAGCAGCTTGGCGTAGTCGGCGCCGCCGGCGAACCAGCGGCTGTCCCACGTACGGTTGACGCCAAGGCGCAGACCGATCGGATTTACTTTCTGACCCATCAGGCGGCCTCACCGGCTTCGCGGACCACGATGGTGATCTCCGCGAAAGGTTTCAGGATGCGCGACGAGCGGCCACGAGCGCGGCTCGCGAAACGCTTCATCACCAGGTTCTTGCCCACGAAGGCCTCGGCGACGACCAGGTTGTCGATGTCGAGGTTGTGGTTGTTCTCGGCGTTGGAAACGGCCGAATACAGGACCTTGCGAACGTCGGTGGCGATGCGCTTGCGGCTGAATTCCAGCTCGTTCAGCGCCTTCTGCACCGGCAGGCCGCGGATCGACTGGGCGACCAGGTTCAGCTTCTGGGGGCTGATCCGGACATTCACCAGCTTGGCGCGGGCTTCGGTCGGGGCGACCCGACGGGGGTTCTTGGTCTGGGCCATGGACTACTTCCTCTTGGCCTTCTTGTCCGCCGCGTGGCCCGGGAAGTTCCGGGTCGGGGCGAACTCGCCGAGCTTCATGCCGACCATTTCTTCGGAGACCGACACCGGCACATGCTTCTGGCCGTTGTGGACGCCGAACGTCAGGCCGACGAACTGCGGCAGGATGGTGGAGCGGCGCGACCACGTCTTGATCACGTCCTTGCGGCCCGACGTCGAGACGGCGTCGGCCTTCTTGAGCAGATACCCGTCGACGAACGGGCCTTTCCAGGAGGAGCGGGCCATCTTTAGCGAGCCTTCTTAACGTGGCGGGTACGGATGATGAACTTGTCCGTAGCCTTGTTCTTGCGGGTGCGGGTGCCCTTGGTGTCCTTGCCCCACGGCGTAACCGGGGTGCGACCGCCAGAGGTCCGGCCTTCACCACCACCGTGCGGGTGGTCGATCGGGTTCATGGCGACGCCGCGAACGTGCGGACGCCAGCCCATGTGACGAACGCGGCCGGCCTTGCCGAGGTTCTGGTTCATGTGGTCGGGGTTCGAAACCGCGCCCACCGTGGCCATGCAGCCGTCCAGCACCATGCGAAGCTCGCCCGAGCCGAGACGGATCTGGGCGTAGCCCTGATCGCGGCCGACCAGTTGGGCGTAGGCGCCGGCCGAACGGGCCAGCTGGGCGCCCTTGCCCGGCTTCATCTCGATGTTGTGGATGATCGTACCCACGGGCATCGAGCGCAGCGGCATGGCGTTGCCCGGCTTCACGTCGACCTTTTCGCCGGCCACCACCGTGTCGCCCGCCTTCAGGCGTTGCGGCGCGATGATGTAGGCCTTCTCGCCGTCCTCATAGGTGATGAGGGCGATGAAGGCGGTCCGGTTCGGATCGTACTCGAGGCGCTCGACCGTCGCGGTCGCGAACTTGCGGCGCTTGAAGTCGATCTTGCGGTACAGCGTCTTGGCGCCGCCGCCGCGGAAGCGGACAGCGATACGACCGCCCTGACCGCGTCCGCCCGACTTGGTCAGGCCTTCGGTCAGCGACTTTTCCGGGCGCCCCTTGTGGAGCTCCGAACGGTCGATCAGCACCAGGGCGCGGCGGCCCGGCGACGTCGGATTGTAATGCTTCAGAGCCATCTGATCAGAGCCCCGTGGTGACGTCGATCGACTGGCCTTCAGCCAGCGTCACGATCGCTTTTTTGATGTCGACCCGACGGCCCATGATGCCGCGGAAACGCTTGGTCTTGCCCTTCTGGACGAGGGTGTTGACCTTCAGCACGTTGACCTTGAACAGGGCCTCGACCGCCGCGGCGATCTCGTCCTTGGTCGAGGTCCCCGAAACGCGGAAGACGACTTTGTTCTGTTCCGACAGGATCGTGGCCTTCTCGGTGATCACCGGAGCCAGGATGGTGTCGTAGTGCTTGGCGGTGGGTTGAGCGCCGGCCATTACGCGGCCTCCTTCTCAGAGAAGCGCGCCTCGATGGCCTCGACGGCCGCCTTGGTCAGCACCAGCTTGTCGGCCCGCAGGATGTCATAGACGTTCAGGCCGGCGTTCGGCAGCACGTCGATGTGCGGGATGTTGCGAGCGGCCAGGCCGAAGTTCGTGTCGACTTCCGGACCGCCGATGATCAGGGCCTTGTTCCAGCCCAGCTTGCCCAGGGTGACGCGCAGACCGGCGGTCTTGGCGTCCTTCAGGGCGATGCTGTCGACCACGATCAGGTCGCCGGCCTTGGCCTTCGACGAGAGCGCGTGACGTAGGGCCAGGGCGCGGACCTTCTTCGGCAGCGAGAAGCCGTGATCGCGGACGATCGGGCCGAAGGCGCGCGAGCCGCCGACGAACTGCGGCGCACGGCGCGAACCGTGACGGGCGCCGCCGGTGCCCTTCTGCTTGTACATCTTCTTGCCGGTGCGAGAGTTCTCGTTCCGGGTCTGGACCTTGTGGGTGCCGGCGCGGCGCTTGGCCAGCTGCCAGTTGACGTAACGGGCCAGCAGGTCGCCGCGAATGTCGGTGATGCCGAAGACGGCGTCCGACAGTTCAACGTCGCCCGAGGCCTTGCCGTCGAGTTTGATGACCGAGAGTTTCATTACGCTTCACCGCCTTCGGTGGTCTCGACAGCCGGGGCTTCCTCGGCCGGCGTTTCGGCCGGTTCAGCAGCAGCGGCGGTCTTCGACGACTTCACGCCGCCCGGGAAGGGGGCTTCAGCCGGACGGGCCTTCTTCACGGCGTCGCGGATCTTGACCCACGTGCCTTCGTGACCCGGGACAGCGCCCTTGATCATGATCAGGCCGCGGTCGGCGTCGACGCGGAAGACGGTCAGGTTCTGGGTGGTGACGACTTCCTGGCCGAGGTGGCCGGCCATCTTCTTGCCCGGGAATGTGCGGCCCGGGTCCTGACGGTTACCCGTGGAGCCGTGCGAGCGGTGCGAGACCGAGACGCCGTGGGTGGCGCGCAGGCCGCCGAAGTTCCAGCGCTTCATGGCGCCGGCGAAGCCCTTGCCGATGGTCTCGGCCTGGACGTCGACCTTCTGGCCGGCGACGAAGTGATCGGCCGAGAACTCGGCGCCCACATCCATCATTGCGTCCGCATCGATGCGGAACTCGGTGACATAGGCCTTCGGCTCCACTTCCAGCTTCGCGAAAGCTTCGCGTTGAGCCTTGTTGGTCTTCTTGGCCTTCTTGGCGCCGGCACCCAGCTGCAGGGCGACGTAGCCGTCCCGCTCTTGAGTACGTTGGCCCACGACCTGGCAGCCATCCAGCTGCAAGACCGTGACTGGAACATGCGCGCCGTCTTCAGCGAAGACACGCGTCATACCCAGTTTCTTGGCGATCACGCCCGTGCGCATCGGATCCCGCCTCTTTCTACTTAAATCTTGATCTCGACGTCCACGCCGGCGGACAGGTCGAGCTTCATGAGCGCGTCCACGGTCTGCGGGGTGGGGTCGACGATGTCGAGGACACGCTTGTGCGTGCGGATTTCAAACTGCTCGCGCGACTTCTTGTCGACGTGCGGCGAGCGGTTCACGGTGAACTTTTCGATCAGGGTCGGCAGCGGGATCGGACCGCGAACGGTCGCGCCCGTGCGCTTGGCGGTGTTGACGATCTCGCGCGTCGAAAAGTCGAGGACGCGGTGATCGAAGGCCTTGAGCCTGATGCGGATGCTTTGATCCATATCGGTAGCTATTCCCAAGCAGGCGAACCTGCGTCCCTGTGAACCATTTCAAAGACCGGAGTCTTCAGGCGCGAAGCCTTCAGAGTACGCACGTCCGCAAAAACGATCGGCCCACGCAGTCACCCGCGAAGGCCGTTGAAGTCCTGGGTCACTGCAAAGAACAGGGTCTCAGGTCGTTCCTGCGGACCGCGTCTGCACCCCATACTAAAAGCGAGGTGCACAGCCGGTCCAACAAGAGTGGGGGCTTATGCAGATCGATTCCGCTTCCGTCAAGCGGCGAAAGCGTGGCGGAGCCCGATGAGCGCGACATTCGGCCGGTTCGACGGCGGTCGCGACCGGGCCGTAAAGCGGCGCTTGTGACGCGCAGTTGAGAATGCGCCGTTATGCCTCCGCCAAGTTGTCACCGAGCGGCCACAATGCGTGGCGGCGTCGCCACAGCGGACCTCCCCCCGCCGTTCGTGACGGGTTTGTAATGGCTACGCTCGCGCCTTCCTTGATAGCGCAGCCGCCCGCCACGGCGAATCCGGCCGCGGCCTGCAACGGAAAAACAAAAATGAAGTCTCTCTTCCTCGCCACCGCCGCCGTCGCCGCCTTCGCCGCGGCCCCCGCCCTGGCCCAGGACGGCGTCGGCTCGATCGGCGTCGTCTACTCGAACAGCGACGTCGATGTCGCCGGTTCCGAGGCCGAACTCGAAAGCGCCACGGTTGACGCCGCCTTCGCCGTGCCGGTCACCGCCGACTGGACGGTCACCCTCGACGGCGCCTTCAACTACGGGCTGGACGACCTGGCGGACGACAACACCAACGTCAACGGCCGCATCCACGCCACGACCCTGGTCAGCGGCGTCCGCGTCGGCGCCTTCGCGGGCGGCTCGGAAGTCTATGGCGAACAGCTGTGGAGCTTCGGCGCCGAGGCCCAGACCTACCTCGACAAGGTCACCCTGACCGGCTCGCTGGCCTATGAGACGCTGGAAGGCTCCGACGCCGAGGCCTGGACCGTGGCCGGCGACGCGTCCTACTTCATCAACCCGAACTTCCGCGTCAACGGCGGCGCCGGCTGGACGACCGTGGAAGCGGGCGGCCTGGACGTCGACGGCTGGCAGGCCAACGTCGGCGGCGAGTACCGCATCCCCGGCACCGGCATGGGCGTGGTCGCCGGCTTCACCCACGCCGAGCTGGAAGACGTCGACGTGTCGATCGACACCCTGAGCATCGGCCTGCGCTTCTCGTTCGGCGGCGACCTGCAGTCGCGCGAACGCGCGGGTGCTGACCTCGGCCGCACCGCCGCCGGCATCGGCGGCATGGCCGGCTCGCTCCTGTAAGCGAGACGGCTCAAGACCGGGTCCGTCCGGTCCCGAAACGACCGAGCCCCGGCGGAGCGATCCGCCGGGCTTTTCGTTGGGCGGCGGACAGGAAAAAGGCCCGGGGGGTTCCACGCTCCCGGGCCTTCCTTCCGCATCGGCGCCGGGGGCTCAGCGGCCGATGTGGATGTCTCCCGAGCCGACGATGCTACGGCTGACGCTGCCGGTCGCCTCGGCGATGCGGATGTCGCCGGAGCCGGCGATGGAGACGCTGACGTCTCCGGCGGTACCGCCGAAGTCGATGTCGCCCGAACCGGCGATGGAGATGTCGAGGTTCGGAGACCGGCCACGGCGGACGGCGACCTCGCCGGACCCTGCGATCGAGATATCCGTGTCGCCGTTCACTTCGGCGATGGCCGCGCCGCCGGACCCCGCCAGGCTCAGGTCGAGGGCGCCGGTCGCGCCGGCCGTCAGGTCGCCGGAACCGGCCAGGCTGACCTCCAGAGACCGCGTGGTTCCCACCATGACATCGCCGGATCCGCCCACGGAGGCGTCGACCGGTCCGTCGGTGTTGGCGATCACCCAGTCGCCGCAGCCGCCGTTGCCCATATCGACCGAGGTCGCGCCGCGGCCGATCGAGCCGTAGACGGCTCCGCCGGCGTCGATATTGACGTTGCGGGGCGAGCGGATGACGATCAGCGGGGCGTCCTCGAGATTGACCCGGCCGATGTCGCGCACCTCGACCGAGGCGCCCTGCCCCGGTCGCGTGCGGTCCGGGCCGGAGCGGCAGTCGCGGATGCTGTCGCCGACGCTGAGGCCGGCGATGCGACGGCCCAGGCCGCCGTCGATGCGCACTTCGTCGCCGCGCCGCTCGACCCGAAGCGGGGGCAGGCGCGACGAGCCCTGCTCGATCTCCACCCCGATATCGGCGCGGTCCTCGACGATGACAACGACGCGGGCGACGGCGTGTTCGATCTCGACCTGGGGCGATTGGGCCAGCACGGGGCCGGCGGCGGCGATCGTCGCGGCGGCGGCGGCGGCGGACAGCAGGATGGTCTTCATGGCGGGGGCTCCCTCTCCGGAATGTGCGGGAAAGGTGCGGCCGGTCCGTCGCCGAGTCACTTTAAATCGAGGTCATGACCTCGTTGTAAGGATGGCTGGTCAGCGCATCGCCAGCGGCGAGATCAGGCCCTTGTCCGCCGCCGGCGGTTCGTCGCCCAGTTCGAAGGCGCGCTCGTAGGACTCCAGCCGGGTCCTGACCAGCCCCAGGCGGCGCAGGCCCAGCGAGGCGCTCCACAGGGCGGCCCGGGCCGCCATGGGGGCCCGGTCGGCCGGCAGCACCGGCGCGCCCCAGCGGCGCAGCACGCCGTTCGTATAGTGCGCCCCGTTGGTCATCCGCGACCGCCAGGTCTGGTAGTCGCACGACAGCGAGACGTTGAAACTGCCCTGGTTCTCGATCCGGTGCGGCGCGTGCAGCGGCCAGGCGACGGCCATGCCGGGCTTCAGGTCGAACACCTCGGCGGCCGCGTCCATCTCGCGCCGGTACGGCAGGTCCTCGGTCTGCTGCTCCAGCACGATGTTCTCCATCGACCGGCTCGGCATATGGGTTTCGTCGACCGGATAGATCCAGATGCGCTTCTCGCCGCGCAGGTGGAACAGCGTCACCCCGGGCGGGTCGGCGTGGAACGGCACCTTGGCCGAAGGGGCCGACAGGATCAGCTGGCCGGTCACCTGCACCGGGTTGAAGCCCGGCACGTGGTCCGACAGGTCGGCGAAGGTTCGCCGCATCACCGCGACCAGTTCGGGCCAGTGGTCCTGGATGCGGCGCATCTGGATCCACATCCGCCCGGCCTTGGCCGCCTCCAGCAGGGCCGCCCCGCCGCGCCGGCCCTTGGTCCCGGTCTGCAGCATGGCCTGGTCGTCGGGGCCGTAGTGAAAGATGTTGATGTCGAATAGCTCGGCCGGGTGGCGCTCCAGCTGGCGGGCCAGCGCCTCGTCCTCGAACAGTCCGGTCTCCAGCAGCCGGTGGGCGTAGGTGACCGGCGTCCGGCCGAAGGCGTCGCGCCGGGCGGCGTCGAACGCGGGGATCAGGCGATCGCTCATGCGGAGGCTCCCAGGCTCTTGCGCGCCGCGGCGGCGGCGGCCCCGGCGGCGCCTGCCCACCAGTGGGCGGCGCGGGTCTCGCAGGCGTTGATGATGTCGAACCGGCGGCTCAGGCTCAGCTCGAACCGGCGCAGCGGGGCCGGGCCGCCGGCCAGCAGCCGCCCCGCCCGCCACGCCAGGTCGGGGCGCGGCCCCTCGACCACGCCCTCGAACACCGCCCCGGAGGGCTCGGCGAGCGCCGTCTTGTAGCCCTCGTCCCCGGCCCCGAAGTCGACCAGCCGGTAGCCGAGGTCGGCCGCCTGCTCCATTTCAAGCCGGGTCAGCAGGGTCCCGACCCCATGGCGCGCGAAGGCTGGATCGTAGGTCGGAAACCACAGGTGCAGGGTGCGGCCGTCGTCCAGCGAGGCCTCGGCCGCGACCAGCTCGCCCGCCGCCGTGCGCAGGCTCGACACGCGCAGGCCGAAATCAGCGGTCCGGGTCTCCAGCAGGGTGTGCAGAAGGTCCGCCGTCCAGCCGCAGGCGAACACGTCGTGGCGCCGCGAGCGCCGGTACTGGTCTCGCTTGTGGGCGATGATCCAGTCCAGCACCGCCGGGTCGCGCTCGTCCCAGGTGAAGACCGGCTCGCCGTACTCGCGCTCGAAGCCGCGCCGCAGCCGGCGCATGTTCTTGAAGAAGCGGTGGCTGCGGTCCTCGAGCCGGGCCGACAGGGCGTCTCGCCCGCCGGTCACGTCGGTCGCCATGCGCGTGCGGACGATGAAGCCGGGAACCGCCGCCGACGGCGACATCCAGCCGCCGACGCGCAGCACGCCGCCCAGGCGCCGCGCCACCGTGGCCGGATCGAGGCCCTCGCCGGCGGCGGCGATGACGCCGTGATAGTCGGTCAGGGGCGCGCCCAGCGGCTGGATCAGCCGTCCGCGCCGCTGGAAGGGAAAGAAGCCGACGGCCGCGCCGCCGCGCCGGAACACCGCCAGCGCCGCCCCGGGAATCGTCGCCGCCGCGAGTGCGTAACGGGGATCCAGATAGGGATGGTCCAGCCCGGGCTCGGTGGCGCGCAGGGCGTCCCAGGCCGCGCGGTCGTCCGGCCGCAGCGCGTCCGGCCGGATGATCTCGATGTCCGAAGTCTGGCCCATCTTTCGCCCGTCCGCCCCCTGTTCGTTCGTGAACCATGCCCCGGCCGCCGTTGCGGTACGGTTTAGAGGCTTGGTGAACGAGATGCTGCGGAGCCGCCCGCGCACGCGGGCGTTGCCTTTCGGTCCATCCCGTTCTTCAGTGGAGCTTCGCATGACCGCCTTCCCCGAAACCGGCCGCAAGCCCGGCCGCCAGAACGAGTACGAGCAGGAGCGCCGCCCGCCCCGCGAGGGCGAGCCGCCGCGACCCGCCCAGGAGCCGCCGGGTTCCGAAGGCAGCAGCAACAGCGGCGAGACCGCCACCGATCCCGCCACCGGAGAGCCGAATCCTTGAAATCCGCCGTCGCCGTCGCCGTCGCCCTCCTCGCCGGCGCACCCGCCGCCTTCGCCCAATCCGCCCCGAGCTGGGCTACGCTCCCGGCCGCGCCGCCGGCATGCCCCGTCTCCGCGGACCACGTCGTCGCCAACGCTGGTCTCGAACAGAGCCGCCGGGCCGTCGCCTCGGGGCGGCTGACCATTCTCGCCATGGGCTCCTCCTCGATTCAGGGCCACGGGGCCAGCCGGCCCGAACTGAGCTTCGTCCCCCTGCTCGAGGCCGGGCTGGAACGGCGCCTGCCGGGCGTCGAGGTCACCGTGGTCAACAAGGGCATCGGCGGCGAGACGGCGAAGGAGACCGCCGACCGGCTGGCCCGGGAAATCGAGGCGGCGGATCCGCACCTGGTGATCTGGCAGCTGGGCACCAACGACATGCTGCGCGACCGGCCGATGGACGCGGTGTTCGCCGACTTCCGCCGCGGCGAGGCGGTGCTCGACCGGGCCGGGGTCGACGTCCTTCTGGTCGATCCGCAGCGCCTGCCGGAGGGGACGACCAATCCGTCCTTCCAGGGCCGCAATCCGGCGCTCGGCGAGATGGCGCGACTGATCGACCTCGAGGGCGGCCGGGTCGGCTACGCCGTGCTGCACCGCTTCGCCGCCATGGCGGACTGGACCGGCCTCGAGCGCGGCGGCGTCGGCCCCGACGACCTGCACCTGAACGACCCGGGTTATGCCTGCTGGGCCGAGGTCACCGCCGAAGGCCTCGCCGCCGCCCTGCGCTGACCGGACGGGAACGCCGCGGCCCGGGAGGGATTGAGTCCGGACCCCAACTGTCCGGAATCCCATGTCCTTTCGCCTGATCGCCGCCGCCCACGCCGTCCTCATCCTCGGCCTCGCGCCCGCCGCCTGCGGCGCCCCCGAACCCGGCGAACCGCCGTCGCAATCCGCCCCGCCGGCCGCCCCGGGCGCCCGGCTCACCGTCGAACAGATCGAGGCGGGCGTGCCGCGGCCGCCCGCCCCGCCCCCGGCTGAAGGCCTGGCGCCCGCCGCCTACGCCCCCGACCCGGGGCTGGTCCGGCTGCAGATCCTGCTCGACCGTTCGCCCTTCTCTCCGGGCGTGATCGACGGCCTCGCCGGCGACAACACCCGCCAGGCCATCGCCGCCTGGCGCAAGGCCGCGGGCCTCGGCGAGGGCGACGCCGCCGACGCGGCCCTGCTCGAGCGGCTGGCCGCCGCCGACACGGCCCGGGTCATGACCGCCTACGTCCTGACCGCCGTCGATGTCGCCGGGCCGTTCAGCCCGCCGCCCGGCGACCTCGCCGCCCAGGCCGCCCGGGGCGTGCACTACAGCTCCGCCCGCGAGCGGCTGGCCGAGCGTTTCCATGTCACCGAGGCCCTGCTGCAGGCGTTGAACCCCGGCGTCGACTTCCGCCGCGCCGGCCAGAGCCTCGTCGTCCCCGCCGTGGGCGACCGCCCCCTCGGCGAGGTCGCCCGCATCGTCGTCGACAAGACCGAGCGCTCGGCCCGCGCCTTCGACGCCTCGGGCCGGCTGCTGGCCTTCTACCCCGCCACCATCGGCTCCAGCGAACGCCCCGCCCCCTCGGGAACCCTGCGCGTGGTCGGCGTCGCCAACGAGCCGGACTACACCTACGACCCGGCCAAGCTCAGCTACGACCGCGGCGACCGGAAGGTCGTCGTCCCAGCCGGCCCCAACAATCCGGTCGGCTCGGTGTGGATCGAGCTGTCGCGCGACAGCTACGGCATCCACGGCACGCCCGACCCGTCGAAGATCGCCAAGACCGCCTCCAACGGCTGCATCCGGATGACCAACTGGGACGCCGAACAGCTGGCCGCCTCGGTCAAGCCGGGGGTGGAGGTGCGGTTCATCTAGCGCTTCCCCCCGCATAGAAAACGGCCCCGGAGTTTCCTCCGGGGCCGTTCTGTCTTTTGCTCAGCCTATGCTCGCCTCGCGGAGGCTCGCGGCTTGAGGCCCGAAGGCGCGCTCAGGCAGCGAGCGACCGTGTCGCGAGCGTTAGCGCCCCGACTAT